>NZ_JBWKMU010000033.1:0-502 GCF_059415205.1 Acidovorax sp. GW821-FHT10E03 | reverse complement strand
GTCTGGAAGGCAATGCCGTCGATCACGCTGATGATGTCGGCGATCTTCTTGCTGCTGTCGTTGATGCCCTTCATGGTCTCGACCACCTCCGACACCACATCGCCGCCCTGCCCCGCCACGGTGGATGCGCTCATCGCCAGCTGGTTGGCCTGGCGCGCGTTGTCGGCGTTCTGCTTGACGGTGGAGCTGAGCTCCTCCATCGACGCCGCCGTCTCCTGCAGCGCGCTGGCCTGCTGTTCGGTGCGGCTGGACAGGTCGTTGTTGCCCGACGCAATCTCGGCACTGGCAGACGCCACACCCTGCGCATTCCCGCGTACCCCCGATACCACATGGGCCAGGTTGTCGCGCATGGTGGTCAGGCCGCCCAGCAGCAGGGAGATCTCGTCCCTGCCCCGCGCATCGATCGGCACCGTCAGGTCGCCCCGCGCCACCGAATCGGTGATCTGCACCGCATTGCCCAGGGCGCGCGATATCTGCCGGATCATGGCGCCGCCCATCAGCA
>NZ_JBWKMU010000032.1:0-650 GCF_059415205.1 Acidovorax sp. GW821-FHT10E03 | reverse complement strand
ATGGGCTTGCCGGGCGGCGAGGGAGAAACGCAGCTGGTGCCTACCTTGGAGGTTCCAGGGGGACACGTGCCGTTGCTGTTTGGAGGCTGCGGCGGCGGGGTGGGCGCATAGCAGTTACCGTTGCTGTAGCGCTGGGTTCCAGGCGGGCAATTGCCATTGCTGTCCGGGGGGACCGGAGGCGGCGGCGGAGGGGGCGGATTGTTAGGGTCCGGTGGCTTGGGACCGCCACCAGGGTTGGTGCCAGGATCAGTACCAGGACCCGTGCCGGGACCTTCGCCCGGACCCTCGCCAGGTCCTTCACCGGGGCCAGTGCCGGGACCATCGCCGCCACCCGTGCCACCCTGGCACTGACCGCCCGTGTATGTGCCGCGCCCATAGTAAAACGTCTTGCCGTTGTAGCTGACGTCCATGTTGTTCACCAGCTTGATCATGCAGTACTGGACCGGGCCGTCATAGCTCACGCCCTGGTCTTCACATGTGTACTCCGTGGCCGCAGAGGACATCTCCCAGCCATCCCCGGCGCTGGTGCCAGCCTTCGGGCATTTGTCTTTCACGCACTTGCCGTTGATGCGGGTGTATCCAGGCTCGCAGGGAGGCTCTTTGACGCACACGCCGTTGACGCGGACCTCATCGGGTTTGCAGTTGTCGGG
>NZ_JBWKMU010000031.1:0-791 GCF_059415205.1 Acidovorax sp. GW821-FHT10E03 | reverse complement strand
CGGCCAGAAGCTGCCACTCACGAACCTACCTCCTCACTTTTTGGTCGGAGCAAAAAGGCCCCCATGTCATATCTACTAAGACCGCAGGAAATGGCTTCGGTTTCCGGATTGCCTGCTGAGGAGCGGCTGCGACATTTCATCAAGCGAATTGCAGATTGGGAGGAGGTTTGGAGCCTGCGGAACCAAGACGGCTGGGTCCTGAGCAGTACGAATGGAGCAGACGAGATTGCCCCCGTTTGGCCCCATCCCGATTACGCCGGTGCTTGTGCTACGGGACCGTGGGTAGACTGTGAGCCCGCTTCAATAACCCTTGAGGCCTTTCAGCAGCGTTGGCTTCCCGGCATGTCGAAGGACCACAGGTCTGTGGCCGTTTTCTCAACACCCCATTCTGCGGGCATAGTGATGAGCGCAGAGACACTGAGCCAAGCTATTCAAGCCGAGCTGGACGAAAACTACTCCTGACGGCCAGGAGCGGAAATTCACGATTTGTCGAATACCTCAATAGCCGAGCGAGTGCTGGAAATTGCGGACAAGTACGCTACTGGCTTAGCTCCCGCGAGCGCAATTGCCGCAAGTCTTGAGCTACATCTTTCGGCGCTTGAAGGCGTCCCCAAAGACTTGCAGGACAGGCTTCATGCGTTGTCTATTTTGGTTATCGCAGAAGATGTTTCGCCACAAGAAGCGGAGGAGCTCGGAATGCTACCTTGCAGCAATTCACTATCTGAGCTTCGGAGGATTCTTCGCCAACTTTGAGCGAGAAACAGATGAGCATCCCTGTCTGCTTTGGGCCC
>NZ_JBWKMU010000030.1:0-833 GCF_059415205.1 Acidovorax sp. GW821-FHT10E03 | reverse complement strand
CCATTCGATCCGATGGAAATTCATCAACCCAAGAGGACTGAAAAATGAACCGCTTCAATGCACAAACCCGCCGCTTCGCCACTGCTGCCGCAGTCGGTGCCCTGGCCCTCGCCAACAACGCGCACGCCGCCATCGATGTGACCGGCGTCGTCTCCGAGATCGGCGACACCATCGCGCCCATCGGCCTGATCGGCGCCGCCGTGCTGCTGGTCGTGGTGGCGATTGCCGCCTTCAAGTGGGTGCGCCGCGCTATCTCCTAAGCGCCCCTCGCATGTGCTCCCTGACCGGCCGGCAGGGGCCTTGCAAAAGTCCACGCGGTGGGCTTCTTCAAGGTGCAAAGCAAATGGGCCTCTTCGTCATCGTCGCAATCCTGGGGGCCGCATGGCTGATCTTTACCGCTTGATCTCTAGCGTGCTCGCCCTGGCGGTCTTGTTGATTGCTGCTGCAGTCTCGCCGCCGGTTGGGGCTGCTTTCAGTCCCACGCCCGGCCATAGCTACAGCGCATCTAACGGCCAGAATGGGTTTCCGACCGCGCTTGCTGCATGTCAGTCGCTAGGCGGTACATCTGTTGGCTCTTTCAGCAATGATCAGGCGTACTGCTATCAGTCCGGCACCACGGGATTTAAGGGCCTTGTGAGTCGGTATGCGGCATCTACCTGCCCCTCTGGCAGCACGCTGGGGGGAGGGCAATGCACGTGCAACGCTGGGTTTGACGAGTTCCAGAATCAATGCCTGCCCGCTTGCGCGGCGGGTTGGACCCGTGGCACCGATGGCGCGTGCAAGCGCGACAACCCGTGCGGGGAAGGTATGCATGAGGAAGGCGGCGCCTGCGT
>NZ_JBWKMU010000029.1:0-890 GCF_059415205.1 Acidovorax sp. GW821-FHT10E03 | reverse complement strand
GGGTTGCCGGCGCCACAATGCCATCAGCAGCGCGTTGAGCACTAACTCAGTGTCGATGCGGTGCCCCATGGACCAGCCGATCACCTGCCTGGAGAACAGGTCGATGACGGCGCTCAGGTACAACCAGCCTTCATGGGTGCGGATGTAGGTGATGTCGGTCACCCATGACTGATTGGGCTCGCTGACATTGAACTGGCGCTGCAGATGGTTTGGTGCCACCACCGCTGGCTTGGCGCCACGCGGGCCAGGTCGGCGTCGATAGCCAGTCTGTGAACGCAGGCCTTCAAGCTTGAGCAATCGGGCCACGCGGTGCTTGCCGCAGCGCTCTCCCAGGTCGAGCATGTCCATCGTGAGCTTGCGATAGCCATAGACGCCACCACTCTCCAGCCACGCGTGCTTGAGCAGGCCCAACAAGCGTTGATCGTCCTTGCCACGAGAACTCACCGGATCGCACTTCCAGGCGTAGTAGCCGCTGGGGTGCACGGTCATGAGCTTGCACATGCGGCGAACGCTGTGCTGGTGTTCATGCCGCTCGATGAATGCGTACCTCACCCGGACTGCTTGGCAAAGTACGCTGCGGCCTTTTTTAGGATGTCGCGCTCCTCGGTCACACGTTTGAGCTCGGCCTTCAGTTTGCGCAGCTCATCCGCCTGTGACCCCTGCGCTTGCCGTTGTGCCGCGGGCATTCGATGGGCCTTGATCCACTGATACAGGCTGTGCTGGCTAACACCAAGCCTGGCGGATACGTCGGCCACCTTGTGGCCACGCTCGGTGATCTGTTTGACCGCTTCGGTCTTGAATTCTTCGGGGTATCTTTGCTTACTCATGGCACCTCCTATTGGGCCTCAGGTTTGAGGCTCAGAGGTGTCTAGAAAACCCGGGGCGATTCA
>NZ_JBWKMU010000028.1:0-1167 GCF_059415205.1 Acidovorax sp. GW821-FHT10E03 | reverse complement strand
TTAAGCAATGATCTTGGCCACGACGCCAGCGCCGACCGTACGGCCGCCTTCGCGGATGGCGAAGCGCAGGCCTTCTTCCATGGCGATGGGGTTGATCAGCTTGACGGTGATCGACACGTTGTCGCCAGGCATGACCATTTCCTTGTCGGCCGGCAGCTCGATGGCGCCGGTCACGTCGGTCGTGCGGAAGTAGAACTGTGGGCGGTAGTTGTTGAAGAACGGGGTGTGGCGGCCGCCTTCGTCCTTGCTCAGCACATACACTTCAGCGGTGAAGTGGGTGTGGGGCTTGATCGAGCCGGGCTTGCACAGCACTTGGCCGCGCTCCACGTCTTCGCGCTTGGTGCCGCGCAGCAGCAGGCCGACGTTGTCGCCAGCTTGACCTTGGTCCAGCAGCTTGCGGAACATTTCCACGCCGGTGCAGATGGTCTTTTGCGTGTCGCGGATACCGACGATTTCGATTTCCTCGCCGACCTTGATGATGCCGCGCTCGACGCGACCGGTCACCACGGTGCCGCGGCCGGAGATGGAGAACACGTCTTCCACGGGCATCAGGAAGGCACCGTCCACAGCGCGCTCTGGCGTGGGGATGTAGGTGTCCAGCGCTTCGGCCAGCTTCATGATGGCTTCTTCACCCAGCTTGCCCTTGTCGCCTTCCAGGGCGAGCTTGGCCGAGCCACGGATGATGGGGGTGTCGTCGCCTGGGAAGTCGTACTTGTCCAGGAGTTCGCGCACTTCCATTTCGACGAGTTCCAGCAGTTCTTCGTCGTCCACCATGTCGCACTTGTTCAGGAACACGATGATGTAAGGCACGCCCACCTGGCGGGCCAGCAGGATGTGTTCGCGGGTCTGGGGCATGGGGCCGTCAGCGGCCGAGCACACCAGGATGGCGCCGTCCATCTGGGCAGCGCCGGTGATCATGTTCTTCACATAGTCGGCGTGGCCGGGGCAGTCCACGTGGGCGTAGTGGCGGTTGGCCGTTTCGTATTCCACGTGCGCGGTGTTGATCGTGATGCCGCGGGCCTTTTCTTCGGGCGCCGCATCGATCTGGTCGTATGCCTTGGCTTCGCCGCCGAACTTGGCGGACAGCACGGTGGCGATGGCCGCCGTCAGCGTCGTCTTGCCATGGTCCACGTGGCCGATCGTGCCCACGTTGACGTGAGGCTTGGT
>NZ_JBWKMU010000027.1:0-1303 GCF_059415205.1 Acidovorax sp. GW821-FHT10E03 | reverse complement strand
CCAGGTGACGCAGCAGAACGCGGCCCTGGTGGAGGAAATGGCCGCGGCCGCCAGCAGCCTGAGCCAGCAGGCCCAGGGTTTAGTGGATTCTGTGGCTGTGTTCAAGCTGGATGCATGAACGCTACCCAGCAGCTAGCTGTGAAGAGTCAACAGGTTGTTTCCCGTTGGATCGAGTCTGGCCATGGGCACCAATCCACCAATGCCACCGTGCGGCCGGTGCCAGTTGTAGTGATGCTGCCAGCTTGCCAAGGCCACAGTTCGCTCAGCTGAGTTCTGGTAGCTCCAGCCATAGGCCCACGCGCGCAGCGCCGATTGAATGAATCGCTCTGCCTTGCCATTGGTCTGGGGTCGATAGGCCCGGGTGAACTTGTGCCGGATTCGCAGACAACTTCGTGCGCGTCGTGAGCCCGCACGCGAAAAATCACGCTGCGGTCGCTCAGGCGTTCTGCCCAGCCGCGCAGCCGCAGCGGCGAGCCCGGAGGGATCGGCCCCAGGTGGCTGCCGGTGCCGTCATGCGAGTTCAGCAGGATGATTTCGTTGGCCTCGCAGCCGTTGATCTGGCTGGCGTGTCGCAGCCGCAGCATGTGCTTGGTGAAGTCGCGCCGCCCTTCCTGCCGCACGCGGGTCTGGCACGCCATGAAAGGCTGGACGCTTCGCCGCGCAGCTTGTGCAGCACTGTCGCCGTAGGGATGTCGCTGTAGCGGTGCGAGCTGCTGTCGTGCGGGGCCGCCGTGAAGATGGATGGGTCCACCGTCCTGATCTGGTCATCCGACAAGGGCTGTTCCAAGCGCAGCACCGGCGAATACGATGCGAAACGGGATGCGAGTTGCATGTCTTTCTCCAATGAGGTTGGCTGTTGAAGAACCCGCGCCGGATTTCTAGATTCAGAGCTCTCCCCGGGCTTCCGGTGGGGTCGGCGCAAAGAACCAGGTCGACCTCGTTGTCACCGTCTTTCCTGAGTTCATCGCCCGAGACGTCAGGAGCCCGTGGACAGGGGCCGTCAAGGAAACAAGCGCCGGGTTGGTGCGGCCCGCAGGCGCCAGTCGAGGACACGGCCCGGCGCGTCTTGACGGCACATGGCCGGGGGCTACAGTCGCGGACAAGGTGATGGACTCGAGAATGACGGCGAGTGCGGCAAGGGTCGATGTCGGCGCCGGCACCACGCAAGCGAAGCGCGCAGCGCCGCCAGGCGCGTAGGCCGATGAGGCGCAGCCTTTTTCGGCGGTTGAATCGCCCCGGATTCCCTAGACACTTTTGAGCCGTTGGAAATGGCGTCTTTCGAACTCTACCGGTGAAGTATCTC
>NZ_JBWKMU010000026.1:0-1464 GCF_059415205.1 Acidovorax sp. GW821-FHT10E03 | reverse complement strand
AAAAAAAGGGCACCCGAAGGCGCCCTGAAACTTGGAGACAACCGTTGTGAAGTGCGCTCAGAACCGGTGGCGCACCCCCACTGCAAAGCTGGTGCCCTGTGCGCTGATCACCGAGGGCGGTGCAGGCAGCGTGCGGGTCTGGGTGCTGTCGCGCATCACCATGGCATACAGGTCCGTGCGCTTGGACAGGAAGTAGTCATACCCCAGGGTGAACACCTTGCGCTCCACATTGCCGCCCGCCACCGTGGCGGGCACGGGGCCCACGGTGTCGCTGGTGCGGCGCACCGCGTAGCCCGCCAGCACGCGGCCCGCGCCCACGGGCACGGCAGCGCTCACATCCCACACGCGGTATGCCACGTTGAGCGGTGCAGCGGCCGTGCCCCGGTTGTCGATGCGGCCCAGGTGGGCAAACAGCTTGACCACCTCGAAGTCGTACGACGCGGCCAGCTGCCAGGCGCGTGTGTCGTTGGGTGAGGTGCCGTCGGCAAAAGTGCCGGGGTTCTTCTTCACGCTCTGCCACGCCAGCGATGCGGCCCAGGGGCCCTTGGCGTAGGCCAGGCGCGCAGCGCTGTTGCCGCCGCCTTGGCCTTCGGAGATGGCGTGCGCCACCGAGGCATTGAAGCCCGCGACGTTGGGGCTGTCATACACCACCGAGTTGGCCCATGCCGTGCCACCTGTGAGCGGGCTGCCGATGAAGGTGACCAGGTTCAGCGGCCCGAGCACGGTGGAGTCGCCGAACGCGTTGGAGGTGATGGAGCTCAGGAACAGCAACGACGTGACATTGCCCAGCCGCACCCGGCCCCAGTCGCGGTGCGACACGCCCACCCAGGCGGCGCGCGAGAACACGGGGTCGGCCGCCACGTTCACGGGCGCAGGCAAGGCGTCGCTGCGGCCGGTGGCGCCCGAGTCGTTGCGCACAAAGGACGATAGCTCAAACTGTGCCGACAGCCCGCCGCCCAGGTCTTCGGTGCCGCGCACGCCCCAGTGGCTGGTGGACATGCCGCCACCGTCGAGCTTGGTCACGGCGCGGTCCTGCGCATTGATGCCGGCAGCGGGACCCGCAAAGCGGCCCACAACGGCATCGACCAGACCATACAGCTGCAGGCCGGGGCCTGATGCGGGTTGGGCCTGCGCGGCGAGCGTGGCGGCAGACAGGACTGCTGCGGTGCCCAGGCTGCGCGCCCAGGGCTGACGGGCCCCAGGGTGGGAGGGGTGGGGCGTGGGGGATGTGCGAGGTTTCATGGTGTCTTTCGATGGGTAGGGGGCAAGCGAAGGGCGAACCGGCCCACGGCGCAGCCAGGGCTGTTCCGAAGAGGCAGTTCAACGGGGGAAAGGTGTCAGCGCGTTATGTGCGCTCGGGTCGTGGCGGCTAGGGTGCGCCGGTCTGGCGTGCCGACGCCGTGGGTGGGGCGGCAGCGCAGGGCCCCAGCCACCTGGGGTAGCGGTGGGCAGAGGCCATAAAAA
>NZ_JBWKMU010000025.1:0-3027 GCF_059415205.1 Acidovorax sp. GW821-FHT10E03 | reverse complement strand
CCGCCCGCGCTGGCTCCGCGCGGCGGCGCGGCGGCGGCACGGGATGGCCATCGCAACGGCACGGCCCCTGCCGCCCACCTGCCAGCCCCCCGGCCCGCGGCCCCGCCCGCCCCCAAGCCCGCCGCCGCCGCGCCGGCGGGCAGCGATGACGATTGGGAAAGCTTTTGAGCGGGAGCCTGCGAAGAATGCAAGCCAAATAGGCCGCCAGCGCTGAATGCCCGAGCGCTGGCAGCTATCAAAAACAAAGCACGCGGGAGGAGGAGTCCTCGGGCGTGCTTTTTTTCTTGCGCGGACGGCTCAGCGCTCCGGGTCGGGGTAGATCAGCTGAAGCCCCGGCAGGCCCGGCCGCTCGAAGGGCTGCCACATGGCGTCCGGCCCGTGGGGCTGTGCCAGCCGGTCGGCCACGGCCCACCAGGCGCTGGGGTTCAGGCCGATGCCGAAGTGGCTGGCGACCACCTCGATGTTCTCGGTGTGGGGGTTGTGCGCGGCTGGCGACTGGATGCTGCCGCGCCAGGCCACCACGCCGTCGGTGCGCGAGTAGATGCTGGTGGTGGGTACGGGCGGGGCCTCGGGCAGGTTGTAGCTCTCGGTTTCGCGCTCGATGCTGCGGCCGCTGGCGAACTGGTAGATGCGCCACGCGTTCGTGGAGGTGTGCGGGCCGGCGAAAGGCGTGCCCAGCGTCACCACGCAGCGCACCAGGCCGGGCATTTCCTTGGCCAGCTCTCGCGCATAGATGCCGCCCAGGCTCCAGCCCACCAGACTCACCTTGCCGCCGCTGGCCTCGCCGGCCTCCTGCAGCTGGCGCTTGGCGGTTTCCAGCACGCCGTCCCTGGGGCCCAGGTTCAACCCCTGGCCCCAGCCCTGGGTTTCGTAGTTGCGCGACTCCAGGTAGCGGCGCAGCGGAACCGTGGTGGCATCCCCCGCCGTGAGGCCGGGGAACACGATCACCGTGTGGCCGTCGCCCAGCGGGGCACGCTGCAGCACGGGCCAGGCGGGCAGCACCGCGCCAAACTCCCAAGGGGCCCGCAGTTCCAGGGCCAGCAGCGGCAGGCCTGGCGGCGGGATGTCGGCGGGATCGGTTTCTTTCTTGCTGAAGAAGGGCATCGGTTCATCATTTCAAACAAAGCGGGGCGCCATGTCGTGTGGCTTGCGGGTGTGCCGTGCAGGGCCTTCCAGGAAAAGAAGGGAAGGGCCGCACGGCGCACCGTGGGCGACGGTAGCATTTTTTCGAGGGCGGGCAGGGCGCCCGAATGGAGCTAGCTCTCCAATTCCAGGCCGCGAGGCCTGCGCTGGCGCCCCGGGGACGGCGGGCCCCGCGCCGCGAGGCAGGTCCTTGCCATCGCCGGCTGCTATGCTGCTGTGCCCGCGCCCGCACGCATCCGCGCGGCCCGCCCCGCCTGCGGGAGACCGTCCAGACGTTCCTCGGCCCCTCCATCCCTTGCTTTCCGAAAGCCCGCGCCATGATCGCAGCCCCTGCCTCCTCGTCCCGTCCCGCCGCAGCGGCCACCGCCGCCGCGCCTGCGGGCGAGTACCTGACCTTCCGGCTGGGGGCGGAGGAGTACGGCATCGACATCCTGCGGGTGCAGGAAATCCGCTCCTACGAGCAGCCGACGCGCCTGGCGCATTCCCCGGTTTTCATCAAGGGAGTGATCGACCTGCGCGGGCGCATCGTCCCCATCCTGGACCTGCGCCTGAAGCTGCAGTGCCCCGAGGCAAGCTACACCGAGTTCACGGTGGTCATCATCCTGGACATCGGCACGGCAGTGGTGGGCGTGGTCGTGGACGCCGTGGCCGACGTGGCCTCGCTGACCGCCGACCTCATCAAGCCCGCCCCCCAGTTCGAGCGCCAGGGCCATGTGGACCCGGCCTTCATCACCGGGATTGCCAGCCTGGGCGAGCGCACGCTGATCGTGATGGACATCGAGGCGCTGCTCAGCAGCGAGGAGACCGGGCTGATCGCCCAGGTCGCCAGGTAGGCCCGCAAGGCCTCCCGGCGGGGGCCTGTGGTTTATCGCCCTCACGGCGTTCGCAAACGTAACAGAACGCGCTATGCTGGGTGCCAGGGGCCCCGGCCCGGACCGTGCGCGTGCACCGGTTCCAGGGCGGCGGGCCCGCCCTTGGGACGTGTTGGTCTTCCGCCGGGAGTTCTCTCATGGTTCGCGGCTCCGACTCTGCTGATTCCCGCACTGCCCGCCCGTGGGGCGGTGCCTGCCTGCACGGGCCCCGCATCGCCTGCAATCCCGCTCTCCTTCGCCCGCGCGCGCCATGGCGTCATCGCCTCGACGGGCGCCCCGGGCTGCCGTCCAGTTCCCGGTCCCCTTTCTCTTTCCCCACTTCAGGAGCGCTGCCATGAGCCAGTTCAAGATATCCACGCGCCTCGCCGGCTTGCTGGCGGCGCTGTGCCTGCTCGTTTTGCTGGTGGGCGCTGCGGGCCTGTTCGGCATGGGGCAGTCCAACGCGGGGCTCAAGTCGGTGTATGACGACCGGGTGGTGCCGCTCAAGCAGATCAAGGTGGTCGCGGACATGTATGCGGTCAACGTGGTCGATACCGCGCACAAGGTGCGCGACGGGGCCATGACGCCTGCCCAGGGCCAGCAGTCGGTGGCCGATGCGCGCAAGGCGATCGACACCAACTGGAAGGCCTACCTGACCACGCACCTCGTGCCCGAGGAAGCCCAGCTGGTCGAGCGCTTCAAGCCCCTGCAGGCCAAGGCCGACGCGGCCGCCGACACGCTGACCGGCCATTTCCGATCGGGCGACACGGCGGCGCTGACGGCGTTCGCCGCCAAGGAGATGTACCCCGCCATCGACCCGCTGCAGGACGTGCTGGGCCTGCTCATGCAGGTGCAGCTGGACCGGGCCAAGGCCGAGTACGACCGGGCCGAATCGAGCTTTCAGGCGATTCGCGCCGTCGCGCTCACGGCCGTCGTGCTGGGCATCGTGCTGGCGGTGCTGATGGGCGGCGCCATGATCCGGCAGATATCGCGCGCCCTGGGCAATGCGGTGCAGATCACCGATTCGGTGGCG
>NZ_JBWKMU010000024.1:0-5828 GCF_059415205.1 Acidovorax sp. GW821-FHT10E03 | reverse complement strand
TGCTATAGTCGAGGGCTTCGCTACTGAGGCGGTGCTGCAGAGATGCGGGGCGCTGGAGGTTCGGGTGATGATGGGGTCTAGGCCTTGTGGTTGCCGGGGCTGAGAAGGTGGAAGAAGAAAGTTTGGTTTTGGGTTGTAGGTGGTGTAAAAACCGGTATATAATTCAAGGCTTCGCTGAGTAGAACTGGATGCCGCAAGGTGCTGAGTTTGAAAGGTGATGAAAACAAAAAAGTTTTCAAAAGTTTGACAGTTCTTCAAAAACTGTGCTAGAATTCAAGGCTCAGCTGATCGCAGCTAAGTCGGGAAAGCAAGGAAAGACTACGGTCTTTGTGAGTGATCCGGTTCATTAAAAATATACAGCCGATAAGCGTGGGCGTTTGATGGCGAGTGCCAAGTTCTTTGGAACTAGTGCTTAGCACTACAAACGCTCATGAGAGAGAAGTGAAGTTCACTTCAATTCTTAATTATGAGTTGCTCGAAAGAGCGAAAAAATCAAGATCGAACTGTAGAGTTTGATCCTGGCTCAGATTGAACGCTGGCGGCATGCCTTACACATGCAAGTCGAACGGTAACAGGTCTTCGGATGCTGACGAGTGGCGAACGGGTGAGTAATACATCGGAACGTGCCCGATCGTGGGGGATAACGGAGCGAAAGCTTTGCTAATACCGCATACGATCTACGGATGAAAGCAGGGGACCGCAAGGCCTTGCGCGGACGGAGCGGCCGATGGCAGATTAGGTAGTTGGTGGGATAAAAGCTTACCAAGCCGACGATCTGTAGCTGGTCTGAGAGGACGACCAGCCACACTGGGACTGAGACACGGCCCAGACTCCTACGGGAGGCAGCAGTGGGGAATTTTGGACAATGGGCGCAAGCCTGATCCAGCCATGCCGCGTGCAGGATGAAGGCCTTCGGGTTGTAAACTGCTTTTGTACGGAACGAAAAGACTCCTTCTAATAAAGGGGGTCCATGACGGTACCGTAAGAATAAGCACCGGCTAACTACGTGCCAGCAGCCGCGGTAATACGTAGGGTGCAAGCGTTAATCGGAATTACTGGGCGTAAAGCGTGCGCAGGCGGTTATGTAAGACAGATGTGAAATCCCCGGGCTCAACCTGGGAACTGCATTTGTGACTGCATAGCTAGAGTACGGTAGAGGGGGATGGAATTCCGCGTGTAGCAGTGAAATGCGTAGATATGCGGAGGAACACCGATGGCGAAGGCAATCCCCTGGACCTGTACTGACGCTCATGCACGAAAGCGTGGGGAGCAAACAGGATTAGATACCCTGGTAGTCCACGCCCTAAACGATGTCAACTGGTTGTTGGGTCTTCACTGACTCAGTAACGAAGCTAACGCGTGAAGTTGACCGCCTGGGGAGTACGGCCGCAAGGTTGAAACTCAAAGGAATTGACGGGGACCCGCACAAGCGGTGGATGATGTGGTTTAATTCGATGCAACGCGAAAAACCTTACCCACCTTTGACATGTACGGAATCCTTTAGAGATAGAGGAGTGCTCGAAAGAGAACCGTAACACAGGTGCTGCATGGCTGTCGTCAGCTCGTGTCGTGAGATGTTGGGTTAAGTCCCGCAACGAGCGCAACCCTTGTCATTAGTTGCTACATTCAGTTGGGCACTCTAATGAGACTGCCGGTGACAAACCGGAGGAAGGTGGGGATGACGTCAAGTCCTCATGGCCCTTATAGGTGGGGCTACACACGTCATACAATGGCTGGTACAGAGGGTTGCCAACCCGCGAGGGGGAGCCAATCCCATAAAGCCAGTCGTAGTCCGGATCGCAGTCTGCAACTCGACTGCGTGAAGTCGGAATCGCTAGTAATCGCGGATCAGAATGTCGCGGTGAATACGTTCCCGGGTCTTGTACACACCGCCCGTCACACCATGGGAGCGGGTTCTGCCAGAAGTAGTTAGCCTAACCGCAAGGAGGGCGATTACCACGGCAGGGTTCGTGACTGGGGTGAAGTCGTAACAAGGTAGCCGTATCGGAAGGTGCGGCTGGATCACCTCCTTTCTGGAAAACTGCATTCAAGATTGAACGCCCACACTTATCGGTTGTTGGAACAAGCCACAGACCTGCGAAGCGATTCGCGGAGCTGAGGAATGGGTCTGTAGCTCAGCTGGTTAGAGCACCGTCTTGATAAGGCGGGGGTCGTTGGTTCGAGCCCAACTAGACCCACCAAATTCCAATACACGGATACGGTATGAGGACACTGGGGGATTAGCTCAGCTGGGAGAGCACCTGCTTTGCAAGCAGGGGGTCGTCGGTTCGATCCCGTCATCCTCCACCAACACTGCGGTAGTAGGTAGTAAGAAGATTACTCAACACCAAAGCGGCTTTGACTGGAAACGGTTAAGGCTTCTTTGTTGTTGATCAATATCGATTGATCAATCGGCTGTTCTTTAAAAATTCATAGAGTCGAATCAGAGTTGCTAGCGGAAACTGCACATTCGTAAAGGTTTAGTGCAGACCGTGCCGCTAGCAACAAGAATTTTTGATTGCGTCAAAACGAATATTCAAACCTAGTTTGAAATTCTTAAGTAATACGATGACAACTCGAAAGGGTTGAAGTTGTTTACGGCATAACGCGTCAGGTGAAAGACCTGGCAAGTCCTTGAAAGATTAGACGGCGGTGTTTCGCAAGAAACGTCAAAGTTATAGGGTCAAGTGACTAAGAGCATGTGGTGGATGCCTTGGCGATTACAGGCGACGAAAGACGTGATAGCCTGCGATAAGCTTCGGGGAGCTGGCAAATAAGCTTTGATCCGGAGATTTCTGAATGGGGAAACCCACCTCGCAAGAGGTATCGCATGATGAATACATAGTCATGCGAGGCGAACCGGGTGAACTGAAACATCTCAGTAGCTCGAGGAAAAGACATCAACCGAGATTCCGAAAGTAGTGGCGAGCGAAATCGGAAGAGCCTTCTATTGATAGCACGACTGTTAGCAAAACGGAATGGAAAGTCCGGCCATAGCAGGTGATAGCCCTGTATGCGAAAACAGACGTGTGGTACTAAGGTAGAGAAAAGTAGGGCGGGACACGAGAAATCCTGTCTGAATATGGGGGGACCATCCTCCAAGGCTAAATACTCGTAATCGACCGATAGTGAACCAGTACCGTGAGGGAAAGGCGAAAAGAACCCCGGGAGGGGAGTGAAATAGATCCTGAAACCGCATGCTTACAAAAAGTAGGAGCCCGTAAGGGTGACTGCGTACCTTTTGTATAATGGGTCAGCGACTTACATTCAGTGGCAAGGTTAACCGAATAGGGAAGCCGTAGAGAAATCGAGTCCGAATAGGGCGAATCAGTCGCTGGGTGTAGACCCGAAACCAAGTGATCTATCCATGGCCAGGATGAAGGTGCCGTAACAGGTACTGGAGGTCCGAACCGACTAGTGTTGCAAAACTAGCGGATGAGCTGTGGATAGGGGTGAAAGGCTAAACAAACTTGGAAATAGCTGGTTCTCTCCGAAAACTATTTAGGTAGTGCCTCAAGTATTACCGTCGGGGGTAGAGCACTGTTTAGGCTAGGGGGTCATGGCGACTTACCAAACCTATGCAAACTCCGAATACCGACGAGTACAGCTTGGGAGACAGAGCACCGGGTGCTAACGTCCGGACTCAAGAGGGAAACAACCCAGACCGCCAGCTAAGGTCCCTAAAATTGGCTAAGTGGGAAACGAAGTGGGAAGGCTAAAACAGTCAGGATGTTGGCTTAGAAGCAGCCATCATTTAAAGAAAGCGTAATAGCTCACTGATCGAGTCGTCCTGCGCGGAAGATGTAACGGGGCTAAGCCAGTTACCGAAGCTGCGGATTTGCAATTTATTGCAAGTGGTAGGAGAGCGTTCTGTAGGCCTGTGAAGGTGTCTGGTAACGGATGCTGGAGGTATCAGAAGTGCGAATGCTGACATGAGTAGCGTTAAAGGGGGTGAAAAGCCCCCTCGCCGTAAGCGCAAGGTTTTCTACGCAACGTTCATCGGCGTAGAGTGAGTCGGCCCCTAAGGCGAGGCAGAGATGCGTAGCTGATGGGAAACAGGTCAATATTCCTGTACCGATCAATAGTGCGATGTGGGGACGGAGAAGGTTAGCTCAGCCAACTGTTGGATATGTTGGTTCAAGCCTGTAGTCGTGCCTGGTAGGCAAATCCGCCGGGCTTAGATGAGGGGTGATAACGAGTCTGCTTGCAGACGAAGTGAGTGATACCCTGCTTCCAGGAAAAGCCACTAAGCTTCAGCTATTGACGACCGTACCGCAAACCGACACTGGTGCGCGAGATGAGTATTCTAAGGCGCTTGAGAGAACTCAGGAGAAGGAACTCGGCAAATTGATACCGTAACTTCGGGAGAAGGTATGCCCCAAGTAGGTGAACCTGTACAAGGCGAGCCCAACGGGGTTGCAAAAAATCGGTGGCTGCGACTGTTTAATAAAAACACAGCACTCTGCAAACACGAAAGTGGACGTATAGGGTGTGACGCCTGCCCGGTGCTGGAAGATTAAATGATGGGGTGCAAGCTCTTGATTGAAGTCCCAGTAAACGGCGGCCGTAACTATAACGGTCCTAAGGTAGCGAAATTCCTTGTCGGGTAAGTTCCGACCTGCACGAATGGCGTAACGATGGCCACACTGTCTCCTCCTGAGACTCAGCGAAGTTGAAATGTTTGTGATGATGCAATCTCCCCGCGGAAAGACGGAAAGACCCCATGAACCTTTACTGTAGCTTTGTATTGGACTTTGAACAGATCTGTGTAGGATAGGTGGGAGGCTTTGAAGTGAGGTCGCTAGATCTCATGGAGCCAACGTTGAAATACCACCCTGGTGTGTTTGAGGTTCTAACCTAGGTCCATTATCTGGATCGGGGACAGTGCATGGTAGGCAGTTTGACTGGGGCGGTCTCCTCCCAAAGCGTAACGGAGGAGTTCGAAGGTACGCTAGTTACGGTCGGACATCGTGACGATAGTGCAATGGCATAAGCGTGCTTAACTGCGAGACTGACAAGTCGAGCAGATGCGAAAGCAGGACATAGTGATCCGGTGGTTCTGTATGGAAGGGCCATCGCTCAACGGATAAAAGGTACTCTGGGGATAACAGGCTGATACCGCCCAAGAGTTCATATCGACGGCGGTGTTTGGCACCTCGATGTCGGCTCATCTCATCCTGGGGCTGTAGCCGGTCCCAAGGGTATGGCTGTTCGCCATTTAAAGAGGTACGTGAGCTGGGTTTAAAACGTCGTGAGACAGTTTGGTCCCTATCTTCCGTGGGCGCTGCAGATTTGAGGAAGCCTGCTCCTAGTACGAGAGGACCGGAGTGGACACACCTCTGGTGTATCGGTTGTCACGCCAGTGGCATTGCCGAGTAGCTAAGTGTGGAAGAGATAACCGCTGAAAGCATCTAAGCGGGAAACTCGTTTCAAGATGAGATCTGCCGGGGCCTTGAGCCCCCTAAAGAGTCGTTCAAGACCAGGACGTTGATAGGTCAGGTGTGGAAGCGCAGTAATGCGTTAAGCTAACTGATACTAATTGCTCGTGCGGCTTGACCCTATAACTTTGATAGCCAACACACGCAAGTGTGCAAAGCTCAAAGATTGTTATGCCAAGTTGACGCAGTCAAAAGACACAAAATCTGATTCCATACTCTATGAATTCGCCAGGCTGTTCCACGAACAGCCCAGCACCAAGTTATGCCTGATGACCATAGCAAGTTGGTACCACTCCTTCCCATCCCGAACAGGACAGTGAAACGACTTTGCGCCGATGATAGTGCGGGTTCCCGTGTGAAAGTAGGTCATCGTCAGGCTCTTACAGCCCA
>NZ_JBWKMU010000023.1:0-13700 GCF_059415205.1 Acidovorax sp. GW821-FHT10E03 | reverse complement strand
CGAACTGCGATGCATCGGCCTCGTCGGCCTGGGCACCGAAAGAAGCGAAAGCAGCCACGGCGGCGATGGAGAGGAAGTGGGCGGTCTTGTTCATGATGAAAATCCTTGAAATTAAAAAGCGTCTCAGAAAAACCGGGACAAAGCGGAAAGTGACAACTGCTTCAAACCGGGTTCGGTGAGTCGCCTTGCGGGTTCGGCTCATCGATGGGATGAACTGTACGTGGATGGGACGCGAAGAAAAACCACCGGGTCGCAAACTAACTGTTCCAGTATTGGAAACAATGAAGAGGGAACTCTGCCGCAACCCGCCGGATTTCGCGGCACCACGCGGCATCTGAAGCCGTTTTTAGAGGAAAACCCTGGTGCGAGTTTGGGACAGTGTGAATGGCTTGGGAAAGGCCGTTGCGGCGGCTGCCGCACCGCTGCGAAGGGTGGCGGCGCACCTGCGTCCCTCGCACGCGGTCGCGGCGCGCACGGTCCGCCCGCCCGTTTCCGGCGGCGCTCGGCGCGCCCCGGGCTGCAGCCGGGTGGACTCCTAGCGGACCACGGGGGCGTCCGGCAATTCGTTGTCGCCGGGCGTGTCCGATGTCCGCGGGAAGTGCCTGCTCAGGCGGGACGACACGGCCTCGATGGCTTGCGCGAGGCCTTCTTCGTAGTGCCGCTGGCGGAAGTGGGTGGACATCTGTGCGATCACATCGCGCCATTCGCTGCTCGCCACGTGGCGGGCCAGGCCCCGGTCGGCCACGATCTCTATCGCATGCTCGGGCAGCAGCAGATAGATCAGCACGCCGTTGTTGTGCTCGGTGTCCCACACGCGGTATTTGCTGAACAGCATGATGGCGCGTTCGCGCGCGCTGGCATGGCGGCGCAGGTAGCTCCAGGGCAGGCTGGCTTCGGCGACGATGCGGATCTGGCCCGTGTGCCGCCGCTCGCTGGCCGCAACCCGCGCGGCCAGCCGCTCCAGGGCGTCGCTGGAGAGCGCACGGCGGGCGCCGGGTTCGCCCCAGCGATGCTGCGCAAGGCGCCACAGGGCGGTGGCCAGGCCCGGAAAGGTCGAGGGTGCTGCAGTTTCAGGGCCCATGTCACCAGTCTCCCGAGGCGCCGCCGCCACCAAAATCTCCACCCCCTCCGGAGCTGAAGCCCCCGCCGCCGCCGCTGGTGCCGCCTCCCCAGCCACCGCCGCCGCCATGGCCCCAGCCGCCGATCGGGCCGGCGTTTCGGCCCTGCCGGGCGCCGCCGCCCACGCCGCTGAAGAGCCAGGTGTAGAGCAGTGCGATGATCCCCGCGCCGCCGGCCACCAGCAGGCTGGACGTGAACACGAAGGCAAGAAAGCCCACGCCCCCGCCCATGAACAAGCCTCCCAGCCGCCCGCCGAAGATGCTGCGCGCCAACGGACCGGCCACCATCACGCCGAAGAACAGGAAGATGGCCAGGTCGGTCCAGTCGAAGCCTCCGCGGCCGCTGTCCTGCGGCGTCGATGGGCCTGTGCCGGTATCCCTGGGCGCGGGCAGTGCCTCGCCGGCGATGCGCGCGCCAAGCTGGGCGATGGCGTCGCGCAGGCCGCCCGCATAGTCGTTCTGCTGGAATCTGGGCTTCATGGCGCCGTCGATGATGCGCGCCGCCGCGATGTCGGGGATGGCGCCCTCCAGGGCCTTGGCGACCTCGATGCGCATCTTGCGGTCGTTCTTGGCGACGATCACCAGAACGCCATCGCCCACCTCCCTGCGGCCGATCTTCCACGTGTTGCCCACGCGGTTGGCGAACGACGCGATGTCTTCGGGGGCGGTGGTGGGCACCATGAGCACCACGATCTGGGCACCCCGGGCCTGCTCCAGCGCGCGCAGCTGCGCTTCCAGCGCCGCCGTGTCGGCGGCGTCCAGCGTGCCGGTCTGGTCGATGACCGGGCCGGTGAGCGCAGGCACGGGCTGCAGGCCACCGTCGGCCCGGGCCCAGGGCAAGGCGAATGCTATAAAAAATATAGCTATCAGCGCTTTGTGGATAAGCGCTAGGGACATATTTTCTCGGTTGTCCGGTGGAAGGGCAAGTCCGCTCAGGGCTTGGGTTTGGAGGCGGAGAAATCCACGGTGGGGGGCGCGGAGATCTGGGCCTCGTTGGCCACCGTGAAGCTGGGCTTGGGCTGGTAGCTGAAGGCCATGGCCGTCAGGTTGGTGGGGAAGCTGCGCGCGAGCACGTTGTACTCCTGCACGGTCTGGATGTAGCGGTTTCGCGCCACGGTGATGCGGTTCTCGGTGCCTTCCAGCGTGACGCGCAGGTCCCGGAAGCCCTGGTTGGCCTGCAGCGTGGGGTAGCGCTCGGAGACCGCCATCAGCCGCGACAGCGCACCCGACAACTCGCCCTGCGCCTGCTGGAACTTATTGAACGCCTCGGGGTTGTTCAGGGTTTCGGGCGTGACCTGGATCGAGGTGGCCTTGGCGCGCGCCTCGACCACGCGGGTCAGGGTTTCCTGCTCGAAGTTCGCCTCGCCCTTGACGGTGGCGACGATGTTGGGCACCAGGTCGGCACGGCGCTGGTACTGGTTGAGGACCTCGCTCCATGCGGCCTTGGACTGCTCGTCCAGGCGCTGGAAGTCGTTGTAGCCGCAGCCGCTCAGGGCCAGCACGGCTGCCAGAAGTGCAAGGATGCGTTTCATCATCATGGTGGTGTTCGCCAGGTGGAGTCAGGACAAGGGACCGGGGTGCGAATGGGCCAGACAGTGGCCACCCGGCAGATTCTGCAACAAGTGCGCGTGCCGCCACCGCTTTCCGGTGCCGGGCAGGCCGCACATGGTCACCACGCCCGCAAGGGGATGGCCGCACAATAGTGCCCTGCGCGTGGACGGGCCCCCGGCCGCCATGCCTTTCCTTCACCCCATCCTGCCGATCACCATGCCCCGTCCCCGCTCCAGCGCCGCCACCCTCGGAGGTTCCTCGGACGAAACCGAAGCCGCGTTCTACGAGGCCCTGCAGCGTGGCGATATCGAGCTGTTGATGTCCTGCTGGGCCGACGAGGACGACATCGTCTGCGTGCACCCCGGCGGGCCGAGGTTGCTGGGCGCGGGGGCAATCCGGGCGGCATTCGAGGCCATGTTTTCGCATGGCACGGTGCGGGCCCGGCCCGTGCAGGTGCACCGGGTGGTGGCCCTCACCAGCGCCGTGCACAGCGTCGCCGAACACGTGGAGGTGATGCTGCCCGACGGCCTGCACCAGGCCGTGGTGCTGGCCACCAACGTCTACCACAAGACCCCCGAAGGCTGGCGCATGGTGGCGCACCACGCCAGCCCCGGGGCCGCGCCGGACGTGCAGACGGCGGACGCGCAGCGGCCCGTGCTCCATTGAGCCGATGGCCTTCCCATGTTCAAGCCTTTTTGCCTTCTTGCCTAGGAGCTGTAAGCGCTAAAAGCTATGAAATATGTAGCGCCCCGCTGGCTGCCCGGAGGCCAGCTCCAGACCATCTGGCCGGCCCTGTATTCGCGCCGGGTGTTCGGGCCCCGCCCCGAGTACCGCCGCGAGCGCTGGGAGACGCCGGATGGTGATTTCGTGGATGTGGACTTCCTGCAGGATGGCGTGGCGGCGGCCGGCGCACCCCGGCCGTTGCTGGTGGTCTTTCATGGCCTGGAGGGTTCGTCGCGCAGCCACTACTGCGAAGCGTTCGCCGACCTGGCGCGCGAGCAGGGCTGGGCCTGCGCGCTGCCGCATTTCCGGGGGTGCAGTGGCGAGATCAACCGTGCGCCGCGCGCCTACCACTCGGGCGACCACGCCGAGATCGGCTGGATGCTGCAGCGCCTGCGTGCATCGCACCGGGGGCCGCTGATGGCGGTGGGTGTCTCCCTGGGGGGAAACGCGCTCCTGCGCTGGGCCGCCGAAGTGGGCGAGGACGCCGCGCGCAGCGCGGACGCGGTGGCCGCCGTGTGCTCGCCCATCGACCTGGCCGCAGGCGGGCACGCGATCGGGCGCGGCTTCAACCGGCAGGTCTACACGCGCATGTTCATGCGCACCCTGGTGCCCAAGGCGCTGCAGAAGCTGGCGCAGCACCCGGGGCTGTTCGACCGGCAGGCCCTGATGGCGGCGCGTGACCTGTATGCGTTCGACAACGTGTTCACCGCACCGCTGCACGGCTTTCGCAACACCGAAGACTATTGGCTGCGCGCCTCCGCCAAGCCGCTGCTGCACCGCATCCGCCTTCCTGCCCTGGTCGTCAATGCGCGCAACGACCCGTTCGTTCCGGCCGCCAGCCTGCCGTTGCCGCAGGAGGTGGCCAACGGGTTCGTCACGCTCTGGCAGCCCCCGCACGGCGGCCATGTCGGCTTTGCCCACGGGCGCTTGCCGGGGCATGTGCGCGCCATGCCCGACGCAGTCGGGGGATGGCTGGCAGAGCATGCGGGGGCCGTGGCGCGCGCGGGAGCACAATCGCCGCATGGATGACATCGTCAAGCAGGCGCTGGCCAAGTGGCCCAATGTGCCCGACTGCTACGGATGGCTCGGCCTGGATGCGCGCGGCCACTGGTACCTGCGCGACGACCAGGTCCAGGCCGCGGGCCCCTTTCCGCGCAGCAAGGGGTCCCTGCTGCAGCATGAAAAGCTGGTCGAATTCATCGCGCGCAATTACGAGCACGACGCGCAGGGGCAATGGTTTTTCCAGAACGGGCCGCAGCGCGTGTATGTGGAACTGGAAGCCACGCCCCTCGTGTGGCGCATACAGCCGGATTTTTCCGTGCTCTCCCACACCGGCCGGGGGGGCGCGGTGCAGGACTGCCTGGTGGATGCGCAGGGGCGGGTCTACCTGATGTCGGAGCTGGGCGTGGGGCTGGTGCACACCCTGGACGTGCCCTTGGCCGCCGAGGCGGTGGAGGCGGGCCGCTGGGTACCGCTGGATGTGCGGGCAGAGGATTTGCCGGGGCGCTACCGCTTCGTCATGAGCCCGCATGGCCGCTGGAGCGCTGGTGGAGTGCAGGGGCGGGCGCCCAGGGCGGGCATGGCGCGCACCTGAAGAAGAAAGAGAAGGAACCAGGGCGCAGAAAGTAAAAAAGCCGGTTCTGTGGACCGGCTTTTTCATGGGCCCGCGCGGCGCTCCGCCGCATGCGGGAGAGAAGGGCTTACTTGGCGGCCGCGGCCATGAACTCGACGGCGGCACGCAGATCGGCATCCGACGCCTGAGCGGCGCCACCGCGGGGAGGCATCGCACCCTTGCCCTTGGCCACGCTGTTGTACAGCGCATCGATGCCGGCAGGCAGGCGGGCCGACCAGGCGGCCTTGTCACCAAACTTGGGGGCGCCGGCCACGCCAGCCGCGTGGCACACCTGGCACGCCTGCTTGTACAGGGCTTCGCCAGCGCCTGCGGCGGCAGCGGCCACAGGAGCGGGCGCTGCTGCAGCAGCAGCAGGAGCGGCTTCGGCAGCGGACGCTGCTGCGGCCGCCGTAGCGGCAGGGGCTGCGGACGCGGCGTCGGCGGCAGCCGCGGGGGCTGCTCCGGCGGGTGCCGCGGGTTCCGCGAACTTGGCGCCGGCGGCGTTGGCCATGTATGCGACGGCCCGCGCGATTTCGGTGTCGTTGAAGTCGCCGCCGCCTTGCGGCGCCATGGCGCCCTTGCCCTTCAGCGCGGATTGGACCAGCGCTTCAAAGCCGGTCTTGATGCGGGCCGACCAGGCAGCGGCGTCCGAGAACTTGGGAGCCCCCGCGGCGCCTGTGGCATGGCAGGCCGCGCACTGGCCCTTGTAGACGTCTTCGCCGCTTCGCAGGGGGCGGTTGGCATCGCGGATTTCGACCATGCCCACCTTCTGGATGCGCTCGGCAATGGCCTTCTCGGGATTGGCTGCGCCAGCGGCCGGCTTGTCGGCCGACGTGACATACAGGACCAAGCCAATGATGGCAAAGATCGGAATCACAAACGAGAAAAGTACCGCGACCAGCAACTGCTTGGGGTTCTTGATCGGGCCGGTATGGGCTTCTTCGTGGTGGTTGTCGCTCATGACGTCCTCAGGGTGTATCGGGGGGCTTTGATGAAATCAACCCTCAATTATATCTGCGGGGCTGGTGCCTCCCCGTGAGCATCGCACAGGCGCCGCGCCAGATGCGCGAGACAGCCCGCGCGCGCCGCCACCCTGCGGTGCGGGCGCGCGTGGCCTGGCGCCGCCGTGCGCGTCAGGACGGATTGCCCGCCACCGCCGCGGCTTCGGGCGCGCCGCCGCCCAGGGCCTTGTACAGCGCCACCTGGTTTTGCAGCTGCGCGAGCTTGACCTGCACGACGGCCTGCTGCGTGGCGAACAGGGAGCGCTGGGCGTCCAGCAGGTCCAGGTAGCTCGATACGCCGTTGCGGTAGCGCAGATCGGCCAGCTGCAGCCGCGCGCCTTCCGCCTGGGCCTGTAGTTGCTGGGCCTCGGCCTGCTCACCCAGGGTGGCCTGGCCCGCCAGCGCATCCGAGACTTCGCGGAAGGCCGTCTGGATGGCCTTTTCGTATTGCGCGATGGCGATGCCCCGCCCGGCTTGCGCACTCTCGAGGTTGGCCTGGTTGCGGCCCGCGTCGAAGATGGGCAGCAGCAGGGACGGCGCGATCGTGAACCCCCACGAGCCGCTCTTGAACAGGCCCGACAGTTCGCCGCTGGCGGTGCCTGCCTGGGCCGTGAGCGAGATGCGCGGGAAGAACGCGGCCCGCGCCGCGCCGATGTTCGCGTTGGCTGCGATCAGCTGCTGCTCTGCCTGGCGGATGTCGGGGCGGCGCGTCAGCAGTTCGGACGGCAGGCCCGCGGGCAACTGCGCCATGGCGGGCGCAGCGGCCAGCCGGCTGCCCGTGAGGCTGGCGCGGATGTCGTCGGGCAGGGACTGTCCGAGCAGCAGGGCCAGGGCGTTCTCGTCCAGCGCGCGCTGGCGCTGCTGCTGCGCCAGGGTGGCGCGTGCCGCCTGGGTCAGGGACTCTGCCTGGCGGAAGTCCAGCTCCGAGGCCACGCCCGCGTCCAGCCGCATGCGCGTGAGGCGCACCGATTCCTCGCGCGACGCGAGGGTCTGGCGCGACAGGTCCAGCAGCTCCTCGTCGGCCAGCAGGTTCAGCCAGCCGTTGGCCACGGCGGCCACCAGGCTGACCTGCGCCGCATTGCGGCCCTCTTCGGTGGCAAGGTACTGCGCGAGCGCCTGCTCCTTGAGGCTGGCGATGCGGCCGAAGAAGTCGATCTCCCAGGCCGAAACCGCAAGTCCGACGCTGAACGAGTTGGTCAGGTCGCCCGTGCCCGCGGCCGGTGCGCGGCTGGCGTTGGCCGCCAGGCCCACGCCCGGGTACAGGTCGGCCCGGCGCACCTGGAACGTGGCGCGTGCCTGTTCGATGTTGAGCACGGCCACGCGCAGATCGCGGTTGTTGGCCAGCGCGGCTTCGATGAGCTGGCGCAGCCGGGGCTCGGCGAAATAGTCCTGCCAGGGGGTCGCGGCCGCAGCGCCCTGCGTGGTGCCGCTGGCGGAAGCCGCCGTGGTGTACGTGGCCGGCACGGGGGGCGCGGGTCGCTCGTAGACGGGGATGAACGAGCAGCCGGCCAGCAGCGCTGCCGCTGCCAGTGCGATGGAGGTGCTGCGGTGATTAGTCATGGGTTCCAACTCCTGCTTCTTCTGCGTGGCGGCGGTTCATTTCCTGCTGGCGCGCGCTGCCCTTGAACAGGCTGCGGACCACCACGAAGAACACGGGCACGAAGAACACGGCCAGTGCCGTGCCCGTGATCATTCCGCCCAGCACGCCCGTGCCGATGGCGCGCTGGCTGGCCGAGCCCGCGCCCGACGCGATGGCCAGCGGCAGCACGCCTAGGCCGAACGCCATCGAGGTCATCACGATGGGGCGGAACCGCAGGTGCGCGGCCGCCAGCGCCGACTCGATCACGCCCTTGCCCTGGGCCTGAAGGTCCTTGGCAAATTCGATGATCAGGATGGCGTTCTTCGCCGACAGGCCGATGATGGTGATCAGGCCCACCTGGAAGTACACGTCATTGGCATAGCCCCGCAGCAGGGTCGCCAGCAGCACGCCCAGCACGCCCAGGGGCACCACCAGGATCACGGCCAGCGGAATCGACCAGCTTTCGTACAGCGCGGCCAGGCACAGGAACACGGCCAGGATGGCGAAGCTGTAGAGGATCAGCGACTGGGAGCCCGCCAGTTTTTCCTCGCGCGACTGGCCGGTCCATTCAAAGCCGAAGCCTGCGGGCAGCTGGCCCGCGAGCTTTTCCATCTCGGCCATGGCGGCGCCCGTGCTGAAACCGGGGGCTGGCGAGCCCGAGATCCGCATGGCGGGATAGCCGTTGTAGCGCACCGTCTGCTGTGCGCCATTGACCCAGCGGGTGGTGGCGAAGGCAGAGAGCGGCACCGGCTTGCCCTGGCTGTTGGCGGCGTTGATCTTCAGCAGATCGTCGGGCTGCATGCGCGAAGGCGCGTCGGCCTGCACGACCACGCGCTGCAGGCGGCCCTGGTTCGGGAAGTCGTTCACATAGCTCGAGCCCAGCGCGGTCGACAGCGCGGAGTTGATGGCATCGAACGGCACGCCCAGGGCGTTGGCCTTGTCGCGGTCGATGTCGATCTGCAGCTGTGGGGCGTCTTCCAGGCCGTCCGGGCGCACCTGCGTGAGCACCTTGCTTTGCGAGGCCATGCCCAGCAGCTGATTGCGTGCCTTCACGAGCGCCTCGTGGCCGGCGCCTCCGCGGTCCTGCAGGCGGAACGTGAAGCCGCTGGCATTGCCCAGCTCGGGAATGGGAGGCGGGCTCAGCGGGAAGATGAACGCATCGCGGATTCCCATCAGGCCGCCGAAGGCCCGGTTGGCAACGTCCTGCGCCGATTGGCCCGGGCCGTGGCGTTCGCTCCAGTCCTTCAAGGTCACGAAGGCAAGGGCGGCGTTCTGCCCCTGGCCGGAGAAGCTGAAGCCCAGCACGCCCACCATGCTCTGCACTTCGGGCTGCTTGAGAATGAACTCCTCGACCTGCTGCATCACGGCCAGCGTGCGCTCCTGTGTCGCGCCGGGGGGCAGCTGCACGTTGACGATGATGTTGCCCTGGTCTTCGCTGGGCAGGAACGAGGTGGGCAGGCGCATGTACACCACGGCGACGGCGCCAATGATGGCGGCGTAGATGACGAGGTAGCGTGCTGCCCGCTTGAGCATGCGCGCCACGAAGCCTTCATAGCCCTTGGCGGTGCGCGAAAAGCCGCGATTGAACCAGCCGAAGAAGCCGGTCTTCTCGTGGTGGTGCCCGGCTTCCACGGGCTTGAGCAGCGTGGCGCACAGGGCCGGCGTGAGCGACAGGGCCATGAAGGCGGAAAAGCCGATGGAGGCCACCATCACCGCCGAGAACTGGCGGTAGATGTTGCCCGTGGAGCCCGCGAAGAAGGCCAGCGGCACGAACACCGAGATCAGCACCACGGTCACGCCGATGATGGCGCCCGAGATCTGGCGCATGGCCTTGCGCGTCGCCTCGAGCGGGGACAGTCCTTCCTCGCTCATGATGCGTTCGACGTTTTCCACCACCACGATGGCATCGTCCACCACGATGCCGATCACCAGCACCATGCCGAACATGGTCAGCACGTTGATCGAGAAGCCCAGCGCCAGCAGCGTGGCGAAGGTGCCCAGCAGAGCGATCGGCACCACGATGGTGGGGATGATGGTGTAGCGCCAGTTCTGCAGGAACAGGAACATCACCAGGAACACCAGCGCCACCGCTTCCAGCAGGGTCTCGGCCACCTGCTTGATGGAGATGTCCACGAAGCGCGAGCTGTCGTAGGGAATGCTCCAGCTCATGCCTTCGGGGAAGTAGCGCGAGAGCTCATTCATCTTGGTGCGCACGGCTTTCGCGGCTTCCAGGGCATTGCCGCTGGGCGACAGCTGGACGCCAATGCCCACGGCGGGCTTGCCGTTCAGTCGCGCGGCCGTGGCGTAGGCCTGGCCCCCCAGCTCCACGCGCGCCACGTCCTTGATGCGCACGGTGGAGCCGTCGGTGTTGGCGCGCAGCACGATGTTGCCGAACTGCTCCACGCTGGAGAGCTGGCCGTTGACCACCACCGTGGCCGCAATCCCCTGGCCCGCGATGTTGGGCAGGTCGCCGATCGTGCCGCTGGCCACCTGGGCGTTCTGGGCGCGGATGGCGGCGGTGATTTCGGCGGCCGAAAGGTTGAAGCTCACCATCTTGGCGGGGTCGATCCAGATGCGCATGGCGCGTTCCGTGCCGAACAGCTGTGCCTGGCCGATGCCCTGCAGCCGCTGCAGCTCGGGGACGATGTTGCGCGACGCGTAGTCGCCCAGGGCCACCGTGTCCGTCGCCGGGTTGGTCGACGAGAGCATGGTGAACAGCAGGAAGTTGGAGCGCGATTTGTCCACGCGCACGCCCTGTTGTGTCACGGCCGAGGGCAGCCGTGGCGTGGCGCGCGAGAGGCGGTTCTGCACATCCACCTGGGCCAGATCGGCATTGGTGCCGGGCTGGAAGCTCAGCGTGATGCTGCCGGAGCCGTCGGCCTGGGCGACGGATTCCATGTAGATCAGCCCCGGTGATCCGTTCATCTCGCGCTCGATGACCGACAGCACGCTGTCTTCGAGCGTTTGCGCGGATGCGCCCGGATAGGCCGCGTTGATGACGATGGCTGGCGGAGCCACCGGTGGGTACTGCGCGATGGGCAGCTGCGTGATCGCCACGCCGCCCATCACCATGATGAACAGGGCGATCACCCATGCAAAGATGGGTCGGTCGATAAAGAACTTGGCCATGCTGGGGTGCCCTTTATGGCTTCGACGAAGACGCGGCAGAAGCGGCGGGTGCCGCAGGTGCTGCTGCGGCGGCCGGCGACGGGGGCGCCGCGGATGGCGCTCCCGGCGCCTGCCATGGAACCGGCTTCACCGGCGTGCCGGGCGGCAGCATCTGCAGCTTCTGGAAGCCGTCCACCATGACCTTCTCGCCAGCCTTCAGCCCGTCGAGAACCACCCAGCGGTTGTTCTGGGCCGCGCTGACCTTGATGGGGCGCTGGGACACTTTGCCGTCCTCGCCCACCACGCTGACCGTGTCACCCTGCTGGGTGCGCGTGACAGCCTGCTGGGGCAGGGTGATGGCATTGCTGGCCTGGGCCTGTTCGATGCGCACGCGCAGGTACAGGCCGGGCAGCAGCTCTCCCTTGGGGTTGGGAACTTCCGCGCGCAGCGTGACCTGTCCCGTGGTGGCGTCCACCGACAGGTCGGTGAACAGCAGCTTGCCGGTCTGGGCGTATTCCGATCCGTCGCCCAGGACGAGCTTGACGCTGGCGGCCTCGGTGCCGCCGGCGCGCTTGAACTGGCCGCTTTCCATGGCACGGCGCAGCTGGAAGACATCGCTGGCCGATTGGGTGAAGTTCACGTACACCGGGTCGATCTGCTGCACGACGGCCAGGGCAGTGGCTTCTCCCTGCCCGACCAATGCACCTTCCGTGACCAGCGCCCGCCCGATGCGGCCCGATATGGGGGATGTCACGCTGGCATAGCCAAGGTTGATGTCGGCGGTGCGCACCGACGCCCTGGCGGCGGCCACGTCTGCCTGGGCCTGCTTTTCGGCGGCTTCCGCATTGACGAAGTCCTGCTTGCTGATGGCATTGGCGCTCACGAGCGGGCGGTAGCGTTCCACCTGGGCACTGGCCTGCGCGAGGTTGGCCTGGGCCTTGGCGAGGCTGGCGCGGGCGCTTTCCGACGCTGCCGCGTACGGGGCAGCGTCAATGCGAAAGAGTGGCTGGCCCGCCTTCACGTCGCTGCCTTCCTTGAAGAGGCGCTGCTGCAGGATGCCCGCAGCCCGGGCGCGCACCTGGGCGACGCGGGAAGCTTCCACGCGGCCCGGCAATTCGGTGATCAGCCCCACATCGCCGGGCGTTGCGGTGACAACCCCAACCTCGACGGGGGGCATCTGCTGCCCGCCGGCCGGGGCTTGGCCGTCGCTTTTGCCGCAGGCAGCCAGCAACACCGCCGCTGCGGTGGCTGCGACCAGGGAGATGGCCTTGTGGGTTGTAGAGGCGCGAAAGGAGGGAATGGCAGATGCGTCACGCGGTGTGGGCATGGGAGTCCTTTTGATTGGCGTCAAGGAATTGGGTTGTAGGGGAAAGGGCCGCTGGCTGGAAGCGCCCCAAGATGAGAGCCCGACAAAATAAGTGCGCGATTATACATACAAACATGAATGTATAATTGCGACCGCCGGATGTCTTGGTGCATCCGGCCGGTGACTAGGCATTGAGAACGAGGAGACATACACCCCATGGCGCGTCGAACCAAAGAGGATGCAATTGCCACGCGCAACAGCCTGATAGATGCCGCGGAGCAGGTCTTCCGGGAGAAGGGGGTTTCGCGTGCTTCCCTGAGCGATATCGCGCAGGCTGCGGGGGCGACGCGGGGGGCGATCTACTGGCATTTCAAGGACAAGGTGGACCTCTTCAGTGCCATGATGGAGCGGGTGACCCTTCCGCTCGAGCAGGGCTATGGGGAATTCGAGTGCAGCACCTGTCCGGATCCGGTGCAGCGGCTGCGTGCGGTGATGGCGCTTGTGCTGCGCAGCGTGGCCTCTGACGAGCGGACGCGCCGGGTTTTCGAGATTGCGCTCTACAAGGTGGAATATGTGAGCGAGCTCGTGGGGGTGCGTGATCGTCACGTGGCTGCGTCGGATGGTTTCACCCGCCAGTTGGCGCGCGACTTCGAGCTGGCTGCGCAGTTGCAAGGGGTTGTTTTGCCAATGACGCCCGTGGAGGCGGCCGTGGGCTTGCATGCCTTGTTCGATGGGCTCATCCGCAACTGGATCCTGGGCGAAGGCGGCTTCGATCTGGTGGGTGTCGGCGGGGTGAGTACCGATGCCTTTCTTGTGGGGTTGGGCCTGGCATTGCCAGGGGTTGTTGATGCCCAGGATTGCCGTGTTGCGCCCTAGTGCGTCTGTGGGTGCTCGTGTTGGTCGTGGTGCATCGGGGTGGTGTGCGTTTGCTGGCGGCGGTTGCATGCGATAATCCGAGGCTGTGCCAGTTCGGTCGTGCGGCTGTAGCTCAGTGGATAGAGTATTGGCCTCCGAAGCCAAGGGTCGTGGGTTCGATCCCCGCCAGCCGCACCAATGACGCGTGCAATCCAGGGAATGTGTCTCTTCGGGTGATCCTGCGGGGCTGCTAATTTCCCCGTGTTGCAAAAAACTAGTGCTATAATTCGAAATTCTCCGGAGGGGTGCCCGAGTGGCTAAAGGGGGCAGACTGTAAATCTGTTGGCTTACGCCTACACTGGTTCGAATCCAGTCCCCTCCACCAGTGAGAGAGTAGTGTTGAGAGTGATGTCCGGTTTTGCTTGGTTGCAAGGCTTGGCGCGCAGAGGCTGTTGGCCGATGCGGGAGTAGTTCAATGGTAGAACCCTAGCCTTCCAAGCTAATGACGCGGGTTCGATTCCCGTCTCCCGCTCCATTGCTCGCTTGTGCTGGTTTGTTGAGTTAGAGATTTTGATGTTGTGCGAGCGGCATCAAGTTGCCCATGTGGCTCAGTGGTAGAGCACTCCCTTGGTAAGGGAGAGGTCGCGGGTCCGATTCCCGCCATGGGCACCACTTTCAGGTGCGTCCGATTCTGGTTGCGCCGAGATCCTGTCGTATTGGTATAGATTTTTTTCGGAGTCGGAAAAATGGCAAAAGGAAAGTTCGAGCGCACCAAGCCTCACGTCAACGTGGGCACGATCGGCCACGTGGACCATGGCAAGACGACGCTGACGGCGGCCATCGCCAC
>NZ_JBWKMU010000022.1:0-21194 GCF_059415205.1 Acidovorax sp. GW821-FHT10E03 | reverse complement strand
AATGAAGTGTGCGTTTGGAATGCCGGTGTACCGCCCGATGGGGGCGGCAATGGCAATGGCAACGGGGAGGGCGACGGTGATGGAGAGAGCGGATTTGCTGGCTCGTGTGCTGCGGGGTTCTCATGCGAGGGCGATGCCATCCAGTGCGCGATTGCGAAAGAACAGCACATCAGGGCCTGCAAGCTGTTTGACGACAAAAGCGCGGAGTCTGAGCTCTACGGCAAGGAAAAGGGCAAGGAAGGCGTGCAGACAAAAGACCTTCCCGGTAACAAGTCCGAGACCATGACGGGCCGCATCAACATGAGTGATGCACTGGGCGGTGGTGGTCAGTGCATTCAGGATTTGAGCATCGTTGTGATGGGCCAGTCTATGACCCTGCCTTTCAGCAAGATCTGTCCAAGCATCGCGGTCATTGGAAACATCATGGTCGCGGTGTCGCTGCTGCTGGCCGCTCGTATTCTTGTGAGGGGGTAAGCCATGCCTGTATTCATCGCTGCCATCGGCGGCATGCTCTTGAATCTCGTCGGCTCGCTGGTCGGCCGTGTGTTGATCGCCTTGGGCATGTGCGTCATCACCTATACCGGCGTGAATGCCGCGCTGGATGAGCTCAAGAATCAAGCCATTCAGCAGTTCGCATCCCTGCCCCCTGAGGTGTTCTCGATGCTTGCGGCCATGAAGGTAGGGGTGGCAATCAGCATCGTGACCAGCGCCATGGCGGCACGCATGCTGCTCGACGGCCTCACGTCCGATACGTTCAAGCGCTGGGCGCTCAAGGTATAGCCCATGCTGCACATCATCAGCGGCGCCAATGGCGCGGGAAAGACCCTGAACACCCTCAAATGGGTACGTGAGCGCCAGCTCAAGGAAAATCGCCCCGTGTGTCACAACGGGCGCTTTGAACCCGTCGAAGGCGGGGAGCTTGCGGGCTGGAAAAAAATCGACTTCAAGGATTGGCAGGCAGAGCCGGATGGCACGATCTTTCTGATCGATGAGGCACACAATGATCTGCCAAACCGCCCGGCAGGGGCCGCAGTGCCGGACCCCATCAAGATGCTGGCAGAGCACCGCAGGCGCGGCTTTGATTTCTATCTGGTCACCCAGCACCCCCAGAACCTCGATAGCTTCGTGCGCCGCTTGGTCGGCCCGCCTGGATGGCACCGCCACCTCAAGCGCTCGTTTGGCGTCGATATGGTCAGCGTGTTGGAGTGGTCCGCCGTCAATCCAAACTGCGAAAAGGACGGCAGTGGCAAGACGGGCACTGTGACCATGCAAGCCTTTCCGAAGGAGGTCTACGGCTGGTACAAAAGCGCCAGCCTGCACACCGGCAAAAAGAAGCTGCCCGCGAAGCTCTGGGTATTCCTGGCCTGCGTGCTGCTCATCCCGCTGCTGATCTGGTTTGCATCGTCCAAGCTGCTGGCAAAGACCGAGGCGAAGGTGCTAGCGAAAACCGCCAGCGAGGCCCAGGCGCAGGCCAATGCGATGCCGCAGCAGGTAGCGGCAAAGCTCACGCCCGACCAGTACATTCAAGAGCGCTCACCGCGCCTCAAAGACTTCCCGCACACGGCCCCGGCCTATGACGAGGTGACAAAGCCCACCGTGGCCCCATACCCTGCGGCGTGCATCACGATGGGCAAAACCTGCAAGTGCTACACACAGCAAGCCACGCTTCTGCAGGTCAGCGGCCCCGTGTGCCTGCAGATCGTGGCGCAGGGCTTCTTTGTGGACTGGCAGCAGCAGAACCAGCAGCAGGGCCAGCAGGCCATTCAAGGGCCGCAGATGCCGCCCCTGCAGGCCCGGGGACGCCCCGCAGAGCCACCACCGCAGCAGGTGCGCACGGTGCCCATGCCGACCCCGCAGTTACAGCAGCCTGGCCAGATCACCCAGGCCGACATACCCCAGGCGCTGGGCATCAGAAACCCTGCGTTCAACGCCCACCCGCACAACAGCGGCAGTCAAGGCGGCTGACGTCGCGCCACATCGTTCTGAGAGACAAACCGGGGCCCCGGGAACGGAGGCCTTGTGCCGCAGTGGTGGGGTCGGGGTATGGGGTGAAAAACCCCATGTCAGCCGGTTATGCAACCCGTGCCCTATCTAGACCAGCGATACACTGTTTTACAGGAGGGACAACATGCACAGGCGCTCGTACCAGACAGAGGACGAAGGGTCGTTTCTGCTGGACATCATCAAGATTGCAATCGGTGTATTCATCGGCGGGCTTGCAGCCGCCTTCACGTACGAAGCCATCCTTGCATACCGGGCTGAAATGGCGATACGCAAGGTGCAAGAGGAAGTCAAAGCCCAGGCGGACCGCATCGAAAAGCAAGACGCCCGTCGTCGCCAAGCCGAGGCCGAAGCTCTCGATGCAGCGCAGCTTGAGGCGGATCAACTCCGATCTGCCAAGGCCCTCGCGCAGCGGCTGGAAACCGAGCGCCAGCAGCGCAAAGATGCTGCCTGGGCCAAGTTCTACCAGCCTTCTCCCAACTGCAAGATCGACCCCGGCACCACCCCGTGCGCCAACGAACACATGGTTGCTCGAAAGCGCTTTGAAGGCCAGTACGTAGACCGTTGACCTCCTACGGCTACGCGCGCGTTTCCACCACCGAGCAGAACACCGCCGTACAGCTCGCGGCCTTCAAGCGCGCAGGAATCAAACACGTTGTGCAGGAAAAGCGCAGCGGCGTCGCGCAACGCCCTGAGCTGCAAAGCCTCCTTGCTCGCCTGCGTCCCGGTGATGTTCTTGTCGTTTACAAGCTCGACCGCCTGTCTCGCAGCCTGCGTGATCTTCTCCGGCTGCTGGAGTCCCTGGAGCAAGCTGGCGTCACGTTCCGCAGCCTCACGGAATCCATCGATACCAGCAGCCCAGCGGGCCGCATGTTCTGCCACATGCTGGGCGCCTTCGCGGAGTTCGAACGGGCCATGATTCGTGAGCGCTGCGCCGCTGGATTTGAGGCCGCCAAAGCAAGGGGGCAGACATTTGGAAGAGCCCGCTCTATGCCCGAAAAGACCGAAGCCAAACTGGTCCGCATGTACCTCTCAGGCAACTACACAATGCAGGCCCTAGCGGATCACTTTGGCGTGCACACTTCCAGTGTCAAACGTGCAATTTACAGAATCACGAAACCTGAGCACAGCAGCTTAAGATAGCGACGTGCGTATCTCATTGCACAGACAGGAAACGGCCAGGAGCGGTCTGTGGCGGCAGATAAAAGCGGACACTAAACGTAGAGATGACCGGACCACATCTCTCGCGGCGAAGCCGCCTTCCTGCAGTTGTGGGTCCGAGTCGATTGGCATGTTAAGCCCTTGACTCACTGAGAGCGCGAGAGATGAAGGCGAGGTGTTGTTCATGCAGCGTGTGTGCCGTTGATCCTGGAGCATGGCCCTGAATTTTCATCATTACCCGTGAACTCTGATCTCGAAGCAGGTTCTGCAAGGTCATCAATCGTTCGAACAGTTCTTTCGAAGCCTTGTACTGTGACTGACCCCATTCGTAATTCTGCTTGGCAAGTCGCTCGAAGTCCCGTGCCTCGTACTGCCCCGGCGTTTGGGTCACAGCTTTTCCAGATAGCGCAATCTCGGCTCCATGGTCGGTCACGATGTGAGCCTCGGTGCCTGAAATCACGGATACATGGGCACCTGAATCATCTTTCATCACTCTGCAGAGTTCGGCATAAACAGCATCAGCGTTGTGCGGATCATCAACCTGCAGAAGTAAAACTGGCGGCGATGTCGGAGACGGGTCAAATCCCCCAACAACGAAACGCACCAGAATTTTGCCTTCGTCCCGGTGAGTGTGTTCGAGGAAACCTTCGAATGGATGCATGACAAAAGGGTTTAACGAATGAAAGGGACTTCCCCGTCCCCTGTGAACCGCGCAGTTGCGGAGTACGGCATCAAGTATGGGGCCGTAAGCAGAAAAAATGACCGGATTGGAGAGTTGCGCTCAGCGTCGGCTTCGGGCCCAAAGCGGACATCGTCATTTCGGCGAACTGACTACGTTTTACCCTTAGCTGCAGCCTCGTATCTGTCCAAGAGTAATTGGAGAGCCGCACGCTCCTCGTCAGAAATGCCGTTGCCAAAGTCAACGACGATACCGTTGATGAGGTAGTACTCGGTGTCGTTTCGAATGGTCCCTCGTTTGGTGATGCGCTTGTACGATGAAGCGTATCGACGCCGGACCTCTGACACAGTTATCAATCCGGAAGCGCGAAGAGCCTCGTCAAGGACTGCGACGCCAGCTGCCCGCTTGTCGCTCAACTCCTCAATGACGTCGTTCGCCGCTTGGCGAAGCCCCTCCAGTGCCTTTGACTTACCGTGCTGCTCGATGATGCTGGCGCACACGCTCTCAATGCTTAAGGTTGAGGTTTGGCTCACGCCCGAGACGTGGGTCGCATAGAAGGACACGAACCCCATCAACTCTTGGAATTCGCGCTCGCGTTCTGGTGAAAGGGGGCGTGTCATCTGGGGTACTGGGCTAAACAGGATGGTCTGCTTGTGGCCGCAATCAGTCTCAGCAGTTGCATGTCGAGAGACCAAAAAGCAATCTACGCGAGGATTCCACAAGCCGTCAGACCTCTCTGTGACAGCTGGAAAAGTAAGTGCTTTGCGCAGCCCTCTGGATCGTTCGTGCATTCGCAAGGTCCCAGGGGCAATGGGATTGATATCGGGTCTTTAAAAATCTGTGCAGACCGCTCGTGACCTAGCGGCGCTCTGATCTCCAAATGCCCCTCCTGGAACTGCAATGGGATGTGGATGCAGTCATGAAAAAGCAAACTCTGCACCCCAGCTGCCGCTAATGCGGCGTGGAGTTCATCAAGACCATCGGGGCTTTGCATGTGTCGATTCTCTGTGAAGACAGTACACCGACCGTCCGCTTCTGGCCGATAGCGGAAAGTCTATCAGCGGTGCTATTTGCGACACACGATCCGCATGGTCGCGGTATACGCAACCAGAAGAGTCCCCTCAGGCAAGCGCACAAACACGCACCGCTCTAGAAATCCCTAAAAGTGGTTGGTTCGAAAACCACAGTCTCCGCCAAAACGCAAGAATGGCCCCCCGCAGTGGAGACCTCTTTGTCTTCGCGTGGCCGATCACAATGAAGGGCATCCGACAGGCCTTTCATTTCCGCACAAGCGGAACTCTCTAAAGCTGGCCATGGCAAGCACCGTGGTGGCGCACCTTCGGTCATCCTGAACGGTATCCATCAACGACCCGGCATCCATCACCCCCCGGAAACTGGCGGGGCGAAGCCCAGCACGCCGTCCACCAGCAGCATCAAGAGTGCTGCGCGCAAGTCGTCGCTGGTGTCCGTGACCCCCGTGACGAGGCCGCGCTGCACCCAGATGGCGCGCCCATTGAAGTTCGCGTCGCCCGTGGTGGATTGCAGGTGGCGCGCCAGGATCTCAACCCGTGCATAGTCGCTGTCCGAAATCGAATTTGCAACCGTGATGGTGCTGCTCATGGAGTCCTTGGCGAATCCGGTCAGTGCGCCTCAAGGTTCAATCATTCATCGCGTGCCTGGCACCCTGCGCGCTGCGCGGCGCATTCACAAAGCCACCTTTCAGCGCGTCTTCCACCACGAGCCGGAGGAGGTTCTCGCGCAAGCTGTCGACCGTGTCGGTGACCACGAACTCCTCGACCGGGCCCCGGGTGACCGCGATGGCAATGCCGTCGAAGTTGGCGTCGGTCTGCTGAAGGCAACGCATTACGTCCAGCACACGTTCAAAAGCCTCTTGCGGCACCTTCTGTGCAATGGTGATGTGGATGTTCATGTCTGACCTTGGTTGCAGGGTTACTGAGCTTGCAGCGAAGAGACCCAGCCCCAGCGGTCATCGATGCCGCCCCCAGCTTGCGCCACCGCGCGGCATCCGTCTATGGGCGCGGTCCTACATCCTCGCCTTTATCTTTGCGATGGATGGATGAATGAATAAATGGACTGGCCGCGCGCAATGGCCGAGGTGCCTGTGCGAACCGCGATGTCCTTGACGCCATCATCCCTGCACCTTCGCACCACGCAGCAGGGCGCAAAAAAAAGCCCACCGGAGTGGGCTCTGCGCTGTGCAACAGCCTGGCTCAGCGTTGCCGGCGCCGCAGCCCCACGAGGGCACCGGCGGCCAGCAGGCCAGACATGAGGAGCATGGCCCATTCACTGAGCGTGGGAATGCTGGCTGTCGAAGCCACCACAATGGTGAAGGAATCTGCGGTGGGCCCAGCCCCCCAGGTCCAGGTATAGGAGCCCGGGGTGAGGCCGAGGGCCGCCATCGTGGTTCCCGCCCAGGTCGTTGTGGAGGGCGCCAGGGGGGCGCCGGAAACATAGCCGACGGGCACTCCAATCCACGCCCCCGAAGTGATGCCCGCCGCGTCGCCGGTGGTACTGGAGGACAGGATGCCTGCGCCAGCCCCATAGTCCGCAGGCCCCAGCGTGGTGATCGCATAGATGCTCGACGGCGGCGTTCCGACCAGAGCCATTCCAAGATTGGGGATGATCACCGCCGGTGAAATGGTGTTCCCGGCAAAAGTCGCACCCGAGGTGTTGATGCTGCCGCTTCCCGTGGCGACGACATCTGGGCCGCTCTGAACAAAATTCAGCGTGTACGCAGCGTGTGAATGGCCGCAAGCAAACACCAGCGCCATGGCCGCGCATTGGACGATTTTCATTGATTCCCCCTGTGAGCGGACGTTTGTAACACGCCGTGAGAAGTCGGCCAACTTCTGGCTGCGCACGTGGCCGCACGGCAGGCGGCGGGCAGGGGTGAAGCCCCGCGGCCGCTGACTCGAAACAAAGCCCTCGCGGCTGCTGTCCGGACCGGCTCCGTTGGTTCGCAGGCCCTCAGCGCCCCCGGCCAGCACGCAAAAAAAGCCCGCAGTGCGCGGGCTGAACACTTGCTTGTGCAAGCGGGAGGGATGTCGAGAGGGTATCGACGCACGCATCCTAAAACGCCCGTCTTGTGCCAGCTGTAGGACAACATCGCGTGCGGTCCGCGCCGCCGCGGGCAGGGGCTACCGGGCCGATGCAAACCCGCAGGCCGGGTTGTTACGCGCGGACACGCCGCCCGGCGGAGGGTTCTAGTATGGTGAGCGGATTCGATACCCGAAGGATCCACATGTTGAAAGCTTCTCTTGCCCTTGTGGGCGGCGTGACCTTGGCTGCCGCCATGACGGGCTGCTCCGGTTATGGCCAGACACCCGCCCCGTCCTCCTCCAGCGGGCCCGGCAGCGCCACGCCTTCACCGGCGGCGCCTGCGGCAGCGGTGTGCAACGCCCAGCCCGCGCAGTTCGCGGTGGGGCAGAACAGCACCTCCTCGGTCATGGAGTCCGCACGCGCCCGCTCGGGCGCGCAACTGGCCCGCATCCTGCGGCCGGGGCAGATGATCACCAAGGAGTTTGATGCGCAGCGCCTGAACCTGGAGGTGGATGCCAACGGGCGGATCATCGCCGTGCGCTGCGGCTGACCCGGCCCGCGACACCGGGCACGCGGCGGGCGCCCGCGATCCTTCAGTCGGCCAGAAAGAGTTCCTGCAGGTCGCTCAGGAAATCGAAGCCCCGCTCCGTCGGGCGCACGCGGGCCATGTCGCGTTCGATCAAGCCCTTGCGCTCGGCCGCCTCCAGGCCTTTGGCGATGGCGGTGACGGGCAGGCCGGTGCGGGCCATGAAGTCCTGCAGCGCAAAGCCCTCGCGCAGCCGCAAGGCATTGAGCATGAATTCGAACGGCAGGTCGGCGCGGCGCACCTCGTCATCCTGGGCCACGGCGCGGCCGGCCAGGGCGTTGTCCATATAGCGGCCCGGATCGCGAAAGCGCACCTGGCGCACCACGCGGTGCGCAAAGCTCAGCTTGCTGTGCGCGCCCGCGCCAATGCCTAGATAGTCGCCGAACTGCCAGTAGTTGGTGTTGTGAAAACACTGGTGCCCCGACCGGGCGTAGGCCGAGATTTCATAGCGCCCCAGGCCCGCCTGCCCGGTCATCTCCGTGATGCGGTCCAGCATCGCATAGGCCTGGTCATCCTCGGGCACGGCCGGCGGAAACTTCGCGAAGTAGGTGTTGGGTTCGATGGTCAGGTGGTAGATGGAGATGTGCGGCGGTTTCAGGGCCAGCGCCGTCTGCATGTCCTGCTCCAGCTCTTGCAGCGTTTGCCCCGGCAGCGCGTACATGATGTCGAGGTTGAACGTGTCGAAGGCCTGGGCAGCCTCCTCCACCGCCGCCAGGGCCTGGGCGCGGTCATGCACCCGGCCCAGGGCCTGGAGGTGCCGGTCGTTGAAACTCTGCACCCCCACCGACAGGCGCGTGACGCCCGCTGCACGGAACGCTCGGAAGCGGTCTTTTTCGAAGGTGCCGGGGTTGGCCTCGAGGGTGATCTCGCAATCGGCCTCCAGCCGCAGGCGGGCGCGGATGTCGCCGATCAGCCGGTCAATGGCTGCGGGCGAGAACAGGCTGGGCGTGCCCCCGCCGATGAAGATGCTGTGCACCGTGCGGCCCCAGATCAGCGGCAGCGCCGCCTCCAGGTCGGCCATCAACGCGTCGATGTAGCGTTGCTCGGGCAAACCGCCCCCTCCCGGATCACCGGCGGCCTCGCGGTACTCATGCGAGTTGAAGTCGCAGTACGGGCATTTCTTCAGGCACCAGGGCAGGTGCACATACAAGGACAGTGGAGGCAGGCTGGGCAATTGCAGCAGGCCGGGCCGCATGTAGTGCTGGATGTCGCGCACCACGGCGGGCGCATCAGCAGCAGCAGGAATGATGGGAATAGCCATTGCAAGCCTCAAAGGTTCATAGCGCTCGCGCCGCGGTACCCGCCTGCAGCGGGAGCTGTCGCGCGCACGACCGCCGCGCAAGGGCCGCCCAGGCGGCGCAGCTGCGTTTCACTTGCGTGCGCTGGCGGTGTCCCCCTTTGGGGGGAAGGCGCGAGGCGACTCAGGGGGAACTTCATGCCAGCCAGCGCTCGCGCATCAGCGCCAGCATCTGCGCGGCAGAACGGCCCCGGTGGCTGTGGGCGTTCTTCACCTCCACGGGCAGCTCGGCGAAGGTCTTGCCGAATTCAGGAATGAACATCACGGGGTCGAAGCCAAAACCGTTGCTCCCCCGGGGGGCCGTGGTGATCTCGCCCACCACGCGGCCCACCGCAATCAGCGGCTCCGGGTCCTGCGGGCTGCGCACGGCGACCAGGGTGCTGACCATCGCCGCGCGGCGGTTGGCCACGCCCTGCAGTTGCTCCAGCAGGGCCCGCACATTGTTGTCGTCACTCTTCTCGTAGCCGAACTGGGTGCAGTAGTAGGCGGTATCGACTCCCGGCAGGCCGCCAAAGGCGTCCACACACATGCCGGCGTCGTCCGCCAATGCAGGCAGGCCCGTGTGCGCCGAGGCGAAGCGGGCCTTGGCCAGGGCGTTCTCGACAAAGGTGCGAAAAGGCTCTTCGGCCTCGCCCACGCCGAGATCGGCCTGGCGCACCAGTTCCACGCCCAGCGGCTCGAACATGGCCTGCAGCTCCGCCAGCTTGCCGCGGTTGTTGGATGCGAGAACAATTTTCATAGGTAAAAATGGCCTCTGGCGCTTATCTATCAAGCGCTAGCAGCTATCAATAAATGAGTATTCCTGTCATGGGGTTTCCAGAAGCGACCGCTGCTGCAGCTGCACCAGCTCTGCAATGCCCTTTTCCGCCAGCGCCAGCAGCTGGTCCATCTCCGCGCGGGTAAAGGCCACGCCCTCGGCCGTGCCCTGCACTTCCACGAAATGGCCAGCGCCGGTCATCACGATGTTCATGTCGGTGTCGCAGTCCACGTCTTCGACGTACTCCAGGTCGAGCAGCGGCGTGCCCTGAACCATGCCCACCGAAATGGCGGCCACGGGCTGCACCAGCGGCGACTGGGCGATCTTGCCGCTGGCAAGCAGCTGGTTGACCGCGTCCTGCGCCGCCACCCAGGCGCCGGTGATGGCCGCGGTGCGCGTGCCGCCGTCGGCCTGGATCACGTCGCAGTCGAGCTGGAGAGTGCGCTCGCCCAGCAGCTTCAGGTCGAACACGGCGCGCAGCGAGCGGCCGATGAGACGCTGGATCTCCTGCGTGCGGCCATTTTGCTTGCCCCGCGCGGCCTCGCGGTCGTTGCGGGTGTGGGTGGCGCGCGGCAGCATGCCGTACTCGGCCGTCACCCAGCCTTCTCCGCTGCCCCGCTTGTGGGGCGGCACCCGCTCCTCCACCGACGCGGTGCACAGCACCTTGGTGTTGCCAAATTCGATGAGCACCGAGCCCTCGGCATGCATGGTGTAGTGGCGGGTGATGCGCACGGTGCGCAACTGGTCGGCGGCGCGGCCGCCGGTACGGACAAAGGGTGTCATGGTGTGGGTGGCTCGTAAAAAAACACAAGGCGGAGGAGTGAAGGACCTGCGTGCAGGGACACACTCCCGCGCCCCAAAAACTCAGGCCGCCAGATCCATCGGCGCCTGGCCGGCCGGGAACTCACGCCTTGCGGGCGGCAGAGCGGCGTATGGCTTCGTTGATTTCGGCGATGGACCGCTCAATGGCCGCGTCGTCCAGGTCATCCACCAGCCCGTCGAGCGGGCCCGCCTGGATGGTGGACGCAAACACGTCGTCGCTGATGCTGTCTGTCGAGACGCCCTGGGTGGACTCGAACGCGTCGGGGGTTTCCCATTCCATCGCCACCACCGTGACGTTGTCGCTGCTGTCGCCCGCCTTGCGCAGGGCATCCTCCACCAGCTCGGGCACCGCGTGCGACACCGCATTGCGGGCGAGCTGCTTGGCGATTTCCTCGTCGCTGAGCGTGCCCCACAGGCCGTCCGAGCACAGCAGGATGCGGTCGCCCTGCTCCAGGTACACCGGGCCCGTGATGTCGTAGATGGGTTTGGTCGGCGAGCCCAGGCAGGTGAACAGCACATTGCGGTTGATGCGCTCGAGCCCCGGCGGGGGCGAATTGCGCAGCTCCATGTACGAATGGTCGCGCGTGCGAGTGAGCAGGTCGCCGTCGCGCACCATGTACAGGCGCGAATCGCCGCAGTGGATCCAAGTGGCCGTGCCAGCCTGCAGCACGGCCGCCACCAGCGTGGTGCGGGGCGTGTCGAGCATGCCCTTGTCGGTGGCGTAGCGCAGGATCTGGTGGTGCGCGGCCAGCAGTGCGCCCGAAAGAAATTCCTGCACGTCCTTGAGCTGGGGCTTGGCCTGGCGCTGGAACAGCGCCGAGATGGTCTGCAGCGCGATCTGCGCGGCCACTTCACCTTCGGGGTGGCCGCCCATGCCGTCGGCCAGCACGAACAGGCCCGATTCGCGCGTGTAGCAATAGCCCATGCGGTCTTCGTTCTTCTCGCGGCCGCCACGGCGGCTGATCTGGAAAACCGAGAACTTCATAGTGACCCACGCAAACAAGGATGCACCACGGCATCGTTAATGAACAGGCGCCCCGCCCCAACCCGCTTCGCGTGGGTCGTTTTCATTTGGGTTTGGCTCCGATACCGGTGGCTTCACCCACCTTTTGCACGTTCTTCTTGGTGTCGGACACCAGGGTGTCCAGCTGCAGGCGCATCTTCTCGGCCACCGTGAGCTTGGTGTAGCGGCGCTCGCCCTCGCGGCTGAGCTCCTTTTGCAGCGCGAACACCGACTGCGGGCGCGACAGCGGGTCCAGCGCCATGCACCACTCCACCACCTCGATGAGGTTGTCGGAGTACACGCCGCGCAGCTTGGTCAGCGCCAGCGACAGGCGGTCTTTTTCGATGCGCTGGGGCGCCTCGTTGGGTGGAAAGCCCTGCATGCAGGCGTAGATGCAGGCACCGATGGCATAGATGTCGGTCCACGGGCCCATGGACGAGTCGCGCCGGTACATCTCGGGCGCGGCAAAGCCGGGCGTGTACATGGGGCGGATGAAGTTGCCCTCCTTGGACAGCACCTCGCGCGCGGCGCCGAAGTCGATCATCACGGCCTTGTTGTCGTCGGTGATGAAGATGTTGGCCGGCTTGATGTCGAGGTGCAGCATCTTGTGCTGGTGCACGATGCGCAGGCCGCGCAGCACCTCGTCGAACAGCGAGCGGATGGTGGACTCGCGGAACACCTTCTGCGTCTTGAGGTCACGCGCGGTGATGATGAAGTCCTGCAGGGTCGCGCCCTCCAGGTAGTTCATCACCATGTAGACGGTTTCGTTCTCGCGAAAGAAATTGAGCACGCTCACCACGGAGGCGTGCGAGATCTGGGCCAGCGAGCGCCCTTCTTCAAAAAAGCTCTTGAGCCCCAGGCGGTAGAGCGAGAGTTTCTCGGACGGCACCTTGGGCAGCAATTCGCCAGGCGCGCGCGTCGCCAGGGACGACGGAAGGTATTCCTTGATGGCGACCTGCTGTCCTTCGCTGTCCGTGGCGAGGTAGACCACGCCAAAGCCCCCGGAGGACACCCTGCGAACCACGCGGTATCCACCAATGGCGGTGTCGGGCGGCAAGGGAGCCGGCTTGATTTTTGACATATTTTGCGAAGATGACTCGGGGGTAGAGCGGAACCCGGATAATCGCCGGATCGCAAGCAACCATCAAAAAGTCCAATGCCAGTTTACAGCATGACCGGATACGCCAGCGCACAGCACGGCGCGTCCGCCACTGGCGCAGAAACCGAGGCCCGCGCCTCCCAATCGCGCAGGCTGGGGCTGGAAATCCGGTCGGTCAACAGCCGCTTCCTGGACCTGTCGTTCCGCCTGCCCGATGAACTGCGCGCCATGGAGCCCGCGCTGCGCAGCCTGCTAACCGCCCGGCTCAAGCGCGGCAAGGTCGAGGTCCGGGCCGCCCTGGAGAACGAGGAAAGCAACACCCTGCAGGATCCGCCCGCGCGGCTGCTGCAGCGGCTCAACTCGCTGCAGGACTCCGTCAAGGCATGGCTGCCCACCGCCGCCCCCCTCACGGTGGCCGATGCCCTGCGCCTGTGCGCCAACGCCCCGTCGGGCTCCGAGGACTGGAGCGAAGCCGTGCCCGCCCTCGCGGAAGAAGCGCTGACCGCGCTCATGGCCGCCCGCGAGCGGGAGGGCAAGCGCCTGGCCACCATGCTTCTGGACAGGGTCAAGCAGCTGCGCGCCCTGGCGGAGCAGGCCGTCCCCATGGTGCCCCTGTTGGTCGAGCAGCAGCGGCTGCGCTTCATGGAGCGCTGGAAGGAGGCCATGGCCCTGACCGATGGCGCCACCCTGCCCGAGGCCGCCCGCGACCGCGCCCTGACAGAAGCCACCGCCTTTGCCATCCGTATCGACGTGGCCGAGGAAATCACCCGGCTGGACTCCCACCTGGACGAAATCGAACGCCTGCTCAAGAAGGGCGGCGAAGTGGGCAAGCGGCTGGACTTCCTGATCCAGGAACTGCACCGCGAGGCCAATACGCTGGGCTCCAAGTCTGCCGCGCTTGACCTCACACGCATCAGCGTGGACATGAAAGTGCTGATCGAGCAGATGCGCGAGCAAGTGCAAAATATCGAGTAATACTCATTTTTTGATAGCGCGCAGCGCACATCAACTATGGACTACCCCGGAAATCTCATCGTAGTTGCAGCCCCCAGCGGGGCTGGCAAATCCAGCCTCGTCAAGGCCCTGCTGGAGCTGGACTCCCACGTCCACCTGTCCATCTCCCACACCACCCGCGCGCCACGCGGCCAGGAAAAACACGGCCGCGACTATTACTTCGCCTCGCAGTCCGAATTCGACGCCATGGTGGAGGGCAATGCCTTCGTGGAGTGGGCGCATGTGCACGGCAACCGCTACGGCACCTCCAAGAAAGCCATCGAGGAGCGGATTGCCCAGGGCTCGGACGTGATCCTGGAGATCGATTTCCAGGGCGCCCTGCAGATCAAGCAGGCATTTGCCAACGCCATCCTGGTGTTCATCCTGCCTCCCAGCTGGGAAGAACTGCGCTCGCGCCTGGAACGGCGGGGCGAAGACTCTCCCGATGTCATCGAAGTCCGCCTCAAGAACGCGGCCATCGAGATGGCGCAAGTCAGCAAATTCGACTTCGTTATAATCAATGAGTTGTTTGAGCGCGCGCTTTTCGACCTGAAAGCCGTAGTTCACGCCCAGCGACTCAAGTACGCCGCCCAGCGCCGCGCCCGTGCTGACACCTTCCAGTCGCTCAATATCACCTGAATCCGGAGTAAACCGATGGCACGCATCACCGTAGAAGACTGTCTGGAAAAGATCCCCAACCGCTTCCAGCTCGTGTTGGCCGCCACGTACCGTGCCCGCATGCTGAGCCAAGGCCACGCCCCCCGCATCGAAAGCCGCAACAAGCCCGCCGTGACTGCCTTGCGCGAAATCGCCGAAGGCAAGGTTGGCCTGGAAATGCTCAAGAAGGTTCCTGGTTGAGCATTTTCCCGGGCGAAGTCCCTAAAGAGCACCGCGGCAGCGGTGCTTTTTTTTGCCCAGAAGTCGTCTGATGCGCTCCCGCGCTACATTTAAGGCATGAACGCGGTGCTCAACTCACCTTCTGCAACGCAGCCCCGGTTTGGCGAATCGCCAACGGCGGGCACCCTTTCGGCAGCCGCAGCGGCCGCCAATGCCGCTGCGGCCAGCTTTGCCGCGCTGACGGACAGCCTGGACTACCTGGACGCCGGCAGCATCGAGCAGGTGCGCCAGGCCTACCGGTTCGCGGACGAGGCCCATCTGGGCCAGTTGCGCAACAGCGGCGAGCCCTACATCACCCACCCCATCGCCGTGGCGGCCCAGTGCGCCACCTGGAAGCTCGATGCACAGGCGCTGATGGCGGCCCTGCTCCACGATGCCATGGAAGATTGCGGCGTCACCAAGGCCGACCTGATCGACCGCTTTGGGGCCCCCGTGGCCGAGCTGGTGGACGGCCTGACCAAGCTCGACAAGCTGCAGTTCAACACCCGCGAGGAAAACCAGGCGGAGTCCTTCCGCAAGATGCTGCTGGCGATGGCGCGCGACGTGCGGGTCATCCTGATCAAGCTGGCGGACCGCACCCACAACATGCGCACGCTGTCCGACATGCCGCGCAGCAAATGGGGCCGCATCTCATCCGAAACGCTGGAGATCTACGCCCCCATCGCCCACCGCCTGGGGCTCAACCAGACCTACCGTGAATTGCAGGACCTGGCATTCCGGCATCTGCATCCGTGGCGGTATGCCACGCTGTCCAAGGCCGTCAACAAATCGCGCAACCGCCGGCGCGACCTGGTGCAGAAGGTGCAGGCCGAGGTGGATACCGCCTTCTCGAAAATCGGCATGAAGGTTCGCCTGGCCGGCCGGGAAAAGACCTTGTACGCCATCTACCAGAAGATGGACCTCAAGCACCTGAGCTTTGCCCAGGTCACGGACATCTACGGCTTCCGGGTGATCGTGCCCACGGTAACGGACTGCTACACCGCATTGGGCGTGCTGCACCAGATGTACAAGCCCGTGCCCGGCAAGTTCAAGGACCATATCGCGATCGCCAAGCTCAACGGCTACCAGTCGCTGCACACCACCCTTGTCGGCCCTTCGGGCGTGAACATCGAGTTCCAGATGCGCACGGACGAAATGCACGTGATCGCCGAGGCCGGCGTGGCGGCGCATTGGCTGTACAAGGCACAGGATGGCGACGGCACGTCTGCCGAACGCCTGGGCACCAAATGGCTGCAATCGCTGCTCGACATCCAGAACGAAACCCGCGATGCCGCCGAGTTCTGGGACCACGTGAAGGTGGACCTGTTCCCCGACGCCGTGTACGTGTTCACCCCCAAGAGCCAGATCATGGCCCTGCCCCGCGGCGCGACGGTGGTGGACTTTGCCTACGCCATCCACAGCAACGTGGGCGACCGCACCACCGCCGCCAAGATCAACAACGAGCAGGTGCCGCTGCGCACCGAGCTCAAGAACGGCGACGTGGTGGAAATCATCACCGCGCCCGTCTCCACCCCCAATCCGGCCTGGCTGGGCTTTGTGCGCACCGGCCGGGCGCGCTCCAAGATCCGCCACTATCTGAAAACCCTGGCGCAGACCGAATCGGAAGGGCTGGGGGAAAAGCTGCTGACACAGGCCATCCGCGCCGAAGGCCTTGAACAACTGCCACCGCTGGACGCGGAAACCCAGCCGATGTGGGAGAAGCTGCTGCGCTTCACCGGCAACCGCACCCGCAGCGAACTGATGACGGACCTGGGCCTTGGCAAGCGCATTGCCAGCATCGTCGCAAAACGGCTCATGGTGCTGATGTCCGAGCATGGCCACCGCCCCGACGCGCTGCTCATGACCCGCGAGCGCTATACCTCGCATGAAACGCTGTCTCAGGGGGCCGTCACGCTCGACGGCAGCGAAAACGCGTCGGTGCAATACGCCACCTGCTGCAGGCCCGTGCCCGGCGACAGCATCGTCGGCTATCTCGGCCGGGGCGAAGGGCTGGTCGTCCACAACGTGCACTGCACGGTGGCCAAGCGCCTGCAGCACAAGGACAGCGAACGCTTCATCGCGGTGGACTGGTCCGACGAGCCCACCCGCATGTTTGAAACAGGGGTCGTGGTCACCGTCACCAACGGCAAGGGTGTCCTGGCCCGCGTGGCCGCGGAACTGGCAAATTCAGAAGCGGATATCACCCATGTCGACATGGATGACGAGGCCGCGCTCGACACCACCGACCTGCGGTTTATCGTTGCCGTGCGGGACCAAGCACACCTGGAACTGGCGCTGAAAAACCTGCGCCGCACCCAGGCAGTCATTCGCGCCGCCAGGATCACGCCACAGGCGTAGGAAATCCAGCTGGCCTGGAGGCCCCACCAGCCACTCGGCTTCGGCTGAGTTGCTGCGCGGTTGGCTGCTACCCGGCTCGCGGCGGGTATCTCACCGCCACCACCTCCAGATTGCGGACACCGCCCGGCGTGGGCAGTTGCACCTCATCACCGACACGGGCCTTGAGCAATGCGCGGGCGACCGGAGAAATCCAGCTCACCTGCGACTCGTGGCTGTCCGCCTCATCGATGCCCATGATGGTGATGGTGCGCTCCACGGCCCCATCATCCACATAGGTCACCGTGGCCCCGAAAAACACCTGGTCACTTCCAGCGTGAAGGCTGGGGTCCACCACTTCAGCAATTTCCAGCCGCTGGGTCAGGAACCGGATGCGCCGGTCGATTTCGCGCAAACGCTTCTTGCCATACAGGTAGTCGCCGTTTTCGGAGCGATCGCCGTTGCTGGCGGCCCAATGCACGACGTCCACGATCTTGGGACGCTCGTTGTCGATCAGGTCAAGCAGCTCATCCCGCAGGCGGGCATAGCCAGCGGGAGTGATGTAGTTCTTGCCACCCGCAGGCAGCGGAGGCAGCGCCAATTCATCTTCGTCGCCACCGTCGGTTTCTTTGGTAAAAGCCTTGCTCATAGCCACATCTCCCGATCAGCGCAAAGCGCTCTGGACAAATGAAAAAGCCTGCAATCTTTCGATTGCAGGCTTTAAACATTGGTGCGGCTGGCAGGAATCGAACCCACGACCCCTTGGTTCGTAGCCAAGTACTCTATCCAGCTGAGCTACAGCCGCTAAGCTTTGAATTATAGCATAATTTCTTGGCGACCCTTGAAATCAGATTTTTCTGCTTGTTCCTGCCTTGAAGGCAAACTCAATCAGACACTCAACTCAACGCAAGCCAGGATTGTAATGCACTCCAGAGACTCCAAAGAGAAAAGGACTGCACTGCGACAAGAAAAATGGCTGCAATCGCGATGATCGCCCGTGCGAACGACGGGTGGTAGGGCGTGTTGGACTTGAACCAACGACCAAAGGATTATGAGTGATCTGTCAACAAAAAAATTCTTGTTGTAGATCAGTGACTTAGATGTGTCCTCCTCGTCGTAGGCTACAGCTAGGCTACAACCCTCTCTGCCGCAGTGCCCAGATCCGGGCAGACTCAACGCGGAACGTATCCAGCCCCACCCGGATTGCCGAGGAGGATCGTTTGCATCCAGTGGTTCAACTGGTGGGCCAGTTCAAGACCAACAGAGTCGAACGATCCATTCGCGCCGTAAGCCTTTAGCATTTTTAAGGCGGTCGGCGTGCGTGCACCGGCGTCGGTGGGCAGTGCGACCAAACTCTGGCCAAAGAACAAGATCGGTCGCACTACTCTGCGATTGAACAGTGCGTCCCATTCGATCTGCGGACGGTCCTTGGCAGCCTGGTCGATCAGCCCTTGGAGTTGACCGTCGAGTGCAGCGATCGCGCTCTGAAGATCCGTGAACTGTGCGTTCCAGAGTGCATCGTGATCCAGGGCGCTCTTGGCGTTGATGATGACCATGCCGCGGTCGGCCTTGCACTTCGGGGCATCGATCTGTTGGGCGCCTTCCTTAATACGTTCGAAGATGGTCTGCCCTTGCTTCGACGAGATTGTCTTGATTGCGAGCGCCCAACGCTGCGGCGGCTTGGCTTAGTCGCATTCCTGAAGAGTGAACATCACGTCCGGGTTGTCACCCTTCGCATTGGTCGGTGAGTCCAGGGGAACATTGGTGCCGACATGCGCGGCCAAGCTACCGATGTAGAGTTCAGCGAACTTGCGCGCGGTGTCGTCGTTGGGACCACTAGTTGCGTTCTGAGCCAGCGAGGCTGGCCGCACCTTGGTTTCACCGATCAAGCGCAAATGCGGCAGAAAGGTCGAGAATTCAGCAAGAGGTTCGACCGTAAGAACCTTCGCCGCAAGATCGTGATGACCTGCCGCGCTGCGCAGGATGTCAACTTGACCAGGCCCCGAAGCGAGGGATGGGTCCTTCATCACCGCCACGAGTTGGGTGAGGGAAAGAAGCTCGTCCTCCAGACTGGAGCCAACCGTCGGCTGAATGCCACTTCGCTGTAGCAGCCTCAGAAAACGGTCGCCGATGTCGTCGGCAGCTTGAAACGGTACCAATGACATAGTGCAAATTGAGTGGTAGGCCGTGTTGGACTTGAACCAACGACCAAAGGATTATGCTTACCACTTCGGCTTTCGCCGCCCGTTTCCGGTTCGTGGTCTGGACTCTGTCTTGCCTTTCGGCCTTCCCGTCGAGTCTCTACACGTTCTCCCCTATCGGGAGCTTCGCTCGGCGTTGGCATAGCGCACACGCGCTTTAGCGTTCACCGAATTTGAGAAGTTCTACTTCAAGGCAGAGTGAACTTACCTTGAGCAACCCAACCGGCTCTTCCCCTGCCGTGACCAAAAAAAGCCACAGTGTAGGGAGTCACCCATCAAGTCCTCTGCTCTAACCAACTGAGCTAACGGCCCACAACCCATCATTATCGCATGCTGAAACAGGGGCAAGATTGCTACTTGGAGTTTTATTCGCGGATTCACTGGCCCTCATGTGCCATATGGTGACTAGAGCGTGTCATCAATCAAAGCAGACTGATTGAGAAGGAGATGTTCGCTCATGCGAGCCACACACTGGCTGCTGCGAGATAAATCGCGCCAAGGAAGTTGCACGCGGTCTTGTCGTATCGCGTTGCAATGGCGCGGTACTGTTTGAGACGTGCGAAGAAGTTCTCGATGAGATGGCGCGCCTTGTAGAGGTAGCGGTCGAAGTCGCGCGGCTGCTTGCGAGTCGAGCGAGAAGGAATTACGACCTCCTTGCCCTTTTGCAGCAACGGCTCGACAACCCGCTCCTGCGCATCGTAGGCCTTGTCGGCAATGACCGTTTGCGCGGGCGTGTCCTTGAGCAGGACATCGGCGCCTTCGAGGTCATGGGCCTGTCCTGGCGTGAGGTGAAAGCCGCTCGGATTGCCCAGTGCATCGCTTGTGCGGCTCCCCCCTTTTGCACCAGCGCTGTGCTGGTGGGCTCGAACGATGGTGGAGTCGATCATGGCGTACTCGTTGTCCGCATCCTGGGCCAGGGCCTGGAAGAGTTGCAGCCACGCACCGCTCTTGCTCCAGCGCGAGTGGCGGGTGTGCACGACACGGAAGTCGCCGAAGCGCACAGGCAGATCGCGCCAGGGAATTCCTGCTCGGTAGCGATAGAGCACGACGTCGACGAACAACCGGTTGTCCTTGTGTTGATTTCCACGCAGAAGTGACCCACTAACCCCCAGGATTTCCATCTAAATCTGATCCACGTACTAACCCTAACCTGCTGCTTTGTTGAGCAGCAGGAGACCAGGAGTGATAGACGTGGCAACACTGAGTGTCATCAGGCGCTGGGCCCTGCGAGAGCAGCTGTCCATCAGGGAGATCGCCCGCCGCACGGGCCTCTCGCGCAACACCATCCGCAAGTACCTGCGCGCAGGCGAGGCCGAGCCGCACTATGCCAAGCGGGTCAGTCCTTCAAAGCTCGATCCCTTCGCATCGAAGCTCGCCGGCTGGCTCAAGACGGAAGCTGGCCGATCCCGCAAGCAGCGGCGCACCGTCAAGCAGATGTACGTGGATCTGCAGGCGCTCGGTTATGGCGGCTCCTACAACCGTGTGGCGGCCTTTGCGCGCCTCTGGCACGAGCAGCGCCTGGTTGCACAGCAGACCACCGGCCGAGGTACCTTCGTTCCGCTGACCTTTGGCCCGGGTGAGGCCTTCCAGTTCGACTGGAGCGAGGACTGGGCTGTTCTCGCCGGCGTGCGCACCAAGCTGCAGGTAGCCCACTTCAAGCTCAACCACAGCCGAGCGTTCTACCTGCGCGCCTATCCGCTGCAGACGCACGAGATGCTGTTCGATGCCCACAACCATGCGTTCGTGGTCCTGGGTGGCGTGCCCCGCCGTGGCATCTACGACAACATGCGCACCGCTGTAGACCGGGTGCGCCGTGGCAAGGAGCGCGACGTCAATGCGCGCTTTGCGGCCATGGTCAGCCACTTCCTGTTCGAGGCCGAGTTCTGCAATCCCGCGTCGGGCTGGGAGAAGGGCCAGGTGGAGAAGAACGTGCGCGATGCCCGCCATCGCCTGTGGCAAGTGGTGCCGCCATTCCCAAGCCTGCCCGATCTCAATGCCTGGCTTGAAGAGCGCTGCGTGGCGCTGTGGCACGAGATCGAGCACGGCAAGCTGCCGGGCACCGTCGCGGATGTCTGGGCTCAAGAGAAGCCCGCCTTGATGCCAATGCCCCGGCCCTTCGATGGCTTTGTGGAGAACACCAAGCGCGTCTCATCCACCTGCCTTGTCCACTTCGAGCGCAATCGCTACAGCGTGCCGGCGCCGTATGCCAATCGGCCGGTGAGCCTGCGGGTCTATGCGGATCGCTTGGTGAATCGCCCCGGGTTTTCTAGACACCTCTGAGCCTCAAACCTGAGGCCCAATAGGAGGTGCCATGAGTAAGCAAAG
>NZ_JBWKMU010000021.1:0-47032 GCF_059415205.1 Acidovorax sp. GW821-FHT10E03 | reverse complement strand
AAGAAGGCCTGCGCTTCGCCATCCGCGAAGGCGGCCGTACGGTCGGCGCTGGCGTCGTGGCCAAGATCATTGCTTAATTCATAAGCAGAACAAGGAACTTGCCATGTCCAAGCAAAAAATCCGCATCCGCCTGAAGGCGTTTGACTACAAGCTGATCGACCAGTCCGCTGCCGAGATCGTTGACACCGCCAAGCGCACCGGCGCCATCGTCAAGGGCCCTGTGCCCCTGCCGACGCGCATGAAGCGTTTCGACATCCTGCGCTCGCCGCACGTCAACAAGACCAGCCGCGACCAGCTCGAAATCCGCACGCACCAGCGCCTGATGGACATCGTGGACCCTACGGACAAGACCGTGGACGCCCTGATGAAGCTCGACCTGCCCGCGGGCGTGGACGTCGAAATCAAGCTGCAGTAATGGCTTTTGCGGGGTGGGTTCGCCCACCCCGCAAGGTCCGAAATAACGCGAACTTGCTTGCGAAAGCAGTTCGCGTTATACTTTAGGGCTTCGCTCGATTTGCGCCTTTGAAAAGGTGCCGGCCGTGCGGAGTTTTATTAACCTTCTTTCATGCACGCAGGCGAGAGCTTGCGGAAACGCCGTAGCCAATTGAAGTTGCGGCGGTGAGAGTTTTGGAGAAAACCAATGAGTCTGAGCAACTCCCTCGGGTTGCTGGGTCGCAAAGTGGGCATGATGCGTCTGTTCACCGATGATGGGGACGCAGTGCCTGTCACGGTGGTGGATGTGTCCAACAACCGCGTTACCCAGATCAAAACCCAAGAGAACGATGGCTACGTGGCCCTGCAGGTCACGTTCGGTTCGCGCAAAGCATCGCGCGTGACCAAGCCAGAAGCCGGCCACCTTGCCAAGGCAGGTGTGGAAGCCGGTGAAATCATCCAGGAATTCCGCGTGACCGCCGATACCGCAGCCCAGTACCAAGCTGGCGCCTCGGTGGCTGTGACGTCCGTGTTCTCCGTGGGTCAGAAGGTCGACGTGCAAGGCACCTCGATCGGTAAAGGCTACGCCGGTACCATCAAGCGCCACAACATGAGCTCGCAGCGCGCGTCGCACGGTAACAGCCGTTCGCACAACGTGCCTGGCTCGATCGGTATGGCACAAGACCCAGGTCGCGTGTTCCCCGGCAAGCGCATGACGGGCCACCTCGGCGATGTCACCAAGACCACGCAAAACCTCGATGTGATCCGCATCGACGAAGCGCGTCAACTGCTCTTGATCAAGGGCGCTATTCCGGGCTCCAAGGGTGGGTTCGTGACGGTGCGTCCAGCTGTCAAGGCCAAAGCCTCCAAAGGAGCGAACTAATGCAGCTCGAACTCCTGAATGACCAAGGCCAGGGCGCATCCAAGCTGGATGTTCCTGAAACCGTGTTCGGTCGTGAATACAACGAAGATCTGGTGCACCAGATCGTGGTGGCCTATCAGGCCAACGCCCGCCAAGGCACTCGCGCCCAGAAGGACCGCGAGCAAGTCCGTCACTCGACCAAGAAGCCTTTCAAGCAAAAGGGTACGGGTAACGCACGTGCAGGTATGACCTCGTCGCCACTGTGGCGCGGGGGCGGTCGGATTTTCCCGAACATGCCTGACGAAAACTTCACGCAGAAGATCAACAAGAAGATGTACCGCGCCGGTATGTCTGCCATCTTGTCGCAGCTGGCCCGCGAAGGCCGTCTGGCTGTGGTCGACTCCCTGAAGCTTGATTCGCCCAAGACCAAGGTCCTGGCTGACAAGTTCAAGGCGATGAACCTGCAATCGGTGATGGTGATCGCCGATGAAGTGGACGAAAACCTGTACCTGGCTTCGCGCAATCTGGTGAACGTGCTCGTCGTCGAGCCCCGTTACGCAGATCCCGTGTCGCTGGTCCGTTTCAAGAAAGTGCTCGTCACCAAGGGTGCAATCGACAAACTCAAGGAGATGTTCGCATGAGCACACTCAAGTTTGACGAAGGTCGTCTGATGCAAGTGCTGGTCGCTCCCATCGTGTCCGAAAAGGCCACCATGGTTGCCGAGAAGTCCAATGCTGTGACGTTCAAGGTGCTGCAGAACGCTACCAAGCCAGAAATCAAGGCCGCTGTGGAATTGATGTTCAAGGTCGAGGTCAAGGGCGTTTCTGTGGTGAACACCAAAGGCAAGACCAAGCGCTTCGGCAAGACCGTCGGCCGCCGCGACAACGTTCGCAAGGCATACGTCACGCTGCAGCCAGGTCAAGAGCTGAACCTCTCCGGGGAGGCCGCGTAATCATGGCTGTCATCAAGATGAAACCCACTTCGCCCGGCCAACGTGCCGTGGTGAAGGTCACGCGTGACCACCTGTACAAGGGTGAAGCGTACGCCCCCCTGCTGGAACCACAATTCCAGAAGGCCGGCCGTAACAACAACGGTCACATCACCACCCGCCACAAGGGCGGTGGCCACAAGCACCACTACCGCGTGGTGGACTTCAAGCGCAACAAGGACGGCATTCCGGCCAAGGTTGAGCGCATCGAGTACGACCCCAACCGTACGGCCCACATCGCTCTGGTGTGCTATGCCGATGGCGAGCGCCGCTACATCATCGCTCCCCGCAACCTGGAAGTGGGCGCAACCCTGCTGTCCGGTTCGGAAGCCCCGATCCGCGCTGGCAACACGCTGCCGATCCGCAACATCCCCGTGGGTTCGACCATCCACTGCATCGAGCTCAAGCCCGGTGCCGGTGCGCAGATCGCCCGCTCGGCAGGTGCTTCGGCAACGCTGCTGGCCCGCGAAGGCGTTTACGCCCAGGTGCGCATGCGCTCGGGTGAAGTTCGCAAGATCCACATCGAATGCCGCGCCACCATTGGCGAAGTGGCCAACGAAGAACACAGCCTGCGCCAACTGGGCAAGGCCGGTGTGAAGCGCTGGATGGGTATTCGTCCCACGGTTCGCGGCGTTGCCATGAACCCGGTGGATCACCCTCACGGTGGTGGCGAAGGCCGCACCGGCGAAGGCCGCCATGCAGTCGATCCTTGGGGCAATCTGACCAAGGGTTATCGCACCCGTAACAACAAGCGCACACAGATCATGATCGTGTCGCGTCGCAAGAAGTAAGGGGTAACAGATGACTCGCTCTCTTAAAAAGGGTCCATTTGTTGACCATCACTTGCTGGCCAAGGTCGAAAAGGCCGTTGCCACCAAGGACAAGAAACCAGTCAAGACCTGGTCGCGTCGCTCCATGGTTCTGCCCGAGTTCATCGGTCTGACCATTGCCGTGCACAACGGCAAGCAGCACGTACCTGTCTATGTCACCGACCAGATGGTGGGCCACAAGCTGGGCGAATTCGCCCTGACGCGCACCTTCAAGGGTCACCCCGCTGACAAAAAAGCGAAGAAGTAAGGAACGACCATGTCTGAAACACGTGCAGTCCTCCGGGGCGTCCGTCTGTCGGTCGACAAGGGCCGTCTGGTCGCCGATCTGATCCGCGGCAAGAAGGTGGACCAGGCTCTGAACATCCTGAACTTCACGCAGAAAAAAGCTGCGGGAATCGTCAAGAAGGTTCTGGAGTCGGCCATCGCCAACGCCGAACACAACGATGGCGCCGACATCGACGAACTGAAGGTCAAGACCATCTACGTCGAACAAGGCACCACGCTCAAGCGCTTCACCGCGCGCGCCAAAGGCCGCGGCAATCGCATCAGCAAGCCCACGTGCCATGTGTACGTGACGGTTGGCAACTAAAGGCTCGGGAAGACTATGGGACAGAAAATCCATCCTACCGGCTTCCGCCTTGCGGTCAGCCGCAACTGGTCCAGCCGTTGGTACGCCAGCAACCGCGATTTCGCGGGCATGCTGGCCGAAGACATCAAGGTGCGTGAGTACCTGAAGGCCAAGTTGAAGAACGCCGCCGTGTCGCGCATCCTGATCGAGCGTCCTGCCAAGAACGCCCGCATCACCATTTACTCGGCTCGTCCTGGTGTGGTGATCGGCAAGAAGGGTGAAGACATCGAGAACCTGAAGAAGGAACTCGCTGCTCGCCTGGGCGTGCCCGTCGCAGTGAACATCGAAGAAGTGCGCAAGCCTGAAATCGATGCCAAGCTGATCGCCGACAGCATCACGCAACAGCTCGAAAAGCGGATCATGTTCCGCCGCGCCATGAAGCGCGCCATGCAGAACGCCATGCGTCTGGGTGCCCAGGGCATCAAGATCATGTCGTCCGGCCGTCTGAACGGTATCGAAATCGCTCGCTGCGAGTGGTACCGCGAAGGCCGCGTGCCACTTCACACGCTGCGTGCGGACATCGACTACGGTACCTCTGAAGCCAAGACCACCTACGGTGTGATCGGCGTCAAGGTCTGGGTCTACAAGGGTGACACGCTGGGCCGCAATGACCTGCCCGCCGTGGAAACGCCTCGTCCAGACGAAGAGCGCCGCCCACGCGGTCCACGCCGTGATGGCCGCCCAGGTGGCGACCGTCCAGGCGCAGGCCGTGGCCCACGTCGTCCTGTCGGTGGCAACACCGCTCCGGCCGACGGCAGCGACAAGCCAGCGGAAGCTGGTGGCGCTGATAACACCGCCGTTAAGCGCGTACGCAAAGTCGCCGCGCCCGCTACAGCAGCGGACGGTAAAGGAGAATAACTATGCTGCAACCTGCTCGCCGCAAATACCGCAAGGAGCAAAAGGGCCGTAACACTGGTGTCGCAACGCGGGGTTCCTCCGTTGCGTTCGGTGATTTCGGTCTGAAGTGCACCGACCGTGGCCGTCTGACGGCCCGTCAGATCGAGGCTGCACGCCGTGCAATCTCCCGTCACGTCAAGCGTGGCGGCCGTATCTGGATCCGCGTGTTCCCGGACAAGCCAATCTCTACCAAGCCCGCAGAAGTGCGTATGGGTAACGGTAAGGGCAACCCCGAGTACTACGTGGCCGAAATCCAGCCCGGCAAGATCGTTTTCGAGATCGTCGGTGTGCCCGAAGAACTGGCCCGTGAAGCGTTCCGCCTGGCTGCCGCCAAGCTGCCGCTGCGCACCACGTTCGTCAGCCGCCTGATCGGCGCGTAATTCAGGAGAACAAGCAATGAAGACTACTGAACTGCGCCAAAAAGACGTCGCCGGCATCGAAGCCGAAATCAAGGCGCTGCAGAAGGCCCATTTCGGCCTGCGCATGCAAAAGGCCACGCAGCAACTGGGTAACACCAACACGCTGCGCACCACCCGCCGCGATATCGCCCGTGCCAAGACCATTCTTGCTGAAAAGCAAGCCGCCAAGTAAGGAGCCCACATGACGGAACCTAAAAAATCCCTCAAGCGCACCTTGGTTGGCAAGGTGGTCAGCGACAAGCGTCAAAAGACCGTGACCGTGCTGGTCGAGCGCCGTGTGAAGCACGAGCTCTACGGCAAGATCGTTGCGAAGTCGAGCAAGTACCACGCCCATGACGAAAAGGGCGAGTACAAGCTGGGCGACGTGATCGAAATCACCGAGAGCCGTCCGCTCTCCAAGACCAAGAACTGGGTTGCCACCCGCTTGGTGCAAAAGGCCGGCCTGCTCTAAGCCCTCCCGGCTTACAGGCAGCACAGCCCCTCAAAACGACCCACAATGTGGGTCGTTTTGTTTTGTGGGCCGCGTTTTTTTGCAGGCCTGCAGGCGAATGTGTTCAATACCCCCAGCAACCCAAGGAGAGATCAATGATCAAAGTCGGTGACACCCTGCCAGCCAGCACCCTGATGGAATACTCGGAAGTCGAGGGCGAAGGCTGCTCCATCGGTCCGAATCCCGTGCCGGTGGACAAGGCCACGGCAGGCAAGACGATTGCCCTGTTCGCGCTGCCTGGCGCCTTCACGCCCACCTGCTCGGCCAAGCACGTGCCTGGCTACGTGGAAAAGGCAGCCGAATTCAAGGCCGCCGGCGTGGATGAGATCTGGTGCGTGAGCGTGAACGATGCCTTCGTGATGGGTGCCTGGGCGCGCGACCAGAAGACCGACGGCAAGGTGCGCATGCTGGGCGACGGTGATGCCACCTTCGCCAAGGCGACCGGCCTGACGCTGGACCTGAACGGCAAGGGCCTGGGCCTGCGCAGCAACCGCTATTCGATGCTGGTGCGCGATGGCAAGGTGGTCACGCTCAACGTGGAGGCCCCTGGCAAGTTCGAGGTGAGCGACGCCGACACCCTGCTGGCCCAGGCCAGGGCGTGATGCCCTGATTTGCTATTCAATTGGTAGCTTCTGGCGCTTGTGAACCAGGCGCCAGAGCCCAAAAACCTCAGAAGATATCGACCTTGAGGTAGTGGGCCCCCGCAATGGGGTTGTGGTAGTAGGGCGGAATCTCCTCGAAGCCCAGGTCGGTGTACAGCGCGCGCGCCGACTCCATGTCGTCGAGGGTATCGAGCAGCACACAGGCATAGCCTGCCTGCCGCGCGAGGTCGAGCATGGCTTCGGCCAGCTCGCGGCCCAGGCCGAATCCACGGAACGCCTTGCGCACGTACAGGCGTTTCATCTCGCTCGCATTGGGGTAGTCGGCCGCATCCAGCGGCCGCAGGGCGCAGCAGCCCGCTATCGCACCCTCCACCTCGGCCAGCAGCAGGGCACCGCGCGGCGCGGCATAGTCGCCGGGCAGGTGGGCCAGCTCGCTCTCGAAGTCCTGAAAGCACAGATCGACGCCCAGGGTGTCGGCGTATTCGCGGAAGATGTCGCGGACCGCCTGAAGCTCGGCAGGCGAGGAGGGGATCCGCAGGGTGACGGCAGGCTTGTCCAAGGCACAAAGTGGTGTGAAACGACGGAAGCCGCAGTGTAGCCAGTTCGGTTCAGAACCCGGGCGCCGCCGCCAGTGTCGACACCCACCAGGCCAGCCCGAAGCTCAGTCCCAGCACCACCAGCGCGACCACCCGGGTGGCCAGATCGTCGCGCGATGCAGGCGCGGGCGCCGCCAGCAGCTTGTCGCCGTGCAGCATGGGCTTGACCAGGCGCTGCTTGCGCACCAGCACGTAGAACACGATGGCCAGCAGGTGCAAGGCCACCAGCGCCAGCACCAGGTACTGCCCGATTTCCTTGTGGTAGCCCGTGGCCTGGCCCACCACCGCATTGGGAACGAACCGGGTGAGCGGGCCGGCAAAGGCGATCTCGTCATCGCTGAGCAGGCCGGTTGCCACCTGCGCGGCCAGCACGGCCAGCAGCGCGAACACGGACAGCGCCCCCAGGGGGCTGTGGCCGATGCTGTCCTCGGCGTGCGCCGCGCCGCGCACATAGCGCAGCAGCCGGGCGGGGGAGTACAGGAAGCTCGCGAAACGCGACCAGCGCCCGCCGATCAGTCCCCAGACGGCGCGGAACACCAGCAGCGCCAGCACCACGTGGCCCAGCCGGAAATGCCACTCCATGGCGTTGCCGCCCACCTTGGCCGTGACCACCAGGGCCACGACGCAGGCGGCCAGGGTCCAGTGGAAGATGCGGGTGGGAAGGTCCCAGATGCGTACGGTGTGCTGCTGCGTCATGGTGGCGGTGGGCTGGGTGTTGAGGAGGAGGGGAATGGCCGCATTGTGAAGGAGGCGGGGTAAACCCGGAAGGAGGGCGCCGCTGCGAAACCCGTGGTAAACCGGCATACTCCCTGCGGGTCAAAAGGTTTTTGCATTTACCCCCCACGAAAAAAGGAAATACCCCCATGAAAGCACTTGCCGCGTTCGCCCTTGCCGCTGCCACGCTGACCGTGTCGGCACCGGCCTCCGCCCAGTTCGCCAAGGCCGAGGACGCCATCAAATACCGCCAGAGCGCACTCTTCGTGATGGGCCAGCACTTTGGCCGGCTCGGTGCCATGGTCAACGGGCGCATTCCATTCGACGCCAAGGCGGCGCAGGAGAACGCGGATGTGGTGGCCAACATGGCCAAGCTGCCCTGGGCGGGCTTCGGGGCGGGCACGGACAAGGGCGCTCCCACCAAGGCGCTGCCCGAGATCTGGACCGAGCAGGCCAAGTTCAAGGAACACTCCGAGAAGCTCGAGGCCGAATCCGTCAAGCTGGCCGCCGCGGCCAAGACCGGCAGCCTGGACAACCTGAAGACGGCCTTTGGCGCTGCCGCGGGCACCTGCAAGGCCTGCCACGACAACTACCGCGCCAAGTAAAGTGCGTCGCCCTGAGCGGCGTTGCCGCTTCTCCCTTCTCTCTGCGCGCTCCGGGAGAGGGGGGCGACGCCAGCGCGGCGGGGCAGCCCTTGTGCGGCGTCCGCTGGCCGGGGCCGCGTGCGCTCAATGCGTATGCTATTAAAATGGTAGCTGTTTGCGCTGAACCCATAAGCGACAAAGGCCGATTTCGCATGAAATCGGCCTTTTGCCTTTGAAGGTGCCGTAGCGGCTCAGGTCTCGGCCAGCAGCTTTTCGATGAGCTGGTGCAGCTCGGGGAAGTTGGGTGCGCCCACGTAGGTCTTCACGATCTCGCCGCGCTTGTTCACGATGAAGGTCGAGGGCGTGAGCCGCACATCGCCCCAGGCCTGGGCCACCTTGCCGGTGTTGTCGATGGCGACCTGGAAGGGCAGCTTGCGGGTTTCGGCAAAGTTCACCACGTAGCTGGGCGGGTCGTAGCTCATGGCCACGGCCAGGGTGTCGAAGCCCTTGGCGTGGTACTTGTTGTAGGTCGCCACGATCTCGGGCATCTCGGCCACGCAGGTGGTGCAGCTCGTGGCCCAGAAATTCACCAGCGTGACTTTGCCGCGCAGATCGGCGGTGGACTTGCTGGAGCCGTCCAGCAGCACGAAGTTCGACTCCGGCGCCACGGAGCGGCCCGTATCCAGGTACACATAGGCGCCCACGGCCGCGAACGCCGCCACCGCCACACCTGCTGCCCAATGCTTGATCGCCATGACTTCCTATCCATCCAGAACTGTGGGCCGGGCCCGCGCCGAAACCCGGCCGCAGCCGGTGCCCCGATTGTCGCAGCTTGGGTGGAGTCGTGTGCTGCGCAAAAGTTCGCGCAAAACGGCGCACGCGGCCCGCGCTGCGTGCTGTGCCGATAATCGGCCCATGAACCGAACACCAACCCGCGCGGCCGCCTTGCCGCCCATGCTCCTGCTGGCGTGGCTGGCAGGCTGCAGCCCCGCGCTCAACTGGCGCAGCGTGCCGCTGCCCGAGGCGGCCATCACCATCACGCTGCCCTGCAAGCCCGACCGGGCCGTGCGCCCGGTGGAGCTGGCGGGCTCGCCCGTCGAGCTGGCCATGGCGGGCTGCGATGCGGATGGCGCGACCTTTGCGGTGTCGCATGCCGCGCTGGCCGACCCCGCGCAGGTGGGCGCGGCGCTCACGCACTGGCGGGCGGCCGCGATCGCCAACCTGGGCAACGGCGCGGCCGCCCGCGCGGTCGACACGCCGTACGCGCCGCCGGGCGTGCTGCCCCTGCCCCAGTCGGTGCGCACCGTGGTTCAGGGCCAGCGCCCGGATGGCAGCGCCGTCACGGCCCAGGCCGTGTGGTTCGCGCGCGCCGTGGGCCCGCAGGTGCGGCTGTACCACGCGGTGGTCTACACCCCCAAGCCCCGCCCCGAGGTGGCCGACCAGTTCTTTGCCGGGCTCACGCTCCAATGACGGCCCCCGGCGTGCTGCCGCGGCGGGCCGCGGTGATTGTCTTCCTGGCGTTTGCCTTCGCGTATTTCCTGTCGGCCCTGGTGCGGGCGGTGACGGCCACCCTGGCGCCCACGCTGTCGCAGGAGTTCTCGCTGCACGCCAGCGACCTGGGGCTGCTGGCCGGGGGGTACTTCCTGGGGTTCGCGGCCACGCAGCTGCCGCTGGGCACCTGGCTGGACCGGCACGGGCCCAAGAAGGTCGCCCTCGGCTTCCTGGGCGTGGCCGTGGTGGGCAGCCTGGTGTTCTCGGTGGCGACGGGGTTCTCGGGCCTGCTGGCCGGCCGCGTGCTGTGCGGCGCCGGCGTCAGTGCCTGCCTGATGGCGCCCCTCACCGGCTACCGGCGCTGGTTCGAGCCCACCCTGCAGATGCGGGCGAACTCGTGGATGCTGATGACCGGCTCGCTGGGCATGGTGGCGTCCACGCTGCCGGTGCAGTGGGCGCTGCCGCTGGTGGGATGGCGGCCCCTGTTCTGGGTCCTGGCCGCGCTGATCGCGGTATCGATGGTGGTGATTGCCGTCTGGGTGCCGGCCTGGGGCGCCACCACCCCGCGGGCAGACGGACCGGTGCCTCCTGCCGGGGCCACCGAGGGCGCGGAACATGGCTACGCCATGGTGTGGCGCCATCCCTACTTCCAGCGCCTGGCGCCCCTGGGGTTCTTCGTGTACGGCGGCATGGTGGCGATGCAGACCCTGTGGGCCGGGCCCTGGATGCAGCGCGTGGCGGGCTACACGCCGCTGGAGGCCGCCACGGGCCTCTTCTGGATCAATGTCTCCATGCTGTGCACGTTCTGGACCTGGGGCATGCTCAACCCCTGGCTGCTGCGAAAAGGGCTGGGGGCCGACCGCCTGATGGCGGCGGGCCTCCCGCTGTGCCTGGTGGTGCTGCTGGGCACCATCGTGGCGGGGCCCCGGGCCGGGGGCGGGGCGTGGGCGCTGTTCTGCATGTCGTGCACGTTCGTATCGCTGTCGCAGCCCGCGGTGGCCATGGCGTTCCCGCAGGCGCTCGCGGGGCGGGCCTTGTCGGCCTACAACCTCGTGATTTTTGCGGGGGTGTTCGTGGTGCAGTGGGGCATCGGCCTGGCGGTGGACGCCTTCGCCGCCGCGGGCCTGTCCGCGGTGCAGTCCTTCCAGGCCGCGATGGCGGTGTACCTCGCGTGCAACGCGGGCGCCTACGCGTGGTTCCTGCTGCGGGGGCGGCGCCATAATGTGCTGCAAACCACCGCGCCATGAGCACCACCAGCATCCTCATCATCGCCCACGCCCCGCTGGCCCATGCGCTGCGCGAATGCGCGCTGCATGTGTTCCCCGACTGCGGGGGCAGCGTGTCCGCGCTCGACGTGCAGCCCAACCAGCCGCCCGAGGAGTCGCTGGCGCAGGCCCGCATCATGCTCGATCAACTGGGCGCGGATTCGACGCTGGTGCTCACCGACGTGTTCGGCGCCACGCCCTGCAACATTGCGCAGCGCCTCATCGGCAACGTGCGCTCGCGCCTGGTGACGGGCGCCAACCTGCCCATGCTGCTGCGGGCCGTGAGCTACCGCCACGAGCCCCTTGATTCGGTGGTCACCCGCGCCGTGGTGGGAGGCACCCAGGGCGTCATGCAGGTGGCCATCTCCGCACCGCAGAACCAGAATACCCGCAACCGACATGATCAAGACCCGTACGACCATCAACAATAAACTGGGCCTGCATGCCCGCGCGTCGGCCAAGCTCACCAAGCTGGCCGGCAGCTTTCCCTGCGATGTCTTCATGAGCCGTGGCGACCGGCGCATCAACGCCAAGAGCATCATGGGCGTGATGATGCTGGCCGCCGGCATGGGCACCGAGGTGGAGATCGAAACCAGCGGCGAGCGCGAACAGGAGGCCATGGACGGGCTCCTGGCACTGATTGCCGACAAGTTTGGCGAGGGTGAATGACCTTCTCCGTCCACGGTCTCGCAGTCGCCCGCGGCATCGCCATCGGCCGTGCGGTGCTGGTGGCGTCCAGCCGGGTGGACGTGGCGCACTATTTCGTCAAACCCGAGCAGATCGAGGGCGAGATCGAGCGGGTGCGCAACGGGCGCAATGCCGTGGTCGAGGAACTGCAGCGCCTGCAGGTGGAGATGCCCGCCGATGCGCCGCATGAACTGACCGCGCTGCTCGACGTGCACCTGATGCTGCTGCAGGACGAGGCCCTCACGGGCGGGGTCAAGCACTGGATCACCGAGCGCCTGTACAACGCCGAGTGGGCGCTCACCACGCAGCTCGAAGTCATCGCGCGCCAGTTCGACGAGATGGAGGACGAATACCTGCGCGAGCGCAAGGCCGACCTGGAACAGGTGGTCGAGCGCATCCTGCGCTACATGAAGGGCGTGGCCAGCCCCGTGGCGCCCCCCGCCAGCAGCCCGCGCCGCAAGACCCAGCAGGACCTGCTGCTCGACGACACGGTGGACGTGCCCCTGGTGCTGGTCGCGCACGACCTCTCGCCCGCCGACATGCTGCAGTTCAAGCAGAGCGTGTTCGCGGGCTTCGTGACCGACGTGGGCGGCAAGACCAGCCACACCGCCATCGTGGCGCGCAGCATGGACATTCCGGCCGTGGTGGGCGCGCGCGCGGCCAGCCAGCTGGTGCGCCAGGACGACTGGGTCATCATCGACGGCGATGCGGGCGTGGTCATCGTGGACCCGTCGCCCATCATCCTGGCCGAGTATGGCTTTCGCCAGCGCCAGGTGGAGCTGGAACGCGAGCGCCTGGCCCGGCTGCGCCACACCCCGGCCATCACGCTCGACGGCCACAAGATCGAGCTTCTGGCCAACATCGAGCAACCGGGCGACGCCGCCGCCGCCGTGCGCGCCGGCGCCGTGGGCGTGGGCCTGTTCCGCAGCGAGTTCCTGTTCATGGGCAAGAGCGGCAACCTGCCCGGCGAGGACGAGCAGTACCGCGCCTACTGCGAAGCCATCGACGGCATGCAGGGCCTGCCCGTCACCATCCGCACCATCGACGTGGGCGCCGACAAGCCGCTGGACCACAAGAGCCACAAGGACAGCTACCTGAACCCGGCCCTGGGCCTGCGCGCCATCCGCTGGAGCCTGGCCGACCCGGCCATGTTCCGCACCCAGCTGCGCGCCGTGCTGCGCGCGGCGGCGCATGGCAAGGTCAACCTGCTGTTCCCGATGCTGGCGCACACGCACGAGATCCAGCAGACCATCGCGCAGGTGGACCTGGCCCGCGCCGAGCTGGATGCGCGCGGCGTGCCCTACGGCCCGGTGCAGCTGGGCGCGATGATCGAGGTGCCCGCGGCGGCGCTCATGGTGCGCACCTTCCTGCGGTATTTCGATTTCCTCTCCATCGGCACCAACGACCTGATCCAGTACACGCTGGCCATCGACCGCGCGGACGAGGCGGTGGCGCACCTGTACGACCCGCTGCACCCCGCCGTGCTGCGCCTGGTGGGCGATGTGATCGCCGAGGGCGAACGCCAGGGCAAGAGCGTCTGCGTGTGTGGCGAAACGGCCGGCGACGTGACCATGACGCGCCTGCTGCTGGGCCTGGGCCTGCGCAGCTTTTCCATGCACCCCGCGCAGATCCTGGCCATCAAGCAGGAGGTGCTGCGCGCCGACACGCGCAAGCTCGCGCCGTGGGCGCGCCAGGTGCTGGAGGGGGATGAACCCGCGGCCGCGCTGGCGCCGTAGGGTGGTGCTGAAATGCTCCTCAATTGATAGCTTTCTGCGCTTGATGGACCGGCGCCAGGGGCCGGTTTTGCCAGATTTTTTTTGAAAAGTGAAGCGCGGCGTCCGCCAGCCTGCAAGGCCGGCGGATGCACTTCTCCCCGCCCGTTCTGATGGCCTGCGCTGCATCCAGAAAAACCCATGCCTCCCATGCAGCTTGCCCACGCAGACCCGTCCCTCATCGACTCGCCCCAGGCCCTGCGGCGGCTTCTTGCGACCCTGGGCCTCGTCGTGCTGGGGAACAGCAGCATGTACGTGGTGTCGGTGGTGCTTCCGGCGGTGCAGAGCGAGTTCGGAATCGGCCGCGCCAGCGCCTCGCTGCCCTATACCCTGATGATGGTCTGCCTGGGCCTGGGCGGGCTATGGACAGGGCGGCTGGCGGACCGCCACGGCCTGATGCCCGTGCTCTGGCTGGGTGCCCTGGCGGTGTTTGGCGGCTTCATGGGGGCGAGCCTGTCGGGCAGCATCTGGGCTTTCGGTCTGGCGCACGCGGTGATGGGGTTCATTGGCGGCTCCGCGACGTTCGCGCCCTTGCTGGCCGATACGGCGCTCTGGTGGAATCGCCGGCGGGGCATCGCGGTGGCGGTGTGCGCCAGCGGCAACTATGTGGCGGGCGCGGTCTGGCCGCCCATCGTGCAATACGGCGTCGACTCCATCGGCTGGCGGCCTACCTACATGGTGCTGGGCAGCATCTGCGGCGTGGGTATGCTCGCGCTGTCCCTGCGCATGCGCCAGCGCCCTCCCGCGATTCCGGCGTCTGCGGCAGCGGGCGCGAACCGGGCGGCGCCGGACCGTGCCCGCCCTTTCGGCCTGGCTCCGAACCACGCGATGGCGCTGCTGTGCCTGGCAGGCATCGCGTGCTGCGTCGCCATGGCCATGCCGCAGGTCCACATCGTGGCCTACTGCACGGACCTGGGCTTCGGCGCCGCCCAGGGCGCCCAGATGCTGTCGCTCATGCTGGCCTGCGGCATCGTGAGCCGCCTGGTCTTCGGGCTGATCTGCGACCGCATCGGCGGCATCCGCACCCTGTTGCTGGGGTCGGCGCTGCAGGGCATCGCCCTCGTGCTTTTCCTTCCCTACGACGGCCTGGTGCCGCTGTACGTCATCTCGGGGCTATTCGGGCTGTTCCAGGGCGGCATCGTGCCCACCTACGCCATCATCGTGCGCGAGTACTTCCCGCCCGGCCAGGCGAGCGTGAGGGTGGGGGGCGTCATCATGGCCACGCTCGTCGGCATGGCGCTGGGCGGCTGGCTTTCCGGCTGGATATTCGACGCCACGGGAAGCTACCACGCCGCCTTTCTCAACGGCATCGGCTGGAACCTGCTGAACCTCTCCATCACCGGCTGGCTCTACCTGCGCGTGCGCCGGGAGCGCGCGGACCCGCGCATGCCGTGAATTGCTCCTGAATAGATAGCTTTTCGCGCTTTCCGGACAAGCACGGGAGGCCCGCTGGATGCAGATTCACACGGGCCGCCGCAGGGCCAGCACGCTCCAGCGCACGTCCGGCCGCCCCTGGGCGTCGTCCCGCGTGCCGCTGTGCGCGGTGGCCAGCCCGTGCCGTGCGCCCAGCGCCGCCGTTTCCTGCATCGACACGTCGAACATGCGCCGCCCCCGGGGCACGGGGCCATGGCGCAGAGACATCACCACCAGCGCGCCCGGCGCGAGCAGGTCCGCCACGGCCCGCATGGCGGCGGTGCGTTCCGCGGCGTCCAGATGCATCCACACGGCGGTCAGCAGCACCAGGTCGAACTGGCGGCCCCGCAGGCCGGTGAGCGCGGGCAGGTGGTCGTCCACCCACTCGATGGGCAGCCCCGCGTGGATGCGCTGCCCCTCCTGCCGCAAGGCCGCCGTGGGCTCGGCGGCCACCACATGGTGGCCCGCGCGCACCAGCGCGGCTGCGTCCCGTCCCGAGCCCGCGCCGATGTCGAGCACCCGGCTGGGCGTGCGCGGGAACAGGTGCAGCGTGCTGCGGTGCACATCGGCGAACGCAATGCTTTCATACTGCGCCGCCAGCGCGGCGGCGTGCGTGCCATAGCCCGCCGTGCCGGGGATGGGGAGGGTGTCCATGCGAAGATCGGGTTTGCTATCGGATAGATAGCTATCAGCGCTTGATGGGCAAGCGTCTGGGCCATTTTGATTGAATCAGCGCGCTCGCATGCCCATCACGGCCGCGCCGATGATCATCACCGTGGCCAGCGCGATGCTCCAGGTGAACGGGCGGCCGCTCACCGCGATCAGCAGCGCGGTGGACGCCAGCGGCGTGATGTAGCTCAGGATGCCGATGTGCCGCGCGTCGCCCAGCTTGAGTGCCTTGTCCCACAGAAAGAACGAGGCGCCCAGCGGGCCCAGGCCCAGCACGGCCAGCAGCGCCCAGTCGCGCGGCTGCAGCGCCACGGCGGGCTCCAGCAGCGCGTGGCACAGCAGCGACAGCACGCCCGACACCAGCCCGAACAGGCCGATGGCGGTGGTGGGGAACGCCGCCACCCGCTTGGTCATGAGCGAATAGGTGGCCCAGATGAAGGCCGCCGCCAGCGCCGGCAGGTAGCCCCAGGCGAGGGTGCCGCTCAGCGCGCGCCCGCCCGCGATGGCGATGGCGGCCCCGCCAAAGCCCAGCAGTGCCGCCAGCACATGCGGCGTGCGCAGCGACACGCCGGGCAGCACCACGGGCGAGAGCACGACGATGAACAGCGGCCACAGGTAGTTGACCAGGTTGGCCTCGACCGGCGGCGCGTGGCGCAGCGCGATGAACAGCAGGAAGTGGTAGGCGAACAGGCCGTACACCCCCAGCGCCAGCGTGCGCGCCGGAATGCGCCACTGCGACGGATCGCGCAGCACGAAGGGCCAGGCCGGCACGCTGCCGATGATGAGCGCGATGCCCGTGAGCAGGAACGGCGGAATGTGGGTGAGCGACACGCCCAGCGAGGCGAGCGAGGCCCACAGGGCGATGGCGCCGAGGGCATAGAGATTGGCTTGCATGGGCTTGACTGTATGCGCGAGCGGCGGCCCGCATCGTCGCGCAACGGCGGCCGCTCGTCGCGCAGCGGCGGTGCGGCGGCGCCGCACCGGTCATCCCCTCACCGATCCATGCATCCATTCATTTGCTCACTCACCCATTCGCCGGTTCATTCACCGGGGCCCGGGCTCCCCGCCGCGCCCGCCTGGCGCCGCAGCGCCGCGGTCAGCGCCGAGGGTGAACGGTAGCCCGTGCGCTGCGCCACTTCGGCCACGGCCATCCCGCCGCCGCGCAGCAGCCGGGCCTGTGCCAGCCGCTGGCCGCGCAGCCAGGCCATGGGCCCCAGGCCCTGCTCGTCGCGGCAGCGGGCCGCGAACTGGCTGGGGCTCAGGTGCACGCGCGCGGCCAGGTCGGCGACCGAGAGCGCCCCGTCCCACTGCTGGGCGGCCCACTGCCGCAGCGCGGCCCAGTCGATCGGCCGCTGGCGCGAGGGTGCCAGGCCGGGGGGCCAGGCGCGGGGGCCGGAGCCTGCCAGCCACGCCTCCAGCAACAGCGCCGGGCCGTGGGCCTGCGCCAGGGGGCGGCCTTGCTGCAGTGCGCCCGCCAGGTAGTGCGCCAGCGGCAGGGCCTCGGCGGGGGGCGCGCTGGCGCCCTGGCCGTGCGGCCGCAGGCAGCGCGCCCATCCGGGCTGCGCACTGTCGAGCACCAGGCACAGGCTGCCGCGCGCCGACTCGAAGTCATGGCGGTCGCCCGGGGCGATCACGCACCCCCCGCCGGGGCTGACGCGCACGCCGCGCCCCTCGACTTCGAGGTCGAGGGCGCCGGACAGCCCCAGCAGGACCTGGAAGTGGTCATGGCTGTGGCTGCCGGGAGAGGCACCGTAGCGGCGCAGCGAAAGCTGTTCGGAGGAGGGCATGTGCACCGTGGATTTTGCTGCAACCGCACACGGACCACCAGCCGGGCGGGCGCGCGCCGGGGTGGCGATTTTTTCCTTCGCGCTTTGAATTTATGTTGCTAGAGTGAATTTCAACAAGTGGCAACAAGGAATTCATATGGTTTCAAGTGCGGGCTTGGCGCAGCCTGCAGAACTTTCAGGCAGCGGTTCCGACGAGCTGTTGGCGTGCCTGCTCATTGTTGCCAAGGCCCACGGCCTGCCTTCGACGCCCGAGGCGGTGATGGCCGGGTTGCCTGCTGAAAACCACCGGCTGACCCCCGGCCTCTTTGCCCGTGCGGCCCAGCGCGCGCACATGAGCAGCCGTCTCGTTCGGGAGCCGCTGACCCGCGTCAAGGACGCCTTGCTCCCGGCGGTCCTGCTGCTGCAGGGCGAGCGCGCGTGCGTGCTCCTGGGCTGGAGCGACGGCCACAGCGAAGCGCGTGTCGTGCTGCCCGAACTGGGGGACGCGCCCATCCAGGTGTCGCGCGCGGCGCTGGAGGCGGACTACCTGGGCACCACGGTGTATGTGCGCCCTTCCCAGCGTTTCGATGCGCGCGCCCCGCAGGTCAGGGCGGGCCGCCATGGGCACTGGTTCTGGACCGTGCTGGCCGAAAACCACGGGCTGTACCGCGACGTGCTCATGGCCGCCTTCCTGGCCAACCTGTTCGCCCTGGGCATGCCCATCTTCACGATGAATGTCTATGACCGGGTGGTGCCCAACAACGCCATCGACACCCTGTGGGTGCTGGCGCTGGGGCTGTCCATCATGCTCGTGGGCGACCTGGTGCTGCGCACGCTGCGCGGGCGCTTCGTGGACCTGGCCAGCAGCCGTGCCGACGTGAAGCTGTCGGCCTACATCATGGAAAAGGTGCTGGGCACGCGCATGGAGCAGCGGCCGGCCTCGGCGGGCTCGTTCGCGTCGAACCTGCGCTCGTTCGAGTCGGTGCGGGACTTCATCAGCTCGGCGTCCGTCGTGGCGTTCATCGACCTGCCGTTCGGCCTGATCTTCATCGTGGTGATCGGCTGGATCTCGTGGCCGATGCTGATCCCGCTGCTGTGCGGCGCGGCGGTGATGCTGCTCTACGCCCTGGCCGTGCAGGGGCGCATGCACGCGCTGTCCGAAACCACCTACCGCGCGGGCGCGCAGCGCAATGCCACGCTGGTGGAGGCGCTGGTGGGCTTCGAGACCGTGAAGGCGCTGGGCGCGGAGGCGCCCCTGCAGCGCAAGTGGGAGCGCAGCACGGCGCTGCTGGCCCGCGTGGGCGTGCAGCTGCGCCTTCTGTCGGCCACGGCCAGCAACACCTCGGCCTTCCTGCAGCAGCTCATCAACCTGGTGATCGTGATCGTGGGCGTGCACATGATCGGCGAGCGCCAGCTCACCATGGGGGGGCTGATCGCATGCACCATGCTCGCGTCGCGGGCCATGGCGCCGGTGGGGCAGGTGGCGGGCCTGCTCGTGCAGTACCACACGGCATCGACGGCCCTGACCTCGCTCAACGAGATGATGAAGCGCGAGGTGGACCGCCCCGAGGGCGCCAGCTTCATCAGCCGGGGGCGGCTGCAGGGCGCGATCGAGTTCAGGGATGTCGGCTTCACCTACCCGGGCCAGCAGACGGCCTCGCTGCGCAACGTGACGCTGTCCATCAAGCCCGGCGAGCGGGTGGCCATCCTCGGGCGCATCGGCTCGGGCAAGACCACGCTGCAAAAGCTGATGCTGGGGCTGTACCGGCCGACCTTGGGCGCGGTGCTCATCGACGGCATCGACCAGCGCCAGCTGGACCCCGCCGAGCTGCGCCGCCAGGTGGGATACGTGCAGCAGGACGTGGTGCTTTTCTATGGCTCGCTGCGCGAGAACATCACGCTGGGCGCCCCGCTGGCCGACGACGCGGCCGTGGTGCGGGCGGCCGAGATCGGCGGCATCCTGCCGCTCGTGAATGCGCACCCGCAGGGCTTCGACATGCTGGTGGGGGAGCGGGGCGAGTCGCTGTCGGGCGGGCAGCGGCAGGGCGTGTCCATCGCGCGCGCCGTCATCAACGATCCCGTGGTGCTGCTGCTGGACGAACCCACCTCGTCCATGGACCATTCCAGCGAGGAGGACATCAAGCGCAGGCTGGCCGATTTCTCGAAGGGGCGCACGCTGGTGCTCATCAGCCACAGGACCTCGCTGCTGGCCCTGGTGGATCGCATCATCGTGATGGACGCGGGCCGCATCGTGGCCGATGGCCCCAAGGAGCAGGTGGTGCAGGCCCTGCGCCAGGGCCGCATCGGAAAGGCGGTGTGAGATGGCCGAACTCAACGAGAAAGCCTTCGAGCAGATCGGCCGTGCCGTCAGGACGGGCGGGGCGGCCAGCGAATCCGTCTTCGGGCGCATGGTCCGGCGCCTGACGCCCACGGGCGCGGCCGACACGCTGGACTGGGCGGACGATGCCGACTGGGCGCGGCTGCAGCAGGAGCCCCTGCGCGCCCGGGTCCTTCTGCGCCTGGCGGTGCTCTTTCTGCTGCTGCTGGTGCTCTGGGCCGCGTATGCGGAGCTCGACGAAGTCACGCGGGGCGACGGCAAGGTGGTGCCCACGAGCCAGGTGCAGGTCATCCAGAGCGTGGATGGCGGCGTCGTGGAAGTGCTGCCGGTGCGGGAGGGGCAGATCGTCGAAGCGGGCCAGTTGCTGCTGCGCGTGGACTCCACCCGGTTCATGTCGAACATGCTGGAAAGCCGGGCGAGCCTGCTCGCGCTGCAGGCCAAGGCCCTGCGCCTGCAGGCACTGACGCAGGGCGGCACATTCATTCCTCCGCCGGACCTCCTGCGGGACGCGCCGGACATCGTTGCGCAGGAGATGCGCCTGTACCGCTCGCGGCGCGAGGAGATCAGCGCGCAGGTGTCCATCTCGCAGAACCAGCTCCTGCAGCGCCAGCAGGAGCTCAATGAGGTGCGTGCCCGCAAGGAGCAGGCCGAGCGTGGCCTGGAGTTGATGCTCAAGGAGCTGAACGCCACGCGGCCCATGGTGGCCACGGGCGCGGTGTCCGAGGTGGAGGTGCTGCGGCTGGACCGCGAGGTGGCGCGCCTGCGCGGCGACCGCGAGCAGGCGGATGCGCAGATATCCCGCGTGCAGGCCGCGATCCAGGAGGCCTCGCGGCGCATCGAGGAGGTGCAGCTCACGGCCCGCAACCAGATGAGCGCCGAGCTGTCGGAGACCATGAGCAAGCTCTCCAGCCTGTCCGAGGGCGGCCGGGCGCTGGCCGACAAGGTCAAGCACGCGGACATCCGCTCGCCGGTGCGGGGCACCGTCAAGCGCCTGCTGGTCAACACCGTGGGCGGCGTGGTGCAGCCTGGCAAGGAGGTGGTGGAGATCGTGCCGCTGGACGACGCGCTCATCCTGGAGGCGCAGGTCAGTCCGCGCGACATCGCGTTCCTGCACCCGGGCCAGGAGGCCATGGTCAAGTTCACGGCCTACGACTTTTCGATCTACGGCGGCCTGGCGGCCGAGGTGGTGAACATCAGCGCGGACTCGGTCGTCGATGACAAGGGCAATGCCAACTACCTGGTGCGCGTGCGCACGCGCAAGGCTAGCCTGGGGGCGAACCTGCCCATCATCCCCGGCATGGTGGCGCAGGTGGACATCCTCACGGGCAAGAAGACCGTGCTGGCCTACCTGCTCAAGCCGGTGCTGCGCGCCAAGGCGAACGCCTTGTCCGAGAGGTGAATGCGATGAACCACTACCTGGCCAGCGATGTGCCGCAGTCCCTGGACCGCTGGGGGGCCGCATTCCCGCAGGGCACGCGCATCGACAAGGCGCAGTGGCCCGCCATGGTGGCCGCGCTGCGCGGCGGCGGCGGGGGGCGCTCGGCCATCGTGTGGCTGAGCACCGAGTACCCCGAGTGGCCGGCGCTGCTGGGCGAACTGGTCCAGTCGGACAAGCGCGCGCGCGTGGTGGTGGCCACCGGCGTACCGGACGACCGCGAAGGCCTGAAGGCCATCAACGAAGGCGCTCGCGCCTATTGCCACCTGTTTGCCGTGCCCGAGATGCTGCAGGAAGTGGCGCTGGTGGTGCAGCACGGCGGCCTGTGGGTGGGCCGGGCACTGGTGTCGCGCCTGGCCGCCGCCACCGCGGGCCTGACGGCGCCGCACGCCGTGCCACAGGCGCACCAGGACCTGCAGCTGCGGCTGTCCTCGCGGGAGCTGGAGGTCGCGCGCGCGGTGGCCCAGGGGTTGTCCAACAAGGAGATCGCGGACCGGCTGTTCATCTCGGAGCGCACCGTCAAGGCGCACCTGGGGGCCACCTTCGAGAAGCTCGGCGTGCGCGACCGGGTGCAGCTCGTGCTGCGCATGAACCAGGGCCCGCAGGTTGCACAGGGGCCCGCATCCCATGCCTGACAAGAGCCTGCCGCCCCACGGCAATCCGCTGAGCTCCTCCGACGCCGGGCTGGCCCGGGTGACCGAGGACCTGATAGATCTGCTCATCGTGCGCGGCGTGATCCGCTTCACCGACCTGCCGCTGGCCGCGCAGAACAAGCTCCTGGAGCGCAAGGAGACCCGGGCCCGCCTGAGCAATAGCCTGGATCTATTGGGTGACGATTCGGGCAACGAAACTATTTGAGTTTCCGGGGCCGGCGGACCCAAAAGTGGACCTAAGTCCAATAGTGGATACGGGGCGGCGTCAGTAGCCTTCACTGACATCAGTCACATGCCGTTACTTCCTGCCGCTGCGCAGGGCGTAGGGGTTTACCGGAGCCAGCCCATGTCCCAAATCGCCACCGTGGTTGCCGTCACCGGCACCGCTTTCGCGGTCGATGCCGATGGCCATCGCCGTCCCCTCAAGGCCGGAGACGCCTTGCAAAAGGGTGAAATCGTCCAGACCACGGCAGGAGGCCGGGTGGAGCTGCTGCTGGACGACGGCCAGACGCTGGCCGTGGCGCCCGCGCAAAGCGTCAAGATCGATGACAGCGTCACGCAGACCGCTGAACGCCCCACCGCCCAGGAGGCCAGCGTCGGGCAGGGCACCATCGACACGGTCATCCAGGCGCTGCAGCGTGGGGGCGACCTCAACGAGCAGCTGGACGCCACGGCCGCCGGCCTGGGCGGCGGTGCCGGGGGCGAAGGCGAGGGCAGCAGCTTCGTGCAGCTGCTGCGCATCTTCGAGGGGGTGGACCCGCTGGCCTACCAATACAGCTTCACACCGCAATCGGCGCCCGACATCGACTTCAATCCATTGGCGGTGCTCACCGTCGACGCGGCCCCCACGCCGGCGCCGCCCCCGCCCGTGGCTCCGCCGCCCCCGCCGGTGCCAGCGCCTCCTCCCCCTGCGCCACCCACTCCCCCGGTGCCCGCACCTCCTCCTCCGCCGGCTCCCCCCCCACCCGGCCCTCCCCCTGCTTCGCCACCGCCACCTCCGCCTGCGCCGGAACCGGTGCGCCTGAACGTGAGCACGACGCTGGAAGAAGAATCCGCCCCGTCCGGGGGACCCAGTGGGATACTGGGCAACAACGAGGAGGACGATGGCCTCCTCAGCTTCCACAAAGGTACCCTGGATTTGGAGGGCGGGACGGTTTTCTCCATCGGGTTGCCTGGGTTCGCGAATGTGCCGGTTCCCCCAGAGGGGGTGACCATCTATTTCGACGCACTGGGTCAGCCGATTCCAGAAGGTGATTCCACGCCGCCCGCAGTGCGTCTGTTCATCGCGCCCAACGGGAATTACAGCCTGTCCGTCATCGGACCTTTGCAGCATGCGCCGGGTGACGGCGAGAACTTCCTCGGGCTGCCCGTGGTGACTTTCAGTGGTGTCACGGGGGAAGGTGGGGAGTTCACTGCGGAGCTCAACATGTCGGTCCAGGACGACATCCCCGTGATCACGACCAGCACCGAGGACGCGCCCACGCTGACGACGTCGGACCGCGGCGTCAACCAGGCCACCAACACGGGGTACGAGGGCACGGAGAACAACCCGGACGCCGTGGACTCGGACACGGACAGCAACACCTTCAACGGCACGGCCTTTGTGGTGTCCTTCGGGGCGGACGGCCCCAAGCTGCTGCCTGGCGGCAGCGAGGGAGAAGGCCCTGCCGTGCGCGACGGCTATGCCTTCGCATTCCAGATCGGCAATGGCGGGGCCACGGGGCTCTACGCCACCGGCACCAACACCGAGATCGTGCTCAGCACGACCGGGGACCCCTCCGTGGTGGTGGGACGCGACGGCAGCGGCAACGTGATCCTGACGCTGCAGATCGACCCGCAGACCGGTGCCGTGGTGATGACGCAGACCGGGGCCATCCGGCATGCCGCGCCCGATGGCGTGGATGGCGGCGGCGACGAGCTGCAGGCGCTGGGAACCGGGGTTCTCAGCGTGGTGCTGGAGGCCACCGACAACGACGACGATACCGTGGCGGCCGAGCTGGACCTGGGCGGGCGCCTGCTGTTTGGCGACGACGTGCCGGTCCACCGCTATGACGAGGCCCCCGGGCAGGGCGAGGGCCCCGGGGAACCCGTGGAGCGCGTCCTCTCGCTGCAGGCCGAAGAAGAGTCCGCCATGGAGGGCGGACACACGATAGGCAACGACGAGAACGACCTTCCGCTCACATCCGTCGACAGTGGAGGCCTGACCCAGATCAATGGCGCGATCAACTGGGGAGCCGATGGCTTTGGCAAGCTCACGGGCGTGCGCGTGGGCAGCGGTGAAGGCGCGACCAACGTTCCTGTTGGCCAGGCGGTCTGGTTCAATGCCAACGGCGAAGTAATTCCCTCGGGCCCCGGTGGAGCGCAGCCCGACGGGGCCGCCGCCAGCCTGGTGGTCGAGGCCACGGGCAGCTACACGCTCACGGTGCTTGCCACCATGAACCACGCCGCGGGCGGCACCGTGGTGCAGGGCGAGGACTGGCTCAACCTCGAAACCGTGCGCCTCGTCGGCGAAGATGGCGACGGCGATGCCATCACCGTCGCGCTGGAAACGCGGGTGCAGGACGACATCCCCGTGCACGTCAAGCTGCTGGGCATCCCGGTGCCATTGGTCGCGCTGCTGGAGGAGGAATCCGCGTCCAACGGCGACGGCGGCGTGATCGGCAATGACGAGTCGCTCGACTGGCTGGCCATCATCCCCGTGGGCTCGCTGAGCGCGTCGACGGGTGCCCAGTCCATGACGGGGGTGGTGCGCTGGGGCGCAGACCAGTTCGGCGGCGTGGCCGCCGTCCAGGTCGGCGCCCAGGAATATGCCGTGGGCAACACCATTGCCACCGTGTACCTGGACCGCGAGGGCCAGCCCATTGCAGATGGGGACACCACAACCCCCCGGTCGGTCGAACTGCGCATCGACGGCGCCACGGGCGGCTACCGCTTGACGGTCATCGGGCCGCTGGACCACGATCCGGGCCAGGGCGAGAACCTGATGCTGCGCACCTTCACCTTCGTGGGCATTGATGGCGACGGCGACCGGATCGGCGTGGATCTCTACGCCAAGATCCAGGATGATGTGCCCGAGCACGCCAGGGAGAATGGCAGTGTCGTCAAGCTCAGCCTGAAAGTCGAGGAAGAGTCGGTGCCCCACAGCGGCGGCACGCTGGGCAACAACGAAACGGCGGATGGACTGAGCCACGCCCACACCGACGCCACGGGCTTCCAGGGCGCCGTGAAGTGGGGCGCCGATGACTTCGGCGGCATCACGGGCGTCAAGGTGCAGACGGGCATCTTCACCGAGAACAGCTACAGCCCGGTGGCCGGCGTGGTGACCGTGTACTTCGACCAGAACGGCAAGGCCCTGCCCCCCGGGGCCACCAGCGGCGCGGCGGTGCTGACGGTGGAGGCGGACGGCGCCTACCGGTTCGAGGTGCTGGACAACCTCATCCACAAAGGCGCGGGCGAAGACTGGCTGAACCTGCCCAGGATCACCTTCGTGGGCGAGGATGGCGATGGCGACAGGATCGGCGTGGAGTTGAACGCCTCCATCCAGGACGACGTGCCCATCGTGACGGTGTCCGACGCCGTGCCGGTCGCCGAGCACAGCTTCACGGTGGAGTACAAGGGCGGCGAGGCCGGCTACAACAACAGCTTCGGCTATTACTTCAAGAACCCGGATGGTTCCATCGACACCTCCAGGGGCGGGTTCGTGCTGTGGGACAACGTCAAGACCGAAGGCGGCATGACCGTGTCGCTGCCCACGGGCGTGACGGCCGACCAGATCGGTTTCTTCATCATCCCCAACGGCGACAGCCAGAACGGCGCGCTGGGCGACGCCCAGGCGGTGTCGTTCCAGCTCGTGGGCGGGAAGTGGACGGCGTTCGCCGGCGGATCGCCGCTCGCGGGCGAGGGGGCACCCATCTACTTCTCCGACCAGGCGCTCAACAGCGACGGGCAGTCCCACCTGCAGCAAACCCCGTCGGGCACGGCGGCCGGCCAGGACAGCAGGGGCAACTTCAACTGGGAAGATCTCAAGATCACCTCCGGCAGCTCGGACAAGGACTACGACGACGTCAACCTGGACCTGAACTGGAACGTGCCGCTGCTGGTCAAGGATGCGCAAGCCGATCTGGGAACGAGTTCGGACAACGACGGCAAGGCGCTGGCGGGCAGCTTCCAGTTCCACTTCGGCGCGGATGGCGCTGCGGCCAGCGGCAGCAAGACCTTCGGCCTGAGCGTCGGCGCGCAGGGCCAGGCGTCGGCGCTGAAGGACACCGCGACCGGCTCTGCCGTTCTGGTGAAGATGGAGGGCGGCGCGGCCGTTGGCTACATCCTCATCGGCGGTGTGCAGACCAATGTGTTCAAGGTCTCGGTGGCGGGCGACGCGGCCAACAACGGCCAGGTGACGGTGGAGCAGTACCGCGCGGTGGTGCACCCCACCAACGATCCGCACGAGATCGTCAACATCGGCGGCGGCGTGATCCAGCTCACCGCGCAGGCCAAGGATGGCGATGGCGACAAGTCCAATACCGCCACCTACGACATCGGCCGGCAGATCAACTTCCAGGACACGGGCCCGGTGGCTGCGGACGATGCCGCCAATCTCACGGCCTCGGCGGGGACCATGGGCACCACGGAGCATGCCGTGGGCAATGTGCTGGGCAACGACATGTACGAGGCCAAGGCGGATGGCGCCCATGCCGAAGTGGTGTTCAACCGCGCCGGTGGCGACAGGTCGGGCAACACGACCGACCTGGACGGCCCGTCGTTCGATGCCAACGGCACCCTGGGCACGCTCAGGATCGCGGCCAATGGCGATGCCACCTATGCGCTGAATGACCTCAAGGCGATGGCGCTGGGCGAAGGCGCCTCGGTCACCGACAGCTTCAACTACCAGATGAAGGATGCGGATGGCGACACCGACGTGGCCAATGTGCGCGTGACGGTGCAGGGCGTGAACGACGCGCCCGAATTCGTGACCGGCAACGACCAGACGACCGAGATCTGGGTGGACAAGGATGGTGATGGCAACAAGGACGGCGACGAGGTCTCGCGCTATTCCGGGCCGAATGCCGACCAGATCGCGGTGAGCGTGCAGGAAGACGCGCTGGAGCCGGGCAACCGCGAGAGCCCGGACCAGACCACCACGGATGCGGCCAGCTTCGGTGTGGCCGACCCCGACATCGGCGACACCGTGGGCGTGCGCTTCGATACGACGGGCAGCCTGCTGCCAGCGCTGACCTCGGGCGGTGCGCCCATCGTCTGGACCCCCAACGCGTCGGGCACGGAACTCATCGGCAAGGTGGGCGGCACCGAGATCATCAAGGTGACCATCGGGGGCACCTATGAAAGCGGCTACACCAGCAGCGTGGTGCTGCTGGGCCCCGTGGACCATGCACCGCCCCCCGCGGGCACGGCCACCGATGGCGATGTGAAGGAACTGAACTTCACGGTCATCGCGAACGACCGCCCGCTCAACCCGTCCACCGGCCTCACGGACACCATGGCGCTCAAGGTGACGGTGGAGGACGACGCCCCCACCGCCAGGCTCGTGGATGGCGCCGCCATGGTGCTGAGCGCCACGCTCGAGGAAGAGTCCGCACTGCGTGGCGGCGCGAAGATCGGCAATGACGAACGGGATGCGAGCGACCTGGTCCATGGCGCGCAGCTGGAGGCATCGACCGGCGTGCAGGTGATGACCGGCGCCGTGAAGTGGGGCGCCGACGGTTTCGGCAAGGTCACCGGCCTGCAGTTCGGCGGCACCACCGTGAACGTGGATCTGGGCACGGGGGGCAAGGTGTACTTCAATGCCGACGGGCAGCCGCAAGGCAGTTCCACGGGGGCGGCCGCCGTGCTGGAGGTCCAGGCCAATGGCGAATACACGCTCACGGTGACGGGGGCGCTCATGCACTCGGCGCAAGGCGAGGACACGCTGAACCTGGGCCGCGTGCAGATCGTGGGCGAGGACCGTGACGGCGACGCCATCGGCGTGGAGCTGGCCGCCAGCGTGAAGGACGACATCCCCGTCATCACCACGGTGGAGCCCGCGCCCGTGCCGGGCATCACCGTGCAACTGGTGGGCAGCGACGCGGGCTACAACAACACCTGGGGCTACTACATCAAGGACGCCAGCGGCATGCCCACCACGGGCACGGTGGTGTGGGACAACGTGAAGAACCAGCCGGTGACCAGCGTCACCCTGCCGCCGGGCGTGCTGCCCGGCCAGGTCGGCTTCTTCATGATCCCCAATGGCGACAGCCTCAATGGTTCGCTGGGCAACAACACGGCGGTCACCTTCTCGCAAGACAGCGGCGGCCAGTGGGTCGCGCACGCGGGTGGCGCTCCGCTCGCCGGGCAGGGCGCGGCCGCACTGTTCGACAACAGCGCGCTCAATCTCGACGGCCTGTCCCATGTGAACACCCTCGCGGTGGGCCCTGTCTCGGGCAACCAGAACTGGGAGGACATCGCGGGCGGCGGCGACCTGGACTACAACGACGTGCTGCTCAACGTCACCATGCCGCTGCTGGTGGACGACAGCTTCCTGAACATCGACGCGGAGTCCGATGTGGGCTCCACGCGCTTCACCGTGAGCTACGGCGCCGACGGTGCGGCCGCGCTGCAGGGCAAGGCCTATGGGCTGGTCCTGACCGGTGGTGAAGGCACGCCCTCGGGCTTCAAGGACACCGCGCAGTACTCGAACGGCCAGCCCGCCGATGTGCTGCTCAAGAGCGGGCCCGGCGGCACGCTCATCGGCTACGTGACGGTGGACGGCGTGGAAAAGACGGTCTTCCAGCTGTCGGTCGATGCCGCCACCGGCGAGGTCACGTTCGACCAGCAGCGCACGGTGGTGCATTCGACGCCGGGCGACTCCAACGAGGTGCAGTCGGCGCTGGCGGGCAAGATCGGCCTGCAGCTCACGGCCACCGATGGCGATGGCGACCATGTCAACGCGAGCATCGACCTGGGCCGCATGCTGTTCATCGCGGACGACGGCCCCGTGGCGAAGGACGACACGGATGGCACGCAGTGGGTGGTGGACCACTGGGTCGCCACCGGCAACGTGCTCACGGGGGCGGGCACCACCTCGGGCGATGCCGGCAAGGACCAGCACGAGGGCATGCAGGACGGCGCCAAGGCCGAGGTCGTGCAGGTGCGCGCGGGTGCAGAGGGCGCCGTGTGGACGCCTGGCACGGCCGTGGCCAGCGGTGGCAGCGCCACGGTGGCGGGCCAGTACGGCTCGCTCACCATCGAGTCCGATGGCGACTACACCTACACCGGGCACCAGACCACCGTGCAGCTCGGAGGGGGCGCGGGCGTGCCGGCCGGCACCGATGCCTTCGACTACGGCAAGCCCTACACCACGAACCTGGGCGAACAGCTGATCACCAGCCCCACGCCCGCGCAGACCGGCGGCGCCGTGGTCACCAGCCAGGGCAATGGCGCGGGCGTGGACGACCCCACCGAGCCCGTGCCGGGCGACGTGGGCGCCAGCACACCCGAGCAGGTGGGCTACTCGCCCAGCCAGGGCACGGAGGCCCTGTCGGTGGACCTGGGCACGATGGCCGTGCGGGCCGTGGTGGAAATTTCCAACCTGTTCCAGAACGAATCGGGCCAGACGGGCAACCAGGGCGAGACCGGGCGCTGGGAGGCGTTCGACGCCGCCGGCAACAAGGTGGGCGAGGGCATGATCGGCGGCGCGCTGTTCCACAACGGCGCGAACGGCAGCGACCCCGTGCACCAGGGCCAGGTGGAGATCGAGGTGCTGGGCGCCGACGGCAACCCCATCGCCTTCCAGAACGTGGTGTTCTCGGGCGTGGACTATCTCGCCGGTGACAAGGGCAGCGACAGCTCGGACTACTTCGTCAAGGCGGTCAGCTTCGAGGAAGCCGTGGCGCCCGAGACGACGGACACGTTCAGCTACCAGATGAAGGACGGCGATGGCGACACCGACAGCGCCACGCTGACCATCGAAACCGGCCACCAGCAGAGCACGCAGGGCCTGGGCATGGTGTACGAGGACGGCCTGGCCACGGGCAACGTGGACAGCAGCCCGCACACCACCGATACGGCTGGCACGCTGGGCATGGGGGGCGCCACCTACGCGCTGGTGGCCCCGGTGCAGAAGATCACCTCGGCGGGGGAAGAGGTGCGCTGGAGCACGTCGGCCGATGGCAAGACCCTGACCGGCACGGCCGGCGCGGGCGCCGATGTGCGCACGGTGGCCGTGGCCACCATCGACGACAGCGGCCAGTACAAGGTGGAACTCAAGGGCCAGGTGGACCACGCCTACACCGAGAGCGGCGAGGAGAACCTGTACCTGCAGCTGGTGGCGCAGAAGACGGTGGACGGCGAGACCGAGGTCCAGGGCTTCAACATCAAGATCCAGGACGACGCGCCGGTCTACGTGGGCGGTACGCAGGACACCCTGGTCGCCAACAGCGGCGTGGGCGAGGTCACGGCGGACCTGGGCGCACGCGTGGGTGCCGACGTGGTGGGGGCGGACGTGAACCTCACGGCGACCTCGGCCACCACCGTGGGCACGTCCCCCGTGCGGTATGTCTCCATGTCGTACCTGCAGGGCGGCGATGTGCATTCCACCGTGATGACGGTGGACGGCAACAAGGTGTTCTACCAGGCCACGAGCGACGGCAGCATCAAGGCGGTGTACGACGACGGCGGTGTGCTGAAGACCGCGTTCACCGTGAACGGCGTGGTGAATGCCGACGGCACGACCAGCTACGTCACCAACATGGTGGCGGTGGCCGACAAGGTGCAGGTGGGCGAGACGGTCACACCCGGCAGCACGACGACCGTGGAGAAGACCGTGGTCTTCGGCGACAGCAAGAACGACGATGTGTTCAAGCCCAGCAGCTATACCCACTCGTCGGCTGGCGGCAGCGAAATGGGCGCGCGGTACGTGGACTCCGCCACGGGCATCTACATGCAGATCTCGGCCGACAAGGACGAGACCAAGGCCAACACCGTGCAGTGGAAGAACGGGAAGTGGGAGGTCACCCAGGACGACACCTCGCTGCAGACCGACGGCAACCAGGCCAACGACCCCGAGGTCAACTGGTCGTCCACGGGCAACGGCAATGGCGGCGGGGGCTTTGGCGTCGGCGACAACTTCATCGGCAACGACAGCTCGGTGGGCGAGCGCGATTCCGACAGGAGCGATGCCGTGAAGGCCGGCGACGGCGCGGGCGAGCGCCTGGTGGTCGAGTTCTTCAAGGCCGATGGCACGCGCCTGAACGTGACCTCCGCCGACTTCAAGCTCGACCACCTGGGCAAGGAGGAAGCCGCCGTGGTCACGGCCGTGAACACCGGCAGCGGCGGCGCCACGACCGTGGTGGGATCGCCCATCGTTCAGGAGGGCACGGCCAGCGGCGGCAACACCAATGGTGGTACCGCCAGCGTGGAGACGCCCGTCAGGGTGGATCCGGCGGGCTCGGCCACATTCAACACCGTCCAGTTCACCGCCGAGGATTGCACGGACTACCGGGTGACCGATGCGGCCACCCTGACCTACACCGAGACGGTGACGACACCTCCGGTCACGACGCCTGTCTATGCCGACCAGATGTGGATCGACCTGCAGGCCGTGATCGTCGATGGCGACGGCGACACGCTGGCGGACCCGATCGACGTCAAGATCGTCATCGACACCGGCAACACGCTCGATGGCGACGAGGTGGAGCTGTCCGATGCGGCGGCGGGCGGGCTGGCCATCAAGGGTGGCGATGCGCCGGAAACCATCGTGGGCAGCGCGGGCGACGATACCGTGCAGGCTGGCGAGGGCAATGACACCGTGCAGGGAGGTGACGGCGACGATGTGCTGGATGGGGGCCCTGGCAGCGACATCCTGGCCGGCGGCGATGGCGACGACACCATCGAGATCAACCTCGCGGACAGCAGCCCCGGCGGCACCGACAAGGATGTCGTCAAGGACCTGGAGGCGGGCGACAAGATCGAGGTGGCGGACCTGCTGACGGACGACGGTGGCGACCTGCTCGCAAGCCTGCCTCTGGCGGCGGATGCCTCGGGCGACACGAACATCGCGGTGGACAGCAACGGACCGGCGGCGGGCGGAGCGTCCCAGACCGTGGTGGTGGAAGACACCACGCCGGAGGCCCTGGCCGTGGACCTGGCCCTGGGGACCCCCGATGTGGCGACGGTGACCAAGCCAAACGACGACTGAGCCACGCACCCCAGGCGCAAGGGGCCTGGGGTGCGTGGGTTGTGGATGGGCAAGAAAAAGGCTGCCACCGCTTGTGGATCAAGCGGTGGCAGCTATCTGTCTTGATGACAGGCAAGAGGCCGGCGGCAGAGTGCCTTCGCCCTCGCTGGCACCGGACCCTTCATGTCGCGCGGAGCCACCGCGGCGCATGACGCCGCGCCAGAGCGGCATCCCTTGCGTGCGGCAGCGCGCGAGGATGGCAAGGAAGATGCCAGGCGCCGCCGGAACGCCTCAACGGATGCCCGGCCCCGTAGCGCCATCAAAGCCCAGCGAGGCCAGCAGGGGCAGGTCGTCCCGCGATTCGACCCCCAGCGCGATGACCTGGATACCAATGGCATGAGCGATGCTGCACAGCCCCTTGAGAAACTCCTGGTTGCCCAGATTGCCCGCGATGCCGCGCACGTAGCTGGGATGCACCTTGATGTAGTCCAGCCCCAGGTCGGCGAGCTTGTTGCCTTCGGTGAACCGCTGGCCGAAGTATTCGATGCCCACGCGGCATCCGAGTTGCTGCAGGGTGTGGGCAAGCTCCTTGAACGCATCGAAGGCGCGAAACACCCCGTACTCCGGCACCTCGAAAAGCAGGCGTGGACAGATGTCGGGGTAGGCGCGCAGCAACTGCATCAGCTCGTTGCGGAAGTGGAAGTCCGCGATGGTCTCGGACGACAGGTTGATCGCGATGTCGCCGGCCGTGCCGCGCAGGTGCTCGATGGCCAGGCGCACCACGCGCAGGTCGATGGGGGCCGTGAGGTTCAGGTGCGCTGCCATCGGCATGAAGTCGCCCGCGGACAGCAGGGCGCCCGAGGCGTCGGACGCCAGGCGGATCACGCCTTCCTGGTGGATGGCGCCTTCGCCGCGTCCGTCGACAACGGGGTAGAAGGCCAGCTGCAGCCTGCCACCGGTGACGGCTTCGGTCAGCAGCGTGCGCCATTGTTCGGCGGGCCGGGCCTCGGCGGGGTGCTCGCCTTCGTCGGCGAACATGCTGTTGGGGCCCAGGGATTGCGCCCGCGCCAGCGCCTCGTCCGCCCTGCTGAAAAGCGCGCCCAGGGTTTCCTGGCGCCGGTAGCCCACGGCGCAGATGTGGAACAGGTCGGGGGCCGTGGCAGACCAGTGGGGCAGCCATTGCGATGACAGGCGCGCGAAGATATCCTGCGCGGCCTCGGACGGGGACGGCGTGGAGGGGCACAGGACGCCGAACTCACCGCCGTTGAGTCGCCCCGCGCGCTGGCCGGGCTTGCCCTCGCCGCTCTTGTAGAGCACGGAGCCCAGGTGCTTGAGCAGGGCATCCACCCGCTGATGGCCCAGTTGCGCGTTCAGCCTCTCCAGATTGGCCAGGCGGACAATCACCAGGCTGCCCGATGAGAGGAATTGCTCGCCTTCCAGGGCTTCGCGCAGGTGCGACAGGAAGTACTCGCGGCTGGAGAGCCCGGTGACTGCATCGCGGTTGACCTTCTTGCGCAGCCCTTCCAGGCGGGCCGCCTCCTCCCCGAACATGGACCGCAGGCGCGCGACCATGTCGTTCATGCCCCGTGCCACGCTGCGCAGTTCGGGTGTCCGCGGCTCCGTGATCTTGATGAAACGCCGCTCCGCGATGGCCTCGGCCTGCGCGACCACATCGCGCAAGGGGCGCGTGATGCGGCGCACCGCGATGGTTCCCGCGCCGCCCGCGACAAGGCTGCCCAGAACGAACCAGGCCAGCAGCTCCAGCGTGCCGCTCCAGAGGCTGCGGTAGGCGTACTGGTCGTGGCTTGCGAGGGTCAGCGTTCCATATTGTTTCCATCCATCCTGGATCAGCGCCCTGCCAGGCTCCGCGCTGATCGGAATCAGCCGGGCGAACCAGCCGGGCGCGCCTTCCAGCTGCCCGTCGAAGGTGCGCTGCACGAGCGTCTGGCCCGTGGGCGAGGCGATGCGGATGAAGCGGTAGTGGCCAGCGTCAAACTGCGCGGCGACCTGCAGCTCCACCGTGACCGGGTCCTTGTCGAGCTGCGAAAGCGCCAGCGCCAGCGACGTGGCGTTGTCGAAGTTCTTGATCTGCAGCTGCTGCTGCAGGTAGTGCCGCGCGGACAGGACGCTGACGAGCATGCTGCCTCCAAAGGCCAGCGCCATGACCAGTCCGATGGCAAGCCAGAGTTGTTTGGTGAGTGACATGGTCGCTATCTCCGGTGATTGGTGCAGGGGTCAGAAACCCTCTTGCCGCATGCGTTCGAGTACGTCGCGCCAGCGTGACAGCCGCGTCGTCGGGTCTGCCGACGATGTGGATGCGCCGGACACCCACAGCCCTTCGTTGTTGAAGCTGAACACGGGGGACAGGTCCGGCCGGGACGAGGCCGGGCGGATGGCCGTGATCAGGTTGTCCAGCACCACCGGCTCTTCGGCCGGATGGGCGTAGTAGCCCAGGACCATGTGGGCTTCGCTCTTGCTGCTGCCGGGGCCGCCGATGCGGGCCCTCACGTAGATCATCCGCAGCCTGTCGTTGGGCACGCCCATGTGCAGCAGCGTGATGTATTTGGCGATGGAGAAGTCTTCGCAGTCGCCCGCGCCGCGCCCCATGAACTCCAGCGGCGTGGCCCAGTAGTCGTTTTGCTGCCAGACCACCGCATCGCTTTCAAACAGCATGCGGCGGTTGAAGAAGCTGTTGACGTGGGCGAGCTTGTCCACCTCGCTCAGGTGCTGGCCCTCGTTGAGCATGGCGCGCCAGGCGCTGATCTGCTCGGCCCCCTTGGGGCCGTGGCGCTGGAGGGCGAGGGCTTGAATCCTGTCCAGGTCAGGGGCGCTGAATACGGCCCCCAGCAGGGTTGCGACGGCCAATGCCAGCACCACCCGGAAGTGCGCGGTGGCCCGGGGCGCGTGCTGGAAAAGTGGCTGCAGGAAATGCATGGAACACGCGAAACGCGGCTACCTTGCGCGGAAGTAACTGGATTCAACCAGTGGTTGCAGAGTTGTAAAAAAAAACTGTGCGAGTTTCAATCGAAATGCTACGTTTCAATTCTGCATCACAAATGATTCGGAGTTGTCATGAAACTTCCTCTTACCCTGATCGCCGCGGCCGTCGTGGTCAGCACTAGTGCATCCGCACAAGCTCTCCCGGAAGGCCTTGTGGACGCAGCCCGAAAGGCGGTGGTGAGCAACCCGGACGTCCAGGCGCGATGGTTCGGTTTCCGGGCAGCCGATTCAGAGCGAAGCGTTGCGCGCGCCGGCTTCCTTCCCCAGCTGGACGCGGTGGCCAGCACCGGCCGCGAGAACCGTGTGCGGCCTTCCGGCAGCACGGGCTCGTACCACCATACCGGCGCGGCGCTCACGCTGAACCAGATGCTGTTCGATGGCTTCTTCACCAGCAGCGAAGTGCGGCGGCTCGGCCACGCCAAGCTCACGCGGTACTACGAACTGGTGGAGGCCTCCGAGACAGCGGCGCTGGAAGCGGTGCGCGCCTATGCCGATGTGGCGCGGTACCGCGAACTGGTGGAGCAGGCCAAGCAGAACTATGTGGAGCACAAGCTGACCACCAACCAGATTGACGAGCGCACTTCCGCGGGTGTGGGGCGCCGCGTCGATCTCGAACAGGCGACGGGCCGCCTCGCGCTGGCGGAGTCGAATCTGCTGACGGAAATCTCCAACCTGCACGATGTCAGCGCCCGCTACCAGCGGTTGGTGGGCGAGCTGCCGCCGCCCGCGCTGCCGCCCTTGCCCGAAGGCTTTCGGCTTACCCAGCTGCCGCAAAAGACCGACGAGGTGGTGGCCCTTGCGCTCAACAACAGTCCCACGATCAACGCTGCCATCGAGAACATGCTGGCCAGCGAGGCAGGCATTGCATCGCAGAAGGCCGGCTTCATGCCCCGGGTCGACTTCAGGGCCCGCCAGTCGTGGGACCGCAACCTCATCGGGGAGCAGGGGCGCTCGCGCGACAGCACCGTGGAGCTGGTGCTGACCTACAACTTCTTCAGGGGCGGTGCCGACAAGGCGCGGGAGCAGCAGGCGGTGGAGAACAAGTTCCAGGCCCGGGAGTTGAAGGAAAAGGCCTGCAGGGACGTGCGCCAGACCACGGCGATCGCGTTCAATGATGCGCGGAGGCTGGTGGAGCAGATGACCTATCTGGACCAGCACCGCCTGTCGACGGAAAAGGCCCGGGAAGCCTACCGCCAGCAATTCGATCTCGGGCAGCGCACCCTGCTGGATTTGCTGGACACGCAGAACGAGGCATTCCAGGCGAGCCGGGCCTATGTCAACGCGCGCTACGACCAGGTGGTGGCGCAGGCGCGGACCCTGGGCGCGATGGGGCAGCTGCTGGCCGCGTTGAATGTGAGCCGGACCGACATGCCCTCGCCCGCAGACGCGGGCCAGCAGCGCAGTGGCATCGACCCCGCCGATCTGTGTCCCGCCGAAGTCCCGGTATCGATCGCCGTGGACAAGGCGAGGGCGGTTGCCGATACGCCGGCACGCCCGCGTGCCACGCTGCCCGCGCAGCCCACGGGTGCGCCCCGGCCCGCCGCTGCCCGCTAGGGGGCGGGGCGAAGGCCCCGGCCGCCTGGCTTCGCGAGGCGTTCGGACTAGGCGGCGACGACGCCTGCGGCGTGCGCCTGCTGATCCGCGTGGTAGCTGCTGCGCACCATGGCGCCCACCGCAGCGTGGCTGAAGCCCATCTTGTAGGCCTCCTGCTCGAACATCTTGAAGGTGTCGGGATGCACGTAGCGGCGCACCGGCAGATGGCTGTTACTGGGCGACAGGTACTGGCCGATGGTCAGCATGTCGATGTCGTGCGCGCGCATGTCGCGCATCACCTGCAGGATCTCTTCGTCTGTCTCGCCCAGGCCCACCATGATGCCGCTCTTGGTCGGTACCTTGGGGTGCAGCGCCTTGAACTTCTTGAGCAGGTTCAGGCTGAACTGGTAGTCGGAGCCGGGGCGCGCTTCCTTGTACAGGCGGGGCGCGGTCTCCAGGTTGTGGTTCATCACGTCGGGCGGCGCGGCCTTGAGGATCTCGAGCGCGCGGTCGTCGCGGCCCCGGAAGTCGGGCACCAGGATCTCGATCTGCGTGGCGGGCGACAGTTCGCGGATGTTCTGGATGCATTCCACGAAGTGGCCGCTGCCGCCGTCGCGCAGGTCGTCGCGGTCCACGCTGGTGATCACCACGTACTTGAGCTTGAGGGCGGCGATGGTCTTGGCCAGGTTCAGCGGCTCGTCCTTGTCCAGCGGATCGGGGCGGCCGTGGCCCACGTCGCAGAACGGGCAGCGTCGCGTGCACTTGTCGCCCATGATCATGAAGGTGGCCGTGCCCTTGCCGAAGCATTCGCCGATGTTGGGGCAGGAGGCTTCCTCACAGACCGTGTGCAGCTTGTGCTCGCGCAGGATCTCCTTGATTTCATAGAAGCGCGTTGTCGGGCTGCCGGCTTTCACCCGGATCCACTCAGGCTTCTTGAGCACCTCGCCCTGCTCCACCTTGATGGGGATGCGCGACAGCTTGGCCGCGGCCTTCTGCTTGGCCAGCGGGTTGTAGGCTTCTGTGGATTGCGCTTCGCGGACGACTTCAGGGGTGCTCATGGCGTGTAGGCGGTTCAGGGCGCGAGCCGGATGCTGAGCTGCTGGCCCAGCACCTGTGCGGCTTCCTCCCAGGTGGTGTGGACCCCGATTGTAGAAAGGTCCACCGTTCGCAATCCTGCGTAACCGCAAGGGTTGATGCGCTCAAAGGGTTCCAGGTCCATCGCCACGTTGAGCGCCACGCCGTGGTAGGTGCAGTGCCGGCTGACCTTGATGCCCAGGGCCGCGATCTTGCCCAGGCCCGTGAAGTCCGGCGCGGCGATGGCGCCGTTCTCCGGGCGCTTCTGGGGGCGCTGCGGCAGCAGTGCATGGCTGTGCGGGTCGTCCAGGCGCACGTAGATGCCGGGGGCCCCGGCGACGCGATGGCCCGTGACGCCAAAGTGCGCCAGCGTGCGGATCGCGGCTTCCTCCACGCGGTACACATACTCCTTGACGAAGTAGCCCGCGCGCTGAAGGTCGATCAGGGGATAGGCCACGACCTGGCCGGGGCCATGGAAAGTGACCTGGCCCCCCCGGTTGGTGGCAACGACAGGAATATCTCCGGGGTGCAGGAGGTGGTCGCTTTTGCCGGCCAGCCCTTGGGTGTACAGCGGCGCGTGCTCGCATATCCATAGCGCATCCACGGTCTCGGCTGCGCGGGTGGCCGTGTAGTCCTGCATGGCCTGCACCGTGGCGGCATAGTCCACGCGGCCAAGCACGCGAAGGTCGATGGCCATGAGTGCTATCTCTATCTATCTCTGTCTGGCTGATGCGGGCGCGGGCCTTACAGCACCACCTTCACCATGGGGTGCGACGACAGCGCGCGGTACAGATTGTCGAGCTGCTCCCGGCTGGTCGCGGTGATGGTGATGGTAACTCCGAGGTAATTGCCGGCCCGGCTGTCGCGCAGTTCAATGGTGCCAGCGTCGAAGGTCGGGTCGAACTGGCGGGCCAGTTCCGTCACGGCATGCACGAAGCCATCCACCTTCGCACCCATGACCTTGATCGGGAACCTGGAGGGGTATTCGATCAGAGAGTCCTTGCGGGGATCGTTAGGCTGTGTGTCGGGGCCGTTTTCAGGCGGCAGGCTGGAGGATGTCATGGCGGAAAGTGCTTCGGTTTCAGGAGCTGGCAGGGCTTTGCCATTGTGCTTCAACGGCGTGTCCGTTGTGAAAACCCTGGCCGGGCGGCGTGCGCCAGATCGGTGCGCGGGGGCGCAGGGAAAGGGAAAAAGCCGTTGGCCCGTCACCACAACGGCGCAGGCTTGCGCACCGGTTTTGGACCGGGGTTGCGGGTCTTTGTCGAGCGCCACGGGTTTTTACTTATAATTAGAGGCTTTGTGAAAGTTGCAGTCTGTAACGCGGGCGTCATTCAACAATGAAAACAATCGCGCCTGAGACTGAAACTGAGGCTGAAGAATCTGACTTCAAGCCCCTGACGGCCCAAGAGGCCGAACAGTGGCGCAGTCGCAATCCTCCCATCTCCGTATGGAAGGTGGTGGCGGGTCAGGCGCTGGTCGGGATGCTGGTGGCCCTGGTGGCCTGGCTTCTGACGGGCAGGGCGTCGGTAGGCTGGTCTGCGGCTTATGGCGCTCTGGCGGTGGTGGTTCCGGCTGGCTTGTTTGCACGGGGGGTGTTGCGCCACAAGGCGTCTTCCAATCCGCGTGCCGCCATGGTGGGGTTCTTTGGTTGGGAAATCGCCAAGATCGTGTTGACGGTGGCGCTGCTCGCAGCGGCACCCCGGCTGGTGGCGGGCCTGAACTGGATTGCCCTGCTGGTAGGCATGGTGATCACAATGAAAACGTACTGGGTGGCACTGTTGGTGCGGCCCGGTGTCCGAAAAACCGATTGATAGAGAGAAGAGTTGTCCGATGGCCGCAGAAGCGCACGCTCCGACTGCAAGTGAATACATCGTTCACCACCTGCAGCATCTTCAAAACATCAACCAGACCAAGATTGTTGACTTCACGGTCATCAACTATGACTCGATCATCGTGGGTTTGGTTCTGGGTGCCCTCACTCTTTTGATCCTGTGGTCAGCTGCCCGTAAGGCAACCTCCGGCGTGCCGGGCCGCTTCCAGGCGGCTGTGGAGATGCTGGTCGAGATGGTGGACAACCAGGCCAAGGCCAACATCCACAACGCCGAAAGCCGCAAGTTCATCGCCCCCCTGGGCCTCACGGTGTTCGTCTGGATCTTCCTGATGAACTTCATGGACATGCTGCCCGTGGACCTGCTGCCCGCGATCTGGGCCCAGATCTATGGCGCCGCCGGCCACGACCCGCACCACGCCTACCTGCGCGTCGTGCCCACGGCCGACCTGTCCACCACCCTGGGCCTGGCGTTCGCCATCCTGGTGCTGCGCTTCTGGTACAGCGTCAAGATCAAGGGCGCTGGCGGCTGGGCGCACGAACTCGTGTCGGCCCCGTTCGGCACCAGCAAGAATCCCATCTTCGCCCTGATCCTGGGCGTGGTGAACCTGCTCATGCAGGTCATTGAATATGTCGCCAACACCGTGTCGCATGGCATGCGGTTGTTCGGCAACATGTACGCTGGCGAACTGGTGTTCATGCTGATCGCCCTGATGGGTGGCGCGGCTGCACTGTCGCTGTCGGGTGTGCTGCTGCCTGTGGGCCACGTCATCGCTGGCACCATCTGGACGCTGTTCCACATTCTGGTGATCTCGCTGCAAGCCTTCATCTTCATGATGCTTGCGCTGATCTACCTCGGTCAGGCGCACAACGCGCACTAACGGTTCCCTTTCGTTTCTCTTTCCTTTTCAACCTTTCTTTTTTTAACTCAGGAGTCATCATGGAAAACATTCTCGGTCTCGTCGCTCTGGCTTGTGGTCTGATCGTTGGTCTGGGCGCTATCGGCGCTTCCATCGGTATCGCACTGATGGGTGGCAAGTTCCTCGAATCGTCGGCACGTCAGCCTGAGCTGATCAACGAACTGCAAACCAAGATGTTCATCTTGGCCGGTCTGATCGACGCTGCTTTCCTGATCGGCGTGGCCATCGCCCTGCTGTTCGCATTCGCCAACCCCTTCGTCTCCACGTTCTTGGTCAACCTGCCCAAGTAATTCCCACTCAACGCCACTCTAGAAAGGTGTTGCCGTGAGTATCAACGCGACCCTGTTCATTCAGGCCATCGTCTTCCTGATCCTGGTGTGGTTCACGATGAAATTCGTGTGGCCCCCGATCGCGAAGGCGTTGGATGAACGAGCCCAGAAAATCGCCGAAGGCCTCGCTGCTGCCGACCGTGCCAAGTCCGAACTGACCGCTGCGAACCAGCGCGTCGAGAAGGAACTGTCACAGGCACGCAACGAAACGGCCTCGCGTCTTGCGGACGCCGACCGACGTGCCCAGGCCATCATCGAAGAAGCCAAGGCACGCGCCACGGAAGAAGGCAACAAGATCGTTGCTTCCGCCCGTGCCGAAGCCGAACAGCAAACGGTGCAAGCCCGCGAAGCCCTGCGCGAGCAGGTGGCTGCGCTGGCCGTCAAGGGTGCTGAGCAGATTCTCCGCAAGGAAGTCAATGCCGGCGTTCACGCCGACCTGCTCAACCGCCTGAAGACCGAGCTGTAAGGGGACACACATGGCTGAACTCGCCACCATTGCCCGCCCCTACGCCGATGCCCTGTTCAAGGCCGCTACCGCGGGTGCGGGCATGGACCTGGCCAGCACCGCTGCCTGGGTCGATGAACTGGCGGCCATTGCCGCCAACCCCCAGTTGCGTCAGCTGGCGGACAACCCCAAGGTGACGGCAGACCAGGTGTTTGCCGTTGTCACGGGGGTTGCGCGTTCGGCGCTGTCCGACACGGCCAAGAATTTCCTGCGCACGGTCATCGACAACGGGCGCCTCAACGCGCTGCCGGAAGTCGCCGCGCAGTTCCGTGCCCTCGTGAATCGCCGCAGCGGCTCTTCGGATGCCGTGGTGCACAGCGCCTTTCCGATGGACGCAGCAGCATTGGCCGAGGTCAGCGCTGCGCTGGAAAAGCGCTTTGGCCGCAAGCTCAATCTCACCGTTCAGCTGGATGAATCCCTGATCGGTGGCATTCGCGTAGTGGTGGGTGACGAGGTGCTGGACACTTCGGTCAAGGCCCGTCTTGAACAAATGAAAGCGGCCCTCACCGCGTAACGCGCGGCGAGGACAGCGAACCAAAGAAAGAAGGAAAGAGTCATGCAACTCAATCCCGCAGAAATTTCTGAACTCATCAAGAGCCGCATCGAAGGTCTGGCCGCCAGCAGCGATATCCGCAACCAGGGTACCGTGGTGTCCGTGTCCGACGGTATCGTGCGCGTTCACGGCCTGTCGGACGTGATGCAGGGCGAAATGCTTGAGTTCCCCGCCACCAAGGACGGCCAGCCCTCCTACGGCCTGGCCCTGAACCTCGAGCGCGACTCTGTCGGCGCCGTGATTCTGGGTGAGTACGAACACATCTCCGAAGGCGACACCGTCAAGTGCACGGGCCGCATTCTGGAAGTGCCGGTCGGCCCCGAGCTGATCGGCCGCGTGGTGAACGCCCTGGGCCAGCCTATCGACGGCAAGGGTCCCATCAACGCCAAGCTCACCGACGTGATCGAAAAGGTCGCGCCGGGCGTGATCGCCCGTAAATCGGTGGACCAGCCCCTGCAGACCGGCCTGAAGTCCATCGACTCGATGGTGCCCGTGGGCCGTGGCCAGCGCGAGCTGATCATCGGCGACCGCCAGACCGGCAAGACCGCCGTGGCCATCGACGCCATCATCGCCCAGAAGGGCCAGGGCGTGACCTGCATCTACGTCGCCATCGGCCAGAAGGCTTCGTCGATCAAGAACGTGGTGCGCGCGCTGGAACAAGCCGGCGCCATGGAATACACGATCGTCGTGGCCGCATCGGCCTCCGAATCGGCCGCCATGCAGTACGTGTCGGCCTACTCGGGCTGCACGATGGGCGAGTACTTCCGCGACCGTGGCGAAGACGCCCTGATCGTGTATGACGACCTGTCCAAGCAGGCTGTTGCCTACCGCCAGGTGTCGCTGCTGCTGCGCCGCCCACCAGGCCGCGAAGCCTACCCTGGCGACGTGTTCTATCTCCACAGCCGTTTGCTCGAGCGCGCAGCCCGCGTGAACGCCGACTACGTCGAAGCCTTCACCAAGGGTGAAGTCAAGGGCAAGACCGGTTCGCTGACCGCACTGCCGATCATCGAAACGCAAGCCGGCGACGTGTCCGCTTTCGTGCCTACCAACGTGATCTCGATCACGGACGGCCAGATCTTCCTGGAAACCAGCCTGTTCAACGCCGGTATCCGCCCCGCCATCAACGCCGGTATCTCGGTGTCGCGCGTCGGTGGTGCTGCCCAGACCAAGCTGGTGAAGAACCTGTCCGGCGGTATCCGTACCGACCTGGCCCAGTACCGTGAACTGGCTGCGTTCGCACAGTTCGCTTCCGACCTGGACGAAGCCACCCGCAAGCAGCTGGACCGCGGTGCCCGCGTGACCGAACTGCTCAAGCAGGCACAGTACAGCCCGCTGTCCATCTCGCTGATGGCTTCCACGCTGTTCGCTGTGAACAAGGGCTTCATGGACGACATCGACGTCAAGAAGGTTCTCGACTTCGAACACGGCCTGCACCAGTTCCTGAAGACCAGCCACGCCGCACTGCTGGCCAAGCTGGAACAGGCCAAGGCCATGGACAAGGACGCAGAAGCCGAATTGACCGCTGCCATCGCCGCGTTCAAGAAGTCGTTCGCTTAAACCGGACGAGGATCCATCATGGCAGCAGGCAAGGAAATACGCGGCAAGATCAAATCGGTGGAAAACACCAAGAAGATCACCAAAGCCATGGAAATGGTGGCTGCATCCAAAATGCGCAAGGCGCAGGAACGGATGCGGGCTGCCCGCCCTTACAGCGAGAAGATCCGCAACATTGCAGCCAACCTCGGCCACGCCAATCCGGAATATGTGCATCCGTTCATGAAAGTGAACGATGCCAAGACGGCCGGCGTGATCGTGGTGACGACCGACAAGGGCCTGTGCGGTGGCATGAACACCAACGTGCTGCGCGTCGTGACGTCCAAGCTGCGTGAGCTGCAGGGCGCTGGCGTGTCCACCGAGGCGGTTGCCATCGGCAACAAGGGCCTGGGTTTCCTGAACCGTGTCGGTGCCAAGGTGGTTTCGCACGTGACGGGCCTGGGCGACACGCCCCATCTGGACAAGCTGATCGGCCCGGTCAAGGTGCTGCTCGACGCCTATGCAGAAGGCAAGATCAACGCGGTGTACCTCTCGTACACCAAGTTCATCAACACCATGAAGCAGGAATCGGTGGTGGAGCAGCTGCTCCCCCTGTCGTCCGCGCAGATGCAGGCCGAGAAGACCGAGCATGGCTGGGACTACATCTACGAGCCCGATGCACAGACCGTGATCGACGATCTGCTGGTCCGCTATGTCGAGTCCCTGATCTACCAGGCGGTTGCGGAAAACATGGCGTCCGAGCAGTCGGCACGCATGGTGGCCATGAAGGCCGCCACCGACAACGCCGGCAGCGTCATTGGCGAGTTGAAGCTGGTCTACAACAAGACGCGCCAGGCAGCGATCACGAAAGAACTTTCGGAAATCGTGGCTGGCGCCGCTGCTGTGTAAGCAGCTCAACCAACATCTTTATTGGAGCGAAAAATGGCTCAAGTGCAAGGCAAGATTGTTCAATGTATCGGCGCTGTGGTGGACGTTGAGTTCCCACGCGACCAGATGCCCAAGATTTACGACGCTCTGAAGCTCGACGGTTCGACCCTGACGCTGGAAGTGCAGCAGCAGCTGGGCGACGGCGTGGTGCGTACCATTGCGCTGGGTTCGTCCGACGGCCTGCGCCGCGGCATCATGGTGACCAACACCGGCAACTCCATCACCGTGCCCGTGGGCAAGGCGACGCTGGGCCGCATCATGGACGTGCTGGGCGCGCCCATCGACGAACGTGGTCCCGTGAGCCAGGAACTGACGGCATCCATCCACCGCAAGGCCCCTGCGTACGACGAACTGTCGCCTTCGCAAGAGCTGCTGGAAACCGGCATCAAGGTGATCGACCTGGTGTGCCCGTTCGCCAAGGGCGGCAAGGTGGGTCTGTTCGGTGGTGCCGGCGTGGGCAAGACCGTGAACATGATGGAGCTCATCAACAACATCGCCAAGGCCCACAGCGGTCTGTCGGTGTTCGCTGGTGTGGGCGAGCGTACCCGCGAAGGGAACGACTTCTACCATGAAATGGCCGATTCCGGCGTGGTGAACCTGGAGAAGCTCGAAGAGTCCAAGGTCGCCATGGTGTACGGCCAGATGAACGAGCCCCCAGGCAACCGTCTGCGCGTGGCGCTGACCGGCCTGACCATCGCTGAGTCCTTCCGTGACGAAGGCCGTGACGTGCTGTTCTTCGTGGACAACATCTACCGCTACACGCTGGCCGGTACCGAAGTGTCCGCCCTGCTGGGCCGCATGCCTTCCGCCGTGGGCTACCAGCCTACGCTGGCCGAGGAAATGGGCCGCCTGCAAGAGCGTATTACGTCCACCAAGGTGGGTTCGATCACTTCCATCCAGGCCGTGTACGTGCCAGCCGATGACTTGACCGACCCCTCGCCTGCCACGACGTTCGCCCACTTGGACTCGACCGTGGTGCTGTCGCGTGACATCGCCTCGCTGGGTATCTACCCTGCCGTGGACCCCCTGGACTCCACCAGCCGCCAGCTGGACCCGAACGTCGTGGGCGAAGACCACTACGCCACGGCCCGTGCGGTGCAAGGCACGCTGCAGCGCTACAAGGAACTGCGCGACATCATCGCCATTCTGGGCATGGACGAACTGGCTCCTGAAGACAAGCTGGCCGTGGCCCGCGCGCGCAAGATCCAGCGTTTCCTGTCGCAGCCTTTCCACGTGGCCGAAGTGTTCACGGGCTCGCCAGGCAAGTACGTTCCCCTGTCGGAAACCATCCGTGGTTTCAAGATGATCGTGAACGGCGAATGCGATCACCTGCCGGAACAGGCGTTCTACATGGTGGGCACCATCGACGAAGCCTTCGAAAAGGCCAAGAAGGTGGCCTGATTGCCCGGCGGCTGAGCAGCCTACCGCCGCTCGGCCTTCAGCAATCAAGCAACCCACCTTTTCCTAGGAGCAATGATGAACACCATCCACGTTGATGTGGTCAGTGCCGAAGAGTCCATCTTCTCCGGTGAAGCACGCTTTGTCGCGCTGCCTGGCGAAGCTGGCGAACTGGGCATCTTTCCCCGCCACACCCCGCTGATCACGCGCATCAAGCCGGGCTCGGTGCGCATCGAAATGGCCGACGGCAGCGAAGAGTTCGTTTTCGTGGCCGGTGGCATTCTGGAAGTGCAGCCCAACTGTGTGACCGTGCTGTCCGACACCGCCATCCGCGGCAAGGACCTGGACGACGAGAAGGCCAATGCTGCCAAGGCCTCTGCCGAGGAAGCACTGAAGAATGCCAAGAGCGAGATCGATCTGGCCAAGGCGCAGTCCGAACTGGCGGTGATGGCTGCGCAGATCGCGGCACTGCGCAAGTTCCGCCAGAAGAAGTAAGCAATTCAGGCCCTCGCGGATCTGCCCAGAGAAAACCCGGCTTTGCCGGGTTTTTTTATGCCGCAATGCAATGAAGGAGCCTCCACACCCCGCGCCATCCGGGCTGCAGCGCCTGGGCGGGCGCAGGTGTTTCATGGACTGCCGCAGCCGCAGCCGCAGCCGCGGACGCCGGGCGGAGCCGGTGCCTCCACCAGATGGATGTGCAGGCCTTCGCAGGCCACGCCAAGCTGATCATCCTCCGTGCCGGCCCCCAGCAGTTGGTGGTGGGCCAGAAAGGTGCGTGCCACGGCCAGCGAACGGACCCTGAAGGACAGCGATTCAATCCGCAGGTGCTCGCCCGGCACCAGTTCCAGCGAGACCTCCGGGGTGAGCGCGATGGAGTGGCCGCCGGGGGAAGAACCGCTCAGCGCCTGCCATTGGCGCCGATGGGTCGCCAGATCCGGCGTGCCCATGCGGACCGCGTGCAGTCCGAGCAACCCCAGGGGGCCGCCACCGCTTGCCTCCAGCACCTGCCTGTGCCGCATTCGGCGTTCCACGGGTGTGGTGGCATCGTCCCAGGGGTAGATGGGGGCGCCCGGTGCCCATTCGCAGAAGAACACGCAACAGCTGGGGGCTGACAGATCCAGCAGGACAGAGTTGGTGAAGTTCGTGACCACTTCGCCTCGGTGGCCTGCAGATTGGAAGGGGCGGGCAGGTTTGCAGGCGATGCCCAGCGAGGTGGCGTGGGCCATGGCGCCGGGCAAGGGCCCGGAGGGCTCCAATGCGAAACCATGGACCAGCGGCGGCCGCGCGCAGGCCGGCAGGTCGCCATTGTCGGCTGCCGCCCAGAACTCCAGGTCCGTGTTGCCCACGTGCACCCAGCCATAGGTGGCGAAGCCGGTGCGCTGCAGGGGCCACGCCACGGGCAGGCCGAAGGTCCGGCTGAACAGTTCGAACAGAGGCTCTGCCGCAGGGAGCCGCAGCATGACGTGGTCGATGGATCGGAAGGGGGGCATGGCGGCGGTGTGGTGGGAACCATCAGCCCGGCCATTGTGACCGACCGGCCCATGCGAAAAAGGCCGGGGCCCTTCGCGGGGCCCCAGCCTTTTTGGCTTGCATCTGCACCTTCCGTCCCGCATGCGCCGCATGCGGGATCTAGGCATTACATGGCGTTGCCGATTTCGCCCGCCGAGATCTGGCCGGTGCGCACGGCTTCAGCAGCCTGGGCACGCACGGCG
>NZ_JBWKMU010000020.1:0-68027 GCF_059415205.1 Acidovorax sp. GW821-FHT10E03 | reverse complement strand
AGTGCCGCGCCCTGCTCGTCCTTTTCCAGGATGATTTCGGTTTTCTCGGGGTACGGGTTTTTCTTGCCGGTCCGGTCAAAGGTGTGGAACCAGACGGTTTGGAAGTTCAGGGAGTAGGGTTTGCCGGATGCTTTGGCGTTGCCGCTTTGGTTGCGAACTTCCGTTGACGTTACGGACACTTGGATCATGAGAACTCCTGTTGCAAAATTAGCACTAGCGCTAATTCGGCGAGACTTTACATCCAGTGCTAATTATTTACAACCGGTGTCAATCATGAATGTTGCGGAAACGATCACTAAAGCAGCGAAGGTCTTCGGTAGCCAGAAGGCACTTGCAGAGGCGCTGGGAGAGAAGGAATCCAGCTTGAGCGCCTTCAAAAAAGGGCGGCCAATCAGCTACAAAAAGCTGGCCCAAATTGCGGCGGTCGCTGGTCTACGAGAAGAAGCGACACGCATCCTGTTGGAAGGAATGGCCGAATCTTTAGATGAAAATATCGAGCATGAAGCGGAAGCGAAGGCGGGCATCACAGCTATGCTCGCCGCGTTCCCTCGAACCTGATTGAGATCATCCTCGCGCAGGGAAGCACGTCCGCCTCGGCAGAGCCCAGAATGAAATGACTTTGGGGCGCGCTGGCGGGCCGCCCCTGCTCTGTACTGCCACGGAGCCTGCCATGTCCTCATCCCCCGCCGCGCCCGCCACCAACGAAGCGCTGGCCCCCGTCTCCCCCGACCGCCGCGTCTTCCAATGGCATGACCACGCCTCGCTCTGGTTCAGCCTGGGCGTGGGCCTGCTGGTCATGCAGGTGGGCGCCTACCTGATGCCCGCGCTGGGCACGCAAGAGGCGCTGATCGCCATCGTCTGCGGCTCCATCGTGGGCGCGGGCCTGCTGGGCTGGGTGGCCAAGCTGGGCTGCGACAGCGGCCTGGCCAGCGCCGGGCTGATGCATGCCGTCTATGGCCGCACGTTCGCCAGCCTGCCGATCATCCTGAACATCGTGCAGCTGGTCGGCTGGGGCACGTTCGAGCTGGTGGTGATGCGCGACGCCACGGTGGCCATCGGCCAGCAGTCCGGCACCATGGCCGGCGCGCATTGGCCCGTGCTGGCCACGCTGCTGTGGGGCGGCGTGGTGATGCTGCTCATCAGCGGATCGATGGTGCAGCTGGTGCGCAAGGTGATCGCGCGCGTGGCGCTGCCGCTGGTGGTGCTGTCGCTGCTGTGGCTGTCGTGGCAGTTCCTGTCGCTGGCGCAGGCCCAGGGTTTTGAAGCGCTGTGGACGCGCAAGGGCGAAGGCGGCATGGGCGTGCTGCCCGCGCTGGACCTGGTGATCGCCATGCCCATCTCGTGGCTGCCGCTGGTGGCCGACTATGCGCGCCACGGCAAGAACGGCGGCTCCGCATTGCGCGGCACGTGGCTGGGCTACGCGCTGGCCAACATGTGGTGCTACACGCTCGGTGTGCTGGTGGCGCTGACGCTGCCCAGCAAGGATCTGGTGCAGGCCCTGTTGCTGGCCCAGGGCGGGCTGATCGCGCTGTCGCTGATCCTGATCGACGAGGTGGACAACGCCTATGGCGACACGTATTCGGGCGCGGTGTCGGCACACAGCCTGCTGCCGCGCTGGGGCGTACGCAAGTGGGGCCTGGCCATGGCTGCGGTGTGTACCGCCCTCGCGCTGGTGCTGCCCATGCACAGCCTGGAGCCATTTTTGCTGCTGCTCAGCTCGGTGTTCGTGCCGCTGTTCGGCGTGATCCTGGGGCGGCTGGCCTTTGGCGCCAACGCACCCGCGCTGCTCGCTGCGGCACGCCGGGTGAACGCGGCCCCGGTGACGATCTGGCTGGTGGGGATTGCCGTCTACCACCTGGCCCCGCAGGTGGTGCCGGGCGCGGGCTCGGCGCTGCCGGCGTTGGCGTTCAGTTTTGTGCTGGCCTGGGCCACACGGCCACGGGTGCGTTGAATCGCTATTGAATTGTGAGCATCTAGCGCTTGCTGGATAAGCGCCCGAGGCCAAAAACAATCAAACCTTTAAAGCACCAGCTGCGCCACGGGCGCATGGCCGTGGTTGAGCGGGCCATGGCCACGGCCGGTGGTCACATCGGCCCCTGCCGCGATGGCGCCCAGAATGTAGGCACGCGCGCGCTCCACCGCCTGCTGCAAGGGCAGGCCCCGCGCCAGGTGTGCCGCGATGGCCGATGACAGGGTGCAGCCCGTGCCATGCCCGTTGTGCGTGGCAATGCGTGCGGACTCCAGCCGCTGCCGCACGCCGCCGCGTGTGGCCAGGACATCCACCACCCAGTCTCCGGGCAGGTGGCCGCCCTTGAGCAGCGCCGCCGGGGCGCCCAGGGCCAGCAGCCCGTCCACCGCAGCTGCCAGCGCATCCACGCCCTCGATCGTGCGCCCCAGCAGCCAGCCGGCCTCGTCCAGGTTGGGGGTGATCACCTCGGCCAGCGGAAACAGCTCCTGCACCAGCACGTTCACGGTTTCCGCGGCGATGAGCCGGTCGCCGCTGGTGGCCACCATCACCGGGTCGAGCACCACGTGCGGCAGCTGGTAGGTGCGGATGGCATCGGCCACCACGCGCACCACTTCGGGCGAATGCAGCATGCCGATCTTGACCGCGTCCACGCCGATGTCCTGCACCACGGCATCGATCTGGGCCTTGAGCATCTCGGGCGGAATGCCGTGGATGCCCGTGACGCCGCAGGTGTTCTGGGCCGTGATGGCGGTGATGGCCGTCATGCCGTAGCAGCCCAGGGCGCTGAAGGTCTTGAGGTCGGCCTGGATGCCCGCCCCGCCGCCGCTGTCGGAACCGGCGATGGAAAGCACGCGTACATAGCGGCGTGCTGCGGAGGTCGGGGGAATCAATGAAGTCATGGCAAAAATTATGGCCTATGCGTTAGCGCAAAAAGAGCTGCCACGGGTTGTGCTGTAATTGATTTTTCCGGACGAAACAGGGGTGTCCCGCGGTCGAGAACTGAACAGGTTCTTGGGTGCGCGACTGAGAAATACCCTGGGGCACCACAGAACACTGCGCACCGCGCGGCGCGTACTGGCCCCGCTACCCGATCCAGGTCATGCTGGCGTGGGGAGTTTCCAAGAGCGGCTCTGCCCCCGTTTTGTCCATGGTTGCCAGCCAACACACAGACAGACAGACAGACGGACTTATGCCACTTCAACCCTCTTCTTTTGCCATTCTGGGCGCGGGCCTCATGGGCCGATTGCTGGCGGTGGAGCTGGCCCGCCAGGGGCACCGTGTGGACATCTATGACGCGGGCAGCCCGGCCGCCGAGCATTCGGCCGCGACCGTGGCCGCCGCCATGCTGGCGCCGCTGGCCGAATCGGCCATCACCGAGCCCGGCGTGGTGCGCATGGGCCACCATGCCCTCACCCGCTGGCCGCAGCTGCTGGCGGCGCTGGCCGAGCCCGTGTTCTTCCAGCAGGCCGGCACGCTCATCGTGTGGCACCGGCAGGACGCGGCCGAAGCCCAGCGGCTCACGCGCCTGCTGGAGGCCAACCAGCACACGGTGCCCGAGCTGCCCGCGCTGCAAAAGCTCGACGGCGCCGCGCTGGCCCAGGCGGAGCCCACGCTGGCGCAGCGCTTTGCGCAGGGGCTGTACCTGCCCGGTGAAGGCCAGCTCGACAACCGGCAGCTGCTGGCAGCCCTGGTGGTGGAAATGCAGCGGCTGTCCGTGCGCGCGCACTGGCACGCGCCCCGGTCGCCCGAGGCCTTTGCGCCCGACGCCCCCGGCCAGCCCGACTGGGTGCTGGACTGCCGCGGCCTCGGTGCCAGGGCCCAATGGCCCGCGTTGCGGGGTGTGCGGGGCGAGGTGGTGCGCATCCACGCACCGGATGTCACGCTGCAGCGCCCCACGCGGCTGGTGCACCCGCGCTACCCGATCTACATCGCGCCCAAACAAGACCATCTGTTCGTGATCGGCGCGACCGAGATCGAATCGGACGACCTCTCGCCCGCCAGCGTGCGATCGACGCTGGAGCTGCTCTCCGCCGCCTACGCCGTGCACCCCGGCTTCGCGGAAGGCCGCATCCTGGAGCTGGCCACGCAGTGCCGCCCCACGCTGCCCGACAACCTGCCCGCCATCCGCCAGCCGCGCCGGGGCGTGCTGGAGATCAATGGCCTGTACCGCCACGGCTTCATGATCGCGCCGGCGATGCTGGATGTGACGCTGGAAGTGCTGAACGCGGGACAATCGCAGCTTTCGCAACGTTTTGACCTCGCGCTGGACCTGAAACCCGCCTCCCAGTCCAGCGCGGCCGCTGCCTTCGCATGAACATCTCCATCAACCAGATCCCGCATGAACTGCCCGAAGGGGCCACCGTGGCCGATGCCGTGGCCGCCATCGCGGCACGCCCTCCGTTTGCGGTGGCCGTGAACACCCACTTTGTGCCCAACACCCGCTACGCCGCGCAGGCCCTGCAGCCCGGCGACCGCGTGGAAATCATCTCGCCCGTGACGGGGGGCTGACCCCCGGCCTTCTTTCTTGAGACAAATTGGCCCTTGGCGCTTATCCACAAAGCGCTAGCAGCTATTAAAAAGATAGTAAATTCATGACCACCTCGACGCCCCAAGACCCCCTGGTGCTGTACGGCCAACAGTTCGCCGGCCGCCTGCTGCTGGGCACCTCGCGCTACCCATCCCCTGCGGTGCTCGAAGCCGCCGTGCTGCGCGCGCAGCCCGCCATGGTCACCGCGTCATTGCGCCGCCAGGGCAGCAACCCGGCCGAAAGCGGCAGCAGCTTCTGGGAGCTGCTGCGCAAGCTCAACGTGCCCGTGCTGCCCAACACCGCCGGCTGCCACAGCGCGCAAGAGGCCATCACCACCGCGCAGATGGCGCGAGAGGTGTTCAACACACCGTGGATCAAGCTGGAGCTGATCGGCGACGACTACACGCTGCAGCCCGACACGCTGAACCTGGTGGGCGTGGCGGAACACCTCATCAAGGAAGGTTTTCAGGTGCTGCCGTACTGCACGGAAGACCTGGTGCTGTGCCAGCGGCTCGTCGATGTGGGCTGCCAGGCCGTCATGCCCTGGGCAGCGCCCATCGGCACCGGGCGTGGCCCCGTGAACCCCTATGCACTGCAGACGCTGCGCGAGCGCCTCGATGTGCCCATGCTCGTGGATGCGGGCCTGGGCCTGCCGTCGCATGCCTGCCAGGTGATGGAATGGGGCTATGACGGCGTGCTGCTGAACACCGCCGTGGCCCTGGCGCAGGACCCGGTGGCCATGGCGGGCGCGTTCGCCGACGCCGTGAATGCCGGGCGTGCCGCGAGCAAGGCCGGTGCCATGGCGGCGCAGGAGGCCGCCCAGCCCAGCACGCCCGTGCTCGGCACGCCCTTCTGGCACCATGAACAACATGCGTGACGACACCAGCGCCATGGTGCAGGCCCTTCTTGCGCACCACGCCACCACCTTCGCGGGCTTTGGCGCCGAGCCTGCCCCGGAGCCCACGCGGCCGGAACCCGCCTACCTGGCAGCCCTGCAGGCCTGCAGCACGCTGGGCTTCATTGCCCACGACGCGGAATGCCTGGCCCAGGCCTGGCTGGCGCAGAGCCTGCGCACGGGCGCCTTCCAGCCAGCCCAGTGGCCCGACGAGCCACAGGACTTTGGCCTGGTGCCCCGGCCGCGCGCCGATGCGTTCGCCCCCTGCCCGGAAAGGCTGGGCCTGTACGCCGTGCTGCCGGATGCCAGCTGGGTGGGCCGCATGGCCCGCGCGGGCGTGCCCACGGTGCAGCTGCGCTTCAAATCCGCCGACGAGCACGCGATTGCGCAGGAGGTCCACGCCGCCGTGCAGGCGGTCGAGGGCACGGGCGCCCTGCTGTTCATCAATGACCATTGGCGCGTGGCCATCCAGGCGGGCGCCTACGGCATCCACCTGGGCCAGGAAGACCTGGATGCACTGGCCCCCGACGAGCTTCAGGCGCTGCGCGCTTCGGGCCTGCGCCTGGGGGTCAGCACCCATGGCTACGCGGAAATGGTGCGCGCAGATGCCGTGGGGCCCAGCTACATTGCCATGGGTGCCGTGTTTCCCACCACCCTCAAGAAGATGGCCACGGCGCCACAGGGCGTGGGCCGGCTGGGTGCCTATGCGCGCCTGCTGCGCCACTACCCCCAGGTGGCCATTGGCGGCATCGGGGCGGAGCAGTTTGCCCAGGTGCGCGCCACGGGCGTGGGGTCCATCGCCGTCGTGCGGGCCATCGTCAATGCCTCCGACCCCGAAGCCGCGGCCGCGCAGCTCATGCGCGGGATGGTGGAGTAAGGCCAGGCCCGCGGGGGCGGGAGGGCGCGCCGCCGCGGCCTAGCTGCGGTCGGCCTTCTTCTGCTCCAGCTCCAGCCGCAGCTCCACCAGGTCGTTGTCCATGCCGAAGCCCACCGCCTGGCCCGAGGACGGTGGCGCGGTCACGGGCACGGGCGGCAAATCGCTGAGCGTCAGGTGGGGCGGCTCCGAGAGATCGAGGTCCAGCGGCGCACCCCGGGTGTCAGCGTCGGGCATGGAAGGCGCGGTGGCCGCCAGTTCCTGCGGCGGCCATCCTGTGGCCGAAGGCATTTCGCCCAGAGCGAACTCCAGGCTCGCGGACAGCGAATCCAGCGGCAGGCCGCCCCCCGCTGTGCTTGCCGGCGCCACGGGCGGCGCTGCCAGCACCTGCGCGTCGACACGCGGCTCGGCCAGTGGCGTGGTGCGCTTGCGGGGCGCCGGCGCGCCCCGGGCGCTTGCCGGGGTGGTCTGCGCGATGGCCAGCAGCAGCAGCAGGTCGTCGTAGGCCGCCAGATCAAACGGTTCCACCGACACGGCGCCGTCCTGCCGGAACAGCAATTTCTCCAGCAGCCCGAGCACGGACGGAGAGGTCCATTCGGCCTCGATCTCCGCCAGCGCATCGGTGTAGTGATAGAGCATGCGGCCGGTGCGGTGGAAGCCGGTAAATTCGGGCACCTGCGCATTGAACGAGCGCATGAACTGTGCGCGCAGTTGCGAGAACTCCTCCACCCGGCTCAGCGTGTGATAAAGCCGCAGAAGCTCCAGATACGCCAGGGGCGAGGTATCGCCCCGCTCGGCGATGTGCTTCTTGAGCACCTCGATGGCCTGCTGGTGCTCCCCCACCGAAATGAAGAACTCGGCCTGCTGCTGAATGTCGAAGAGCTCTTCGGGGCTGACGATGTGCAGCACGGGCTGGGGCGGTGCTGCAGCGGGGGGCGGGCTGGCCGGCAGCGGCGCGGGCGCACTCGGCACGGGGGCGGTGGCCACGAAGGCGGGCCCGGGCGCCGCGGATGCGGTGGAAGCCACTGCCGCCGCTTCGGAAGCCGGGGACTCGCCGGACGACAGCCAGGCATCGCCCGGATGGGGCGCAAGGCCCAGGGCGGCTTCGTGCGCGGCCATTGCATCGCGCCCGCCCAGCGCCGCCACGGAATCGCGCCACGCGCGCACCGCCTTGTCGGAGGCGCTGCGCAAGCGCGTCCATGTCCACGCCGCGAACAGCAATGCCAGCAACAGCAAGCCGCCCAGCACATACACCACCGTGGCCGGGAATCTGTCGTTCTCGGCCAGTTCCAGCTGCTGCTGCAACTGCGCCGCGCTGGCCCGGTCGCGGGCCGCCTGCGCACGCAGCGTGGCCACATCGTTCTCCAGCGCCTTGAGCCGGCCGCTGTCCTGGCGGGCATCATCCGGCTGGGCATTCAGCGCCTTCCACACGGCGGCGGCCTCGGTGCGCTGCGCGGAGGCTTGCTCCGAAGGAAGGGCCAGCAGCCCGGGCGATGAACGCAATGCCACCGGCCGGTCCACCCAGATATCGAGCGGCTCGACCACGAGCCGGGCCTGGTCCGCAGGCCTTGCCACCTGCGCCGTGCCCTTGGCCGGGGGCAACGCGGCGCTGGCCGGGGGCCGTGCCGTGCCGCGCGCTGGCTGCCGTGCGGGCGCACTGCGGGAAACGGGCTCCGCCGCGCCGGCAGGAGGCGGTGCCGTGGCGGGCCGGATCGCGGAAGGCGATGGTGCAGAAGGTGCCGCCGCGGGTGCTGCCGGCCTGGCCGCTCGCTGGCCCGCCGCGCCCGGGGACGCACCGGGGGCTTCCGCGCCACCTTCGGGGAAAGAAGGCAGCCGCGCGACATCGATCGGCGCCGCCGACCGGGCCATCGTGACGGGAAGTTCCGCAAGAAAAGTGTAGGTGCGCGTGACCTTGCCCGTGCATCCCGCCGACAAGGTGACCAGCAACACAGGCTCATCCACGGCGATGGCCGCCTGCACCCGCACGGCCGGTGAACGCCCGCGCATGTCGGGCAGGGGCACGACACGCACCCTGGCATCGCCAACCGGCGTATCCCCCGCCTTCAGCTGCGCCGTCACACAGGAAGAGGCCACGTCCGTGCCTGGATCGGGCTGCACATCGAACGACAGATCCACCGGTGCACCCAACACCACCGTGCCTCTGCTGCCTCCCAGCGAAAGTGCCGAGGCGCCCGCAGCAACCACCCACAGACCGGTCCCAAAAATGGTGTTACGGATTTTCACAATAAATTCTGTTTTTGGCGCAGCCCATTCTTGCACATAAGTCCCACGCAACGCCACAGCCATAATGGCGCTATGAAAATTCAGTTTCCCAACATCGCAATCGTGGGCACCGGCGCCATGGGTCGGGGCATTGCACAGATCGCCGCGCAGGCCGGCAGCCAGGTTTTTCTGCTCGACGCAACCCCAGGCGCCGCCCAGGCCGCCCAGGCTGCGCTCCAAGACCAATGGAGCAAGCTGGTCGCCAAAGGGCGCATTGATGCCGATCAAGCCACGGCCCTCGCTGCGCGGCTGCACCCGGTGCAGGCAGTGGCCGATCTGGCCGCGTGTGACCTGGTGATCGAAGCCATCGTCGAGCGGCTGGATGTGAAGCAGAAGCTGTTTGCCGAACTGGAGTCCGTGGTGCGCAGCGATGCCGTGCTGGCCACCAACACCTCGTCCCTGTCCGTGACCGCGATTGGGGCGGCGCTCCAGCGCCCGCAGCGGCTGGCGGGTTTTCACTTCTTCAATCCGGTGCCGTTGATGAAGGTTGTCGAGGTCATCGCGGGCCTCAAGACCGACCCCGCGATTTGCACCGCCCTGGCGGCCTATGCCAAAGAGATGGGCCACACCCCCGTTCAGGCGCAGGACACCCCGGGTTTCATCGTGAACCACGCGGGGCGCGGCTTCGGCACGGAGGCCCTGCGCATCGTGGGCGAAGGCGTGGCCGACTTCGCCACCATCGACCGCATCCTGCGCGACCAGGTGGGTTTCAAGCTCGGCCCGTTCGAGCTGATGGACCTCACCGCGCTGGACGTGTCGCACCCGGTGATGGAATCCATCTACCGCCAGTACTACGACGAGCCGCGTTTTCGCCCCAGCGTGATCACCGCGCAGCGCCTGGCCGGCGGCGTGGTGGGCAAGAAGGTGGGAGAAGGTTTTTACCGCTACGTGGAGGGCGTGGCGCAAATCCCCGCAGAGGCACCGCCCCCGGTGGTGACCGACCTTCCCCCGGTATGGGTGTCGCCCCGCGCGGCACGGCGCGCCGAGCTGTACCAGCTGCTGAAGGACCTGGGCGCCACCATCGAAACCGGCCCATCGCCCTCGCCCCAGGCCATCACGCTCGTCGCGCCGCTGGGCTTTGACGTGACCACCGTCGCCGTGGTCGAGCGCCTGGACCCGGCCCGCACCATCGGCATCGACATGCTGATCGACGATGCCGCCACCAGGCGCCGCGTGCTGGCGACCAACCCGGCCACGCGCGTGGACATCCGCAACGCGGCGCATGCGCTGTTCGCCCGCGACGGCAAGGCGGTGAGCGTGATCCGCGACAGCGGCGGCTTCGTCACGCAGCGCGTGGTGGCCACCATCGTGAACATCGCCAGCGACATCTGCCAGCAAGGCATCTGCTCTCCCAAGGACCTGGAAACCGCCGTCACGCTGGGCCTGGGCTATCCGCTGGGGCCTTTGGCCATGGGCGACCGCTGGGGTCCCACCAACATCCTGGAAGTGCTGTTCAACATGCAGACCGTCTATGGCGACACCCGCTACCGCCCCAGCCCCTGGCTGCGCCGGCGCGGCGCGATCGGCCTGAGCCTCACGCATGTGGAGGAATGAATGAATGAAGGCTCCTTGCGGAGCGCGGCGGCCGCTGGCGCCGGCCGCGCGCACCGCACGGGCCCTGCTTCCAGACCGACTGCACACCCCCACGTGAACCGTCCGCAGCCCTTCACAAGGTAACCCACGCACATGCCCGCAGAACTCCAGAGCACCAGCCAGGGCCAGACCCTGATCCTGACCCTTCGCAATCCCGAACGGCGCAATGCCATCGACCCTGCGATGTACGCGGCGGGCGTGGAGGCGCTGGGCGTGGCCGAAAGCAGCCCCGACATCCGCAGCGTGGTCATCACGGGCGCGGACGGCATGTTCTGTTCGGGGGGCAACCTGCAGCGCCTGCTGGCCAACCGCCAGCAGGACCCGGAGGTGCAGGCCCAGAGCATCGAGGGGCTGCACAACTGGATCGAGACCATCCGCACCTATCCCAAGCCCGTGATCGCCGCGGTGGAGGGGGCCGCCGCCGGTGCCGGCTTCTCGCTGGCGCTGGCCTGCGACTTCATCGTGTCCGCGCGCAATGCCGTGTTCGTGATGGCCTACAGCAACGTGGCCCTGTCCCCGGACGGCGGCGCGAGCTGGAGCCTGGTGCATGCCCTGCCCCGCCAGGTGGCCACGGAGATCCTGATGTGTGGCGACCGCATTGGCGCCGAGCGCCTGCACGCGCTGGGCGTGGTCAACCGACTTGCCGAAACTGGGGGCGCACTCGATGCCGCGCTCGCCCTGGCCGAGCAGCTCAATGCGCGTGCGCCGAATGCGCTGGCCAGCATCAAGGAGCTGATCAATGAAGCACCCCATGCAAGCCTGACCCACCACCTGGGCCAGGAGCGCAATCACTTCGTGACCAACCTGCACCATGCCAACGGCGGCGTGGGCATCACCGCGTTCCTTGAAAAGCGTGTGCCCCGCTACGAATAGCCCCGCACGCTGCCGGCGGTGACCGCACGCCGACGGCCACCACCATCCACGATGAAGCCCCTGGGATGCCGCCAAGCACCCAGGGGCTTTTGCATGGCGGGCCTGCTGCAGACACGCAGGTGACAACCCTGACGCTGCGCGAAGGTCCCTGACGCGACAATGGGCCTGTTTCCAGTCACACAAAAGACAGACCATGGACGACCCGATTCTTACTATCGAAGAACGTGAAGCGATCAACTCAGGTCGCTGGTTTTCTTCCCTCTCACCTTCACTACGCCACGACATCCTGCGATGTGCATACGTCAAACGCTTCAAGGACGGCGGCCTCATCGCCGCGCGCGGCGACCCGCCCGAGGAGTGGATTGCGTGCGCGCGCGGCGCGGTGCGGGTGAGCTCCACCTCCATCTCGGGCAAGCAGATCACGCTGACCTATGTGGAGCCGGGCATCTGGTTCGGCGACGTGGCGATCTTCGACGGGGACCGGCGCACGCACGATGCCTATGCGCACGGCGACACCACGATCCTGTGCGTGGCCAAGGCCGACTTCAGGAAGATCCTCGCGGCGCATACCGAGTTCTACGAAGCCATGCTGCGCCTGCATGCGCGACGCATCCGCCAGCTCTACGGCCTGGTGGAAGACCTCAACACCCTGCCGCTGCGCGCGCGGCTGGCCAAGCAGCTCGTGCACCTGGTGCGCAGCTACGGCATTCCCAGCCTGTCGGACGGCAGCGAGATGCGTATCGGCCTGCAGCTGGCGCAGGAAGAACTGGCGCAGCTGCTGGGCGCATCGCGCCAGCGGGTGAACCAGGAGCTCAAGGCCATGGAGCGCGAGGACGCCATCCGCATCGAGCCGGGCGGCCTGGTGGTGCGCGATCGCGACGCCCTCATGCGCATTGCTGAAACCGACAACTGACTGACCGAACCCTCGCCCCGTCCATGAGCAACTTTGACCATTTCGTTGGCACCCGTCCCGTCTCCGACCAGCACGCGTTCGACATCGGCGCGCTGACAGCCTGGCTCACGCAGAACATGGAAGGCTTTGCCGGCCCCCTGACGGTGGAGATGTTCAAGGGTGGGCAGTCCAACCCCACCTACAAGCTCATCACCCCCGGCGCCCACTACGTGATGCGCTCCAAGCCCGGCCCCGTGGCCAGGCTGCTGCCATCGGCCCACGCCATCGAGCGCGAATTCGCGGTGATGAGCGGCCTGCATGGCACCGACGTGCCCGTGCCCCGCATGCACGTGCTGTGCGAGGACGAGTCGGTCATCGGCCGCGCCTTCTACGTGATGGAGTGCATGCAGGGCCGCGTGCTGTGGGACCAGTCGCTGCCCGGCATGTCGCCCGCTGAGCGCGGCGCCATCTACGACGAGATGAACCGCGTGATCGCCGCGCTGCACACCGTGAAGTTCGCCGACCGGGGCTTGGCCGGCTATGGCAAGCCGGGCAACTATTTCGACCGCCAGATCGGCCGCTGGAGCAAGCAGTACGTGGCCTCCATCACCCAGCCCATCCCCGAGATGGACCGGCTCATGGAATGGCTGCCCGCCCACATGCCGGCGAGCGCGCGCGATGAAGGCCACGTGTCCATCGTGCACGGCGACTACCGGCTGGACAACCTCATGTTCCACCCCACCGAGCCCCGCGTGATCGCCGTGCTCGACTGGGAGCTGTCCACCCTGGGCCACCCGCTGGCCGACTTCAGCTACCACTGCATGAGCTGGCACATCCCCGCCGCCATGGGCCGGGGCATCGCGGGACAGGACCTCGCGGCCCTGGGCATTCCCGGCGAAGACAGCTACATCCGCCGCTACTGCGAGCGCACCGGCATCGCCACGCCCGAGGCGCTGCGCGCCGACTGGAACTTCTACCTCGCCTACAACATGTTCCGCATCGCCGCCATCCTGCAGGGCATCGCCAAGCGGGTGGAGGCGGGCACCGCCTCCAGCGCGCAGGCCAAGGCCTCGGGCGACACGGCACGGCCGATGGCCGAGCTGGCCTGGTCGTTCGCGCAGCGGGGATGAGGCGCCCCACGATTACCAACGGAGAAGAAACCCATGGACTTTGACTACTCGCCCAAAACCAAGGAACTGCAGGCCAGGCTGCTCCAGTTCATGGATGACCACGTCTATCCGAACGAAGCCACCTACTCCGCCGAGCTGGCGGCCAACACGGCGGCGGGCAAGCGCTGGAGCGCGCTCAAGACCATCGAGGACCTCAAGCCCAAGGCCCAGGCGGCAGGCCTGTGGAACCTGTTCCTGCCGGTGGACAGCGCGGCGGCCTCCGGATACGACGGCGCGGGCCTGACCAACCAGGAATACGCCCCGCTGGCCGAGATCATGGGCCGCGTGCCATGGGCCAGCGAGGTGTTCAACTGCTCGGCGCCCGACACCGGCAACATGGAGACCATCGCGCGCTACGGCGATGACGCCAACAAGGCCCGCTGGCTCAAGCCGCTGCTCGAGGGCAAGATCCGCTCGGCCTTTGCCATGACCGAGCCGGCCGTGGCATCCAGCGACGCCACCAACATCGAAACGCGCATCGAGCGCCAGGGCGACGAATACGTCATCAACGGCCGCAAGTGGTGGATCTCCGGCGCGGCCGATCCACGCTGCGCGGTGTTCGTCACCATGGGCAAGACCGACCCCGATGCCCCCCGCCATTCGCAGCAGAGCATGGTGCTCGTGCCGGCGGACGCCAAGGGCATCACCGTCATTCGCCCGCTCAATGTGTTTGGCTACGACGACGCGCCCCATGGCCACGTCGAGATGACCTTCGAGAACGTGCGTGTGCCCGTCTCCAACATCCTGCTGGGCGAGGGCCGTGGCTTCGAGATCGCCCAGGGCCGCCTGGGCCCCGGGCGCATCCACCACTGCATGCGCCTCATCGGGCTGGCCGAGCGTGCGCTGGAGTTGATGTGCAAGCGCGCCTCGTCGCGCACGGCCTTCGGCAAGACCGTGGCCCAGCAGACCGTGACGCAGGAGCGCATCGCCGAGGCCCGCTGCAAGATCGACATGGCGCGCCTGCTCACGCTCAAGGCCGCCTGGCTCATGGACGTGGCCGGCAACAAGGTCGCCAAGACCGAGATCGCGATGATCAAGGTGGTGGCGCCCAGCATGGCCTGCCAGGTGATCGACTGGGCCATGCAGGTGCACGGCGGTGGCGGCATGTGCGATGACTTCCCGCTGGCCTATGCCTATGCCAATGCGCGCACGCTGCGCTTTGCCGACGGCCCCGACGAGGTGCACCGCAACGCGATCGCCAAGTGGGAGCTGGGCAAGTACGGCACCTACGGCCGCGACGCGGGCGTGCCCATCACGCGCGGAGGATGAAGCTCCGCCCGAGGCCCTTCGGGCCTCGGTGCGCTCGCCAGAGGCGACAGCTCTTTGCTGCCGTCCCAGCGTGCGCAGGCATGCGGGGAGCCGCGGCACTCAGCCCCTCGCTCGCGTAGCACGCGGGAGGGGGACACACCCGGTGGCCTGGCGACACCAGTTCCACGGTGCACTCGCCTGGAGCGCGCCAGTTTTGCGGGGTGGGTGCATGCCGCACCATGAACAACGGGGCCACTGGCCCCGTTTTCGTTTGGCGGGCGCTTGCAACGCTACCCGGCAATGCCCGGCTCGTCGTCCGGCCCTGCCACCGACATGGGCGGCAGGTTCTGCAGCGCGGCCTGCCCCGCCACCAGCAGCAGCTGCTTGGCATGCGCGATCTCGGCCAGGCTGCGCTGCGTGTGCTCCATGCGCAGATAGACGCGACCCCGCGCCAGCATCAGCACCAGCGGCGATTTCGCCCGCTCGGCGCCGCCCTCGCCTTCCACCGCGTTGAGCAGCTGCGAGACCACGGGCGCATGGATCCAGCGCTGGGCCAGCTCGATGCGCTCGGACACCACGGTGAAATGCTCGCGGAACGACGCGGGCAGGCCGGGCCAGGACATTTCCTCGTACATCGAAAGCCAGCGCATTTCCTCGGGCAGGCTGCTGCTCACGGCGGTCTGCAATGTGTCCGTGATGGCGTCGTAGACGGTGCCCTCCAGCACCTCCTGCAAGGGCCGGTTGATCACCATCACCGCGGCATCCGGGTCGGCGCCCACGTCGGCGCGGCCGCGCAGCTCCAGGCCCTGCACATAGTCGCGCGTGGGCGCGCCGCATTCCAGCCGCCAGGGGTGGCCGTGGATATCGCCGCCCAGGTCGAAATGCCCGTCGGTCGCATGCGCCACGATCGCCAGCCGCTGGCCGGCCGCCCAGCGGGATACGTCGCGGTTGGTCACCGGCCGGCCCGGGGTGGACGCGGAACTGCCGGATGCGCTGAATGCTTTGCGGAGGCGGTCGAACATTGCAGGGACGAAGCAGGAGCTTCGCAAGAGTCGCGGGTGCAGGCATTATTGAGGGCATTGGCGGGGGAAGGAAGCCCCCTGGCGGAAGCACCCTGAGCCGCCCGATGGCGCCTTCCCCCGACGGGGACGCACCCGGTGGACTGGCGAAGCCAGATCCACGGGTGCACGGGCCTCCAGCGCGCCAGTGCCGGCGGCGGTGCGTATGAGCACGCTTTTTTGGATGAAGACATGTTTTTTGTGACTGCGAACCGCCGGTTCGCGCTGACCGCCCTGGCTGCTTCTTGTGTGCTGGCCACCCTGCCCGTCGGCGCTGCGGAATTGCCCAAGGATGCCTCGCCCACGGCGCGCCGGTTGGTGCGCTGGGCCACCGACACCGCCGACCACCAGGGCCTGCCTTTTGCCGTGATCGACAAGCCCGCCGCCCGCATCCATGTGTTCTCGGCCCGGGGGCAATGGCTGGGCAGCGCGCCAGTGCTGCTGGGTGCGGCGCTGGGCGACCGGTCCGCCCCCGACATCGGCCAGCGGCCGCTGTCGCAGATCCGCCCCGAAGAGCGCACCACGCCCGCGGGCCGCTTCGTCACCGAGCCCGGGCGCAACCTCAAGGGCGACGACATCGTCTGGATCGACTACGACGCCGCCGTGTCGCTGCACCGGGTGCGCAGCGTGAGCGCCGCCGAGCGCCGTCACCAGCGCCTGGCCAGCCAGGGCGCGCAGGACAAGCGCATCAGCTACGGCTGCGTGAATGCGCCCGAGGCGTTCTACAACCAGTTCATCGCGCCGCTTTTCGGCCAGTCGCGCGGCGTGATCTATGTGCTGCCGGATACGGAGCCGTTTGCTACTATTTTTGCAGCTGCCAGCGCTTACCAGTAGTGCACTGAAGGCATTTTTTATCAAATTCCGTTGAACAGGCGCCGCGCGGGGCCCGGCTTTGCCCCGTGCCCGGTCTTCAGCCGCCGGCCGGCTCCAGCCTGAACACCGCCTTCCGCTCGCCCACCTGCAGCCCCTTGGCGTTGGCGATGCGCGCGGACCGGCGCGGGGCCAGCGCTTCGCGCTGGCGGGTGTCGAGCCAGCCGAGCTGGTCCATCACCTCCACCGCCGCCGCCACCTGCGCCACCATGTTGCCGTCCATGACCTTGAGCGCGAAGGCTTCGCCCCGGCTGCGGCTGCCCACCACCTGCACGCCGTCGGCCCCGGTCTTGGACACCCAGTCGCCCTGCCCTGCGCGCATGAAGTCCAGGTCGTGCCGTCCGGTGCCCGAGCCCAGCTCGGGCCGCGCGACCATGGCATCGGCCAGCGCGGTCAGGCTCTCGTGCAGGTCGGTATCCGGCGCGCCGCCCGCCAGCCGCGCATAACCCCGCGCCAGGTGTGCCAGGGGCATGGCGTAGTTGGGGGCGGAGCAGCCGTCGATGCCCATGGCCAGCTGATGGGGTGCGAGCCCCACTGCCTTCGCGACATGCTCCCGGATCGCCACCTGCAGCGGATGGGCCGGGTCCAGGTGGCCGTCCAGCGGCAACCCCTGCCGCACGCAGTGCGCGACAAAACCGGCGTGTTTGCCGCTGCAGTTGTTGTGGCGCTCGTCGGGCACAAAGCCTTCGGGCAACGAACCGAGCCCCAGCTCGGCAAACAGAGGCCGGTGGCAGCCGCAGCGCAGCGCGCGGTAGTCCTGGTCCACGCTGCCCAGCATGCGGTCCACCTGCTCCACATGCATGGGTTCGCCGTTGTGGCTGGCGCACAGCAGCGCCAGCTCGCCCGGCCCCCAGCCAAGCGCCCGTGCGCCACCCGCCTGCATGAAGGGCAGCGCCTGGAACGCCTTGATGGTGGAGCGCGTGAAGGTGACCGTGTACGGGTCGCCCACCCGCGCCAGCACCCGGCCTTCGCGGTGGGCCACGGCCACGGCGCCCCAGTGCTGGCACTCGGCCAGGCCGCCCCGGGTGACTTCGATCAACGGAACAAAACCCATGGCGTGGCTCCTCGCGGCGCGCGTCACTGCGCGGGGGTTGCGGGGGTCAGCGTCAGCGCGTGCACCCAGCGCGCGGGCTGGCGCTGCAGCGCGCGGTAGCCGGTCTCGGCCCACGTGGTGCTCATGTCGCGGTAGCGCGGCGAGAACACGAGGCCGCTCTGGCCCGTCTGGTAGATGAAGCGCGACTGCTCCAGGTCGGCCAGGTCATACACCGCGCGCAGCGAGGCCGCATGGCGGTTCACATACGGGCCCGTGGCCTCGCCCGCGTTGTACTGCCCCACGTTCACGGTGTACGCATCGCCATGCGAAGGCACGCTCACATCGAAGAAACGCGCCAGCGCGGGCACGTTGCCAAAGGGCCGGTGCACGCTGAGCGCGGGGTGCGCCGTGCCCCAGCGCCACCGGGCCGGGTCCGCCCCATAGGCTGCCTGCAGGCGGTCGAGCGCTCGGCCCAGGGCAGCGGCAGATTGCCCGGCACACGATGCGGGCTGGCACCACCAGGTGTCGTTGCGCTCCAGGATGCCTTCGAGCGCCGCGCGGTAGTCGCGCTTGCCATAGGTCGCGGTGAAGCGGTCTTCACCGATGCGCGGAATGATGAGGCCGCGCGCGAGTTCGTCCGTCCAGGCCACGAAGATCAGCGGCGCGGCCTTGCCCGCGTCCATCACGCCGTCAAAGCCTTGCAGCTCTTTCTGGGCGGCGGCCGCCAGCGCGTGTGCGAACTGCGCCTGTTGCAGGTGGGGCAGCAGGCGGCGCGTGGCCAGCGAGGTCACATCGCGGTGGATGGCCTGCATGCTGGCCGCGTCGTGTTTTTCGGTGGCCTCGATGAGCTGCGCGATGCGCTCGTAGCGGTAGGGCAAGGCCCAGTCCTGCGTGAGGAAGTGCGGGTAGTCCGGCGCCGTCACGCGCTGGTTGGCCGTGGCGATCCAGCCCCTGGCGCCTTGGGCGCCATCTGCGCTGCCTTTGCCATCGTCCTGCGGGGTTTGTTCGTAGGGCAGCCAGCCCTTCCAGTCGTAGCGCGCCTCCCAGCCGGGGGACGGGGCCACGCCGCGGATGTCGTTGGCGGCATCGCGCAGCGGCACGCGCCCCGCCGCCTTGAAGCGGATGTGGCCCTGGTCGTCGGCGGCCACCACGCTCTGCATGGGCGAGTGGTAGTGCGCCAGCCCCTCGAAGAGTTCGTCCACGCTCTTGGCCTGGTTGGTCTTCAAGCCCGCCAGCACGGTCTGGTTGTCAGCGTCCAGCGCGCTCCAGCGCAGCGCGAGCACGTACTTGCCCAGGTCCAGCACCTCGGCGTGCGACTTCTGCACGTCGCTCAGCACCGGCCCATGGCGGGTGCTGCGCAGCGCCAGCTGCACGTCGGCCCCGCCCTTGACGCGGATGGTTTCGCTGCGCACCGTGAAGGGCGCCCAGCCTTCTGGCGTGCGGTACTGCGCCGCATCGGCCGGGTTGATCTGCTCCAGGTACAGGTCCTGCACGTCCGGCCCCGTGTTGGTGAAGCCCCAGGCCACGCGGTCGGTGCGCCCCAGCACCACGAATGGCAGGCCGGGCAAGGTGGCCCCCACGGCATCGATGGCGGCGATGGGCGTGCCGTCCGACGCGGTGCCGGCGGGCGCCTGCATGCCGGCGAAGTACCAGATGGCCGGGGCCGACAGCCCCAGGTGCGGGTCGTTGGCCAGCAGCGGCTTGCCGCTGACGGTGCGGGTTCCCGCCAGCACCCAGTTGTTGCTGCCCTTGCCTTCATTGGTGCCCGCGTTGCGCGTCAACTCATCGGCCCAGGCCAGCATGCCGGCGCTGATCTGCCGCGACAGCAGGCCTTCGTCCTTGCGGCGGGCTGCCCCGCTGGCCGCCGCCAGCCCGTCGGCACCGCCCGGCCCGGCCGCCGTGGAGCCCGCGCCAGCCGCGCGGTACACCCCAAGCTGCCGGTACAGCGCGGCGAGGTCGGCCGATGCGGCCGGCTTCTCGCCCGGATAGGGTGGCATCAATTGCCACAGGCGGTCGGTGTCCAGCGTCCGCGCGACCGACAGGCGCGCGAATTCCGTTCCCCAGTTGCCGCCCAGGTCCAGCGCCATCATCAGCGCCCAGCCCACGCTGTCCTCGGGCTCCCACACCGCGCCCGCCGCGCCGCCGGGCTGGACGCCGAGCACATGGAATTCGGGGGGCAGGGCCTGGGGCCGTTTCAGGTGGAACGCGTGGATGCCCTTGCTGTAGGCCTGCAAGGCCTCCTTGGCATAGGGCGGCAGGCCTGCGTACTGGCGCCGGGCCGCGCCCATGATGTCCAGAGCGCGCATCAGCTTGTCGGTTTCGAGCGTCGCGGGGCCGAAGACCTCCGACAGCTGGCCATGCATGACCCGGCGGTTGAACTCCAGCTGCCAGGTGCGCTCCTGCGCGTGCACATACCCCATCGCGAACCAGGCGTCCTGTGGCGTGCGCGCCTGGATGTGGGCCACGTCGGCCCCATCGCGCCGCACCTGCACCGCGCTGCCCAGCCCCGCCACGCCCAGTTCGCCGTCGAGTTTCGCAAAGCTCCGCTGCACATACACCGCCGCGCCCGCGCCTGCCAGCAGCGCCGCCGCCACCAGCCCCAGGGCCGTCCGCTTCATCCATGCCATCTTTGTTGTCTCCTGTTGTTGGGTGTGTCGTGTGTCCGTATCGCCCGGGCCGCGACCGGCCCGAAGGAGGTGCCCGGCGCCCGGGCAGCCCCATGGCGGAAGTCCCTCGCGCAGCCCGTCAGCGCAGGCGCACGCTGCCTCCGGCCACGTGGAAGCTCATGGTCGGCGCACTGGGCTCCGTGAAGGAAACGCCCAGCGCGATGTGCCCGGTGCCATGCAGGATGCAGGCATCGCGCCGCAGCCGCACGGGCGAATCGCTGCCCTCGAACCGCACCCAGGTTCCAAAGCTGCTCATGTCCGTCAGGACGAAGCCGCTGTTGCGCCAGTCGATGCGCGCATGCAGGCGCGAGACGCGCGGATCGTCGACGCACAGCTGGGCGTGCAGCGCCCGCCCCACCAGGACGGGGGCGTCGGACGAGGTGAAGGTGCGGTCCACGCCGTGCCACGAGAACTGGATGTGCCCCAGGATCGAGTCTGCCGGCGCAAAGTTGCTGACAAGGGAAGCCTGCATGGTGAGGGAGTCGGGCGCCTCGTCCTCGCGCCACTCCACGTGGTAGAGCATCAGCAGCTCGGCCTTGCCGCGAATGTCCATCATGCCCAGCTTGCGGTACCAGACATCCGGCGCGGCCCCCGCCAGCAGCACGGTGGTCTCGGTGGCCCAGATCTCGGCCGGGCCGGCCCGCTCGCACAGCCGGGAGGCGACGTTGACGGCATCGCCATAGCAGTCGCCATCCACGTCCACCACTTCGCCGCTGGCCACGCCAACGCGCACCTCCATGCGCAAGGGCTGGGGCCAGCGCTCCTGGCGGGCCTTGTGCTCGCGCAGCATGGCCGCCATGGCGGATACGGCGCTGGCGGCATCGCCAAAAACGCCCAGCACCCCGTCGCCCAGCTTCTTGACCACCCGCCCCCCGTGCGTCTGTATGGTGTCGCTGATCCATTGCGTGACCTGGGTCACCGCCTCGGTGGCGCGCTCATTACCCAGCGCTTCATACAAGGCGGTGCTGCCCGAGATGTCCGCAAAGACCATCGTCGACAGCACGCTCATGGACACCGGCCTATTGGTAACATCATGTGAATCAGTTTAGTGCAAGCGCCCTGGCGGCGCACCCAGGAAAGCGTCAAGAATCGTTGCCTGGCGCCGCCAGGCGTCCGATGGCGCCACCCGGGACCTGACGGCGCCGCGGGGGTGCCCCAGGCAAAGTGAATTTCGTGGGCCCGGCGGCACATGGCGGCGGTTGCCACCCGCGATTTGCCGCCCATCCCAAAAAAATCAACAAACACGTAAAAGTTCGCAACAAACAAGGTGCGTCTGTTGTCTTTACGCAAAAACAGTAGCGCGCCCCTTGCGTGGCGCCTCGCTCCCGCTTAATTTGGCCGACCCTGTTACAAAAAATGCGTCCGCCTCCCTCCATGCGCTGGAACAAGCCCAATCTCCGCAACAACCTTCACGACCTTCTGGGCCGTGACAAGCCGTCATCGACGGCCTGGGTGCGCGACCACGGGCTGGAGGAGGTACGCCGGGCCATGCTGCAAAGCCTGGCGGGCATGAGCGGTTGCGAGGTGGCGCGCATGAACATGCGCCTGCGCTACGCCGGCGACATCGAAGCGTTGTGGTACCTGCGCACCGATCTCTTCAGCACACTCGTGCCCTTGCGCGGCGAAACCGGAGCGCGGGGCGTGATCGACCAGGTCACCCCCCTGTTCCAGGGCCAGTTGCCACGTGCACTGCGCCCGGCCCAGCCCCCTCCCGGCAACGCCTGACCCGAGCCCCAGCCCAGGCGGACACCCGCCGCTGGCAGGTGCCATGCCGCCCGGCATCCCCTGGGCCCAGCGGGCAGGAATCCAGAAGCGGGCGATTGAAGGCAGCACCGAATCAGTGCTGGTGTCCCCAGTAGATCAGCGCATCCCGCCCTTCCACCGACAGCGATACCGTGCTCCCCACGGGCAGCAGCACCTTGGTCGCCACATGGCCGAAGGGCAGGTTCGTGAGCACGGGCGCCTTGATCTGCGTGCGCAGCCAGTCCACCACCGACTGCAGCTTGTAGCCCTTGTCGTGCGGCGCGAGCTTGAAGTTGGTGAACTGCCCCAGCACCACGGCCTTCTGCTGGGCCAGCACGCCGGCGTGCAGCAGCTGGGTGAGCATGCGCTCGATGCGGTAGGGGTGCTCGTGCACGTCTTCCAGGAACAGCACGCCACCCTTGATGGCCGGCAGGTACGGCGTGCCCACCAGCGAAGCCAGCACCGCCAGGTTGCCACCCCACAGCGTGGCGCTTTTCACGTAGACATTGGGGACGGCCGGCTTGCCCGTGGCGGCGTCGGGCTTTTCATTGTTCATGCGCCAGCCCGTGCCTTCGCCATGGCCGGTCAGCAAATCGTCGAAGCAGGCCTCCATGATGTCGTCGGGCTCGCCGGCCACGCCAAAGTCGGCGCCCAGCGAAGGGCCGGCCCATGACGTGGCGCCCGTCTTGGCCAGCAGCGCGGTCTGGAAGGCGGTGAAGTCGCTCACGCCCACGAAGCGCGTGCCGCCCGCGATCGCCTTGGCCACCGCCTTGTAGCGGATGCCCGGCAGGATGCGCGACAGCCCGTAGCCGCCGCGCGAGATCAGCGCCACATCGGCGCCGCTGGCTGCGGCACGGTGGATGGCGGCCAGGCGGGTGGCGTCGTCGCCCGCGAAGCGGGTGTGCACGGCCAGGGCGTCCGCATCCACCTCGACCTCATGGCCCAGGGCCTTCAGCCGGGCGAGGCCGCGCTTGAAGGCGGCCTTGTCCTGCACGGCGCTCGACGGCGAATAGATGTAGATGTGCTTGGGGCCGTGGTCGTGGCTGCACTGGGAATGGTCGTGACCGGGATGATCGTGTGAATGGTCTTGCAAAGCGCTCAGGCCATGAAGGGGCCTGCTCCGTCAAAAAGAGAGTCCGTCCGGCGCCATGTCAGCCGGTGGCACGGCCGGCGCCGGGAAACGAGAAGTATTCCACAGCCTGCCGCGCGATCGGCTCGCCATGCTCCTGCACGAAGTGCCCGGCGTCGGCCAGCACGGTGGGCGCGGGGCAGCCGCGAATGTGGCGGTGCAGATCGCGCATGGTGGCGGGCCCGAGCACCGGGTCCTTGGCGCCAATGAACATCAGGCTCCGGCCCTGCCACCGCTGCTGCCAGAAATCACGCGCCTGGCGCGACAGCGCGGCCCCCGGCGCATCCTCCGATGCCGGCACGCGTTCAGGAAAGGCGCGCAGCGCGGCGCGGTAGCCCTTGTCGGGGAACGGCGCGTCGTAGGCGGCACACTCCGCCCCGGCCAGGTGCGGGTTGCCGCGCGCCAGCAGGCGCCCCACGCCATACAGCGGCTTGTCGCGGCACATCGCACGCCAATCGAGGAATCCGGCGGGCAGCGGCGCATCACCCGTGGCCAGCACGGTGTTCATCACCAGCAGGCCCGCAAACCGCTCGGGGCAGGCCATGGGCAGCGTCAGGCCCAGGATGCCGCCCCAGTCCTGCACCACCAGCACCACGTTGCGCAGGTCCAGCCGCCCGATGAGTTCCAGCAGCACCTGGCGGTGCCATTCGAACTGGTGCGCCGACTCTTTCTTGGGCTTGTCGCTCTTGCCAAAGCCGATCAGGTCGGGCGCGACCACGCGGTCCCCGGCCGAGAGGAACACGGGCAGCATGCGCCGGTACAGATAGCTCCAGGCCGGGTTGCCGTGCAGGCACAGCCAGGTGCGCGGCGCGTCCTGCGGGCCTTCGTCCAGGTAGTGCAAACGCAAGCCGGCCAGGCTGGGCAGGTCGCTCAGGTAGCGCGGCGCCCAGGGGTAGCCGGGCAGATCCGCGAAGGCGGCATCGGGCGTGCGCAGGGCGTCGTCGCGCAGCGGATGGCGGGCCAGTGCCTCGGTGCGTTGTTGATGGCGGCGCTGCCGGAAGAAGCCGCTGAGCAGGCCGCCGCACTCGTCGGCCAGCACCCCGCCCCGCACCTGGGTCTGGTGGTTCAGCTCGGCATGGCCAAACAGGTTCAGCACCGAGCCCGCCGCACCCGTCTTGGGATCTGCGGCGCCGTACACCACGCGCGCCAGGCGCGCATGCAGCATGGCACCGCTGCACATGGCACACGGCTCCAGCGTGACATACAGGCTGCAGCCGTCCAACCGGTAGTTGCCCAGCCGCCGCGCCGCCGCGCGCAGGGCCACGATCTCGGCGTGGGCCGTGGGGTCGTGCCCCTCGACCGGCGCGTTGCGGCCGGTGGCGATCATCTGGCCATCCTTGACCACGATGGCCCCCACGGGCACCTCGCCGGCGCGCGCGGCGACTTGCGCCTCGGCCAGGGCCAGGCGCATCCAGTGCGCGTCTTGGTCAGGAGTCATTGCTATACAAATAATAGCTACCAGCGCTTGAAGGATAAGCGCTAGAGGCCCATTTCATCCTATTTCTCATCGTCCGGGATGGGCCGCGCCTGCTGCATCAGGCCTTCCATCTGCTGCTTGACCTGCTGCTGGATCTGCTGGCTCTGGTCGCGCACCGTGGCCGGCTGCGCCGCCGAAGCCGGGGCACCGCCGGCCGGCGCTGCTGTCTGCAGCGACGGCACGGGCGTGCGGACGGCGGACAGCTGCTTTCTGGCAAGGACACCCACCACGGCCAGCGCCACCACCAGCCCGGCCAGACCTACTACAGCACGCATGAAAAGACTCCTTGGCGGGCGGGGTGCCCGGACCACAGCCGGCGGGACCGCCCTGCCCGGCTTGCTACCGGCCCGACTGTAATGGCAAACCGTCGTGGGCACCCCCATGAAAAACGGCCGCGCGGGGCGGCCGTTGCGGTGGCGGGCCGTGCCCGCGGTGCTCAGTTGAGCGCCACGCGGTTGCCGTCCTTGTAGGTGTACAGCGTCACGGCGGGCGTGGTCAGCTCGCCCTTGGCCGTGAAGGCGATGTTGGCGGTCACGCCCTTGTACTCGGTCTTGCCGATGAAGGGGATGTACACCTTGGGGTCCACCGAGTTGGCGCGCTTCATCGCATCGGCCAGCACCATGGCCGCGTCGTAGGCGTACGGGCTGTAGATCTGGAACTGGCCGGGGAACTTGGCGTCGTAGCGCTTCTTCCAGTCCGCCCCGCCCTGCATCTTGTCGACCGAGGCGCCGCCCGTGGCGCAGGTCACGTTCTTGAGCGCAGGGCTCTTGCCCGACAGCTCGGGCAGCTTCTCGGTGCACAGCGCATCGCCGCCGAAGAACTTCACGTTGCCCAGGCCCAGCTGCTCCATCTGGCGCAGCATGGGGCCGGCCTGCGCGTCCAGGCCGCCGTAGAAGATCGCATCGGGCTTCTTGTTCTTGATGGCCGTGAGGATGGCCATGAAGTCGGTGGCCTTGTCGTTGGTGAATTCCTCGCCCACCACCTTCAGGCCCTTTTGCAGGGCGGTGGCCTTGAACACCGAGGCCACGCCCTGGCCATACGCGGTGCGGTCGTCGATGATGGCCACGCTCTTGAGCTTCAAGTGGTCGGCCGAGAACAGTGCCAGCGCCGCGCCCAACGCGTTGTCGTTGGCGATCAGGCGGTAGGTGGTCTTGTAGCCGGGCTTGGTCAGGTCCGGGTTGGTGGCGGCGGCGGTGATGTGGGGCACGCCGCACTTGTCATAGACGGCCGCCGCAGGAATGGACGTGCCCGACTGCAGATGGCCGACCACGCCCGCCACCTTCTGGTCGCACAGCTTTTGCGCCACGGCCGTGGCCTGGCGCGGGTCGCCGGCATCGTCTTCGGCCGCCAGCTCGAACTTGATCTTCTTGCCGCCGATGACCAGGTTCTGGGCGTTCAGGTCGTCCACCGCCAGGCGCACGCCGTTCTCGGTGTCCTTGCCGATGTGGGCGATGCCGCCCGACACCGGGCCCGCGTGGGCGATCTTGACGGTTTGCATGTCCTGCGCTGCGGCGGCGCCGGCAGCGGCGACACACGCGGACACAGCGGCAAACTGCACCAGGGACAGGGGGAAAGAGAGGGGACGACGCAGACGGGAAGCACGAAGCACGGTAAAAGTCTCCAGGAGTGGCAGGGGCGAGATCGGACGCACCATTTTGGGGCGGCCTGGACCGCATCCTAGCCACCCTCACTCCCTTTTTCAGGCAATTGCTATGCAGACATAGCAATTTGGTGGGGCATTAAATCGGCTAATGCCGCGACCAGCGCCACCTCCTGGCAGACCGGACCCGCTCCGCCTCCAGCCAGGGGCGGGCGCTCAGCCGGGCGCCAGTCGCAACTTGAAGTTCGTGAATGGAAGAGCGGCATTGGGCGCATCGCGCGGGACACGCTCCTCCACGCAGCCCGTGTCGTTGGGGGTAACGAAGTGGGGGCCGATGCCAGCGATGGCTGCCTTGTGCGTCCCCGTCCAGTCCCAGCCCCATCCGGCTCCTGACACTTCTCCCTCAAAAAGGACTGGGCCGTCGACCGTGATGCCCTGGTGGATCACCATGCGCATCCTGTCTGCAAATGCACCGACCCTGTATCCCGCCTGAATGTGGACCGTGATCACCGGATGCGTGACCGGGTTGTACGTAGCGCCCGATGTGTTCGCCACCGTCACCAATCCCGGCATGGCTGTGCCGTTCCATCGCTCGGCCATGATGGTGCCGTCCGAGAAAAAGATGAATCCTCTGCCTTCCGACCAAAGGTTCTCGCCATGGCGGTAAATCGGGCCGCAATGGGGGTTGTAGCTGCCTTGCCCGCCTTCGCAGTCCAGTACAAATCCCATGTGGGCGCCGCCATTCGAGAAGAACCACGAGCAATCGATGGTGCAGTGCAGGTCGCTGTGTCGCACGCCAGGCAGGCTGATCCGCGTCGGCAGGTAGTAGAAGTCGAGGTCGTTGATAGACAGTTTCAGCTGGGTGGGCTTCTTCTTGCGGGAGGTACTCATCACAGTCCTTTTCACTCGTTGACCGGCTGCGCCGGCGGGATTGGAGGGAAGTGGGTCAGCGGACACAGGCGCGGCGCAAGTGCAGCCCGCCGCGCCCTTTGTACCAGACCGAAGCGCTACAACGCCCGGTCACGCAGGTCCGTGCCCCCGTGCTCGATACCCGAGGGATGCTCCACGGCATGGCGAAACTGAAATAATCACGCCCCATGTCCCTCCTGCCCCACCAGCTCGAACTGCTCTCGCCCGCGCGCGATGCCGACATCGGCATCGAAGCCGTCAACCACGGCGCCGACGCCGTCTACATCGGCGGCCCGGCCTTTGGCGCACGCGCCAGCGCGGGCAACGACATCCGCGACATCGAGCGCCTGGTGAAACACGCGCACCGCTTCAACAGCCGCATCTTCATCACGCTCAACACCATCCTGCGCGACGACGAACTGGAGGCCGCGCGCAAAATGGCCTGGCAGGTGTACGAGGCCGGGGCCGATGCACTCATCATCCAGGACATGGGCCTGCTCGAAATCGACCTGCCGCCCATCCAGCTGCACGCCAGCACCCAGACCGACATCCGCACGCCCGAAAAGGCGCGCTTTCTGCAGGACGCGGGCCTCTCGCAGATCGTGCTGGCGCGCGAGCTCACGGTGCAGCAGATCGCCGCCGTGCACAAGGCGCTGGGGCCGGTGGATGCCCCAGGCCGCGCCAACATCGAGTTCTTCATCCACGGCGCGCTGTGCGTGGCCTACAGCGGCCAGTGCAACATCAGCCATGCGCAGACCGGCCGCAGCGCCAACCGGGGCGACTGCAGCCAGGCCTGCCGCCTGCCCTACCAAGTGACCGACGCGCAGGGCCGCTTCATCGCGCACGACAAGCACGTGCTCTCCATGAAGGACAACAACCAGAGCGACAACCTGCGCGCGCTCATCGACGCCGGCGTGCGCAGCTTCAAGATCGAAGGGCGCTACAAGGACATGGGCTATGTGAAGAACATCACCGCCCACTACCGCACGCTGATCGACGAGATCCTGGAAGAGCGCGAGGCGCAAGGTCGGCCACTGGGCCGGTCATCGAGCGGGCGGACCACCTTCACCTTCACGCCCGACCCGCTGCAGAACTTCAACCGCGAGTTCACCGACTACTTCGTGACCGGCCGCAAGGAAGACATCGGCGCGTTCGACACCCCCAAGAACCCGGGCCAGGCCATCGGCTGGGTGACCAAGGTAGGCCCCGACTTCGTGGAACTGGAGGTGAGCGACCCCGCCACCGTGCTGCACAACGGCGACGGCCTGTGCTACTACGACCTGCACAAGGAGCTGGTGGGCATGGCCATCAACGTGGCCGAGCCCGTGTCCGCGCGCAGCGTGGGCCAGTGGCGCGTGTACCCCAAGGACCCGATGGAAGGCTTCAAGGACCTGCGCAAGGGCACCGAGGTCAACCGCAACCGCGACATGGACTGGGTGCGCACGCTGGAGAAAAAGTCCAGCGACCGCCGCATCGGCCTGTGGGCGCACCTGAGCGAAACGCCTTGCGGCTTCAGCCTGATGCTGACCGACGAGGATGGCAACGTGGGCTGTACTGATGTGCAGCAGCCGCACCAGCCTGCCACCGATGCCGCCAAGGCCGAAGCCAGCCTGCGCGAGCAACTGGGCCGCTTCGGCGCCACCATCTTCGCGGTTCACGACATTGCGCTGCAACTGACTGAGCCCTGGTTCGTGCCCGCCTCGGTGCTCAACGCGCTGCGCCGCGATGCGCTGGCCGACCTGGAAGCAAACCGCGCGCGCAACTTCGAGCGCCTGCAGCGCGCCACGCCCATCGAGCCGCCAGCGCCCTACCCCGAGGACACGCTGAGCTTTCTGGGCAACGTGTTCAACCACAAGGCGCACGATTTTTACGTGCGCCACGGCGTCAAGGTGATCGATGCGGCCTACGAGGCGCACGAGGAAGAAGGCGAAGTCAGCCTCATGATCACCAAGCACTGCGTGCGCTTCAGCATGAGCCTCTGCCCCAAGCAGGCCAAGGGCGTGACGGGTGTGCAGGGCACCATCAAGGCCGAACCCTTGATGTTGATCAACGGCAAGGAAAAGCTGACCTTGCGCTTTGACTGCAAGCCCTGTGAAATGCACGTGGTGGGCAAGATCAAGCGCCAGGTGCTGAACCAGGTGCCGGAAGCCCCGCTCCAGTTCTACAAAGCCCGGCCGCAAGTCGCGCACTAAGGCAAGGCCGAAGAAGTCCTTGCGCGGGCGTGCGGCCCGTCTCACCGATCGCCGCATGTCCCCATCCACCGCCCCGCACCTGCACCCCACCGAGGCCGTGGCCCAGGCCCATGGCGTCAACCCTGACGCAGGCCTGCACGCCGACGAAGCCCTGCGCCGCAGCGCCATCCACGGAGCCAACGAACTGGCGGCAGGGCAAGACCGCCCCTGGTGGCGCCTGCTGGCCGACCAGTTCAAGGACTTCATGGTGCTGGTGCTGCTGGGTGCGGCCGTCATCTCGGGCCTGGTGGGCGAGGTCACCGACACGCTGGTCATCCTCGTCATCGTGGTGCTCAACGCCGTCATCGGCTTTGTGCAGGCCTGGCGCGCCGACCAGGCCATGGCCGCGCTGCGCCAGCTGGCGGCGGCGCACGCCACGGTGCTGCGCAGCGGAGCCGTGCAGGTGGTGCCCGCCAGGGCGCTGGTGCCGGGTGACATCGTGCTGCTGGAGGCTGGCAACCAGATCCCGGCCGATCTGCGGCTGATCGAGATCGCGCAGCTGCAGGTGGATGAATCGGCCCTCACGGGCGAGTCCGTCACCGTGGCCAAGCAGACCGAAGCCCTGGCGGCCGAGGACGTGGGCGCCTTGGGCGACCGCACCAACATGGCCTTCAAGGGCACCACCGCCACGCATGGCCGGGCACGCGGCCTGGTGGTGGCTACCGGCATGCACACCGAGCTGGGCAAGGTGGCCACGCTGCTCGACGCGGGCGACCGCAGCACCCCGCTGCAGTTGCGCCTGGCGGCCTTTGGCAAGCGCCTGGCGATTGCGGTGCTGGGCATCTGCGCGGTGATCTTTGTGGTGGGTGTTTTGCGCGGTGAGGCACCGTTGCTGATGGCCCTCACTGCCATCAGCCTGGCCGTGGCCGCCATCCCCGAGGCCCTGCCTGCGGTGGTCACCGTGCTGCTGGCACTGGGCGCGCGCCGCATGGTGGCCGTGCATGCGCTGGTGCGGCGCCTGCCGTCGGTGGAAACGCTGGGCTCCGTCACCACCATTTGCTCGGACAAGACCGGCACGCTCACGCAGAACCGCATGCATGCCGAACTGATGGTGGCCCACGGCGTGCGCTGGGTGCCCGGCGACCCTCTGCCCGGCCCCGCCCATGCCGAGGCCCTGCGCGCCGCCGCGTTGTGCAACGACGCCACGCTGCAGGTACACAACGAAGAAGGCCCGTCGGGCATCCACTGGCAGGGCGACCCCACCGAAACCGCACTGGTGCTGGCAGCCCGCTCCGGCGGGATGGACAAGGCCCTGCTCGACATCGAGTTCCCTCGCGTGCAGGAGCAGCCGTTCGACTCCGACCGCAAGCGCATGACCACCTTCCACCGCGTGGCGGACGGCTACGTGGCCTACACCAAGGGTGCGCCGGAGTCGGTCTTGCCCCGGTGCACCGCCCACTGGACGCCCGACGGCGCTGCCGCACTGGACACCGCCAAGGTCCTCGCCGCCGCCCAGCAGCTTGCCGCACAGGGCCTGCGGGTGCTGGCCCTGGCGCGCCGCAGCCACGCCCGCCTGCCCGACACCAACGACATCGACGCGGTGGAAAACCAGCTGGAGCTGCTGGGCCTGATCGCCCTCATCGACCCGCCGCGCGCCGAGGCCCAGGCCGCGGTCCGCGACTGCATCAGCGCGGGCATCACGCCGGTGATGATCACAGGCGACCACCCCGCCACTGCGCGCGCCATTGCGCACCGCCTGGGCATTGTGAAGCGTAGCGATGCCCCGGTGCTTACCGGCGCCGACCTGGCCACGCTCGACGACGCCGCGCTGCGGGCGAAGGTGGAGCAGGTGCAGGTGTACGCCCGCGTGGACCCGGCGCAGAAGATCCGCATCGTCGAGGCGCTGCAGGCCCAGGGCCACTTCGTCGCCATGACGGGCGATGGCGTGAACGATGCCCCGGCGCTCAAGCGCGCCGACATCGGCGTGGCCATGGGCCAGGGCGGCACCGACGTGGCGCGCGAGGCCTCGAGCCTGGTACTGCTGGACGACAACTTCGCCACCATCGTCGCGGCCGTGCGCGAGGGCCGCCGCATCTACGACAACATCCGCAAGTTCGTGCGCTACGCGATGACGGGCAACTCGGGCGAGATCTGGACCATCTTCCTCGCGCCGCTGTTGCTGCTGCCCATTCCGCTGCTGCCCATCCACATCCTGTGGGTCAACCTGGTCACAGACGGCCTGCCCGGCCTGGCGCTGGCGGCCGAACCGGCCGAGCGCGGCATCATGCAGCGCCCGCCCCGCGCGCCGCGCGAAAGCCTGTTTGCCCATGGCATGTGGCAGCACATATTGGGCGTGGGCCTGCTCATCGGCGGGCTGTGCCTGGCGTTGCAGGCCTGGGCCCTGCACACCGGCCACGCGCACTGGCAGACCATGGTGTTCACGGTGCTCACGCTCGCGCAGATGGCGCATGTCATCGCCATCCGCTCCGAATCCGAACCCATCTGGCGCCTGGGCCTGCTGAGCAACCGCCCGCTGCTCTACGCCGTGCTGCTCACCTTTGCGCTGCAGATGGCCACCATCTACGTGCCCTGGCTCAACCCCATCTTCCGCACCGAGCCGCTGAGCCTGGGCGAGCTGGCGCTGTGCATTGGCGCCGCGCTGGTGGTGCTGGTAGTGGTGGAAATCGAGAAGGCCTGGCGCCGCAGCCAGCAGGCGCGGCGCACCACCCCAGAGCCCATGGACAGCGCCATGGACGAGCCTTCTGACTGAAAGAGCCCACGGCGCACAAGAACGTCATAAGCACATAGCCAACGATTCGATGACGCCACGGGCCAGCAGTGCCAGAATGGCCCGCGCCATCGGCACATCGGCAACGCCCAGCCATGCGTGGAGCCCGGTGGTGCCACTCCCTTCCCTTCAACGAAAGAGACAGCCTTCATGAGAATCGAGACCCTGGCCGTACACGCTGGCTACAGCCCCGACCCCACCACCAAGGCCGTGGCCGTGCCCATCTACCAGACGGTGGCCTACGCGTTTGACAGCGCCCAGCATGGCGCCGACCTGTTCGATTTGAAGGTGCCGGGCAACATCTACACCCGCATCATGAACCCCACCACCGACGTGCTCGAAAAGCGCGTCGCGGCGCTCGAAGGCGGCATCGCCGCGCTGGCCGTGGCCTCGGGCATGGCGGCCATCACCTATGCCATCCAGACCATTGCCGAGACAGGCGACAACATTGTGTCGGCCAGCACGCTGTATGGCGGCACCTACAACCTGTTTGCCCACACCCTGCCGCAGCAGGGCATCACCACCCGCTTTGCCGACCCGCGCGACCCGGCCAGCTTCGCGCAGCACATCGACGCGCGCACCAAGGCGATCTTCATCGAGTCCATCGGCAACCCGCTGGGCAACGTGACCGACATCGCAGCCATCGCCAAGGTGGCGCATGACCACGGCGTGCCGCTGATCGTGGACAACACCGTGCCCAGCCCCTACCTGCTGCGCCCCATCGAGCACGGCGCCGACATCGTGGTGCATTCGCTCACCAAGTACCTGGGCGGCCACGGCAACAGCGTGGGCGGCGCCATCGTGGACAGCGGCAAGTTCCCGTGGGCCGAGCACAAGGCCCGCTTCCCGCGCCTGAACGAGCCCGATGTGAGCTACCACGGCGTGGTCTACACCGAGGCGCTGGGCCCCGCCGCCTTCATCGGCCGCGCGCGTGTGGTGCCGCTGCGCAACACGGGCGCGGCGCTGTCGCCGCAAAGCGCCTTCCTGATCCTGCAAGGCATCGAGACCCTGGCCCTGCGCATGGACCGCATCTGCGACAACACGCTGGCGCTGGCGAAGTACCTGCAGGGCCACCCCAAGGTGGAATGGGTGCGCTACGCGGGCCTGCCCGACCACCCGGACCACGCGCTGGTGCAGCGGCAATCCGGCGGCAAGGCATCCGGCATCCTGAGCTTCGGGCTCAAGAGCACCGATGCGGACCCGCGCGCTGCGGGTGCACGCTTCCTCGACGCGCTGCAGCTCTTCACACGCCTGGTGAACATCGGCGACGCGAAATCGCTGGCCACGCACCCCGCATCGACCACGCACCGCCAGCTCAACCCCGAAGAGCTGGCCAAGGCGGGGGTGAGCGAGAGCATGGTGCGGCTGTCGGTGGGCATCGAGCACGTCGATGATCTGCAGGCCGACCTGGTGCAGGCACTCGAGGCTGTCTGAGCGTACGGCAACAGCCGGCGCCAGTTGCGGGATACTGGAGGACCTGCCCCGCGAATCGCGGGGCGCTCCCTGATTCAAGATCGCCATGTCCCGCCTATCCCCTCTTGCCCCGGTCACTCTCGGCCTGCTGATTCTGGCCGGCTGCAGCTCCACATCATCCATCCCGCCGCGCGGAGTGGATGTGACCGAATCCCACGTCACCAGCTTCCGCCAGAAGGAGGACGAGCAACTGCTGCAAAAGCAGGTTTCGCCTCCGCTGGATGCGCCTTTGACGCTGCTGGAGGCACCGCTGCCGCGCTACCCGTCCTTCCTCCTGAATGACACCTCGCTCAAAGCGCGCGGCGATGTGACGGTGTCGTTCGAGATCATGCCCAGCGGGCTGGTCGGCACCGCGCGCGTGCTGTCAGGAACGGGGGAGGATGCGCTGCACAAGCCGGCGATCGATGCGGTGCGCCGCTGGAAATTTGCGCCGCTGCTGCGCAATGGGGAGCCCGCCCGCCTGGTGCTGCAGCACACCTTCCGCATGGAACCCTGAGCGCGCCAGATACCGCCGCAAAGCCGCTCATGCGTCACGAGCCAGCCGCACACCCGTGTACTGCCAGCGGGCCGTGGCCGGGAAGAAGTTGCGGTAGGTGCTGCGCGCATGCCCGGGCGGCGTGGCGCAGGAGCTGCCGCGCAGCACGTACTGGTTGACCATGAACTTGCCGTTGTACTCGCCCACGGCGCCATCGACCGTGCGAAAGCCTGGGTAGGCGGCGTAGCTCGACTGCGTCCATTGCCAGGCCGCGCCGAACAGCTGCTCCAGGCCATGCGCGTCAGTTGTCCCTGCGGTCTGCGCGGCATGCTCCCATTCGGCTTCCGTGGGCAGGCGTGCGCCCACCCAGCGCGCATAGGCGTCCGCTTCGTAGTACGACAGGTGCACAACCGGCATCGCGCTCTGCACGGGCCGCAGGCCCGCCAGGGTGAACTCGTGCCAGGCGCCGTCGTCCCGCCGGTGCCAGTACAAGGGGTGCCGAAGCCCCTGGGCCACGCGCCAGTCCCAGCCTTCGGCCAGCCAGTGGGCGGGGTTGTCGTAGCCCCCACCTTCCACGAAGGCCATCCATTCCGCGTTGGTCACCAGCCGCGAGGCCAGTGCGTACGGCGCCAGGTAGGCGCGGTGGCGAGGGCTTTCGTTGTCGAAGGCGAAGCCGTCTCCGCCATGGCCCACCTCCACCAGCCCGCCTTCCAGATGCCGCCAGCCCAGGGGCCTGGCCGCCGGTACGAGCGCCTGGTCGCCGACGGGCACCACGGCGGCGCCATAGGCGGGATGCACAGGGTTGCACGACAGCAGGTGCTTGATGTCCGTCACCAGCAGTTCCTGGTGCTGCTGCTCGTGCTGCAGGCCCAGCTCGATCAGCGCACACAGCGCGGCGTTCTGCAGCACGGCGGGCACCAGGCGCGCCATCCGCCGGTCCACATCGGCGCGGTAGGCCAGCACCTCGTCCAGCGGCGGGCGCGTCAGCAGCCCCCGCTGCGGGCGCGGGTGCTTGGCGCCCACGCCGTTGTAGTAGGAATTGAACAGCACGCGGAACGCGGGCTCGAAGGGCGCGAAGCCCGGCTCGTTCGGCTCGAGCACAAAGGTCTCGAAGAACCAGGTGGTGTGCGCCAGGTGCCATTTGGCCGGGCTGGCATCGGGCATGGACTGCGCGCCGCAGTCCTCGGCCGACAGCGGCGCCACCAAGGCCACGGTGTGATCCCGCACGGCCCCGTAGCGCGACAGCAGCACGGCGAGCGGGGAGCAAAAATCCATATTGGTCATACAGGCCCTCAGGGTCTGGCGTGCACCACGGCAAACCAGCCACGGTCGTCCGTCCACGCCTGGGCCTGCGAGAAGCCTGCGCGCGCCAGCATGTCGGTGAACACGTGCAGCGGGTACTTGTAGCTGTTTTCGGTGTGGATGCGTTCGCCCTGGTCGAACCTGCGCCCGCCACCGGGCCAGCGCACCTCGGAGTCAGCCATCGCTTCCAGGTGCATCTCGATGCGCGACTCGCCCGGGTTGAAGAACGCCCGGTGCCGCCACTGGTCCACATCGAAATCGCTGCCGATCAATCGATTCACATGCCGCAGCACATTGCGGTTGAAGGCGGCGGTCACGCCGGCGGCGTCGTCGTAGGCCGCTTCCAGCACCTCCACGTCCTTGGGCAGGTCGATGCCGATGAGCAGGCCGCCGTCATCGTCGATCAGCTCGCGCATGTGGGCCAGCAAATCCAGCGCGTGCGGCGGGTCGAAGTTGCCGATGGACGAGCCCGGGTAGAACACCAGCCGTCCCGTGCGCGGAATGTCCTCGGGCAGGGCCACGCCCTGGGTCATGTCGCCGCCCACGGCCCGCGCGTCCAGCCCCGGAAAATCGTCGCGCAGGCCCCGCACCGCCGCCTGCAGGAAGTCCGCCGAGATATCCACGCCGACGAAGCACGCGGGCTGCACCAGCCGGCACAGCGTGCGCGCCTTCTGGCAGTTGCCAGCCCCCAGCTCCACCAGCGTGCGCCCCGTGCCCACGGCCTGCGCGATGTCGGCCGCATGCTGCTGCATGAGGGCGGTTTCGGTGCGCGTGGGGTAGTACTCGGGCAGGCGGGTGATTTCCTCGAACAGCTGCGAGCCGTGCTGGTCGTAGAAATACTTGGGGGAAATGCTCGCGGGCCGCTGGTTCAGGCCACGCGTGATGTCGTCGTTGGGGCTGGGCAAAGGCATGGGTCTTGAAACGTCTTGCGCGGCAATGCCGCTGGTTCTGTCCGACGGGGCCGTCCCGGGAGCCCAATGCCCGCCAGGCTGCCACGTACCCAGGCAAGGGCGCGAAGCCCCACCGCATCCGCCATTGTGAGCCGAGCCGATGGCGCCGTGTGTAGGCCAAATCCCCATGGCGCGGGCGGGCCTTCGGGTGCGGAAGCCGGCGGCGCAGCCGCCAGGGGCCGCCGCGGACGCGGGTGTACTGCCCGGCACGGGTCCATCTGTACCTTGTGAACGGCGCGCGCCCGGCATACGCTCGCCCTTCCCACGGACTTCTCACAAGGACCCTGCCATGCTTCAGATGCGCCCCAACTGCGAATGCTGCGACAAGGACCTGCCGCCCGATGCCACCAACGCGCGCATCTGCACCTTCGAGTGCACGTTCTGCAGCGACTGCGCCGGCGCCCGGCTGGGCCACGTGTGCCCCAACTGCGGGGGCGACCTCGTGCAGCGCCCGCGCCGGCCCGCCTCCAGGCTGGCGAAATACCCCGCATCCACCGAGCGGGTGCTCAAGCCCCAGGGCTGCGGGGTGATGGCATGACGCTCGCCACCCTGCTGGTCTTCTCGCTGGTGGCCCTGGTGGCCATCGCCACGCCCGGCCCCACGGTGCTGCTGGCGCTGGCCAACGGATCGCGCTATGGCGTGCGCCGGTCGCTGCCCGGCATGCTGGGCGCCGTGGCGTCGGATTTTGTGCTGGTCGGTGCCGTGGCGCTGGGCCTGGGCGCGCTGCTGGCGGCGTCCGAGTTCTGGTTTTCGGTGGTGAAGTGGCTGGGCGCGGCCTACCTGGCCTGGCTGGGTTTGCGGCTGCTGCGCTCGCAGGGGGGGCTGGACCTGGCCGCAGCGGACGGCGCGGCCGCCGGGCCTGCGGCCACGCCGCGCGGCATCTTCACGCGCTCATTCCTGGTCGCGGCGACCAACCCCAAGGGATACCTGTTCTGCTCGGCGCTGATGCCGCAATTCATCGATGCCAGCGCACCACAATGGCCGCAGTACGCCGCCATTGCAGCCGTGTTCGCGGGCCTGGACTTCGCCGTGATGCTGGCCTACGCCGCCATCGGGGCGCGCGCCGTCAAGCTGCTGCACCGCCGCGCGGTGCTGTGGCTGGACCGCTGCTGCGGCGGCGCGCTGCTGGCCCTGGCCGGATCGCTGGCCTTCTACCGACGGACTTAGATCCGTCATAGCCGATGAAAACTGGCGCACCGTCAACGCGAGCGCCACCGTGGATCCGGCTTTGCCGGTCCACCGCAGGCGTCCCCCTCAGGGGGAGCCTGGCTAGAACCTCCAGCCCAGGCCCACGCCCACCAGCACGGGGTCTGCCTTGAAGGTGCCCAGCTTGGCGCCGCCTGCCGTCACGTCGGTCTTGATGAAGACCTTCTTCAGGTCGAAGTTGAGGTACAGATTCTTCTGCAGCGGAATGTCCACGCCCACCTGCAGCGCGGGGCCGAAGCTGTTGCGGTCAATGTCCACGCCGGCGGGCAGCTTCACGCCGGAAAAGCGCGTGTAGTTCAGGCCCGCGCCCACATAGGGCTTGAAGCCGGGTGCATCGAAGTGGTATTGCAGCAGCAGCGTGGGCGGCAGGTGCTTGAGCGAGCCGATGGCCGTGCCGGAGGCGCTCAGCGTGTGCTTTTGCGGCACGGTCAGGATCAGTTCGGCCGCAATGTTCTTGTTGAAGAAGTACGTGACATCGACTTCGGGGATGGTCTTGTCGTTGATGGTCAGGCCCAGGGGCGTGCTGTCCTTGTTGGCACTGTCCAGGTGCACGGCGCGCGCGCGGACCATCCAGGGTCCTTCAGCCTGTTGCGCCAGGGCGGCGCCGGAAGCCAGGGCGCAGAGGGCGGCTACTGCCAGCAGGTTCTTTTTCATGGTGATTTCACATCGGTTGGACGGGGACGACCCCCGTGCATCCATTGAACCGCCATGCCCCTCCACCGGCCTTGCCCTATCTCAAGCCCCTCGTATTAACCCTTAGACATACATCAAGAAAAACGGCCTGCCCTTGTCAATGCGCGGTGGATTTCCCGCGCAGGCGCTGCACCAGCGTGACGGCTGCCAGCACCAGACCTCCCGCCACGATGCCGACCACCGCGTTGAGCAGGTTGGGCACCAGCACATGCCAGAGGGCGCCCACGGGCCATTGCGCGGCGGCCTCGCCAGCGGCATCCACCGCATGGTGCAGCGCGGGCAGGCCATGCACCAGGATGCCGCCGCCCACGAGGAACATGGCGGCGGTGCCCGCCACGGACAGGCCCTTCATGAGCCACGGCGCGGCCCGCAGGATGCCCGAGCCCACCGCCCTGGCCACGGCGCTGGCCTTGCCGTTCAGCCACAGGCCCAGGTCGTCGAGCTTGACGATGCCGGCCACCAGGCCATATACGCCGATGGTCATGATGACCGCGATGCCCGACAGCACGGTGACCTGCTGCACAAACGGCGCCGACGCCACGGTCCCCAGCGTGATGGCGATGATCTCTGCCGACAGGATGAAGTCGGTGCGCACCGCGCCCTTGATCTTGTCCTTCTCGAACGCCACCAGGTCCACCGCGGGGTTGGCATTGGCCAGCACATGGCTTTCATGCTCGGCGGCGTCTTCGTGGGGGGCGTGCAGCAGCTTGTGGGCGACTTTTTCAAAGCCTTCAAAGCACAGGAAGGCACCGCCAATCATGAGCAGCGGCGTCACGGCCCAGGGCGCGAACGCGCTGATCAGCAAGGCCGCGGGCACCAGGATCACCTTGTTGATGAACGACCCCTTGGCCACGGCCCACACCACCGGAATCTCGCGCTCGGCGCGCACCCCCGTGACCTGCTGGGCATTGAGGGCCAGGTCGTCGCCCAACACGCCGGCCGTCTTCTGGGCGGCCACCTTCGTCATGACCGAGACGTCGTCCGCCATGGCCGCGCTCTTCTTGGCGGCCACCTTGGTCATCAGGGCCACGTCGTCGAGGATGGTGGCGATGTCGTCCAACAGGGCAAGCAGGCTGCCAGAGGCCATGGGAAGTCCTTGAGATAGCAATGGAAAAGGCGGCATGCGTGCCGCCGCGCGTGGGCTGGACTATAGCAACGCACGGTCTTCGTTTGCGCCCGCCCCCCGGCCCCGGGAGCCTTTAGCGCAGGCCGTCGCCGTGCCCTCCTCCCAGCCCGCCATGGGGGCTGCGGCGCGCAAGGCGCATACTCGCGCCCTCACCCACCACTTTGGGGTCCCCGGGGCTTGTCCCCCTGCACGGGCTTCACGCCCATGCCATGCCCGGCTACCTGACCAAGCAAGAAGACATCGCCATCACCGGCGCGGCAGACCTGATCATCCGCTCGCTCCTGGACAAGCAGCAGTTTTCCGACCCGGAGGGTGCCGCCGAAGCGCTGGGCATCTCTTCCGCCGCCTGGCCGCTGTTCGGCCTGCTGTGGCCATCGGGGGCCCAGCTGGCGCACCGCATGGCCAGCCGCCCCCTGCGAAGCGGCGAGCGCGTGCTGGAGATCGGCTGCGGCCTGGCCCTGGCCAGCCTGGTGTGCCACCGGCGCGGCGTGGACGTGACCGCCAGCGACTGCCACCCCCTGGCATCGGCCTTCCTGCTGGAGAACGTGCGGCTCAACGGCATGTCGCCGCTCAAGTACCGCACCGGGCAATGGGGAGCCGACTTGACCGACACCTGCGCCGATGTGCAAGGCCGGTTCGACCTCATCATGGGCAGCGACGTCCTGTACGAGCGCGACGCACGAGGCAGCCTGGCCAACTTCCTCGACCGCCATGCGGCCGAAAGCGCGCAGATCTGGATCGTGGACCCCAACCGCGGCAACCGCTCCGCCTTCAGCAAGCAGATGGCCGCGCTGCGTTTTGACGTGGTGGAAGAGCGCCTGGACCACCCCGCGCTGGCCGATGTTCCGGCGTACAAAGGGCGGCTGCTGGTGTATCAGCGCGCCCCTGCAGTGGCCTGAGCAGGACTTGCCGGGCAGCCCGGCGCGACAGCGCCGCCAGCAGCCCGCCGGGCCCGCGCAGCCCAAACGCCCGTGCAGCCGTGCAAGGGCCGCCAAGCTGCGTATGCGGCGCTTTGCGGGCGTGCACCGGCTGCGCCCCTTCCCGCAGGGCAAGCCATTGAGAGAAGGGGGAAGGCGCGAAGCGACTCAGCAGGATGTGCTACGTCACCCCACCCACTTGCGGGCATTGCGCCAGATGCGCATCCAGGGACTGAGTTCGCTGCGGTCGCCCGAGGTCCAGCTCATCTGCACGTTGCGGAACACGCGCTCGGGGTGCGGCATGATGGCCGTGAAACGGCCGTCCGCCGTGGTCACGCCGGTCATGCCACCCGTGCTGCCGTTCGGGTTGAACGGGTATTGCTCGGTGGGCGCGCCGTGGTTGTCCACGAAACGCATCGCGGCGATGGCCGCGCCGGCGTTGCCGCGGTACTTGAAGTTGGCATAGCCCTCGCCGTGCGCCACGGCGATCGGCAGGCGGCTGCCCGCCATGCCCGCGAAGAACAGGCTGGGAGACTCCAGCACCTCCACCATCGACAGGCGGGCCTCGAAGCGCTCGCTCTGGTTGGTGGTGAAGCGTGGCCAGTCCTGCGCGCCCGGGATGATGTCCGCCAGCTCGGCAAACATCTGGCATCCGTTGCACACCCCGAGGCCAAAGGTGTCGGTGCGGCCGAAGAAGCCCTGGAACTGCTCGGCCAGCACGGGGTTGAAGGTGATGCTGCGCGCCCAGCCGATGCCGGCCCCCAGCGTGTCGCCGTAGCTGAAGCCGCCGCAGGCGACCACGCCCTTGAAGTCTTCGAGCTTGACGCGGCCGGTCTGCAGGTCGGTCATGTGCACGTCGTAGGCCTCGAAGCCGGCCTCGGTGAAGGTGTAGGCCATCTCGATGTGCGAATTGACGCCCTGCTCGCGCAGGATCGCGACCCGGGGTTTGGCCAGGTTCAGGAACGGCGCCGCCACGTTGTCGGCCGCGTCGAACGTGAGGTGCACGTGCATCCCGGGGTCGGCGGCCGCGCCCGCGGCGGCGTGCTCGGAGTCCGCGGTCGCGGGGTTGTCGCGCTGCTGGCAGATTTTCCAGCTCACGGCATCCCACACCTGGTGCAGGTCGGTGAGCTTGGCGCTGAACACGGCCTTGGCATCGCGCCAGACCTGCAGCTCGCCCTTGCCGGCGTCGATGCCCGACGATTGCGGACGCGTCTTGCCGACAAAGTGACTGAATCTGGACAGGCCGTGCTCGCGCAGCACCTGCATCACATCGTTGCGCTCTGCGGTGCGCACCTGCAGCAGCACGCCCAGTTCTTCGTTGAACAGGGCCTTGAGCGTGAGCTCCTCGCGGCGCGCGCTGACCTGCTGCGCCCAGTTCTTGGCATCCCCGGTCTCCATGCGGCTGTCGCTGATGCCGTCGCCTTCGGTCACGAGCATGTCCACATTGAGCGCCACGCCCACGTGGCCCGCAAAGGCCATCTCGGCCGCCGCCGCCAGCAGGCCGCCGTCGCTGCGGTCGTGGTAGGCCAGGACATGGCCCTTGGCGCGCAGCGCGTTCACGGCGTTGACCAGGTTCACCAGGTCCTGCGGATCGTCCACGTCGGGCACCACGTCGCCGCTTTGTTCCAGCGTCTGGCCCAGGATGCTGCCGCCCATGCGGTTCTGGCCCTTGCCCAGATCGATCAGCACCAGGGTGGTGTCATCCTCGGTGGCATCGAGCTGGGGCGTGAGCGTGCCGCGCACGTCGGAGAGCGACGCGAACGCGCTCACGATCAGGCTCACGGGGGACGTGACCTTTTTCTTGTCGCTGCCGTCGTTCCACTGCGTGCGCATCGACAGGCTGTCCTTGCCCACGGGGATGGAGACGCCCAGCGCCGGGCACAGCTCCATGCCCACGGCCTTCACGGTCTCGTACAAGGCAGCATCTTCGCCGGGCTCGCCACACGCGGCCATCCAGTTGGCGGACAGCTTCACACGCGGCAGCTCGATAGGCGCCGCCAGCAGGTTGGTGATGGCCTCGGCCACGGCCATGCGGCCCGATGCGGGTGCGTTGATGGCGGCCAGCGGCGTGCGCTCGCCCATGCTCATCGCCTCGCCCGCAAAGCCCTTGTAGTCGGCCAGCGTCACCGCGCAGTCCGCCACCGGCACCTGCCAGGGGCCGACCATCTGGTCGCGGTGCGACAGGCCGCCCACGGTGCGGTCGCCGATGGTGATGAGGAAACGCTTGGACGCCACCGTGGGGTGGGCCAGCACGTCGATCACGGCCTTTTGCAGCGGCACGCCGGTCAGGTCCATGGGCGCGAACTGGCGCTGCACGGTGGCCACGTCGCGGTGCATCTTGGGCGGCTTGCCCAGCAGCACGTTCATGGGCATGTCTACCGGCAGCTTCTGGTCGCCCGCCTCCACGGCGGTGTCCTGCAGCACCAGCTGGCGTTCCTCGGTGGCCGTGCCGATCACGGCGAAGGGGCAGCGCTCGCGCTCGCAGAACGCCTTGAACAGCGGCAGCGACTCGGGCGCGATGGCCAGCACGTAGCGCTCCTGGCTTTCGTTGCTCCAGATTTCCTTGGGCGCCATGCCCGATTCTTCGAGCGGCACGGCGCGCAGGTCGAAGCGAGCGCCACGGCCGGCGTCGTTCGTGAGCTCGGGGAAGGCGTTCGAGAGGCCGCCGGCACCCACGTCGTGGATGGCGAGGATGGGGTTGGCGGCGCCCTGCGCCCAGCAGTGGTTGATGACCTCCTGGGCGCGGCGCTCGATCTCGGGGTTGCCGCGCTGCACGGAGTCGAAGTCCAGTTCGGCGGCGTTGGCGCCACTGGCCATGGAGCTGGCGGCGCTGCCGCCCATGCCGATGCGCATGCCGGGGCCGCCCAGCTGGATGAGCAGCGAGCCAGCGGGGAACTCGATCTTTGTCGTCAGGCCCGCGTCGATCACGCCCACGCCGCCGGCGATCATGATGGGCTTGTGGTAGCCGCGCTGCACGCCAGCGACTTCCTGCTCGTACTCGCGGAAGTAGCCCGCCAGGTTGGGACGGCCGAATTCGTTGTTGAACGCCGCGCCACCCAGGGGCCCTTCCACCATGATCTGCAGCGGGCTGGCGATGTGCTCGGGCTTGCCGACCGTGCTGCCCCAGAGCTTGGACACGGTGAACCCCGTGAGGCCGGCCTTGGGCTTGGAGCCCCGCCCGGTGGCGCCTTCGTCGCGGATCTCGCCGCCCGCGCCGGTGGATGCGCCCGGGAAGGGAGAGATGGCGGTGGGGTGGTTGTGCGTTTCCACCTTCATCAGCACGTGCTGGGTGGCGCTACTTTTTTGATAGCTGGTAGCGCCCGCTGAATCAGCGGTAGAGGCCATTTTGGCCACGAACCGCTCGACCTCGCCGCCTTCCATGACCGAGGCGTTGTCCGAATACGCGATCACCGTGTGCTGGGGCGCCAGCTGGTGGGTGTTGCGGATCATGCCGAACAGCGATTTGTCCTGCGCCACGCCGTCGATGGTGAACTGGGCGTTGAAGATCTTGTGGCGGCAGTGTTCGCTGTTGGCCTGGGCGAACATCATCAGCTCCACGTCGGTGGGGTTGCGCGCCAGGCCCGTGAAGGCGTTGACCAGGTAGTCGATCTCGTCGTCGGCCAGGGCCAGGCCGAAACGGGTGTTGGCCGCCTCCAGCGCGGCGCGGCCGCCGCCGAGCACGTTGACGTGCTCCATGGGCGCGGGCTGCAGTTCGGTGAACAGCGCGGCGGCGGCGGCGCGGTCGGCCACCACGGACTCGGTCATGCGGTCGTGCAGCAGGGCGGCCACCTGGGCCAGTTGCTCGGCCGTCAGCTCGGGCGCCTTGCCCAGCAGGCCGGCCTTGAGGCTGATGCGGTATTCGGTGATGCGCTCCACGCGGCGGATGGCGATGCCGCAGTTGCGGGCGATGTCGGTCGCCTTGGACGCCCAGGGCGACAGCGTGCCCAGGCGGGGGGTGACGATGATGGCGGTGCCCTCGGCGGGGCCCGCATAGGGGTCGCCATAGGTCAGCAGGGCGGCCAGGCGCTCATGGTCGGCGGGCGTGGGGGGCGCGTCGGTGGCGACAAGGTGCACGAAGCGCGCTGCAATGCCGCTGATCTTGGGGTGGATGGCCTCCAGGGCGGGTTGGAGTTGCTGGGCGCGGAAGGTGCTGAGGGCGTTGCCGCCCGCCAGCGTGGTCATGTGCAAGGTCACGGTAGCGGCCTGTTGGGTGTGAGGGGTACGGTCGAGGCGCCGACCCGGGCCCGGGCTCTGGCCTGGGCATGTGGGTGGACAGCCCGGCATTTTACCGGGCGGACCAGGGCCGCCGCCCGCCTCCAAGCAGCCGGCGGGGGGCGATGGGATAATTACGCCATGAGCATCACCATCAAAAGCGCAGAAGACATTGCCGGCATGCGCCTCGCGTGCCGCCTGGCCTCCGAAGTGCTGGACTACATCGCCCCCCACATCAAGCCCGGCATCACCACCAAGGAAATCGACCGCCTGGGTGCCGAATGCATGGCCCAGCAGGGCACCATCTCGGCCACCGTGGGCTACCAGCCGCCCGGCTACCCGCCCTACCCCGCCTCGCTGTGCACCTCGGTCAACCATGTGGTGTGCCACGGCATCCCCAACGACAAGCCGCTCAAGAAGGGCGACATCGTCAACGTGGACGTGACCGTGATCACCAAGGACGGCTGGTACGGCGACAACAGCCGCATGTACCAGATCGGCGAGTGCTCCATTGCCGCCAAACGCCTGTGCGCGATCACCTTCGACGCCATGTGGCACGGCATCCTGCAGGTGAAGCCTGGCGCCCACCTGGGCGACGTGGGCCACGCCATCCAGAAATTCGCCGAAGGCCAGGGTTTCTCCATCGTGCGCGAGTTCTGCGGCCACGGCATCGGCCAGAAGTTCCACGAAGAACCCCAGGTGCTGCACTACGGCCGCCCCGGCACGCTGGAAGAACTGGTGCCCGGCATGGTCTTCACGATCGAGCCCATGATCAACGCCGGCCGCCGCGAGGTGAAGGAGTTCGGCAACGACGGCTGGACCATCGTGACCAAGGACCACAGCCTGTCGGCGCAGTGGGAACACACCGTGCTGGTGACCGAGACAGGCTATGAGGTGATGACCCTGTCGGCCGGCTCGCCCGCGCTGCCCGCCTTCGTGACGGCCACGGCCACCTGACGGCCGGCCCGGCAACGCCTGCGTGACCGGCATTCACACTGGCTCGCACAACTCTTGCATGGCTTTTTTCATGGCACCTTATCCGCGCGCACCACGACCATGACCGAACTCCATGCCCTGCGGGACGCCTACCGCAGCGACAAAGCCGCCCTGCTCGCCGCCCTGCAGGCCACGGGCGCCTCCACGCGTGGCATCCGCGTGCTGCTGCGCAAGCTCTCCACGCTGGCCGGCGCCCTGCTGCACACGCTGTGGCAGCGGGCGCAGCTCCCAGCGGACATGGCGCTGGTGGCCGTGGGCGGCTTCGGGCGCGACCAGCTTTTCCCCTATTCGGATGTCGACGTCCTGCTGCTGATGCCCGATGGAAGCGCCCCCGAGGCCGGCAGCGAGCTGCGCACGCGGCTGGAGGGCTTCATCGGCAGCTGCTGGGATGCGGGCCTGGAGATCGGCTCCAGCGTACGCACCGTGGCCGAATGCCTGGCCGAAAGCGCGGGCGATGTCACCGTGCAGACCTCGTTGCTCGAATCGCGCCTGGTGTGCGGCAACGCGGCGCTGTTCGCCGAATTCCAGCGCCAGTACCGCCTGCAGATGAACCCGCAGGCCTTCCTGGTGGCCAAGACGCTGGAGATGCGCCAGCGCCACAACAAGTACGAGAACACGCCCTACTCGCTGGAGCCCAACTGCAAGGAGTCGCCCGGCGGGCTGCGCGACCTGCAGATGATCCTGTGGGTGGCGCAGGCCGCGGGCCTGGGCCGCAACTGGAAGGAACTGGCCGCCAGCGGCATGGCCACCGCCTTCGAGGTGCGCCAGATCGAGCGCAACGAGGCCGTGCTCTGCCTCATCCGCGCGCGCCTGCATGCAGCCGCCGGGCGGCATGAGGACCGCCTGGTGTTCGACCTGCAGACCGCCGTGGCCGAGTCCTTCGGCTACCGCTCGCAGGCGCCCGACGGCTCGCGCCTGCCCATGCGCGCCAGCGAAAGCCTGATGCGGCGCTACTACTGGGCGGCCAAGGCCGTGTCGCAGCTCAGCCAGATCCTGCTGCTGAACATCGAGGAACGCCTGAACCCCTCGACCCACGAGCCGCGCCCCATCAACGAGCGCTTCTTCGAGAAGGCCGGCCTGATCGAGGTGGCCAGCGACGACCTGTACGAGCGCGACCCGCACGCCATCCTGGAAACCTTCCTGCTCTACCAGACCACCGTGGGGCTCAAGGACCTGTCGGCGCGCACCCTGCGCGCGCTGTACAACGCACGCGGGGTGATGGACGGCGCGTTCCGCCGCGACCCGGTCAATCGCGCCAACTTCATGCGCATCCTGCAGCAGCCCTCGGGCATCACGCATGCCATGCGCCTCATGAACCAGACCTCGGTGCTCGGGCGCTACCTGTGGGTCTTCCGGGGCATCGTGGGGCAGATGCAGCACGACCTGTTCCATGTGTACACGGTCGACCAGCACATCCTCATGGTGCTGCGCAACGTGCGCCGTTTCTTCATGGCCGAGCACGCGCACGAATACCCGTTCTGCTCGCAGCTCGCGGGCGGGTGGGACAAGCCGTGGATCCTGTACGTCGCGGCGCTGTTCCACGACATCGGCAAGGGCCGCGGCGGCGACCATTCGCAGATCGGCGCCGTCGAGGTGCGGCGCTTCTGCCGCCAGCATGGCGTGGACCGCGAAGACGCCAGGCTCATCGAGTTCCTGGTCAGCGAACACCTGTCGATGAGCCGGATCGCCCAAAAGGAAGACCTCTCCGACCCGGACGTGATCGCGGCATTCGCCCAGCGCGTGGGCAACGAACGCTACCTGACCGCGCTGTACCTGCTCACGGTGGCCGATATCCGTGGCACCAGCCCCAAGGTCTGGAACGCCTGGAAAGGCAAGCTCCTCGAAGACCTGTACCGCGCCACGCTGCGCACCCTGGGTGGCCGGGCGCCGGATGCCGCCGCCGAGATCGAGGCGCGCAAGCGCGAGGCGCTGGTGCTGCTGGCCCTGAGCGCCCTGCCCTTCGAGGCCCACAAGGCCCTGTGGGCCACGCTGGATGTGAGCTACTTCATGCGCCACGAAGCGGCGGACATCGCCTGGCACACGCGCCACCTGTCGCGCCATGTGGGCACGGCCAGGCCCGTGGTGCGCGCGCGCCAGTCGCTGGCGGGCGATGGTCTGCAGGTGATGGTGTATGCCGCCGACCAGGCGGACCTGTTCGCGCGCATCTGCGGCTATTTCGACCGCGCGGGCTTCAGCATCCTGGATGCGCGCGTGCACACCGCGAACAATGGCTATGCGCTCGACACCTTCCAGGTGGTGGCCTCGTCGCAGGCGGGGCACTACCGCGAACTGACCCATATGGTCGAAAGCGACCTGGTGCGCGTGATCGAGGCGGGCGGGCCGCTGCCCGAACCCGCGCGCCGGCGGGTGTCGCGCCGCGTGAAGAGCTTTCCGGTCGCCCCGCGCGTCACGCTGCGCCCCGACGAAAAGGCGCAGCGCTGGCTGCTGGCCATCTCCGCCAGCGACCGTGCGGGCCTGCTGTACCTGGTGGCGCGCATCCTGGCGCAGCACCACCTGAGCGTGCAGTTGGCCAAGGTCAGCACCCTGGGCGAACGTGTCGAAGACACCTTCCTGGTCCAGGGCCCCGAACTGCAGAACAATGCACGCCAGATCGAGATCGAGACCGAACTGCTGCGCGAGCTGGCTGACTGACTGACTGACTAGCGGCCTACCGCATCCCGTCTCCGGCCTCCGGTCAGGCGGTGGATCCTCACGAGAAGGCTGCGCGCCAAGATGCTATTCCATTGATAGCACCCATCGCATGCCAATAAAGCGCCAGGGCGCATTTCCCCCTGTTGTCGAATGCTGAAGCGCGCCAGGGCTGGCGCTTGCCTTGTGCCCATCTTGAGCCTATAACAGCCACATGCATGTGGCGCGTTCATGGCGCCCACGGTGCCTGCCAGCCGCGTTGCGCCACCGCACCCGGGCAGGCGACCCGGCGCCCTGCCGGGACTGCCCACGCAGCCCCCAAGGAGCCAGCATGTACAAGCACATCCTGATGCCCTCCGACGGTACGGCGCTGTCGGAAGCGGCCATCCTGCGCGGCATGCGCTTTGCCCGCGAAGCCCACGCCAAGGTCACCGGCTTTTATGCCCTGCCCGAATTCCATGCACTTGCGTACCACACCGCCATGCTCGAACACACGCGCAAGAGCCAGGAAGACCAGGCCCGGGCGAGGGCCGAGGAGGTCCTGAACTACATCCGGGAGACCGCGGCACAGTACAGCGTGCCCTGCGACACCCTGACCAGCATCAGCGACCATCCTTACGAAGCCATCATCGACGCCGCGCACGCGCAGGGCTGCGACCTGATCCTGATGGCCTCGCATGGCCGCCGCGGCCTCCAGGGCATCCTGCTGGGAAGCGAGACCCTCAAGGTCCTCACGCACAGCAAGATCCCGGTGCTCGTGCACCGTTGACCCCAAAGCGGGCGCTGGTTCCGCCCGTCAGTCGTCCTCGGCGGCGCTAATGTCGGGGAAGAGCACTTCCGTGAAGCCGAACTGCGTGAAATCGCGCACCCGCATCGGGTACAGCTTGCCAACGAGGTGGTCGCACTCGTGCTGCACCACACGGGCATGAAAGCCGTCCACCGTGCGGTCTATGCGGTCGCCGTAAGGATCGAACCCCGTGTAGCGGATGCGCGCCCACCGGGGGACCTTGCCGCGCAGCCCCGGCACGGAAAGGCAGCCTTCCCAGTCCTCCTCTTCTTCATCGCCCAGCGGCGTGATGACGGGATTGAGCAGGACGGTAGGAAGAATCACCGGACGCTCGGGGTAGCGCGGATTGCGTTCGCCGGAGCCAAAGATCACGAGTTGCAGATCCACGCCAATCTGCGGCGCGGCAAGCCCCGCCCCATTGACGGAGCGCATGGTGTCGAACATGTCCCGCACCAGAAGATGAAGATCGTCTGTATCGAATGCAGTCACGGGCTGGGCAACGCGCAGCAGGCGCGGATCGCCCATCTTCAGGATGGTGTGGATGGTCATCGGTGTGAAATTTCTGCGAAAGCGGCTGGCGCGCGCCAGCCTGCGGCAGCATAGCGCGTGTCGGCGCGCCGCGCAGCGGCGCGCCCATTCACAATACCGGCATGGACTCTCCTCCAGACCCGGCCTCCACCGACACGGCCCCGCCCCTGCGCCCCTTGCCATGGCCCGCCCGCTGGCTGCTGCTGGTCTTTGCCGTGGCGTGCCTGGTGATGGGCATCATCGGCGTCATCGTTCCCGGGCTGCCCACCACGGTGTTCATTCTCATGGCGGCATGGGCTGCGGCCCGCAGTTCGCCCCGGCTGTACCGCTGGCTCTGGAACCACCGCCTGTTCGGCCCGCTCTTGCGCAACTGGGCCCAGGGAGGCTGCGTGAGCCGGCGCGCCAAATGGAGCGCCACGTGCCTCATGGCGCTGAGTGGGATCGTGCTGTTTGCGACGGGCACGCGCACCTGGATCGCCGTGCTCGCCATCACCTGCATGGCGTGCGTGCTGGCCTGGCTGTGGCGCAGGCCCGAGCCGCAGTGAGCGAATGGGCAGCATCGAAAGCCAGGCATGCGCCCCGCACTCCCGGCCGGGGCACCGTGCAAATCGTCGGGCACATCCGCGAAGCGGCTGGAGCCCATTTTTTATGTATATAATCTAAGTCTTGTTCCTCGATAGCTCAGTCGGTAGAGCGCCGGACTGTTAATCCGTAGGTCCCTGGTTCGAGCCCAGGTCGAGGAGCCAAGAATTTGCAGGCCCTGCATGTGTACGCGGGGCCTTTTACATACCGATCATTCCTCGATAGCTCAGTCGGTAGAGCGCCGGACTGTTAATCCGTAGGTCCCTGGTTCGAGCCCAGGTCGAGGAGCCACTCAGAAAGCCCACCATGCCCACGCATGGTGGGCTTTTTTGTCGCCGGCTTCATCCGCGCCGCGCACGCCCGGGTTGCCGGACAATAAGCCAGTCTCCTTGTCGTTGTTGTTTACCCGCGCACCATCCCATGCCCCCGCAATTGCCCTGGCTGGAACCCGAAGACCGTCTGCCGCATCCCGCGACCGCATGGGGACCGCAGGACCCCGCACCCGGGCTCCTGGCGGCAGGTGGCGCGCTGGCGGTGGCGCAGTTGCGGGCGGCATACGCCCAGGGCACCTTTCCCTGGTACGGCCCGGGGCAGCCCATCCTGTGGTGGGCCCCCGATCCCCGCATGGTGCTGCCCACCGCGGAGTTCAGGCTGCACCGCTCCCTGCGCAGGACGCTGCAGGCATTCCGCACCGATGCAGCCTGCCAGATCCGCGTGGACCATGCTTTCCGGGAAGTCATCACGGCCTGCGCCACCAAGGAACGCGATGGCCAAGTGGGCACCTGGATCGTGCCCGAGATGATCGAAGCCTACATCCGCCTCCATGCGGCAGGGTATGCCCACAGCGTCGAGACCTGGGTTGAAGGACGGCTGGTGGGCGGCCTGTACTGCGTGGCCCTCGGCCAGGCAGTGTTCGGCGAATCGATGTTCGCCCACGCCACGGACGCATCGAAGATCGCGCTCGCGGCCCTGGTGGGCCTGTGCCGCCACCACGGCGTTGCGATGATCGACTGCCAGCAGAACACGCGCCACCTCGCCTCCCTGGGAGCCCGGGAGATTCCCCGCGCGCAGTTCCTGGCCGAGATCCAGAAGACCCAGCACCTTCCGCCACCGCCCTGGGTCTTCGACCCCGTATACTGGAACGGGCTGCTGCCCTCCACCGTGTCCACGGCATGACGCAACTCAACGACCTTCCACTGCAAACCCTGCAGTTCTATGCGACAGCCCCCTACCCCTGCAGCTACCTGCCGGACAGACAGGCTCGGTCGCAGGTGGCCACGCCCAGCCACCTGATTCAGAGCGACGTGTATTCCGACCTCGTCGCCAAGGGGTTCCGGCGCAGCGGCATGTTCACCTACCGTCCCTACTGCGATGGCTGCCAGGCCTGCACTCCGCTGCGCGTGCTCGTGAATGAGTTCCAACCCGATCGAAGCCAGCGGCGAGCGACCGTTCGACATGGCGGCCTGCAGGCGCGCGTGCTGCGCCTGTGTTTCGTGCCCGAGCACTACCAGCTCTACCTGCGCTACCAGAATGGCCGCCATGCGGGCGGCGGCATGGACCATGACAGCATCGACCAGTACACCCAGTTCCTGCTGCAAAGCCGGGTGAATTCGCGCCTCGTGGAGTTCCGCGAAACGGATGCCAGCGGCGAGCCCGGCGCGCTCAAGATGGTATCCATCCTGGATGTGCTCGACGACGGGCTTTCCGCGGTCTACACCTTCTACGAGCCCGAGCCCCACTGCAGCTACGGCACCTACAACGTGATGTGGCAGATCGCGCAGGCGCGCTCCCTGGGGCTCCCCCATGTCTATCTGGGCTACTGGATCGAAGCCAGCCCCAAGATGAACTACAAGGCCCGCTTTCACCCCCACGAAGTCCGCACCGATGGCGCGTGGCACCGCGCCGAACAAGGCGCCTGAATGCAGGATTGAATTTCACAAGATAAAATGCTGCGGCCCTCATTGCATCGCCGCCCATGAAAAAAATCGATCCCAGCATTCCTGCCAAACCCAGCGTTCAGGTGCTTGAACGCATGTTTACGCTGATCGATGTGCTGGCGTCGCGCGAGGAGGCGATCTCCCTCAAGGAAATCAGCGAGAAGACGGGGCTGCACCCCTCCACCACGCACCGCATCCTGAACGACCTCACGATCGGCCGCTTCGTGGACCGGCCGGAATCCGGCAGCTACCGGCTGGGCATGCGCCTGCTGGAACTGGGCAACCTCGTCAAGGCGCGCCTGAGCGTGCGCGATGCCGCCCTGACCCCCATGCGCAACCTGCACAAGCTGATCCAGCAACCGGTCAATCTGAGCATGCGGCAGGGGGATGAGATTGTCTACGTGGAGCGCGCCTACAGCGAGCGCTCGGGCATGCAGGTGGTACGCGCCATCGGCGGGCGCGCCCCCCTGCACCTGACATCGACGGGCAAGCTCTTCCTGGCCCTGGACGATCCCCAGCGCGTGCGGGCCTACGCCACGCGCACCGGGCTGGCGGGACACACGCGCAACAGCATCACCCAGCTGCCCAACCTTGAGCGCGAACTCGCCAAGGCACGGCAGTACGGGATTGCCCGCGACAACGAGGAACTGGAGCTGGGCGTGCGCTGCATGGCCGCCGGCGTCTATGACGACCAGGGCAAGCTGGTGGCGGGTCTGTCGATATCGGCCCCGGCGGACCGGCTGGACGAAGGGTGGCTGCCCAAATTGCAAGCCACGGCCAACGAGATCTCGCTCGCGCTGGGCCACGTACCCACCAGCACCGAGGCATCGGCATCCAGCGAAGCCGGCTTGCGTGCAGGCCTTCGCTGAGCGGCGCACCACGACCCCAGAAGCCACCACGCATGAAATGAAAAAGCCGACACAGGCGGGTAATGCCTGGTCGGCCCATGGATGATCAATGCGCTTCGATGGCACCACGGCCCCGGCGGGGCCGCTGGCGCGGGAAGCTAGCTGCCGCTATCGGCTAGCCATTGCTTCCGGCCCGGGCCTGCAACGGGGTCGCCAGGGATGGCATCGACTCCACCCAGTGGCGCACGCGCTCCGCATCCCCCAGCCGGCTGAACTTGCCCGCGGAATCCAGAAACACCATGATGAGCTTGCGCCCGGCGATCTGCGTCTGCATCACAAGGCAGCGGCCCGCCTCGGAGATATAGCCCGTCTTTTGCAGTCCGATATCCCAGGTGGGGTTCTTTACCAGCCCGTTGGTATTGTTGTACTGCAGCGTTCTCGGGCCCACGGCCACCTCATAGCCCGGAGACGTGGACAGCTCGCGCAGCAAGGGATCGCTGTGCGCCACATTCACCAAGGTGGCCAAGTCCCGGGCGCTGGACTGGTTGCGGCTGGACAGCCCCGTGGGCTCCACATAGCGGGTGTCGGTCATGCCCAGCAAACGGGCCTTGGCGTTCATCTGCGCCACGAAAGCCTCCAGGCCACCAGGGTAGGTACGGCCCAGCGCATGCGCAGCCCGGTTCTCGCTGGACATGAGGGCCAGATGCAGCATCTCGCCCCGGGTCAGCGTGGAACCCACCGTCAGGCGCGAGCGGCTGCCCTTTTCCGTATCGACGTCGTCCTGCGTGATGGTGATCGGTTCATCCATCGGCAGCTTGGCCTGGGAAATGAGCATCCCGGTCATGAGCTTGGTCAGGGACGCGATGGGCAGCACCGCATGGTCATTCTTGCTCAGCAGGACCTCGTGCGTGTCCTGGTCGATGACCAGGGCCACACTCGACTTCAGATCCAATGGATCGTTGACCTCGTGCAGGCCCGCCATCTGCCCGAAGGACTGCTTGGCCGGCACGAACGCCACGCGGGTGGCTGCCTTGGAGGTCTTGGCCGTCACGCGCACGGCCCTGGTGGAGGCAGCAGCCACCTTGCGGGGCGCAACGCCCCGTTTGGCAGTGGCCGTGCTGATCTGCTGTTTTTTGTCCGAGGCTTTCTTGCGCTCGCCTGCGTGCGCGGCCGGGGCAGCCAGGACGGCGCTCACGGCGACAACGCTCAAAATTTGAAAGAAACGGCTCACTGCGGCGCGGTGGCGATGGTGCATCAAAGTGCTCCAAACGGTAATAGGTGTTGAGCAGTGTACAGAATCAAAAAAAGTCGCGCAAGATCAATGCCTTGCGCGACTTTCCGAGAAAGTGAATGAAATTATAAATTGTTCATTCAACCTTGTGCAGCCACCCGGTCAGCTTTACTTTGTAACTTGTTCAGCGCGCTGAGGTATGCCTTGGCCGAAGCCACCACGATGTCCGGATCCGCGCCCACGCCATTGACCACGCGGCCGCTGTTTTGCAGGCGCACCGTGACCTCGCCCTGGCTCTCGGTCGAGCCGCTGATGGCATTGACCGAGTACAGCACCATCTCCGCCCCGCTCTTGACGTGCGATTCAATGGCCTTGAGCGAGGCGTCCACGGGGCCGTTGCCTTCGGATTCGCCGCGCACTTCATGGCCGTCGACCGTGAAGACGATGCGCGCGCGCGGGTGCTCACCCGTTTCGCTCTGCTGAAAAAGGGAGACAAAGCCGTACTGCTCCTTCTCGCTGGTCACGCTCTCGTCGCTGACCAGCGCCAGGATGTCCTCATCGAAGATTTCGCTCTTGCGGTCCGCCAACTCCTTGAAGCGGGTGAACGCCGTATTGACCTCGGTTTCGCTCTCCAGGCTCACGCCCAGTTCCTGCAAGCGCTGCTTGAAGGCATTGCGGCCGCTCAGCTTGCCCAGCACGATCTTGTTGGCGCTCCAGCCCACGTCCTCGGCGCGCATGATCTCGTAGGTGTCGCGCGCCTTGAGCACGCCATCCTGGTGGATGCCCGAGGCATGTGCGAACGCGTTGGCGCCCACCACGGCCTTGTTGGGCTGCACCACGAAACCGGTGGTCTGGCTAACCATGCGGCTGGCGGCCACGATGTGCTGCGTGTCGATGTTGAGGTCGAGGTTGAAATAGTCCCGGCGGGTCTTGACCGCCATCACCACCTCTTCGAGCGAGCAGTTGCCCGCGCGCTCGCCCAGGCCGTTGATCGTGCACTCCACCTGGCGCGCACCGCCGATCTTCACGCCAGCGAGCGAGTTGGCCACCGCCATGCCCAGGTCGTTGTGGCAGTGCACGGACCAAACGGCCTTGTCGCTGTTGGGGATGCGCTCGCGCAGCGTCTTGATGAAGTTGCCATAGAGCTCGGGGATGGCGTAGCCCACGGTGTCGGGCACGTTGATGGTGGTGGCGCCCTCCGCGATCACTGCCTCCAGCACGCGGCACAGGAAATCGGGATCGCTGCGGTAGCCATCCTCGGGGCTGAACTCGATGTCGGCCACCAGGTTGCGGGCGAAACGCACCGACTGCTTGGCCTGCTCCAGCACCTGCTCGGGCGTCATGCGCAGCTTCTTCTCCATGTGCAGCGGGCTCGTGGCGATGAAGGTATGGATGCGCGCGCTGTTGGCGCCCGCCAGGGCCTCCGCCGCGCGCGCGATGTCGCGGTCGTTGGCGCGCGACAGCGAGCAGATGGTCGATTCCCTGATCGCATTGGCGATGGCCTGCACGGCTTCGAAGTCGCCGTTGGAGCTGGCCGCGAAACCGGCTTCGATCACGTCCACCTTCAGGCGCTCGAGCTGGCGCGCGATGCGCAGCTTCTCGTCCTTGGTCATCGAGGCGCCGGGGGATTGCTCGCCATCGCGCAAGGTGGTGTCGAAAATGATCAGTTTGTCAGCCATGTTGTTCTCCTGGTATCGGTGGGTGGGGTTCCCGCAACGTCAAAAATCTGGCGCCCAAAACAAAAGGCCCGCTGCGGGTGCATACGGGCCTGTGTGGAAAAAGTGTGCGCGTGCGCTTACTGTCTCCGCCCGTGGGGAGGTAGCAGTAGGGCCAGTGCAAACGTGTTCATGCGATGCAATGTAGCACAAGTCACGACCCGCCGCCGTGGTCACTTGTGGAGTCCGCGCTCATCGGGTTCATCGGTCGACGTGCTGATCACGCTGCTGTGCTGGCCCTTGGCCTTGCGCCAGGCATAGACGCCGTAGCCGCTCAGCCCATAGCAGACGAACACGCCGAAAAGCACGATGGGGGGATGGATGTTGATGACCGCGATGCCCAGCGCTATCAGCACGATGGCGGCAAAGGGCACGCTCTTCTTCATCTGCACGTCCTTGAAGCTGTAGAACGGCACGTTGGTCACCATGGTGAGTCCCGCATACAGCGTGAAGGCGAACATGACCCAGGTGGTCTGCGTCCAGGTCAGCCACAGGTCTTCTCCCGGATGCACCCCCAGCTCCGTCATGAGCCAGATGAAGCCGGCCACCAGGGCAGCGGCGGCTGGCGAAGGCAGCCCCTGGAAGTAGCGCTTGTCCACCACGCTGGTATTCACATTGAAGCGCGCAAGGCGCAAGGCCGCGCAGGCGCAGTACACGAACGCGGCGATCCAGCCCCACCGGCCCAGGCCCTGGAGCGACCACTCATAGGCGATCAGCGCGGGCGCCGCTCCAAACGAGACCATGTCGGACAGCGAATCCATCTGCTCGCCAAACGCGCTCTGCGTATTGGTCATGCGCGCAACGCGTCCGTCCAGGCTGTCCAGCACCATGGCGCAGAAGACGCCCACCGCCGCCATGTCGAACCGGCCGTTCATGGCCATCACGATCGAATAGAAACCACCGAACAGGGCCGCCAGCGTGAACAGGTTGGGCAGGATGTAGATGCCTTTGCGCCGCTTGCGCACCATCACACCGGGGTTGTCGGTGGATTCATTGCCGTCATGCATCAAATAGACCTCCAGCGCTTGCCTATATTGCGCAAGCTGCTATTAAATTTATAGTTTTCAACCCTGACCCACGGAACAGGCGGCGCGCCGCACGCGCAAAAGGCGAAGGCCGCAGTGTAGCGCCTGCCAACACGGCGTCCCGCCAAAGGAAGCGCCCCAGCCCCCGGCACAGGTGAGCGCGCTCCCAAGTAGCGGGCGGGCTTTGCGCCAGGGGTTGGCCCGGCAACAAAAAAGGCCACTGTGAAGTGGCCTTTTCGTGCTTCGCACAGGAGATCAGTTGCGGGTCTGGTCGACCAGCTTGTTCTTGGCGATCCAGGGCATCATGGCGCGCAGCTTGCCGCCCACCACTTCGATGCTGTGGTCGGCGGTGTTGCGGCGGCGGGCCGTCATGCTCGGGTAGTTCAGGCGGCCTTCCTGGATGAACATCTTGGCGTAGTCGCCGTTCTGGATGCGCTTCAAGGCATTGCGCATGGCGGCGCGCGACTGCTCGTTGATCACTTCGGGGCCGGTCACGTACTCGCCGTACTCGGCGTTGTTCGAGATCGAGTAGTTCATGTTGGCGATCCCGCCTTCGTAGATCAGGTCCACGATGAGCTTGAGTTCGTGCAGGCATTCGAAGTAGGCCATCTCGGGGGCATAGCCGGCTTCGACCAGGGTTTCATAGCCCATCTTGATCAGCTCGACGGCGCCGCCGCACAGCACGGCCTGCTCGCCGAACAGGTCGGTCTCGGTTTCTTCCTTGAAGTTGGTCTCGATGATGCCGGCCTTGCCGCCGCCGTTGGCGGCAGCGTAGCTCAGGGCCAGGTCACGGGCCTTGCCGGACTTGTCCTGGTGCACAGCGACCAGGTGGGGCACGCCGCCGCCCTGGGTGTAGGTGTTGCGCACGGTGTGACCAGGGGCCTTGGGCGCCACCATCCACACGTCCAGGTCAGCGCGGGGCACGACCTGGTTGTAGTGCACGTTGAAGCCGTGGGCGAAGGCCAGCGAGGCGCCTTGCTTGATGTTGGGTTCGACGTTGTTCTTGTAGACGGCTGCGATGTCTTCATCGGGCAGCAGGATCATGACCACGTCAGCGGCCTTCACGGCGTCGTTGACTTCCATCACCGTCAGGCCAGCCTTGCCAACCTTGTCCCACGATGCACCGCCCTTGCGCAGGCCGACCACAACCTTCACGCCACTGTCGTTCAGGTTTTGTGCGTGGGCGTGGCCTTGGCTGCCGTAGCCGATGATGGCCACGGTCTTGCCCTTGATCAGGCTCAGGTCGGTGTCTTTGTCGTAGAAAACTTTCATGGGTCGCTCCGGTTGAAATGCGTTGTTGGGGGTTGAAATTTGGGGAAAACGGGGTGGATTGTCTTACACGCGCAAAATGCGCTCGCCCCGGCCGATGCCGCTGGCGCCCGTGCGCACGGTTTCCAGGATGGCCGTGCGGTCGATGGCTTGCAGGAAGGCGTCGTTCTTAGACTGGTCGCCCGTCAGCTCGATGGTGTAGCTCTTCTCGGTCACGTCGATGATGCGGCCACGGAAGATGTCGGCCATGCGCTTCATCTCCTCGCGCTCCTTGCCCACGGCGCGCACCTTCACCATCATCAGCTCGCGCTCGGTGTAGGCGCCTTCGGTGAGGTCGACCACCTTGACCACCTCGATGAGGCGGTTCAGGTGCTTGGTGATCTGCTCGATCACGTCGTCGGAGCCCGTGGTCTGGATGGTCATGCGCGACAGCGATGCATCCTCGGTGGGCGCCACGGTGAGCGACTCGATGTTGTAGCCACGGGCGGAGAACAGGCCCACCACGCGCGAGAGCGCGCCGGGTTCGTTTTCCAGCAGAACGGCAATGATGTGTTTCATGATGAAGAGATTCCTCTTTTCGCTGCCCTCCCCCGTGCACGGTAATGCACGGGCTTGGCAGGCAATAGATTCGTCAAAAAGTGATAGCTATCAAATTGATAGCTGCTTGCGCTTGCCAATCAAGCGCTGGAGCCCGATTTTGCTTAAAGGTCTTCCGACCCCAGCAGCATTTCGGTGATGCCCTTGCCGGCCTGCACCATCGGGAACACGTTCTCGGTGGGGTCGGTGCGGAAGTCCATGAACACCGTGCGGTCCTTGAGCTTGCGGGCTTCGCGCAGCGCGGGCTCCACGTCCTTGGGATGCTCGATGAGCATGCCCACATGGCCGTAGGCCTCGGCCAGCTTCACGAAGTTGGGCAGCGCGTCCATGTAGCTGTGGCTGTAGCGGCCGGAGTACTCGATCTCCTGCCACTGGCGCACCATGCCCAGGTAGCGGTTGTTCAGCGAGCAGATCTTGATCGGCGTGTTGTACTGCAGGCAGGTGGACAGCTCCTGGATGTTCATCTGCACCGAGCCTTCGCCCGTGATGCAGAAGACCTCGGAGTCCGGCTTGGCCAGCTTGATGCCCATGGCGTAGGGAATGCCCACGCCCATGGTGCCCAGGCCGCCGGAGTTGATCCAGCGGCGCGGCTCGTCGAAACGGTAGTACTGCGCGGCCCACATCTGGTGCTGGCCCACGTCGGACGTGATGTAGGTGTCCGCATCCTTGGTCATGTTCCACAGCGTCTCGACCACATACTGTGGCTTGATGACGTCGCTGCTGCCCATGCTGTACTTGAGGCAATCGCGCTTGCGCCAGCCTTCGATGGTGTCCCACCAGGCGGCCAGAGCACCTGCGTCAGGGCGCGTGCTGCTCTCGCGGATCATGGAGATCAGCTCGGTGAGCACGTCCTTCACGTCGCCGACGATCGGGATGTCCACCTTCACGCGCTTGGAGATGCTCGACGGGTCGATGTCCACGTGGATGATCTTGCGGTCGTTCTGCGCGAAATGCTTGGGGTTGCCGATCACGCGGTCGTCGAAGCGCGCGCCCACGGCCAGCAGCACGTCGCAGTTCTGCATCGCGTTGTTGGCCTCGATGGTGCCGTGCATGCCCAGCATGCCCAGGAACTTGCGGTCCGACGCGGGATAGGCGCCCAGGCCCATCAGCGTGTTGGTGACCGGATAGCCCAGCATGTCCACCAGCGTGCGCAGCTCATTGGTGGCATTGCCCAGCAGCACGCCGCCGCCGGTGTAGATGTAGGGGCGCTTGGCAGCCAGCAGCAACTGCAGCGCCTTGCGGATCTGGCCGCCGTGGCCCTTGCGCACGGGGTTGTACGAGCGCATTTCCACCGACTGCGGGTAGCCGCTGTAGGGCACCTTCTTGAACGAAACGTCCTTGGGCACGTCCACCACCACGGGGCCGGGGCGGCCGGTGCGGGCGATGTGGAAGGCCTTCTTCATCGTCATGGCCAGATCGCGCGGGTCCTTGACGAGGAAGTTGTGCTTGACGATGGGGCGGGTGATACCGACCGTGTCGCACTCCTGGAAGGCGTCCAGCCCGATGGCGGGCGTGGGCACCTGGCCGGAGATGATCACCATGGGGATCGAATCCATGTACGCGGTGGCGATGCCGGTGACCGCATTGGTCAGGCCGGGGCCCGAAGTGACCAGGGCCACGCCGACTTCGCCGGTGGCGCGCGCATAGCCGTCGGCGGCGTGCACGGCGGCCTGTTCGTGGCGCACCAGCACGTGCTGGATGGTGTCTTGCTTGTAGAGCGCGTCGTAGATATAGAGGACGGCGCCGCCAGGATAGCCCCAGATGTACTGGACGTTCTCGGCCTGGAGCGACTTAATGAGGATCTCGGAACCCATGAGGTCCTGCGAGCCGGAAGCGGGAGAAGCATTGCCCTGCGTGGCAGCGGCAGCTGAAGTGAGTTCAGCCTTGGAGATTTCCATGATCGATCAACCTTTGTGAATTTCTCTGACGAAAAACCTTGGGTGCCCCTCGCACGCGCTCTTGTGAAGCCAGCTTGGAACTTGAGGCCAAGGACATGGGCGGGATGATTGCCGCGCCGGACCGTGACCCGTTTGCCTTTTGAATTGCAGCAGCGATTATCGCACTGCAACACATGTAAAACCGCAGGCAGCCTAAAAAAACCCCGGCGGATGCGATAATCAAAGGCTCCACGTGCCGGATAGCCACATTTTTGCGCTCTCACCGGCACCGATCCCCTCCCGGGCTGACCCGTCTTGGCAACCGAACAAGAACTCTCCGACTTCCTCAAAAGTGTAGAAAAGCGCGCTTTCAAGCGTTCGGTCTACCACGTTCGCAATGAGGAAGCGGCGCTCGACATCGTGCAGGACAGCATGCTCAAGCTGGCGGAGCACTACGGCGACAAGCCGGCGGCGGAGCTGCCCATGCTGTACCAGCGGATCCTGTCCAACTGCACCCTGGACTGGTTCCGGCGCCAGAAGACCCGCAATGCACTGTTTTCGAGCATGAGCGACTTCGAGGGCCCCGGCGAAGATGGCATGGATTTTGATCTGCTGGAGGCGTATTCAGGACCGGATGGTGGAGAACGGGCGGAGAGCGCCGAGGATCTGACCCGCCGGGCGCAGATCTTCCACGGTATCGAGGCTGAAATCGCCGAGCTTCCGCCACGTCAACGGGAAGCGTTCCTCATGCGTTACTGGGAAGAAATGGATGTTGCAGAAACGGCGGCCGCCATGGGCTGCTCCGAAGGCAGTGTCAAGACGCACTGTTTTCGTGCCATACAAACCCTCAGCAAGGCACTGAAGGCCAAAGGAATCGAGCCATGAACACTGTACAGACCCCATCGACACAGGCAGAAGCTGCGGCAGAGCGCTTTGCGCTGCGCGTCGCGTCGCGGTTGTCCAGCGGCACCGCCGAATTGCCTTATGACATTTCCGAGCGGCTGCGCGCCTCGCGCGTGCAGGCGCTGGCCAAGCGCAAGAAAGACATCGTGCCGGTGCGCCTGGCGGCCCCTGCGGCCGTCATCCACGGCGCGGGCGGCAGCGCCACGCTGGGCCGCGGCGGCAGTGAAGGCGGTGGCTGGTGGAGTGCGCTGGTTTCCGCCGTTCCCCTGATGGCCCTGGTGGTGGGCCTGGTCGTGATCAACATTGCCCAGGACGAAAGCAGTGCCAATGACGTGGCCGAGGTGGATGCCGCGCTGCTGACCGATGATCTGCCACCCGCAGCCTACGCAGACCCGGGCTTCGTACAATTTCTCAAGACCTCCGCGCAGCCGAACTGAGCTGCCCGACACCGTACTGCATGCACCCAAGCCCTTCTGACGCTTCCCCCGCCCTGCCAGCCTTCGTGCTGGCTTTGGCGCTCTTGGGCGTGCTCGCGGCGGTGGGTGGCCAGGTGCTGGTGCAGATGCGCATGGCACCCGGCACCCTGCTGCCCGCCGGCGCGGAAGCGGCCGTGGCCAGCCCCAACAACGCGCGCTCGCCCACGCGCCATGGCACCTCGATGGTGCCGCAGGTCGAGACCGGTCCGGGCTGGGAGACCTTGACCACGCCCCAGAAGCTGGCGCTGTACCCGCTCGCGGAGCGTTGGGCGCTGATCAGCGAGGCGCAAAAACGCCGCTGGCTCGCGCTGGCGGCCAATTTCTCCGCGCTCCCCGAGGAAGAACAGGCCAAGTTCCACGACCGCATGGCGGACTGGGCCAGCCTGAGTGCCCAGCAGCGCAACCAGGCCCGGTTGAACTACGCGGTCACCAATCGCCTCGCCCCCGACGACAAGCGCGCCCAGTGGGAGGCCTACCTGGCGCTGTCCGAGGAAGAAAAACGCGCCCTGGCGGCCCGTGCGGCGCCCAAGCCCAAGGGCGCCGCCACGGCGCTGCGGCCCGTGTCGCCCAAGAAACTGGCCCAGGTGCCAGCGGCCACGCAGGCCAACCCCAGCCGTCCGAATGCGCCCAAGATTCCCCCCGTGCTGGACCACAGCCTCCCGCGCGTGGCAGCGCCGGTGACGCCCGCGGCGCCACCCGCATCGGGCATGCCCACGCAGAATCCGGCCTCCACGGTGGTGGAGACCGCGCCCATCTCGGTGCCCGTGGCGGTTCCGGCGGCGCTGGCACCGCTGGGCGCAGGCTCCGCGGAAGCGCCCGCCGCCCCGGCTCCCATCGTCACACCCGACAATTCCGGCCTGTATCCTCAGTAGACCGCCGGCCGGCCTTTCCCGCCTTGCTCCTGCCTCGCTTTCGCCCCCTGGAATGACCGCCTCCCCTCCCGCCCGCACGCCGCCGGCCGCCCCCTCCTCCCCTGCGCCTTCAGCCGCCGGCATCGGCGCGACGCCCAACCTGTGGCGCCGCATGGCGTGCTGGCTGTACGAGGGCATGCTGATGTTCGGGGTGGTCTTCATCGCAGGCTACCTGTTCGGCACCCTGAGCCAGACCCGCCACGCGCTGGACAACCGGCATGCCCTGCAGGCCTTCCTGTTCGTGGTGTTTGGCATCTATTTCACCTGGTTCTGGGCCAAGGGCCAGACCCTGGCCCAGAAGACCTGGCTCATCCGCGTGGTGGACACCGCAGGGCGCCCCATCACCCAGGCGCGCGCCCTGCTGCGCTACCTGCTCAGCTGGGTCTGGTTCCTGCCGCCGCTGGCCGCCTACCTGTTCGGCGTGCCCGCCCTCGAGGTGCTGGTGCTGCTGTTCGGCTGGGTCGCCATCTGGGCCATCCTGAGCCGGTTTCATCCCCAGCGGCAGTTCTGGCATGACGCGCTGGCCGGCACCCGCCTGGTGCACTTCGAGCTGCCAAAAAAGTAGCCCCCCGCCACCCCTTCGCCGTGCCAGCTGTCACGCGGGTGCGAGACAATGCCCGGACCATGTCCCTATCTCCGCCGCAGCCCATCGCGCCCGCCAACCCCCAGAAAGCCCGCTCGGGCCTGAACCGCATCTGGCACGCCGCCGGCTATTCGCTGGAAGGCCTGCGCGCGGGCTGGAACGAAAAGGCGTTCCGCCAGGAGGCCATTGCCGCCATGGTGCTGCTGCCCCTGTCGCTGTGGCTGGGGCGCAGCTGGGTGGAGGTGGCGCTGCTGGCAGGCTCCGTGGTGATCGTGATGATCGTGGAGCTGCTCAACACTGGCATCGAGACCGCCATCGACCGCATCGGCCCCGAATGGCACGACCTTTCAAAACGCGCCAAGGACATGGGCAGCGCCGCCGTGCTGCTGGCGCTGCTGCTGTGCATGGGCATCTGGGGCGCGGCTGTTTTTCAGAGGATCTTCCATGGTTGAACCGGCATTTTCAGTGTGTGTGTACTGCGGCTCGCGCCCTGGCGAGAACCCGGCCTTCGCCCAGGCCGCCAAGGCCGTGGGCCAGTGGATCGGCCAACGTGGCGGGCAGCTGGTGTATGGCGGTGGGCGCAGCGGGCTGATGGGCACGGTGGCCGAGGCCACCCGCGTGGCGGGCGGGCGCGTGGTGGGCGTGATTCCGCAGGCGCTGGTGGACAAGGAGCTGGCCAACCGCCTGTGCGACGAGCTTCACATCGTGCAGACCATGCACGAGCGCAAGGCGATGATGGCCGAGCGCAGCGACGCCTTCCTGGCCCTGCCCGGCGGCATCGGCACCTTCGAAGAGCTGTTCGAGGTGTGGACCTGGCGCCAGCTGGGCTACCACGACAAGCCGCTGGGCCTGCTCAATGTCGCGGGCTACTACGACGCGCTGATGGGCTTCCTGGACCACAGCGTGGCCAGCGGCTTCATGGGCGAATGGCAGATGGGACTGCTGCATGCGTCCGCCGACGCCGATGCGCTGCTGCGCACGCTGGTACAGTCCGCCGGCCCTGGTCAGGCGCCGGTGCCGCTGCGTGCCGTGATCTGACGGCCGGGCCGCGCGGGTACGGGGTCACCCCCGCATCGCGCTGCCGGCAGCCACACAACAAAACAAAAGCGAAAGGGGCGGTTTTCCGCCCCTTTCGCTTTGTGCCTTGTCCTTGTATGTCTTGCGTGCCTTTTCCTTGTGGGAGCCCGTGCGGCCCCGGCCAGGCGGGCGCGGCCCCTCAGACCGCGGCGTCGTCCAGGTCGCCGGTGCGGATGCGCACCACGCGCTCCACCGAGGTGACGAAGATCTTGCCGTCGCCGATCTTGCCCGTGCGCGCGACGCTCACGATGGCATCCACGCAGCGGTCCACGTCTTCGCTCTTCACGACGACCTCGACCTTCACCTTGGGCAGGAAGTCCACCACGTATTCAGCGCCCCGGTACAGCTCGGTGTGACCCTTCTGGCGGCCAAAGCCCTTCACCTCAGTCACGGTGAGGCCGGTCACGCCACATTCAGCCAGGGCTTCGCGGACTTCTTCGAGCTTGAAGGGCTTGATGACGGCGGTGATCATTTTCATGGCGGGTCTCCTGGAGGGTGTAAAAAATGGGGGCTGAAAGCGCAGCGCGGAAGCGTCACGCCCTGAATTTGCTGGTGATAGGGTAACGCCAGTCCTTGCCGAAGCTGCGGCGCGTGACGCGAATCCCTACGGGAGCCTGGCGGCGCTTGTACTCGTTGAGCTTGATGAGGCGCGTCACACGCTCCACATCGGCGCGCGCAAAACCGCTGGCGATGATGGACTCGATGGGCTCATCGTTCTCCATGTAGCGCGCCACGATGGCGTCCAGCACTTCGTAGGGCGGCAGGCTGTCCTGGTCTTTCTGGTCGGGGCGCAGCTCGGCGCTGGGCGGGCGGGTGATGATGCGCTCGGGAATGGGACTGGCGCCCGTGCCATACGGATCGTTGGCGTTGCGCCAGCGCGCCAGGTCGAACACCCGTGTCTTGGCCACGTCCTTGATCACCGCGAAGCCACCCGCCATGTCGCCATACAGCGTGCAGTAGCCCGCGGACATCTCGCTCTTGTTGCCCGTGGTGAGCACGATGGCGCCGAACTTGTTGGACAGCGCCATGAGCAGCGTGCCCCGGATGCGCGCCTGCAGGTTTTCCTCGGTGGTGTCCTCGGCCAGACCCGCGAAGTCGCTCGCCAGCGCGGCCTTGAAGGCTTCGAACTGCAGCTTGATGGATATCTCGTCGTAGCGCACGCCCAGGCGGGCAGCCATGTCGCGCGCATCGATCCAGCTGATGTCGGCCGTGTAGGGCGACGGCATCATCACCGTGCGCACCTTGTCGGCGCCCAGCGCGTCCACGGCAATGGCCAGCACCAGGGCGGAGTCGATGCCGCCCGAGAGCCCCAGCAGCGCGCCTGGAAATCCGTTCTTGCCCACATAGTCCCGCACCCCCAGCACCAGGGCGTCCCACAGGTCCGCCTCCAGACTTTTCTCCGGCGCGATGTCTGCTTCAAATTTGATAGCATCCTGCGCTTGCTGGACTTGCGTAAAGACCAGTTTTTCTTCAAACCCAGGACCACGCCCAGCCACAGAGCCGTCGGCGTTGAGCGCGAAAGATCGGCCCTCGAACACCACCTCGTCCTGCCCGCCCACCAGGTGGGCGTACACCAGCGGCAGGCCGGTCTCGGCCACGCGTTCGCGCATGGTCTGCTCGCGTTCGGCGCTCTTTCCCAGGTGGAAGGGCGATGCATTGATGACCGCCAGCAGCTGCGCGCCCGCGGCCGCCGCATCGTGCGCCGGCGCGGCGAACCAGGCGTCCTCGCAGACCAGCAGGCCCACCCGCACGCCCTCCACCTCGAACACGCAGGGCGCGCTGCCCGCCACGAAGTAGCGGCGCTCGTCGAACACCTGGTAGTTGGGCAGCTCGCGCTTGGCGTAGGTCTGCTCGATGCGGCCCTCGCGCAGCACGCTGGCGGCATTGAGGCAGGCGCTGAACGCAGGCGCATCGGGCGACACCGCCTGCGGATGGCCCAGCACGATGGCCAGGCCTTTCAACCCTGCCGTCTCGCGGGCCACGGTTTTCACGGCATCATCGCAGGCCGCGATGAAGGCCGGGCGCAGGAACAGGTCTTCGGCGGCATAGCCACAGATGGCGAGTTCGGGCGTGAGCAGCAGCCGGGCACCCCGGGCATGGGCTTCGCGGGCCGCGGCAATGATCTTCTGCGCGTTCTGGGGCATGTCGCCCACGACAAAGTTGAGCTGCGCAGTGCAAATGGAGAGCGTCATGGAACTGGAATCGGCCCCTGCGGCCAGGTTGAATACCGCCACTGCGGACCCGCGGCACCGGGGGTGGAGCGGGGGATCGCATGGCTGAAGCCGCCATTATCGCCCGCGTACTCGCATCCCCGCTCGACGTCGGGGCCGACGCCTGGAACGCCCTGCTCGCCCGGCAAAGCCACCCCACGCCCTTCATGCGGCACGAATACCTGGCCGCCCTGCACGAAAGCGGCAGCGCCACGCCACGCACCGGCTGGGCCCCCCGGTTCATGACCCTGTGGGAGGACGGCACGCTGATCGCGGCCTGCCCCCTGTACCTCAAGAGCCATTCGTACGGAGAGTATGTGTTCGACTGGGCGTGGGCCAGCGCGTATGAGCAGCACGGCGTGCCGTACTACCCCAAGGCCGTCGTGGCCGTGCCTTTCACGCCCGTGCCCGGTACGCGCCTGATGGCGCGCGACGAGGCCGCGCGCGCGCTGCTGGTGCAGGCCGTGTGCCAGTGGTGCGGGGAGGAAAACGTCTCTTCCGTGCATGTGCTGTTTGCCAGCGACGACGACGCGCGGACCTGCGCGGGGCGCGACCTGATGCTGCGGCACACCGTGCAATTCCACTGGAAGAACCAGGCTCCCGCGCCCGGCGGCGGGGACGGCTACCGCAGCTTCGAGGAATTCCTCGCCAGCCTGTCCCAGGAAAAACGCAAGAAGATCCGCCAGGAACGCCGCCGCGTGGCCGATGCGGGCGTTACGTTCCGGTGGGCGCGCGGCACGGACATCCCGCAGGCGGACTGGGATTTCTTCTACCGCTGCTACGAGCGCACCTACCTCGAGCACGGCAACCCGCCCTACCTCACGCGCGACTTCTTCGCGCGCATGGCCGCGCAGCTGCCCGGCGCCTGGCTGCTTTTCATCGCCGAACGCAACGGGCGGCCCATTGCCAGCAGTCTGATAGCTGTCGGCGCGGATTCATCAAGCGCCAGCGGCCCAAACGCCCATGAACCCGTGGCGTATGGCCGCTACTGGGGGGCGCTGGAGCGCGTGGACTGCCTGCATTTCGAGGCCTGCTACTACCAGCCCCTGCAGTGGTGCATCGAACACGGCGCGCGGCGCTTTGAAGGCGGTGCCCAGGGTGAGCACAAGATGGCCCGCGCGCTGCTGCCGGTGCAGGCCACCAGTGCCCACTGGCTGGCGCACCCGGCCTTCGCCGAAGCGGTGGAGCGGTTCCTGGCGCGCGAAAGCGAAGGCGTCCAGCACTACCTGGACGAACTGCAGGAGCGCAGCCCGTTCAGGCAGGCGCCGCCGGGGGCTGAGGCCAGGGCCGCCTTGGCTCCGCACGGCGCCGGCACGGGCTGAGGGAGAGGCCGCAGCCCCAGCCCCGTCTCCTTCCGGCCCCTTCCAGCCCGGGCGCCTGTCAGAAGCTCTCCCAGTCATCCTCCGCGCCCGCCGCCACGGGCTGCGGTGCAGGGGCCTTCGGCCTGGCCGCGGCGATGGAAGGTGGCCGCGCGGCGGGGGCCGCCTTGCCGCCGGCGGGGCGCATCGCGGCACCCGCCGCCCGCAGGGCGGGCCGGGGCGGTGCCGCGACAGCGGCGGCGGCAGCGGCGGCCACAGGCCGGGACTGGTCGGACGAGAGCTTGAACACCGCCACCGCGCCCACCAGCGCCTGGGCCTGCTGGCTCAGGCTGCTGGCGGCCGCGGCCATTTCCTCCACCAGGGCCGCGTTCTGCTGCGTCACCTGG
>NZ_JBWKMU010000019.1:0-76096 GCF_059415205.1 Acidovorax sp. GW821-FHT10E03 | reverse complement strand
ACAGTGAAACGACTTTGCGCCGATGATAGTGCGGGTTCCCGTGTGAAAGTAGGTCATCGTCAGGCTCTTACAGCCCAAACCGCCCTTCTGCTCTGCTGAGTAGAAGGGCGTTTTGCTTTGGGCCGCACGCAAGCACGTTTACATTCAACTAGCTTCTATTTCTCCGCGTTATGCAGCTGCAAGATATTCTGTATTCCCAAGGCTTTGGCACCCGCCGTGTCTGCGCGGGGTTGGTACAGCAGGGCTGGGTATCGGTGCGCGAATCGTCGTCCGGCACCCAGGGTTACGAGCCGTGCACCGACGCGGCAGCCGAGCTGGAGCCGGAAGGGTTGATACTGCGCGTTCAGGGCGTCGATTGGCCCTATCACGCTAAAGCGTATGTGTTGCTGCACAAGCCCGCAGGCACCGAATGCTCTCAAAAGCCTTCGACTTACCCAAGCATCTATACCCTGCTGCCGCCTCCTTTGCGCCAGCGGCCTACGAAAAGTGCGGTTCAAGGGGTGCAGGCTGTGGGCCGGCTGGACCAGGACACCACAGGATTGCTGTTGCTGAGCGATGATGGACAGTTCATTCACCGGATGAGTTCGCCCAAGAAACATGTGGCCAAGGTGTACCAAGTCACCACGAAGCACCCCGTAGATGGGGGACAGATCGCAAAGCTGCTTGCAGGCGTGGTGCTCGACGACGACCCGAAACCGGTGAGGGCAGCGGCCTGCGCGCAAGCGGGGAGCCATCGGCTGGACCTCACGCTGACGGAAGGAAAGTACCACCAGGTCAAGCGCATGCTCGCTGCTGTTGGCAATCGCGTGGAGGGGCTGCATCGGTCGCGCATCGGTGCGATGGAGTTGCCATCCGATCTGGCCCCCGGTGCGTGGAAATGGCTCAGCCAAGACGAACTGGGTTTGCTTGCTCAATCCAATTGAGAGGTAGGAGGAGGGGAGCGCATAGCAGCACCCTCGCGTGTATTCGATGCTTGGCTGCTTGGAGAATATTCCAACCTGGTGCTACTGGTTGAGGGGTACTCGTGGCTGGATGCACCTGAATCCGGGCCCTCGCGATGTCGGGCCCGGGCCCTTCGAAGCCTGATTTCTTGATCCAAGGCCGTTCTACATCAAGGATGTTACGTGTTCCTGTTCGGGGTATCCGCATGGGCGGCGCTACACTCGAATGCTGTGTTGAAAGTGGTTGTGTGAAGATTTTTTCGATTGCACGCGCATACCTTGCGCTGGGTGGGCTCTGGATGTCGATGGGGGGCGTGCTGGCTGGAGCGCCTCCTTTGTTCGTGCTCAATTCCCTGGAAGCCAACGTCAGCGTCATTGACCCTGCGACCTGGACCGAGACCGTCCGCATTCCCACGGGCAAGGAGCCTCACCATCTCTATCTCACCCCCGATGAGAAGTCGATCATCGTGGCCAATGCGCTGGGTGATACGCTGACGTTCCTGGATCCGCGCACGGCACAGGTCCAACGCACCGTCCGCGGCATCGTGGACCCTTACCACTTGCGCTTTACACCGGACATGAAGTGGTTCATCACGGCGGCCAACCGGCTCAACCACGTGGACTTCTATCGCTGGGATGGCAAGGAACTGACTCTCGTCCAGCGCGTGGCCACATCCCGCACCCCAAGCCATTTGTGGATCGACAGCCGAAGTACCACGGTGTACTCCACGATGCAGGACAGCGACGAACTGGTGGCCATCGACATCGCGACGCAGACGATCAAGTGGCGTATCAAAACAGGAGCCATGCCTGCAGATGTCTACGGCAGCGCAGACGACAAGCGCGTGTTCGTGGGCCTGACTGGCAGTGACAGCGTGGAGGTGTTCGACGTTTCCGGTCGCGAACCCGTGAGCATCAAGAAAATCAAGACGGGCAATGGGGCGCACGCTTTCCGCGCGGCGGGTGACGGACGGCATCTGTATGTCAGCAACCGCGTGGCCAACTCCATCAGCAAGATCGACATGACGACCCAGCAGGTGGTCGAGTCCTACCCTGTTCCCGGGGGGCCCGACTGCATGGAGGTGTCCGCCGATGGCCGTTTCATCTATGTCAGTTCCCGCTGGGCGCGCAAGCTGTCCGTGGTGGATACTGAAACGAAGAAGGTCGTGCGGCAGGTCACGGTGGGCAAGTCTCCCCACGGCGTATGGACGCTGCAGCACGCGCCGCGCTGAACGGCGGGGCTGGCCGTAGCCGGCTTTCCCGGGGTTGGGGGCAGCTTGCCCGCGGGATCAGGGGTGCTATATTTTTTATAGCGCTTGGCGCATGCATATCGGGCGCCAATGCCCAAAACGACTGTAAAACTCCTGTTTACCTCACCTTTGACACGGGCCACATGGCCGTGGCGCCCCTGGTCGCGGATGTTCTCGCGCGCCAGCAGGTGCGCGTGACGTTCTTTGCCGCCAATGAGCGGACCCAGAAAGGCGATGGCAGCCTGGGCGCCCACTGGGCTTCGTGGTGGCGCGCACGCGCGGCAGAAGGGCATGAGTTTGCCTCGCACACCTGGGACCACACGTACTGGCGCGCCGACCTTGGCACGGTAGAAAACCCTTCGTTCCGCGTGCGTCCCTCGGCAGGGCCTCGAGAGGGGCAGGATTTCGTGCTGACGGCCGCCGGGTATTGCGAAGAGATCGCCCGGGCCGCGGACCGGTTGCAGGTGCTGACGGGCAAGACTCCCCTGCCTCTGTTTCGCGCGCCGGGGGGCAAGACATCGCCACGGCTGCTCGCCAGTGCGCGCGCATGCGGTTTCACGCATGTGGGGTGGTCCCCGGCGGGGTTCCTGGGAGACGAATTGCCCAGTGAGAAGGCCAGCAACGCCGCGCTCTTGCACAAGGCCTTGCGCGAGGTGCGCAGTGGCGACATCCTGCTGGCCCACCTGGGCATCTGGTCGCGCAAGGACCCGTGGGCGCCGGCGGTGCTGGAGCCGCTGATCGTGGGCCTCAAGGAGCGGGGGTTTTGCTTTCGCACATTGCGCGAGCATCCTGACTATGCACCCGGGAAGGGGCGCTGAGATCATGGCGGCGGGGATTGTTTGGGTTGTGCACGGCCGCCGCCTGAGCGCAGGCGGGGCCGGCGGTACGGAGGGAGCGTGACGCGATGGGGTGGCTAGGCAACGGATTTGATGCGGCTCAGCAATGGCTTTTTGAAAGCCTGTTGCAGCCAGCGATGTTCGCCATGGGACTGGGGAACCAGCTTGAAAGCGGCTACGAGGCCGCGGGCTGGATACTGGTGGGTCTTTTGCAGCTCGTGGTGATCGCCGCGGTGATTGGCCCGCTGCAGCGCTGGCGGCCGGTGGAGGCCGTGACCGACCGGGCGACGATCCGCACCGACATTCTCTACACGCTGATTCACCGGCTGGGCCTGTTCCGGCTGGGCCTGTTCCTGGCGGTGGACCCGCTGGCGGATTCGTTCTTCGGCGCCTTGCGGGTGGCGGGCATCAGCACATTCCAGCTCGATGGCCTCTGGCCCGGTATCACCGATGTACCCTGGGTCAGCCTGTTGCTGTATCTGGTGGTGTTCGATTTCGTGGACTACTGGATTCACCGGGGGCAGCACCATTTTGAATGGTGGTGGCGCCTTCATTCCCTGCACCATGCGCAGCGCCAGATGACCATGTGGAGCGACAACCGCAACCACCTGCTCGATGACCTGCTGCGCGACACGATTCTCGTGGTGGTGGCGCAACTCATCGGGGTCGCGCCGGGGCAGTTCATCGCCATCGTCGCCATCACGCAGCTCAGCGAGAGCTTTCAGCATGCCAACGTGCGTCTGTGGTTTGGCCGCTGGGGCGAGCGGCTGTGGGTGAGCCCGCGCTTTCACCGCCTGCACCACAGCATTGGGATCGGCCATGAAACCATCAAGCCGCTGCCGGGTGAGGGGGCGAGCGCGGGGCGCGCAAGGTATCGCACCGTCCTGGGCGGCCACAACTTCGGAGTGCTGCTGCCCTGGTGGGACATTCTGATGCGCACCGCCAATTTCGAGCTGCGCTTCGATTCGACGGGCGTGCGCGACCAGGTGGAGGCGGGGCCGACCGGGCAGGTACGGGACTACGGCAAGGGTTTCTGGTCGCAGCAATGGCGTGGCTTGCTGCGGCTGCTCGGCAAGGCTTGAAAGCCCCTGCGGACGGTCAAGACGGTATGCTTGCCGGCATGGGACTTCTGTTTGATTCTTTCTGGCGCGCCGCTGCCTACTGCCTGCGCCCGCGTGTGATTACCCTGTCCGTGCTGCCGCTCGTGCTGATGGTGGCGCTGGCGCTGGGCTTGGGGTACTTCTACTGGGACGGCGCCGTGCGGGGAATGCGCGCACTGCTGGACGCCTCCGCCCTCCTGGCCAGCTTCTGGAGTTGGCTGCAGGGCTGGGGGTTGGGAGATGTCACTTCGGTGGTGGCGCCACTGATGGTGATCCTGGCGGTGGCACCCGCGCTGGTGGTGGTTTCCCTGCTGGTGGTGGCGGTGCTCATGACGCCTGCACTGGTGGCGCTGGTGGCCGACCGGCGCTTTCCGGCCCTGGAGCGCAAGAAGGGCGGCTCCTTCATCGCCAGCGTGGTGTGGTCGGTCAGTTCCACGTTGCTGGCATTGATCGCCCTGGTGGTGTCGGTGCCCCTGTGGCTGGTGCCGCCGCTGGTGCTCATCCTGCCGCCCTTGATCTGGGGGTGGCTTACTTACCGGGTGATGGCTTTCGATGCCTTGGCCGACCATGCCAGCAAGGAGGAGCGGCAGGCTATTTTTCGCCGCCACCGCAGCAGCCTGCTGGGCATTGGCATCCTGACGGGCTACCTCGGCGCTGCGCCGAGCATCGTATGGGCCTCGGGGGTGGTGTTTGCAGCGGCCTTTTTCATCCTGGTGCCGTTGGCGATCTGGATCTACACCCTCGTTTTCGCATTTTCATCGCTGTGGTTCGCGCACTACTGCCTGGCCGCGTTGGCACGCCTGCGGCAAGAGGCTGCGGGGCCGGTGGCCGCTGAGGCGCCCCCGATCCTTGCGCCGGCGAAGGAGCTGATGCGCGGACCGGACGCCAGTGCCGAGCCGCCTCCTGCTGCTGCAGCCCCGGCGGCACTCGCAGCGCCTCCGACGCCATCTCCCACCCACGGAACCCCTTCCCCATGACTCCCTCTTTCGGCCTGATCATCGTGGGCGATGAAATCCTGTCGGGCAAGCGCGCGGACAAGCACATGCCCAAAGTCATCGAACTGCTCTCGGCTCGCGGCCTGTCGCTGTCGTATGCGGACTACGTCGGGGACAGCCCGGACCGCATCACCGCGACACTGCGGCGGGCCTTTGCCTCGGGCGATGTGGTCTTCTCCTGCGGAGGTATCGGTGCGACGCCCGATGACCACACCCGCCAATGCGCGGCAAGCGCCCTGGGCCGTGAGCTGGCTCTGCATGCCGAGGCCGAGGCGTTGATCCGCGAACGCATGCAGGACGTTGCGCGGGAGCAAGGTGTGCCATACGAAGCCGAGCGGCCGGACAATGTGCACCGGCTCAACATGGGCGTCTTTCCCGCAGGCGCCCGCATCATCCCCAATCCCTACAACAAGATTCCCGGCTTCAGCTGCGAGGGCGTTGGCGGCGGTGCCGTCCATTTCGTGCCCGGATTCCCGGTCATGGCCTGGCCCATGATCGAATGGGTGTTCGACCACCACTATGCAGACCTGTTCAACCGTGCTCCCCAGGTCGAGCAGTCGGTGGTGGTCTATGGCGCCATGGAGGCAGCATTGACACCTCTCATGGAGCGCATAGAAAAATCGCACCCCGAGATCCGGGTGTTCAGCTTACCCAGCGTGGATCATCCACAATACGGGCGGCACATCGAACTGGGCGTCAAAGGTCCTGCTCCCTTGGTCCCGGCCGCCTGGCAGGATCTCAAGACGGGATTGCACAGTTTTGGTGCGGAGTGTGGCCCTGAATTGGTGCGCAATTTGTGATGCTTGGTGTTGATCGTTGTTGTGCACCTTATTGGTGCAATCTCGCAAATGTCCTATCGGCCTGCAGTCCGTAGTGCTCCTTCATAGTGCGGCGGCTGCACCCAGCTGGCACGCAAACTGCTTTTATTTCCACAAATTCTTTTTTCAACAAGCGCTTTACCCAGGAGAACCTGATGGCCAAGACCGTTGCAGACGTGATGAAGATGGTGAAGGAGAACGAAGTCAAGTTCGTTGACTTCCGTTTTACCGATACCCGGGGCAAGGAACAGCACGTGACCGTGCCGGTGTCCCACTTCGATGAAGACAAGTTCACGTCCGGCCACGCATTCGACGGTTCGTCCGTGGCTGGCTGGAAGGGCATTGAAGCCTCGGACATGCAGCTCATGCCCGACCCCAGCACCGCCAACATCGACCCCTTCTTCGAAGAAACCACGCTGTTCCTGCAGTGCGACGTGATCGAACCCGGTGACGGCAAGGCCTACGACCGCGACCCACGCTCCATCGCCAAGCGCGCTGAAGCCTACCTGAAGGCCTCCGGCCTGGGCGACACGGCCTTCTTCGGCCCCGAGCCAGAATTCTTCATCTTCGACGGCGTGCGCTGGTCCAACGAACCCGGCAAGGTCATGTTCGAGATCGAAGAGTACGAAGCCCCCTGGAACTCGGGCGCCAAGCTCGAAGGTGGCAACCGCGGCCACCGTCCCACCGTCAAGGGCGGCTACTTCCCCGTGCCTCCTGTCGACAGCACGCAGGACATGCGCGCCGAAATGTCCTTGATCCTCGAATCCCTGGGCATCCCGGTCGAAGTGTTCCACCACGAAGTGGCGGGCGCTGGCCAGAACGAAATCGGCACGCGTTTCAGCACGCTGGTCGAGCGCGCTGACTGGACCCAGGTCCTGAAGTACGTGGTCTGGAACGTGGCCAACGCCTACGGCAAGACGGCTACCTTCATGCCCAAGCCCTACGCTGGCGACAACGGCTCCGGCATGCACGTGCACCAGTCCATCTGGAAGGACGGCAAGAACCTGTTCGCGGGCGACGGCTATGCCGGCCTGTCGGACTTCGCGCTGTACTACATCGGCGGCATCATCAAGCACGCACGTGCCCTGAACGCCATCACCAACCCCGGCACGAACTCGTACAAGCGCCTGGTGCCCGGCTTCGAGGCCCCTGTGAAGCTGGCCTACTCGGCCCGCAACCGCTCGGCCTCGATCCGCATTCCTTACGTCGCCAACCCCAAGGGCCGCCGCATCGAAGCGCGCTTCCCCGATCCATCGGCCAACCCTTACCTGGCCTTCTCGGCCCTGATGATGGCCGGCCTGGACGGCGTGGAAAACAAGATCCATCCGGGCGAAGCCGCCACGAAGGACCTGTACCATCTGCCACCCGAAGAAGACAAGCTGGTGCCCACCGTCTGCCACAGCCTGGACCAGGCCCTGGAGTATCTGGACAAGGACCGTGGTTTCCTTACCAAGGGCGGCGTCTTTACCGACTCCATGCTCGACGCGTACATCGAGCTCAAGATGGGCGAAGTCACGCGTTTCCGCATGGCGCCTCACCCTGTCGAGTACGACATGTACTACTCGCTGTAATCGCCTCCCTGCAGGCTGTTGCTCCCCAAAAAGGCGGCCTTGGCCGCCTTTTTTCATGGGGCCGGGGAGGCTGGTGAAACCAATCCCGGGGCCGTTGCATCCATGTACAAAGCCCTGCGAGGGCCTGCTGGTGTTGGATTGGCGATGCATGGTGATTGGTGGATACTCCCCTGACCCCTGCATGGCAGTGCGAGGAAACCGAATGAAGAAAACGCTCATCACCCTGTTACTCATCGCCGCGACGGCACCGGCCGCGTGGGCGCAAGACCGCATCTACCGCTGTGGCAACGAATACACCAACAACGCCGCCCAGGCCAAGGAGCGGGGATGCAAGCTGGTGGAAGGCGGCAATGTCACCGTCGTGCAGGGCACCCGGCCGGCGTCGGCGGCCCCGGCGCCCTCGGGCGGCGGCACGCCTGCGGCAACGGCGGCACCTTCCAATGCACCCCGGGCCAACAGCAACGACCAGAAAGCGCGCGATGCCGATGCGCGGGCCATTCTCGAATCCGAACTGCGCAAGGCCGAGGCACGCCATGCCGAGCTGGTGAAGGAATACAACGGCGGCGCCCCAGAGCGCAATGCCCTCGATTTGCGCAACCCCCAGCGCTACATGGAACGCACGGCGGAGCTCAAGGCCAACGTGGCCCGCAGCGAAAGCGACATTGCCGGCATCAAGCGCGAGATCGCACGCCTGCCGCCCGCCAACTAAGTCACCTTCCTTTTTTCTTGCATGGCACGCGTGTGAGCTCTTCGCCCTTTCCCGACACCCCAGCCACCGACACAGGGCGATTCCATTCGCTGGATCTGATGTCGACCCTGGTGGCCGTGCTGCGCGCCGATGGCGCCGTGCAATTTGCCAATGCGGCACTGGAAAACACGCTCGGCCTCTCGCGCCGCACCCTGGAAGGCGTGGACTTCTCCACCTTTTTCACCGATCCCGCGTTGCTGCAGACCGCGCTGGCAGGTGCCCGGGGCAAGGACTTTGCCGCCTTGCGGTATGAGGCGAGCCTCAAGCGCCTGCACCAGGACCCGGTGCCCGTGCATGTGAACGTTGCCGACGCCGAGCAGGTGGGCGAGATCCTCGTCGAGCTGTGGCCGCTGGAGCAGCAGGCGCGGCAGGACCGCGAGGAGCGCCTGCTCGACCAGGCCCAGGCCAACAAGGAGCTCATCCGCAACCTGGCCCACGAGATCAAGAACCCCCTGGGCGGCATCCGTGGTGCCGCCCAGCTGCTGGAGATGGAGCTCGAGAGCCGCGAGCTCACCGAGTACACCCAGGTCATCATCCACGAGGCCGACCGCCTGCAAAGCCTGGTGGACCGGCTGCTTGCGCCACACCGCCACCCGCACCTGGTGGGCGACGTGAACATCCACGAAGTGTGCGAGCGCGTGCGCTCGCTGGTGCTGGTGGAGTACCCGCAGGGGTTGCGCGTGCAGCGCGACTACGACACCTCGATCCCAGAATTCCGCGGCGACCGCGCCCAGCTCATCCAGGCGCTGTTGAACATTGTGCAGAACGCGGCCCAGGCGCTGACCGATCGCATCGCGGCCGGCGACGCGGTCATCACCCTGCGCACCCGTGTGGCCCGACAAGTAACGTTTGGTCGCCAGCGCTACCGGCTGGCACTGGAATTGCATGTCATCGACAACGGACCGGGCGTGCCCGACACGATCAAGGAGCGTATTTTTTACCCTCTGGTGTCGGGTCGGGATGGCGGGTCAGGGCTGGGGCTCACGTTGGCGCAAACCTTCGTGCAGCGCCATCATGGGTTGATCGAATGCGACAGCGTGCCGGGTCGCACCGACTTCCGCATCCTGATTCCCTTGCCTTGAAAGCGCACGATGGTCCCTGACACGCAACCACAGGGAAGGTAAGAAAAACATATGAAGCCGATCTGGATAGTAGATGACGACCCCTCGATCCGCTTCGTCCTGGAAAAGGCGCTGGCGCGCGAAAACCTGCCTACGCGCAGCTTCACGCACCCGCGCGAGGTGCTCGATGCGCTGGCCGACATCACCGCTGGCGACCCCGCGCGCCAAGGGCCCCAGGTCCTGGTGAGCGACATCCGCATGCCCGGCGGCTCGGGCCTGCAGTTGCTGGAAAAGGTGCGCGAACTGCAGCCTGGGCTGCCCGTCATCATCATGACGGCGTACTCCGACCTGGACAGTGCCGTATCCGCCTTCCAGCGCGGCGCCTTCGAGTATCTGCCCAAGCCTTTCGACCTGCCCAAGGCGGTGGAGCTGATCCGCCGGGCGGTGGAGGAAAGCCAGCGCGAAGAGGTGACGGAAGAGCGCCAGGCCGAGACGCCCGAGATGCTCGGGCAGGCGCCCGCGATGCAGGACGTGTTCCGCGCCATCGGCCGCCTCTCCCAGAGCCAGGTCACCGTGCTCATCACGGGCGAATCGGGTTCGGGCAAGGAGCTGGTGGCGCGCGCGCTGCACAAGCATTCGCCGGTCGCCGACGGGCCCTTCGTGGCCATCAACACCGCCGCCATCCCCAAGGATCTGCTCGAGTCCGAGCTCTTCGGCCACGAGCGCGGCGCCTTCACGGGCGCGCAGACGCAGCGGCGCGGCCGCTTCGAGCAGGCCGAGGGCGGCACCCTGTTCCTCGATGAAATCGGCGACATGCCCTTCGACCTGCAGACGCGCCTGTTGCGCGTGCTGTCGGACGGCCAGTTCTACCGCGTCGGTGGCCATGCGGCCGTGAAGGCCCACGTGCGCGTGATTGCCGCGACCCACCAGGATCTGGAAAAGCGCGTGAAGGAAGGCGGTTTCCGCGAGGACCTTTTCCACCGCCTCAACGTCATCCGCCTTCGCCTTCCTGCGCTGCGCGAGCGGCATGAGGATGTGCCCGTGCTCACGCGCCACTTCCTGCAGCAAAGCGCGCGGCAGCTGGGGGTGGAGCCCAAGCGCATTGCAGATTCGGCCCTCGCGCGGCTCGAGCAGTTTGCCTTTCCGGGCAATGTGCGGCAGCTGGAGAACATCTGCCACTGGCTCACTGTGATGGCACCTGCCCAGGTCATTTCCCTGCAGGACCTGCCGCCCGAAGTGCTGGAAGCCCCCGTCCATCAACCCGTGCCGCGTGCAGGCGCCACCACCGAGCCTGCCGCGCAGCAGCTGCAGCCTTCCGTCGGTGCGCCTCCTCTCCCGCATGCGGGCCCCGTGGCCGCTGTGCCGGCTGAGCGCGTTGGTGGACTGCACCCGCCCATGGCCCCGGCCATTGCGCCAGTCAGCGTGGCCCCCGGGGCGGCCGCCTGGCCGGTGGTTCCGGAGGTGTCCGCGGCGCCGGTTGCGGCCCCTGTCGGCCACGGCTGGGAACAGGCGCTGGAGACCGAAGCGCAGAAACTGCTCGCGGGTGGCCAGCCCGAGGTGTGGGATGCCCTGACGCGGCGATTCGAGTCACGGCTCATCCGCACCGCGCTCACCGCCACGCATGGCCGCCGCATGGAGGCCGCCCAGCGCCTGGGCATTGGCCGCAACACCATCACGCGCAAGATCCAGGAGCTGGGCCTGGATGCGCCAGATGAAGGGTGAAATTGGCCTGCAGCGCTTTATTTTCAAGCGCTGTATGCTATTAAAAATATAGCGTATTGGTGTGGCTGCGCCTCTTGCAGAAAGGCGCCGGACGGTTCGCATCGCCCCAGCCTGTGGCGAGGGCGCGGCGTGCTGGTCGGTGTCCTACACGCAAGCACTCCATGGACCGACCCGGGGCGGCGGGGGTGAATCCAACAATGAACTCACTGTCAACCAACCGGAGAGCTTCTATGTCGGATTTCAACGATGCCAACCGTGACCCCTTGACCAACGAGCCGGGCGCCCATCCCGTCGGCACCGGCGTGGGGGCCGCGATGGGTGGGGCGGCCGCTGGGGCGGCTGCGGGTGCCTTTGGCGGCCCCGTGGGGGCAGCCATTGGCGGTGTGGCGGGCGCCGTGGCCGGCGGCCTGGCTGGCAAGGCTGCCGCCGAGGCGGTCAACCCCACGGATGAAGACGCGTACTGGCGCGAACGCTACCACCGCGAGCCCTACTACGTGGGTGGCCGCACGTACGACCAATACCGCCCTGCCTACGAACTGGGCTGGTCTTCCGTAGACCGCTACGAAGGCGACTTTGAGGCCGTCGAACCCCGCCTGGCGGACGACTGGCGTGCCCGCCATTCGGACGGCCTGGCCTGGACGGATGCCCGTCCTGCCGCCCGCGCCGCGTGGGACCGCGTATCCAGCGCCCGCATCAACAACGAGCTTCCGCTGGACGTGGCGGACAACGAAGACACGGTGGACGTTCTCAACGATCTGCTGGAATCGGCGCGCGACGGGGAGTATGGTTTCACCGCCTGTGCCGAGCGCGCCAATTCGGCGCAACTCAAGGGGGTGTTCCAGCGCCATGCGCGGGAATGCGCCGCCGCCGCCACCGAGCTGGAAAGCGAAGTCCGCCGCCTGGGTGGCGAGCCGGCCTCGGGCGGTACCGTGGCCGGGGCTTTGCACCGGGGCTGGGTGTCGGTCAAGTCGGCGCTGTCCATCAACGATGACAAGGCGGTGCTGCAAGAGTGCGAGCGCGGCGAGGACGCTGCCGTGGCGCGCTACCGCAAGGCCTTGAAGTCGGCACTGCCCGCTGATGTACGGGCCCTGGTGGAACGCCAGTCCCAAGGGGCGCAGCGCAACCATGATGAAGTGCGTGGCCTGCGCGATTCGTACTCGAACACCTGATCGGATCTGATCGGACCGCCTGCACCCCGGGCTCCGGCCCGTGGTGCATGCAAGGGCCCCCAGCGGGCCCATGGCGCGTCTTCTGCCCTGCATGAACCAGCAAAGGAGCAAAGGCTGCAAGGAGAAATCCTTGCAGCCTTTGTGTTGTGGCCTGCCCGGCGTGCGCCCTGGCCGGTGGAATTGCTGCGGGCGCGCCGGCAGCAGCGCAGCCGCCTTGCCAACACGTCACGCCATCGTGAGCACCACCGGTGCATGGTCGCTGGGCTGGGGGTTCTTGCGCGGAGCGCGGTCCACCACGCACGCCGTCACCGTCGGGCGCAGGGCCTCGCTCACCAGGATGTGGTCGATGCGCAGGCCCCGGTTCTTCTGGAAGCCGAGCATGCGGTAGTCCCACCACGAATAAGTTTTTTCAGGTTGCTCGAACATGCGGAAGGTATCGGTCAGGCCGAGCGCAACCAAATCCTGGAAGTGCTGGCGCTCTTCCACCGTGTGGTGGATCGTGTCCTTCAGGCCCACCGGGTCGAATGAGTCGCGGTCTTCCGGCGCGACGTTGAAGTCGCCCAGCAGCGCCAGCCGCGGGTGGGCCCGCAACTCCTCGCGCAGCCAACGGTGCAGCGCCGTAAGCCACAGCATCTTGTACGCAAACTTTTCCGTACCGGGGGCCTGTCCATTGACGAAATAACAGTTGACCAGCCGCAACGCGCCGGAGGGGGTGTCCACCGTGGCGGCGATGACGCGGGCCTGTTCGTCCGTGTGGCCCGGGATGTTGCGCACCACGTCCCGCAGGGGATGCCGGCTCAGGATGGCCACGCCGTTGTAGGTCTTCTGGCCGAAGGTCACCGCTTCGTAACCGGCCTCCTTCAGCGCGTCGTGCGGGAATTTGTCGTCGGTCAGCTTGAGTTCCTGCAGGCACAGGGCATCCACCGGATTGGCCTCCAGCCAGGCCAGCACCTGGGGCAGGCGCACCGACAGGGAATTCACGTTCCAGGTGGCAATACGCATAAAGACTTTATCCTATTGATTTAAAAGGATTTTTTTATCCTAAGATGCTTTGGTACCCCCATGGATACCCCCAAGTTAGTTTGCTTGGCAGGGGTGTTTGGCGCGTAGACCAGCGAAGCGTGGGGTAGCGAAATGTGCACTGCTGAACGAAGCAGCTGCGAAATTTCAGCTAATCATTGTATTTCAACGGTTGCTGAAAACAGACAATCAGGTGAAACTGCCTTGATGATTTCACTGGAAGTGCTATTTTCAGCGCTTGATGAAAACGCACGATCCAGTGAAAACTGAGCTTCAAGCCGCAGACGCTTTGCGCCTTCTGTTGGGGGAGGTGCCTGCAATCGAGAGTGTTGACGTCCATGTCGTTGGACACGAGCCAGATGCAGGCGTCGACCTCGTTGCCGATGTGACGGCCTTTGGTCACCAGCATAAGCTGGTCGCAGAGGTGAAGTCGAGCGGGCAGCCTCGCCACGTGCGTTCGGCCCTTCTGTCCCTGCGCGACTACGTAGAGCGGCAGGCCGACAGCGTGACGCCGATCCTGATCGCGCCCTACTTATCGTCCCAGGCGCAGGATCTGTGTCGAGAGTTCGGCGTCGCGTACCTCGATCTTGAGGGAAATGCCCGGCTGGCCTTCGGCACTTTCTTTCTTTCGCGCCAGTTCGCGAAGAGGCCCGTTGTGGAGCGGCGGGAACTGCGTTCGCTGTTTAAGCCGAAATCGGTTCAGGTGCTCAAGGTGTTGCTTCGCGAGCCATCAAGAAGATGGCGGGTAGCGGAGCTAGCCGAGGTTGCCGGGGTGAGCTTGGGCCATGTCAGCAATGTTCGGAGCGGCCTGCTGGACCGGGAGTGGGCGCAATTGGCCGAGGATGGGATGTACCTTGCCGCTCCGAACGCGCTTTTGGACGCATGGCGCGAAGCCTATGAGGCACCGCCCGGCCAGCGGCAGGCTTTCTATACCACCCTGCACGGCGCGTCGTTCGACGCTGTGTTGAGGGATCGCCCGCCCGAGGGCAATGGGCAGATTGCACTCGCGTCGTTCTCAGCCGCGCAGTGGCTGGCGCCTTTCGGCAGAATGGGAACTCACTATTTCTATGCTGACGCGGAAGGTCTTGAGATCCTGCGGTCGAGATTGAAGCTTTCGAGCGCCAGCAAGGGTGAGAACGTGATCGTGACCGTGCTGGACGATCCAGGACTGTTCCGCGACACCGTGCAGCCCGCTTCGGGCGTGGTCTGCACAAGCCCGGTCCAAACTTACCTGGACTTGGCTGCGGCGGGCGAGCGCGGACAGGAAGCGGCAGACCACCTTCGGCAAGAAAGGTTGCAATGGCAGGAATGACACCTGGAGAGGCTCAACACGCGAGCGAGTACGACGACCGGACGACTGCGGCCGTCAAATCAGTACTCGTTGAAATCGGGCAGATCCTCGGCAGCTTCAAGGGGCGTTTCGCCATCGTAGGTGGTGCCGTGCCATGGCTGCTGCTTGGCAATGAGGACATGCCGCACGTTGGGACGCTGGATGTGGATCTCGGCCTGGATGCCGCTGCACTTGGGGACGGGGAATACGTCCATCTGGTCAAAGCATTGCTGGGCCACGGATATGAACAACGCAAAGAACTCCGACGATTCCAACTGGTGCGTCAGATCCAAGTAGATGATGGAGGGCCTCCCATTGATGTGGTGATCGACTTCTTGATGCCCAGGGACGCGGAGATCGTGAAGAACGTGCCTCCGCTGATCAGCGACTTTGTTGTACAGAAAGCTGATGGCGCTGACCTGGCGCTTCGCTTCTATCAGATGGTCGCCATTGCCGGATCGATGCCAGACGGCGGGACCAACCGTGTCGAGGTCGCTGTCTGTTCGATTCCAGCGCTTCTTGCGATGAAGGGGCATGCGATCGAGGGGCGCTACAAGCAGAAGGATGCTTATGACATCTACTACTGCATCCGTAACTACACGGGTGGGCCGGAGGCGCTTGCAGAAGACTGCCGCCCTTTGCTGGCGCATGAGTCTGGAGTGGCGGGATACACCTACATCGCCAACAAGTTCGACACGGCTGACGGCTTCGGACCTACCTGCGTACGCAAATTCGTGGAAGACACGAAGGTCTTGGGTGAGCGTAGCGCGGATCAATGGCAGCAGGACGCGTTTGGACAGGTAGACGCCTGGCTGAGAGCTTTGGGACTGAGGGGGTGACAGTGGCTTCAACCGCGCAAATCCGCAAGTTGAGCATTCAGCGTTTCAGAGGCATCCAGTCCCTGACATGGCTGCCGGCGGAGGGAATGAACGTTATCCTGGGTGGAGGTGACGTTGGAAAAACGACGGTCCTCGAAGCGATTGCGCTGTTGCTCTCGCCCTCGAACACTGCGGTCATCTCCGAAGCGGATTACTGGGCGCGGGACAGCGCGCAGGAATTCGTCATCGAGGCTGTCATGTCGCTGCCCGACGCAACCGGGATAGGCTCGCAGAATACCTTCGCCTGGCCATGGGCGTGGAATGGAAAAGATGCGGTAGCCCCATCGGCCGACGGGGATAGCGACCTCCCGGTGCCTGGCGAGCCGGTGTATCGCGTGCGCGTACGGGGGACCACGGAGTTGGAGCTTGCGTGGGAAGTCATGCAGCCCAGCGACGAGCTCGACCACTTCTCGACTGCCGTTCGCCGGCGGATCGGCCTGGTCCGAATGAGCGCTGACGAGCGCAATGATCGCGACCTGCGCCTTGTCTATGGTTCCGCCCTGGATCGGTTGCTGGCCGACAACGCGTTGCGGGCGCGTATCGGAAAGGAGGTGGCGGGCCTCAACTTGCACGACTCGCTCAACGACAAGGGCAAGGAAGCTATCGAGTCGCTGGATGGGCGCATGGCCGGTGCCGCGCTTCCCAACGAATTGAAACTCGGCCTCACGACCAGCCAGGGACTGTCCATCGGCGCGCTGATCGGCTTGATGGCGACCAAGAACGGGGTGGCGTTGCCCCTGAGCAGTTGGGGTGCAGGTACCAGACGAATGGCTGCGCTTGAGATCGCATCAGCCACGGACAAGGAAGCAAGCGTCACGCTCATCGATGAAATCGAGCGCGGGCTGGAACCGTACCGGCTGCGCAAGCTCATCAACATCCTGGCCGGTCAACAGGGGCAGATCTTCCTCACGACGCACAGCCCCGTCGCAATCTCGTGTGCAGAAGACGCACACCTCTGGTATCTGGACAGCCAGGGCTCCATCGGTGCGCTGCCTCGGGACAAGATCGGTCCACAGCAGAAACGCGATCCTGAAACGTTCCTGGCGCGCGTCGCCGTCATCGCAGAAGGACCCACCGAGGTCGGCTTCCTGCAGTACCTGCTGGAGAAGGCTTTCGAAGGCAACCCGCTCGACCACGGGGTGCGCGTTTGCGATGGTCAGGGCAATGGGGCGACCTTGGATTTGCTTGAGACGCTCGCATCTTCCGGTTTGCTGTTTGCCGGACTGGCGGACGATGAAGGCATTGCCCCGGAGCGGTGGAAGAAGCTGAAGGAAAAGCTCGAAGGGCGCCTTCACCAATGGCCGCAGGGCTGCACCGAGGATCATGTGATCGGGGCTGTTCCCGAAGCAAATCTGCTCGAACTGCTGAAGGACGCCGAAGGTGAACTCGACGGGTACCGACTCCGGACTTTGGCAGATCGCCTTGGGCTTCAAGACAAGACGACCGATGCAATAGACGTGGCGCTGAAAGCCTCTGGCCAGACCTGGCGCGCTCTGATCGTTGCGGCCGCCACCGGCAGCAAGGTTGGCGCCCCTGAAGGACAGGACAAAGCCTGGAAGAAGCATGCCCAGCAATGGTTCAAGTCTACTGTCGGTGGACAGGAGTTGGCCCAGAAAATGGTCGCGCTAGGCGCGTGGGCGGAAATCCAGCCGCAGTTGCTTCCGTTGATCAACGCGGTACTGGTAGCCGTGGGACGTCCGGCCCTGCAGAAGCTCGATCTATGAGCGACCAGGCCGTCGCCAAGCTTCTCCGATCATCCGAGCCGCTGGTGATCATTGAAGCTGCAGCAGGCTGTGGAAAAACCTATCAGGGGGCTGCGTACGCGCAAGACGTAGTCGGGGGGCTCGGTGATGGCCGCCTGCTCATCTTGACGCACACACACGCCGCGTGCTCCGTTTTCGCGGAACGCACCAAGAAGGTCGGGTCACGTGTCGAAATCAGGACCATCGATGCCCTGATTGCGCAGATCGCGCTGGCGTACCACAAACCACTGGGCCTGCCGCTCGATCTGACATCCTGGGCTTGGCAGGATGGCGGACAAGGCTTCGAGATCATGGCGAGCAAGGTTGCAGGATTCCTGCGCCATCAGCCCATGGTGGCCCGTGCGCTGGCCCGACGCTATCCGATCATCGTGTGCGATGAACACCAAGACTCCAGTGTCGATCAGCACAGCGTTGTCATGTCCTTGCTGTCTGCTGGAGCAACGGTCCGGATCTTTGGTGACCCCATGCAGCGGCTCTATGGGGGCAGAAGCGACAAGGCTGCACGTGAGGACCGTGTCCGCTGGGATGCCTTAAAGGCGCTGGGAGCAGGAGAGAAACTACTCACGCCTCATCGTTGGAAAACCGGCTGTCCTTTGCTGGGGGCCTGGGTCATCGAGGCGCGGGAGAGGCTGGAGCGCGGAACGCCGATCGACCTGACTGCTGGGCTACCGCCCTCTGTCAGGGTTCTTGTCGGGAACAACACGTCCCAGATGCGAACGATCTATCAGCTGTCGGGTGAAGACAGAAAGCCGATCGACAAGATGCTGAAAGACAGCCCGCAGCTGATGATCCTCGCGTCGCAGAACGACTTGGTGACGGCACTTCGCGCTTTCTGGGGTCGAAAAGTTCCCATCTGGGAAGGGCATACGCGCGATGCCTTGGGTGTGCTTATGCAAACACTGCGGAACGGTCAAGGTAGCCCGGAGGCTCTCGCTCAGGGCGTCATCACCTTCATGGGCAGTGTCGCAGCAGGATTCAGTCCATCCAGCCATGGCAATCAGCTTCTCCAGGAGATCCGCACTGGGGCGGCGCGCGCTACCAGGGGAAAGCCGGCGAACATACAAGCGGTCGCGCGATGCCTGCTGAACGATCCGTCGCATAGGGGAGTGTCGGATGCCTTCGCGAAAATTACTGCGTTGGTGAAGGACGCTGCTGCGGGCTTCGACACCGTAAAGATCGATCACAGTTCCGAGCTGCGGGATGCCGTGCGCATCGGTCAGTTCGCAGGTCCCGACGAAGGCTTTGCGGAAGTGTCACGCATGCGTTCGTATTCCCATCCATCTCCGCCTAAAAAGGTGCTCAGCAGCATCCATAAGGCAAAGGGGCTGGAGTGCGACCATGCGATGCTGATGGCCTGTGACAAGGCGCAGTTCACGTCGACGCTGTACGCAAAATCCAAGATGTACGTCGCCCTCAGCAGGGCGAAGAAGTCGCTCACCTTGGTGGTTTCGACATCCAATCCCAGTCCCCTGTTCAAGCTTCGTTGAAAGACCGATCCGATGAGCAACTATTTTAGTGATCGGGAGCTCGGGTCGAGGGCCCGTACCGAGCAGACGATGAGTCCAGCGGACGCGGTTCGCGATGTGCGCAACAACCAGTACAACGGGGTGCCTCCAAGCGAGGCGGACCTGGTCCTTGCCTTGTCTTCGATGAATCGCCTCGTCCCCCAGTTGATGGGCCTGCTGCAGCCCGCCTTGAAGTAGCGCGCCTATGTCGGATCTCTACGCGGCGGACGACAGCGAGGCAGTGGAAGCCCGGTGGCGGCAGTTGCAACAGCAATTGCAGGAGGGTGCATGCACGTGTTCTCCCGAACTGCTCGAAGTCAGGCACCGCACGTTTGGAAATGGCTCGAAGCACTACGTCCTGCAATGCGGCCGATGTGGTCAGCAGCGTGGCAATGCGCTGAGTACCAAGGGGGCGCAGGCACGACTGTCGGGCGCGAGTGCGCTGGAGTTTGATCCATCGATCGAGACCGCGTATGTGACGCAGCGATCGGTGCTGCTCGATGAGTGTGCTGCGCTGGGGCGTCAGGCCGCCGCGCAGCGAAATCCGACGTGGATGGCCCTGATCGAGGCTGAACGAGCCGAGGAGAAGGCCCGCACCGAGCGGGTGCATGCGCTGGTGGAGGCCTGTGTGGCTGCTGTGGCGTTGGAAGTCGGCGAGGCAAAAGCGGCGGATGCGCTGGCGGCGAAGGCCATTGCCTTGCGGCAGGTGTTGCGGGATGCACGTCTGCAGGCCACCAAGCGGTTTGGCTCTGAGGTCGAGCTGAAGACGTGGCTGGTGGCGCATCTGAGCGAGGACTTCGATCTTCACGCTGAGGTGCCAGGTCGCCATGTGGCAGAGGGCGTGCGCGTGCAGATCGACTATCTGGCGTACCCGAAGCAGCACCTGCTGGACGCCGGGTTCGTTCCCGCGCATTTCGGGATCGAGGTGAAGCACCTGGATCAGACGCAGGGGTTTTCGCACAAGGCGGCGCGCGGTCTGTGGCAGACCGTGAGCTACACCGACTCCGAATTCTTCCTTGAAGGTGCGGCCATCCGTCCGAAGTTCGCCCTGCTGTTCAGCAACGTCTCTTTTGAGGAGGAACATCGCCTTCTCAACCGGCTGGGGCAGGAGCTTGAGAACGACAGGGCCTTGTGGGGCGGCTTGCTGCAGCTCGCGAACCATGCCAATGTCGGAACCCTGGAGATCATGGGCTCACGGGACGCGTGGACGGGCTGGAAGATGGCGTTCAGCGGCGGCATGTATTTCTGGAGGCGCCACCACAAGGGTGAGCGCAGGTACCTCGTGTCGAACGACCGGACCATTGAGAAGGTGCGGATCGGAAACTTCTGAGTGCCATCGTGGGTATCGGCATTCGTTCGATTGTGGTCACGTGGATGCGCAACGCAGCGATACTTTTTCCGCGCATTGCCAAAGCTGGTGCCGTGCCGCGTTTCACCGGCCTCGGGAAATATCGCCTGACCACTAGCGTTCGCGCTGCTGCTGAAGGCCTGCATGATCGACACGCAGGGTGGCCGGATCGTCACGGACTGACTTCGGTGTCTTCCTCTTGAACCAGGTTCGCCAACTGCTGTTCCACGATGTCCGTGTCGAAATGGAAGGCATCGAGGAGCGCGATGGCTCTTTGTGCCTCTCGGATGTCGCTCTCCGTTTCGGGAGGCCGGCGCTTGAGCGACAAATCATGGTTGTAAAGCCACTCTTGCAGTTCTGCGACGGCGACCAACGTAACGCCGCGCTCCAGAAGTTGCGATGCCGTGATGTTCGACAGGTATTGGGGCGTCAACTCTCCGGCCGAACGCAGCATCAGCGCCTGTTCCAGTTTGTCCACCAGCGCCCTGCGCAGTTCGAATTGAGGCTTGCTCTCGAATTCGAGCAGTGCCTCCAGGTACTTTTGAGGCTGCGCTTGTATTGCTTCCGAATCGGGGCGCAGCCTCAGTGTGCGGCACATGCTGCCCAACGCCGTCCTTGCGCTTGCCGTGCTGATACCGGCCGTAGTGCCAGCCTGCGACAGGGTTGCGCCACCGGCGACGGCCCGTAGGATTTTCGCTTTGACGGAATTTGGAATCACGAGATGTCCTTGATGGATGAATTTGATAAACCAACGACCTTCAAGCCCATGGAGTGATCTAGATCCATCACTACGGCCTGCCGTGCGGCGTTTCTACTTGCTGCCCAGTACCTCCATCTTGTCCTTGGGCATCGGCAAGTGGATGTGCTTCTCGTCACTGTCGTCGAACTGAATGGCGGCGCGGAATTGAAGGTTTTCTCCATAGCCTGTGACTCGCTCCAACGCAGTGATCGTCCCTTCTCCGAACACAAAGTGCCTGACACGTACGCCGATGCCATATGACGTCTCTCCATCGGCCTCGATGTCTATTCGTGCAATGTGAGCACCGATGGGGGATTTCTTAAGGGCAGTGTTCTTTGCTTCGGCGCGTGCAGCAGCCTCGTCTTCGGCTGCGAGGTTCAGCTCGATGGTGGTCTGCAATACCACTCTGGCCTTGAAATAATTGGTCATGGGAAGTTCTTCTGTGTAGCCGAAATTTTGATCTGTCTGAAGCGCGTCGAGAAAACCGACGCGATGCTTTTCGAAGGACGGTCAGCCAATTTCTCCAGCCTCGCGTGCCAAGTTCTCCCAAAGGCTTGGCAAGCTGGCAGCATAACTACAACTGGCACCGGCCGCACAGTGGCATTGACGGCTTGGTGCCCATGGCCAGACTCGATCCCACCGGAAACAACCTGTTGACTCTTCACAGCTAGTGAGAGCCGGATACCTTGCGCCTCAGTTGCGTTCGCTATTGCGCAGTCACTCCCGGCGGCAATACAACGCGCTTTGTTGAGCTGATGCGGGAAACTCCTGGCGGTGAGTGATATGGGGGTGTCAGATCAAAACTGGTCCACTTGCGGTCATAGTCCATCCTCTCAAAGTGTTCGGCCATGAAATCAATAAACGTCCGGACCTTCGCGGACATATGGCGTCGACTTTGAAAGGCCAAGTTGATCGTGAGCCTTGGCAAGTCCCACTCGTCCAGCACTGATACAAGCCGCCCCGCTACCAGATCGTCATAGACGATGTACTTGGGCTGGACGAGGATGCCCATGCCGTCGAGCGCGGCCGCCCGAAGTACCTGGCCGTCATTCGACTCCAGCAGGCCTTTGACGGTGATGCACTTGGTCTCATCGCCCCGGCGAAACGTGAAGTCGTTCGGATTGTTGCTGTAGGTGTAGAGCAGGAGTGGCCGATCTACCAAGGCGTCGATATTTTGGGGCGTGCCAAATGCATCAAGGTAGCCCGGTGTCGCTGTAAGGATGCGACGCGTCGCCGCAAGGCGGCGGATCGTGGTGTTGGAGTCGTTTTCAAACTCGCGGGTACGGACAGCTACGTCGATGTTGTTGTCGATGAGGTCGTAGTATCGGTTCGCTACCTCGACGTGTACCCTCACGTTCGGGTATCGGCTTGTGTACTCCTTCAGCAAGGGGGCGATGTGGTGCACTGAAAACGAAAGCGACGCGGTGAGGCGAAGGGTGCCAGTGGGGTTGAGCGCGGTTGCGCTAGCTGCCTCTTCTGCCTCCCTCGTGTCTGCGAGCACGTTTTTGCAACTTTCGTAGAAGCTCTTGCCCACCTCTGTCAACGCAAGACCGCGCGTACTGCGCTGCATGAGCCGGGCGCCGATCCGGCTTTCCAGAGAGACCAGGTGCCTGCTGGCCGCTGCGTTCGATAGTCCGAGAGCCGCCGCCGCCCGCGACATGCTGCCCAGCTCCGCTGTTTGAACGAGCAATTCCATTTCCGTCCAGCGATCCATTTTGTCTCCCATGCGCTTGAAATTTCGGGAAAACCCTTGCTTTCTCGGCTAGCGGAAAGGCGGTTTCCACTAGCGGTAGCTATTGTTATTTTATCAATCGTATAAATTAACGGCAACAGCAAGATCGCCGGAGACAAGAATGCGAAACCTCGATGAAGACAACATCACGCGCGCCGTGATCGGCATGCATGCGAATGCAGAAAATGCCCGGCTGCGCGAGATCATGACTAGTCTGGTGCAGCACCTGCACTCGTTCGCGCGCGATGTCGCTCTGACTGAAGATGAGTGGTTTCAGGGCATTGATTTCCTGACCAAGGTCGGTCATATCACCAGCGCTACGCGACAGGAGTTCATCCTGCTGTCAGACACGCTGGGGCTGTCGATGCTGGTGACTGCGCTGAACAACAAGAAGCCAATGGGTTGCACCGAGGCCACCGTTTTCGGCCCCTTTCATGTGGAGACCTCTCCGCGTGTAGAACTGGGTGGCGATGTCGCCAACGGCGCAGGAGGGGAGCCTTGTTTCGTGCGTGGTTCGGTGGTTGGCCTAGATGGGAGTCCCGTGCCGCAGGCGGAGCTGCAAGTGTGGCAGGCGGACGAGGCGGGTTTCTACGACGTGCAATACGGTCAAGGGACGCCTCACCGTGCACGTGCCACGCTCGAAGCTGACGCTGAAGGCAATTTTCACTTCAAGACCATTCGCGCGGAGGCATATCCCATCCCGCACGACGGCCCTGTTGGCAAGATGCTGGAGGCTCTCGGCCGTCATCCGTGGCGACCCGCTCACCTTCACTTCATGATTACCGCGCCAGGCTACGAGCGGCTGATCACGCACGTGTTTCGCAACGGTGATCGCTATCTCGACTCGGACGCAGTGTTTGGTGTGCGCTCCTCGCTCATCGCTGACTGGATCATGCATGCGCCTGGGGCCGCCCCTGACGGCACGCACAGCGAAGTGCCGTTCTATACGCTTGATTTCCGGTTCGTGTTGAACCCTGTGCAGACCGTTTTGGTCCCCAAAGCCACAGGCGAGCACGTCACTACGGCCTGACCATGCAGTCAATGTCTGTGGCACCTGGTGCCGGCCGCCGCATGCGCATTGTCGGGGCCACCGTGGTCTCGATGGATGAGCGAATCGGTGTGCTCAACGATGCCGCGGTGGAGATCGAGGGTGATCAGTTCACCTTTGTGGGCCCGGCTGCGTCTAGTTTGCCTGGGTTTGGCTCGGGTGAGACGATCGATGCGAGCGGGTACATCGTCTTCCCGGGGCTCATCAATGCTCACATGCACACTTGGCAAACTGCGCTGCGCGGCATGGCGAGCAACTGGACGTTGCCCGAATACTTTCGGTGGATGCATGCGGGTCTGGGCACCCACTTCACGCCTGAAGACATTCACATCGGCACTTACGCCGGTGCAATGAATCAGCTGAATGCCGGCACCACCACCTTGGTGGACTGGTGTCACAACAATCCTACGCCAGCACACACGGATGCGGCCATCGATGCGCTGGCACAAAGCGGAATTCGTGCAGCCTTTTTTCATGGCAGCCCCAAACCCGACCCGAAACCGGGTCAGTTACCGTACTGGGAGGTCAGCCACCCACGCTACGAAATCGAGCGGCTGCAGGCTGACCCACGGTTTTCGGCTGGTGGATTGCTGAGTCTGGGAATGGCCATCCTTGGGCCGCACTATTCGACGCTGGACGTCGCCAGGGCCGATTTTGCACTCGCTCGTGAATACGGCCTTGTTGCCTCCATGCACCAAGGCGGTGGCGCTCCCCGTGCGGCCGAAGGCTGGGCAATGCTGGACCGAGAAGGGCAGCTCGGTGCGCACGTCAATATCGTGCATGGCAACGACCTGAGCGACGCGCAACTCGACCGTTTTGCAGCCTTGGGGATGAGCTTCTCTCTGACCCCCGAGGGCGAGATGACGCAAGGCCACGGTCACCCCCTCACTGGCCGGTTGCGCACGCGGGGCATAACACCTTCGATCGGTGTGGATCTTGAATCCAACTTTTCCGGCGAGATGCTGGTGGCTGCCCGCATCGCGCTCGCGCACCAGCGCGCACTCGATAACGCAGATTTTCGCCGTGCGGCCGAAACGCAAGGCCCTGTCATACCACCCACCACCACCGTGCAGACACACGAAGCCTTGCGTTGGGTGACGGTAGCGGGTGCCCAGATGCTGGGGCTGGCCCATCGCTTCGGATCGATCACTCCGGGCAAACAGGCTGACCTGATTCTGATTGATGCGCGCAAACCCAACATGCAGCCGGTGCACGATCCGGCCACTGCCGTGCTGCTGCACACCAGTCTTGCCAACATCGATTCAGTGATGGTGGCCGGCCGCTGGCGTAAGCGACATGGATCGCTGGTCGATGCTAGGGGCTGTGCGATCGATCCGGAAAGTTGGTTGCCGGCTCTGCGCGAGTCGGGCTGCCGCTTAGCTGCCAGCGTGGGCTGGAAAGCGTCCCAATAAATGGGGATGCAATGACAAGAAATTCAATAACTGGAGACGCAATGACATCCACTGAACCTCCGTTGCTAGAACTTCGCGGCATCAGCAAGCGCTTTGCAGGTGTCCAAGCGCTTGATGACGTTTCGTTCGAGCTCTTTCCTGGTGAAGTGCATATGCTTCTGGGCGAGAACGGTGCGGGTAAATCCACCCTCATGAAGGTCTTGTGCGGTGCGCACAAAGCCGACGCTGGAGAATTCTTCCATCAGGGCAGGCCCGTCACGATTTCTGGCTCTGCGGATGCACAGCAGTTGGGGATCGCTGTGATCTTCCAGGAGTTCACGCTCGTTCCCTATCTGAGCGTGGCGCAGAACATCTTTCTCGGTCGGGAGCCGAAAGGCCGTCTGCCAGGTGCTGTCGACCATGTCCGGATGCGACAGCAGGCACGGGTGATCATGGACCAGCTCGGCATGACGCTGCATCCCGACACCTTGGTGGCCACCCTGGGCGTGGCACAACAGCAGATGGTGGAGATTGCCAAGGCACTGTCGCAGGATGCCCGCATCCTTGTGCTTGACGAGCCGACTGCGGCTCTCTCGGACAACGAGACCGAAAAGTTGTTCCTCATGATCAATGAGCTCAAGCAGCAAGGCGTGGCGATGGTGTACATCAGCCACCGCATGGCCGAGGTCTTCTCGATGGGCGACCGCATCACGGTGCTGCGTGACGGCAAGAAAGTGGGCTTTCGCATGCCTGGCGAAACCGAGCCGGACGAACTGGTGAGCCTGATGGTTGGTCGAAAGGTCGACATGTCCTACGCACGCGAATACTGCCGGGCGCCTGGAGAGCTCGCGCTGCGGATGCAGGGTGTCACGGCGCGCAACGGCATTCAGGATATCGATCTGGAGGTGCGGGCCGGCGAGATTGTCGGCTTGGCCGGCCTCGTCGGCTCCGGTCGAACCGAGGTCGCACGCGCCATCTTTGGTGCGGACCCGATCGCGTCGGGCCGCATCGAGATCTTCGGCCAGCACCAGACCGGTGGCCCTGCTCGTGCGCGCCAACTGGGTGCGGCCCTTATTCCAGAAAGTCGCAAAACCGAAGGGCTCGCGCTCATTCGCTCGGTGGGCGAGAACCTGATCCTGGCCAGTCTGCCACGCCTGTTTCCGGGCGGGTGGTTCTCGCCCGGAAAGGCAGCTCGCCAGGCGCGCGAGCTCATTGCGCGGCTGCGCATCGCCACGCCGGGCCCTGATCGGCGCGTTCAGGTGCTGTCGGGCGGCAATCAGCAAAAGGTCGTGATCGGCAAATGGCTGAGCGCGGAATCAAAGCTCTTCATCTTCGATGAGCCCACCCGCGGTATTGACGTCGGCGCGAAGGCCGAGATCTTCGCGCTTATCGATTCCCTGGTGAAGAAGGGGGCCGCAGTGCTGATGATTTCTTCGGAACTGGCGGAGATTGTCAATGTCTGCGATCGCACCTACGTCATGCGCGAAGGCCGTGTCGCTGGTCATCTGACACGCAGCCAGATGAATGAAGAAGCCATTTTGACCTTGGGGATGCACCATGCCTGAACTGACTGTTCCACGCGATGCCGGTCACGGCGTGCGCGAATTGATGCACCGGCTGCGGTGCAGCGGGAGCGCCAGCGGCGCGCTCATGACACTGGCAGTGCTGTGCGTGGCATTTGCGCTGTTGACCGACAACTTCCTCGAGAGCGCAAATCTGAGGAACGTGGCGGTGCAATCGACCATCCTGCTGCTCATCGCATTGCCGATGACGCTGATCATCATGACCGAAGGCCTTGACCTGTCGATGGGCGCCGTGCTCACGCTGGCCAACGTGGTGCTCGCTATGGTCGCGGTGAAGACCGGCGGGGTAGTGTTCGCACTGCTTGCAGCACTGGGCGTCGGCGCGGTCTTCGGATTGTTGAATGGGACTCTGGTTGCTCGCCTGGGCATTCCTCCCTTCGTTGCGACCTTGGGCACGCTGGGCGTGGCACAGGGTCTCGCGCTGGTCGTGACCGATGGGCAGAGCGTGGTCGGCATCCCTGACTCCGTGCAGATGTTCTACAGCGGCTCGCTCTTCGGCGTGCCATCCCCGCTATGGATTGCGATTGCCGCCTACCTGGTCTTCCATATCGCGCTCTATCACACGCGTTTTGGCGCCTATGTGTTTGCGCTCGGCGGCAATCGTGAGGCATTGGGATTGGCGGGGGTTCGCACGCGGATTTACCTAGTGGCTGTGTATGTCATCGGCGGACTGATGGCGGGACTGGGGGCGCTGCTTCTGACGGCTCGTATCAGTTCGGGACATCCCACTGCCGCGCTTGGCATGGAGTTCGACGCCATCGCCGCTGTTGCAGTGGGAGGTACGTCGTTCGAGAAAGGAAAGGGCTGGCTGTTGGGCACCCTGATCGGAGTCCTGGCAGTTGGCGTTCTGCGCAACGGTTTGAATCTGATGGGCGTCACTTCGGCCGTCCAAGTCGCGGCGATCGGATTCCTGGTGATCTTCGCACTGATGTTCGACGCGCTCCGTGGAAAGCAGTCATGAACCGCGCAATTCAACCCCAAGCACTTGATGCGGCAGCGTCCGCCCAGGGAGCCACCCGATGAGTACCGTCATGAAACAACCACCATCCTCCGCTGCCGCGATGACACCAAATGCGTCGGGTGGCCTGTGGAGCTCGCTGCCGGACCCGGTGCGCAGCGTCGTCTTCCGGTTGCTGGCACTCGGCCTGCTGTGCCTCGCGCTGAGCCTGGCCAGCGACGCCTTTCTCACCGGAGCGAACATCGTGAACGTGCTGCGGCAGGCCGCACTACTGTTTCTGTTGGCATCCGGTGTGACGCTGGTCATTCTCACGGCCGGCCTGGATCTCTCCGTTGGAGCCAACGTCGCCATGAGTGCGTGCCTGGCCGCCACCCTGATGAAGTCCACCGGGTCGATTGCGCTGGCGGTGCTTGCGGGGCTCGGCTGCGGCTTGCTGATCGGCATTGCCAACGGCCTGTTGATCACGTTGATTCGCATCCCGCCCTTCATCGCGACTTACGGAATGCTCTGGATTCTCCATGGCATCACCTACTGGTTCATGAAGGGCGAGACGATCCACGGGTTTCCGGCCGCGTTCCGCGCTGTGGGCAGCGGCCATTGGCTGGGAATCCCTATCCCGGTGTTCCTGATGATGGCCTTTCTGCTGATTGGTGTCGTTTTCGCACAGCGAACCCGATGGGGTCAGGAAATCTATGCGGTCGGCGCCAACCCCGAGGCCGCACGCCTGTCCGGCGTGCCGGTGAAGCGCCGTCTCGTGCTGGTGTATGCCGTCAGCGGCGCGATGGCCGGACTGGCCAGCCTGATTTTCCTGGCACGGCTCAACTCGGCCGAAGGCGACATCGGTGAAGCGCTGACCCTGCCGGCGATCGCGGCCGTGCTGATTGGTGGGACCTCCCTGTTCGGTGGCGTGGGATCGGTGTTTGGAACACTGATCGGTGCGCTCATCCTGACCCTCGTGCTCAACGGCATGAACCTGCTCGCGATCAATGCCAACTGGCAGCCCGTAGTAACAGGCGTGATCGTGGTTGCAGCGGTATTTTTAGACAACCTCACCCGTAAAGGAGACAAGCGATGAAGACGAAAACGAAGATGAAGATGGTTGGCCATTGCGCGCTGGCAGTGATTGCAGTCTGCAGCGCAGCGCCCAGTCTTGCGCAGAGCGGCGAGCGCATCGCGGTGTTCACCAAGAATCAGACCAACCCCTTCTTCCAGGCGGTGCGGCTGGGTGCCGATTCGGCTGCGAAGCAGTTGAACGCCAAGGTCACCCACTATGTGCCGACCAAGCCGGACAGCATTCCTGAACAGATGAGCCAGGTGGAGGACGTGATCGTCAAGAAGCCGGACGCCATTGTCTTCACTCCGGTCGACTACAAGGCCATGGTGCCGGCCGTCGCCAAGATCAACGGAGCAAAGATCCCAGTAGTGAACGTCACGGACCGAAGCGACGGTGGCAGCTTCGTGGCATTCGTGGGGGCCAGTGACTACAAGCTGGGATTGGAGACGGGCCGGTACTTGATCAAGGCCATGGGCGGGAAAGGCAACCTCGTGGTACTCGAGGGGGTGAAGGGAGCGCTCACGAGCATCGACCGCGTGCGGGGCCTTAACGATGCTGTCAAGGAGGCATCCGGCATCAAGTTGCTCGCATCGCAGCCAGGCAACTACCAGCGCTTGCAGGCACTGCAGGTAATGGAGAACCTGATGCAGTCGCACCCGAAGATTGACGGCGTTTTCGCTGCCAACGACGCCATGGCGGCAGGTGCCATCGAAGCGCTCGATGGTGCCAATCGCAAGGCGTTGGTGGTGGGCATCAACGGCACCAAGGAGGCGATCGATGCCATCAAGGCCGGAAAGATGTTGGCCACAGGGGACTACAACGGTTTCATGCAGGGCTGCATGGCCGTGATGACGGCCGTACGCGATCTGCGCAAGCTGCCGATTCAGAAGGAGATCGTCTTCCCGGCCACAGTGATCGACAAGTCCAACTACCAGCAAGGCGAAACACCTGTCGAATCCCGCAGTTGCCCCAAGTGGGAAGACGCGGTCAAGACCTAACTCGAGCATCCAGGAGGACCCCGTGATATGCAAGCTCCACCTTCTCGATCGTGCTCAGCGGCATGAACCTGCTGGCGAGCATCGGCAATGGGCAACCGGTGATCTCAGTGATCGTGATCGTGGCAGCACTTTCGAACAATCTCACTCAAAAAACCGACGGATGATGAAGATGAAAACAACGACGATTGGCCGCTGCACGCTGATGGCAGTCGCAGCATGCGCTACCGCATCCAGCTTCGCGCAGGGGGGGGAACGCATTGCGGTGTTTACCAAGAACCAGACGAATCCCTTCTTTCAATCGATTCGACTCGGTGTTGATTCGGCTGCAAAGCAGATGAATGCAAAGGTCACTCACTATGTGCCGACCAAGCCGGACAGCATTCCGGAACAGATGAGCCAGGTGGAGGACGTCATCGTCAGGAAACCCGATGCGATCGTGTTCATTCCCGTGGACTACAAGGCGATGACTCCTGCAACGCAGAAGATCAATACCGCCAAGATCCCTGTGGTGGCTGTTGGAGAGCGCACTGAAGGGGGCCAGTTTGCTGCATTCGTCGGGGCCAGCGATTACGGGCTCGGACTAGCGACGGCGAATTACCTTTTCAAGGCGATGGAGGGCAAGGGCAATGTCGTCATCATCGAAGGCGTAAAGGGCTCGTCAACCAATACCGATCGAATCCGCGGATTCAACGATGCGATGAAGGCCTTTCCAGGCATCAAGCTCCTCGCGTCTCAGCCAGGAAACTATCAGCGGTTGCAAGCCCTTCAGGTGACGGAGAACCTGTTGCAAAGCCATCAACAAATCGACGCGGTTCTTGCGGCAAACGATGCGATGGCGTCAGGGGCCATCGAAGCGCTTGATGGAGCAGGTCGCAAAGCACTGGTGATTGGGATCAACGGCACCAAAGAAGCCTTCGACGCTATTCGGGCGGGAAAGTTGTTGGCCACAGGTGACTACAGCGGTTTCCTCCAGGGATGTGTGGGGACGATGATGGCAATTCGCTCTCTTCGCGGTGAGCCAATCATGAAGGAGTTGGTCTTTAACCCCGTACTCATCGACAAGACCAATTTGCAGAAATTCGATGTTCCTGCTGCGCAGAGAACTTGTCCCAAGTGGGAAGAAGCCACGAAGTAAGCAAGCAACTGTGTTGACAGAAGCCGTGGCCGGAATTCATGAGTTCGCATGTTGAGTGATTCCAATCCCAAGCTTCGAGACACATAGCGAAGGATCAGGTCAATGCTCAATCCTCAATATCGCGCCTTGGCGCTCGCGATGCAGCAACAGGGCGCGGTGCCTCTGCACACGCTGACTCCTGGTGAGGCTCGCCGCCAGTTTTTGAGCCGCCGATGCTGGCAGCCCGATGCGCCAGAGGTGGCTGATGTGCGCTCACTTCAATTTGCCGGGCCAGCGGGTTCTGTGCCCCTGCGCCTGTACCGACCGCTGCGCTCCGATCCGTCTCAGACGCTCCCTGCGCTGCTGTACTTTCATGGTGGAGGTTGGGTGATCGGTGACCTTGATTCGCACGATACGCTGTGCAGGGAATTGGCGAACGGATCACGGTGTGTGGTGATCGCTGTGGACTACAGGCTCGCTCCGGAGCATCGATTTCCAGCGGCAGTTGAAGACGCACTCGCTGCTGTCAGGTGGGTTCGTGAGCATGCGGATTCGCTGGGCATCGATCCGACTCGGCTGGCAATTGGCGGAGACAGTGCGGGGGGCAACCTGGCAGCGGTTTCGGCCTTGGCAGTGCGGGATGCGGGAGAGCCGTCACTTGCCTTTCAACTGCTGATCTACCCGGTTATCGATGCGCGACGCGGTTCCGAGTCGTACAGGTCGCTGGGCCAAGGATATGGTTTGACTGCCGACACGATGCAGTGGTTTTGTGCCCTGTACCTTGAGGATGCAAGCCAGGAAGCGGATTGGCGTGCCTCACCTCTGATGCATGCCGATCTGTCACGCTTGCCGCCGGCCTTCATTCTTACTGCGGGCTATGACCCGCTTCGAGACGAAGGGCTGCAGTACGCACAGAAGCTGACCGAAGCTGGTACGCCGTCTTCTCTCATCAACTTCGAACGTCAGGTTCATGGATTTGTCACCATGGGACGGGTGATCGACGAGGCGAAGGTCGCTGTGCAGCTCTGCGCGTCCCAGCTCAGGGAGGCGCTTTGCACCCAATGAGTCATACACCGAGGAGACACCGAACCTGATGTCTCGCATCTTTCTGCAAACGCCAATCAACCCAGAGTTCATTCTTTCCAGGAGTACATCGTGATATTCGCATTCCATTTGATCGATCGCCCGGATGGGGCCGACTTGCGCCAGCGCGTGCGCCCCCAACACAAGGACTACCTTGCGGCCGTGGCCGACCGCGTCGCGTTTGCCGGGCCGCTGACAGAGGACGACGGCAAGACCATGATTGGCAGCTTGCTGGTCATCGACTTCGAGGACCGTGCCGCCGCCATGCGCTGGGTGGCGGACGAGCCCTTCACCAAGGCCGGCCTGTACCAGACCGTCTCCGTGTTGCCCTTCACCAACCTGTGGCCGCAGAAGGTCGGCTTTCCCCCGGCCTGATCCCATGACGATCAAGCACATCGTCATGTGGAACCTGCGGGGCGAGTCCCCGCAGGAGAAGGCGAATGCCATCGAATTCCTGCGCAGCAGGTTCGAGGGCCTGCGCGGTCAGATTCCCGGCCTGCTGCATCTGGAGGTGGGAGTAGATGCGAGCGGCGTGGATTACGCCTGCGACGTGGTGCTCTACAGCCTTTTCGACAGCCGGGAATCCCTTGCCGCATACGCCACTCATCCAGCGCACTTGCGGGTCCGCGACGAACTCGGCGATCTGCGCATCAGCCGCCACCAGGTGGACTACGTCGTCGCCTGAGACGGCGTTGCACAACACGAAACTGCATCACGAGACTCAGATGAACAAGTCCGACATCACCCGCCCGCCCGAAGCTTCGCGCACTTTGGAACGCGATTTCGTCTTTGTTGCCCAACCGTCCCGGGTGGTGTTTGCCTCGGGCAGCCTGCAGCGGCTGGCGCAAGAGGTCGAAGCACTCGGTGCACGACGCGCGCTGGTGCTGTGTACGCCCCAGCAAGTGGAAATTGCGGAGGCCGCATCGGCACTGCTTGGTTCCGCGAGCGCGGGCGTTTTCAGCGGCGCCGAGATGCATGTGCCAATCGAATCGGCAAGGCGCGCACGGCAGCATGCAAGCGAGGTCGGTGCGGACTGCGCGGTGGCCATCGGTGGGGGCTCCACGGTGGGCCTTGGCAAGGCCATTGCGCTGGAATCGGGGTTGCCGATCATCGCCGTCCCGACTACCTATGCGGGTTCGGAGATGACACCGATCTACGGTATCACCGAGGCAGGCGTGAAGAAGACCGGACGCGACCTGCGCGTGTTACCCCGCACCGTGCTGTATGACCCGGAACTGTCGCAGCATTTGCCCTTGGGCATGTCTGTGGTCAGCGGCATCAATGCCATCGCCCATGCCGCCGAGGGACTTTACGCGCAGGACGGAAACCCGGTCATGTCGTTGATGGCGCAGGAGGGAATCCGCGCGCTGGCGCAGGGCCTGCGCGGCATCCATCGCGCTCCCGATGACATGGCGGCACGCAGCGCCTGCCTGTACGGCGCTTGGTTGTGCGGTACGGTGCTTGGGCACGTGGGCATGTCGTTGCACCACAAGCTGTGCCATACCCTGGGCGGCAGCTTCAACTTACCGCACGCGGAGACGCACACGGTAGTGTTACCCCACGCGCTGGCCTACAACGCACCGGCCGCGCCGCAGGCCATGAGCCGCATTGCGGCCGCACTCGGAGCGCCGGATGCGGCTGGGGGCCTGTTTGACCTGGCACGAGACCTGGGCGCACCGACCTCGCTGCGCGAGATCGGCATGCCGAAAGACGGCCTGCGGCGGGTGTTGGAGCTCACTCTGACCAACCCTTACTGGAACCCGCGCGCTCTCGAAGCCGACGCGCTGGCCAAACTACTCGACAACGCTTGGGCGGGCGAGCGGCCTGAGGTACAGCCATGAGAGTCGGCATGGTGGGGTTGGGGACGATGGGTTTGCCCATCGCCCACAACTTCGTCGCAAGCGGTTTCGACCTGTCGGTGTTCAACCGCACTCCAGCCAGGGCTGCCGCGTTGGGTGACCGCGTGACCTACGCAACCAGCCTGGACCAATTGGCTGGGGTAGATGTGCTCGTCACGATGGTGACGGGTGACGACGCGCTGGAGGACATCTTCTTCACACGCGGCCTGATGGAGAAGCTTCCCGACGGATGCGTGCACATGTCATGCAGCACCATCAGCATCGCCATGGTGCGCCGACTGCAAGCGGCGCACACGGCGCGGTCGAGCACGCTGGTCACGGCGCCGGTGGTTGGCCGTGCCGACCGCGCAGCCGCCGGAACCCTGGCGGCACTGGTGGCCGGCCCCTCAGAGGCCAAATCGCGCGTTGCGCCATTGCTTGCGTGTACCACTGCGCGAGCCTTTGATCTAGGGACCGATCCATGCACGGCGCTCGCGGCGAAGTTGGCCAACAACTTCATGATAGGCGTGAGCATTGAAATGCTGGCGCAAGCCTTCAGCATCACTGACGCGCACGGCGTCGAACGCCAAGCCTTTCTCGATTTCATCACCACATCGTTGTTCGCGGCGCCTGTCATCAGCATCTATGGCGATCTGATGCGCCGGGAGCAATTTGTGCCCGCCGGTTCGCCGCTGGCGATCGGGCTGAAGGACATGGGTCTCGCCAAGGCGGCAGCGGCTGAGGGCATGCGCGAGTTGCCGTTCGCGGACATCGTCGAATCGCATCTGCGCAGCGCGATGGCACAGGGACTGGACGATCACGACTGGGCGGTGCTGGGAAGGCCTGATCAGCAATGGTCGATCAGTGACCCCGAAGCCAAGCCGACTGAATGAGCATAAAAAAATGGCATACGATTTTCTGATCATCGGCGGCGGCACTGCAGGGGCGGTCATCGCATCTCGTCTCTCGGAAAACCCCGCACATCGCGTCCTGCTGCTGGAGGCGGGAGACGACATTCTGCCGGGCCGCGAGCCGGCGGACATTCAAGACCCTTTTCCCACCGCTACCCTCAATCCGCATTATTTCTGGGACGGCCTGACGGCGACGGCGCGGGATGGTGGGACGCCCGCTCGGTATCCGCAGGCACGGGTGATGGGGGGCGGATCCAGCATCAACGGCTTGTTTGCGCTGCGCGGCGTGCCTTCCGACTATGCGCGTTGGGGGGCGGCCGGGGCGCGGGGTTTCTCGTGGGATGCCGTGCTGCCGTACTTCCGCAAGGTCGAGGACGACCGCGACCGGCGCGATGGTACCGGCAACCCACACGCCATCGCCCGTACACCGAAGGCCGAGTGGCCGGCCTTCGTGCGTGCGATGGAACAGGCGGCGCACAGCGCGGGCCTGCCCTTCGTGCCCGACATCAACGAGCAACCGGGCGATGGCTTCTTCGCCATGCCCAATGCCATCGACGCCGAGGCGCGTGCCACCACGCCGGGCTGCTACCTGACGGCGGCCGTGCGTGCGCGGCCTAACCTGCAGATCGCGCCAAACACCCAGGTCATCCAGCTGTGCATGAGCGGGACCAAGGTGACGGGCGTCGATACCGTTCGGGGCGGCGTCGCTGTTCAGTACCAGGCACGCCATGTCGTTGTCTGCGCCGGCGGCATCCATTCGCCTACCTTGCTGTTGCGCTCCGGCATCGGGTCCGCCGCAGATCTGGCCGCTTTGGGTATCCCGACGGCGCTGGACCGTCCCGGCGTGGGCCGCAACCTGCAAAACCATCCGTACATGTTCTTTGCCCTCACGCTGCCACGCGGCAAACGTGTGGCCGCTGGCTTGCGGCGCTTCGCTGTCGCTGGTGCGCGAGCATCGTCCCGCCTGCCGGGTGCGCCAGAGGGCGACCTGTTCACTTTTGCGCTGGGGCGGGTGAGCGGTGAGTCGTTCGGCCCGGATTTTTCGCTGGTGGGCAGTGCCTTGTATGCTCCCAAGTCACGCGGGTATGTCCGACTCAAAAGCGCCGACCCATTGGCTCACCCGGACATCAACTTCCGCTTTCTGTCCGATCCCGCTGATGCGCCGCGAATGGTCCAGGCCGCGCGGCTGACCGAACGCATGTTGCGCGATCCGCGTGTGGCTGCCGAATATCACGAAGCCTTCCTGCTCCCCGGTGCACTGGCGATCAGTCAGTTCAATCGACCAGGGCTGGCGGGCAAGGTGTTGTCGCTGGCAGCTGAAATGGCCGCCAATTCGCCGGGCCTGCTGCGCCGCACTATCTTCGGCCGCGCTTTCAAGAGCGGGGCGCCTGCTGCGTACTGCGGCGGTGGGCGCACCATATCCGACGAAGAAATCCTGTCTTCGATCTCGCCCATGGGCCACCCGGTCGGCACCTGCGCCATGGGCGAGGAGAGCGACCCTCTCTCGGTGGTGGACGATGCCTTCCGCGTCCACGGCACCCCCAACCTGTTCGTGGCAGATGCCTCGGTGATGCCATCCATCACAAGCGCCAATACCAATCTGCCCACGCTGATGCTGGCTGAACTGGCGGCCGAACGCATTGGACGCTTGTGATCGGCCAACCGACCACCTTCATTTCCCCTAAAGCAAAGAAACAAGGAGACCCCATGTCAGATATCGAGATCAGAACTTCCACTCCTTTGGGCATCGGCAGAGCCGGATTGGCGGTCGTGACGCTGGCCCTATCCATGTCGGCGCATGCTGCCGGTTCGGAGTCGTTGGCCGGCGAGATCAAGCCGTTTCCGAAGCCGAACGTCGTCTTTCAGTACAACGCCGGCGTGGTGATGGACGATGGACTGCCGCTGCGGGTCAACATCTACCGCCCGAGTGCCAGCGGGAAGTACCCGGTAGTCATCACCCATGGGATCTATGGCAAGGACGTCGCTTGGCAGGAGGCCGAGCCCTATAAGCCCACGTGGGGTAAGGTGACAGCCAAGCTCCCCGAGCTGTGCAAGGATTCGAGCTGCGCCTTCATGCGCTGGGAGATGCCGGACCCCGAACGCTGGGTGCCGGCCGGCTACGTCGTGATCCAGGCGGATGCGCGTGGATCCGGCAAGACCCAGGGCTACCTCGACCCGCACAACCCTCGTGAAGAACAGGACTACAAGGCGCTCATCGAGTGGGCGGCGCGGCAGCCGTGGTCCAACGGAAAGGTCGGCCTGCTCGGCATTTCCTACTACGCTATCGGCCAATGGAATGTCGCTGCCCTTCAGCCCAAGGGGCTTGCTGCCATGATCCCCTGGGAGGGCGCAGCCGATCCGTACCGGGATTCCGCTTACCACGGTGGTATCGAATCGGGCACGTTCACGGCCTTGTGGGCGAAAGCACAGGTGCTGCCCAACCAGAACGGCAACGGCGCCACCAGCTTCCGCGACGCGACCACCGGAGGTCTGGCCACGGGCGAGCCGCGCTCGCAGGTGACGCTGACAGGCAGCCGCTTTTCGTGGGACGAAGTCAAACATCCGTTCCTCGACGCCTATTACCAGCAACGCACGCCTGACCTCTCTCGCATCACGGTGCCCACGCTGTCCGTGGGCAACTGGACGGGCATGGGCCTGCACCTGCGCGGCAACATCGAGGGCTACACGCAGATCGCATCCAAGGACAAGTGGCTGAGGATGCACACGGGGGATCACTTCTCTCCGTTCTATGAGGAAGCTGCGTTCTTCCAGCAGAAGGCGTTTTTCGATCGTCACCTGAAGGGCGACACCAGGGCCTTCGCCAATGAGCCTCCTGTGGTGGTCACGGTGCGTGATCCTGTGCGCGGCGACTTCAAACGCAAAGACACCCAGTGGCCCTTGACAGAAACGCGTTTCGAGAAGTGGTACCTCGATGCGGGCACCGGCCTGCTGAGCCCGACCGCGCCGGCCGGCGAGAGTACGACGAGCTACGAGGCCCTGTCCGCCGGCAAGACCTTCACGATTCCTCCTGCGGAGCAAGACCGGGAGTTCACCGGACCGTTGATGGCCCGGCTGTGGGTCAGCAGCACGACCACGGATGCCGATCTCTTCCTGACGGTTCGCCTTTTCGATCCGTCGGGCAAGGACGTCACGTTCGAGGGGACGGTTGCGCCTGCGGTCCCGGTCGCGCAAGGCTGGTTGCGTGTATCTCATCGCGAACGTGACGAAAAGCGCAGCCTGCCTTACCGGCCGGTTTACCTGCATCAGCAGGCGCAGCCGATGGAGCCGGGCAAGCCCTATCCGGTTGACGTTGAAATCTGGCCGACCAGCATCGTGGTACCGCGGGGCTACACCCTGGCCTTGACCATTCAGGGCAAGGACTTCGAGTTCCCGCACATCACCAGCGGCTTCTTCAAAGGCTCGGCGCCGTTCCTGCACCTGGGTCGGGACCCGAAGGTCTACGGGGGGCAGCAGACTCTGCATTCCGGTGGGCAATATGACGCCTACCTGTTGCTGCCCGCCATTCCGGCAAGGCGTTGAATCGATCAAACGGGAGACACGGAGATGTTCAATTACTTCAAGGTCTATTCTTGGAATCTGGCCCTCTCGATGGCGCTTGATGCTGGGGCCAACATGGACGAAGTCGACCGCGCCTGCCGTGCCCTGCGCGACGTGGAGGACGATTCGGCCTACGCCAATGACTACTTCCAGGCCTGGGCCGGTGCGGGCGCCAAGCTGGCCCAGGCCGCCACTGCCGATGAAAAGGTCGGGCATCTGCTCTCGGCAGGCGAGAAGTACCGGCGCGCTTGCATCATGTACATCACGGCGGAGCGCATTCCGGCCCACGACCATCCGCCGCGCTTGGCCGCGTACGACGAACTGCTTTGGACTTTCCAAAAGTTTGTTGAATGCTCCGGTGCCAATTGCGAGAAGGTTTCCGTGCCCTTCGGCGATTCCTTCCTGCCCGCGCTGATGGTGTCGGTCGGCCGCGACGATAAGCCTGCGCCCTGCATCGTCCACTTCAACGGACTCGACGGGGTCAAGGAATACCTGTATCTGTGCGGCCTGCCCGCCATGTTGTCGCAGCGCGGTGTGTCCATCCTGCTGGTGGACAACCCCGGTGTGGGCGAGGCGCTGCGCAAAAACGGTCTGCACAACGCGCCAGAAGCCGAGATGCCGGCCGGCGCGTGTGTCGACTACCTGGAAACCCGCGCCGACGTCGACAAGACCCGCATCGGGATGATGGCGCTGAGCCTGGGCGGCTACCACGCACCGCGCGCCACGGCTTTCGAGCCGCGCTTTGCCTGCTGCGTCGCCTGGGGCGCGAACCATGACTGGCCCACGCGCTTTCGCAAGCGCATGGCCGGTACCCTCCAGGCTCAGAACTCGGTGCCGCACTACATGGCGCACAACATGTGGGTGCTGGGCAAGAACAGCATCGAGGAATGCGCCGAGGTCATCGACCGCTTCTCCCTGGACGGTGTGGTGGAGCGCATCCGTGTGCCGATCTACATCACCCATGGCGAAGACGACCGTCAGATTTCCGTCTCGGAAGCCTATAAGACCTACGAAGGCTGCGTGAACTCGCCCCGCAGGGAGTTACGCATCTTCACGGCGCAGGAGGGTGGAGAACAGCACTGCAGCATCGGGAACATGAGCTTGGCGACGAACGCCATGGCGGACTGGGTCGCCGATGTTCTGAAGAAATCTTGGCCACAGTAAAAAAAGGAGACATCTATGTTCAGAAGAACCTTCACTTTCACCCTGTCGGGCGCCGCGTTGGCTGCGGCGCTTATGCCGGGCGCAGCCTTCGCTCAGACCGATGTGATCCGCATCGTCGTACCGATCGGCGCGGGCAATCCCTTTGACACTGGGGCGCGCGCGTTGGCAGACGGCTTGGCCAAGGTCACTGGCAAAAGCGTGATCGTCGACAACAAGCCAGGCGCGGGTGGCCGCATTGGGACGGCAGAAGTCGCGCGGGCCAAGCCCGACGGCCTGACGCTGCTGTACACCACGGCGGGCCATGCCACCAACGCTGGGCTGTACAGCAACCTGACCTATGACCCCGTCAAAGATTTCACGCCCCTCACCATCGTGGGCAAGTCCTCGGGTTTCGTGCTGCTCGTGCAGAAAGATTCGCCCTTCAAAACCATCCAGGACCTAATTGCAACCGCAAAGGCGAAGCCGGACACCGTGAACTTCGGTTCCTTCGGCAACGGCAACACCACGCACATCATCGGTGCAATGTTTGCACGGGCTGCCGACATCAAGCTGATCCACGTGCCATACAAGTCGCCGTTGACGGATTTCCTAGGCGGCCATGTGAACATGGTTTTCATGGGTACGTCGACGGCGATCCCGCTGATCAAAGACGGCCGAGTGCGGGCGCTCGCGGTTTCGTCGGAGGAGCCGGATCCAGATCTGCCTGGCGTGCCTACCTTCAGGCAACTGGGCTACAAGGACGTGGATGTGCCTGCCTGGTCCGGCATGCTGGCTCCACGCGGCATGCCTGATGACAAGGTGCAGGCCCTGTACGCGCAGATCGGCGAAGCGGTCAAGCAGCAGGCCTACCAGGACAACTTGAAGCTCACCCAAGGCAAGGTCGTGATGTCCAAGCCGCAGGATTTCAAGAAGCAACTCGAAGCCGAGGTGACGCGCTTCAAGAAGGAACTGCCCGAACTGGGCATCAAAGGCGACTGATGAAAGTGCATCTGATCGGGGCAGGCAAGATGGGCCTGCCAATGGGCAAGCACCTCGTCACGGCGGGCCATGCAGTGACGGTCGAGGACCTCAGCGAAGAGCGACTGAAGGCATCCATTGCGTTGGGCATGGTTGAGGCACAAGGCCCGGTGGGCATCGCAGAGGCGGAGGTGGTGCTGTCGTCCTTGCCACATGACGACGCGCTGTGGCACGTCGCGCAGGAAGTCGTTCACCATGCGAGACCGGGAACGATATACATCGACACCAGCACGGTGTCGCCGACAATGTCCGAAAAGGTGGCAGACCTGTTGGCGGAAAAGCAGATCGTCTACCTGCGCGCCACTGTGTCCGGCAACAATCACATGGCCGACGCGGCGCAATTGACGCTGCTGGTCTCTGGCCCGAAGGACGCCTACGAGCGCATTCTGCCTTTGCTTGCGCGCTTCGGTCCTCAGCAGTATTGGTTGGGTGAAGGTGAGCAGTCCCGGTTGATGAAGCTGGTGGTGAACCTGATGATCGCTCAGACCAGTGCCATGCTGGCCGAATCGCTCACGCTGGGCGAGAAGGGCGGCTTGCGCTGGGAAGACATGTGGGAAGTGCTCACTCACAGCGCCGTGGCTTCACCCATCGTCAAGGCTAAGTCCGCGCAGTTGGCGCGGCGGGACTACACGCCTACCTTCACCGTCCTGCAGATGAGCAAGGACGTGGGCCTAATACTCGACGAAGCCCAGCGCCTGAAGGTGGCACTGCCGCAGACGGCCATGACCCAGCAGACCTTGCATTCGGCTGCGGCCAACGGCGATGCGGATGCGGACTACGCGGTGGTCATCCGCTGCGCCGAGCGGGCGGCGGGGCTGGCCTGACGGCCTTGTCTGAGCCTGAACCTCGAAAGCCCCCCTAGCTCAGGCTGAGCCGGCCGAAGCCCTGCGGCCGCTTCGGGGGGCGACAAGAACACCCGTTGGAGACAAGAATGAGTACACAACGCGAAGTCGAATTTCTGAGCCAGGGCGCCAAGCTGAGCGGCAACCTGGTGCGGCCGCAGTTCCGGCCGCGACCACGAACGGCGCTGACACTTCGCGGGCGGCGTGGCGCTGATCACGGCGGGCCTGTTGGATATCGCCTTCCTCGCCCCCAGTGTGCCGTGGTCGATTGTCCTGCTACCGATCGCGAACATCGGCACGGCATCTATGACACTGTTGTGCTACGCCTTGATCGCTGACTATCTGCCAAGAGAACAAGCGGCCATCGGCCTCGCGGCGATTTCCTCAATCGCCCACATCGCCCCGATGGTGACGCCTGCCATTGGCGCCTGCCTGCGGACCCCTGCGGGGGCAACACCGCAAGCCTAATTTTCATCGTCGAGCTCTACGCAGCTGCGGCGGTCCTCATGGTCTTCACCTTGCGGCAATCCAAGGCAGCCATCTGAAATAAGGGAGACACCATGGACTACACCACTGAAATTCGCGACGGCATGGCCATCGACTGGGACGTGCCGATCGAGATGGACGACGGCAATGTGCTGCGCGCCGATGTCTTCCGGCCCATCGTGCCGGGCAAGTACCCCGTCCTCATGAGCCACGGCCCCTACGGCAAGGGCCTGTCCTTCCAGGAGGGCTACAAGACGCCCTGGGACTTGATGGCCGCACGCTACCCGGACGCGCTGGAAGGCTCGACCAACCAGTATCAGTCGTGGGAGGTGTGCGATCCCGAGAAGTGGGTGCCGGATGGCTACGTGGTCGTGCGCGTCGATTCGCGCGGCGCGGGGCGTTCGACGGGCTTTATCGACCACTTCTCGGCACGCGAGAACCAGGACTACTACCAGTGCATCGAGTGGGCCGGCGTGCAGCCCTGGTCGAACGGGAAGGTGGGCCTGAATGGCATTTCGTACTACGGTGCCGGCCAATGGATCGTCGCGGGGATGCAGCCGCCCCACCTGGCCGCGATCTGCCCGTGGGAAGGCTTCAGCGATGCCTACCGCGAGTCCGCGTTTCACGGCGGCATCCGGTGTTCCTTCGGCAAGAACTGGCAGGAACTCCAGGTCAGGAGCGTCCAGCACGGGCGCGCGGGCGGGCCGGTCAGCAAGATCACGGGCAAACCTGTGTGCGGCGACGTGGTGTTCAGTGAAGAGACACTCAAGGCCAACCGGGCGGACGTTGCAGGCCGCTCCGCAGCCCACCCATATGACGACGCCCGCTACGCGCAGAGTCGGGCTCAACTGAACAAGGTGACGGTGCCAGTTCTCTCCGCGGCTAACTGGGGCGGGCAGGGCCTGCACCTGCGTGGCAACATCGAAGGATGCCTGGGGGCCGCGTCGGATCAGAAATGGCTGGAACTGCACGGCGGCGAGCACTGGACGCTGTTCTACGCCAGGTACGGCGTGGACTTGCAGAAGCAGTTCTTCGGTCACTTCCTGAAGGGCGAGGACAACGGCTGGGACCAACGCCCCCCCATCCTGCTGAACGTGCGGCACGTGGACAAGTTCGTCCAGCGCGCCGAGAACGAGTGGCCATTGGCACGCACGCAATGGACGAAGATGCACCTCGATCTTGAGGGCAAAGCCCTGTCGTTCATGCCATCGGCCAACGCAAGCACTGCGACCTTCGGCGCGACGAGCAACGGTGGCGTCCGCTTCATGTCTGCACCCTTCGAGCAAGAGACGGAGATCACCGGTCCGCTGGCCTGCAAGCTCTTCGTCTCGTCGTCGACCACCGACGCGGACCTCTTCCTCGTCCTGCACCTGTTCGACCCCCAGGACAAGGAGACGCTGTTCCAGGGCGCGCTGGACCCGATGACCTCGGTGGGCAAGGGCTGGCTGCGCGCATCGCGGCGCGAACTAGATCCGAACCGCTCGCTGCCGTACCGCCCCTTCCATGTTCACCAACGCGATCTGCCGCTGGAGCCGGGGAAGCCGGTCGAGTTGGACGTGGAAATCTGGCCTACATCGATCGTAGTGCCCGAAGGTTGGCGTATTGGCCTGACCGTGTTGGGCAAGGACTATGAGCAGGAAGGGTCCATGAACCAGTTGTCAAACGTGAAGAACGTGATGAAGGGCTGCGGCCCCTTCCTTCACGATGACCCCGAGGATCGCCCATTGTCCATTTTTGGCGGTCAAACCACGCTTCACGCAGGCGAGGAGATGCAGCCGCATTTGCTACTGCCCGTCATTCCGCTGCGCTACTAGAGTACGTAGCAGAAGGCTTCGAGGTTAAGCCTCAGAAAACAGAGGATTGCTGGTTCGTGCTGGCAAGCCTGGGGCAGGTGCTCCGGGCTCCGGAGGGAGATCCTAGCTTGTCGGGCGTTGTAGCCGATGTTGCTTCTGCTACGCATGCTCCAAGGCCTCTGAAGGCTATGCGGACTGGGGAATGAGCGACTTGAAGCCTGCAGAAAGGAACGGAAGCATTCTTTTGAAAACCTCTTCGACATCACTCGCCTTGATCTGACCGATTGACAGATGCTCCACGCGGCCAGGCTCGGCCACGGTGGCGACCATGGCGCCCACCATGAAGCTAAATGCGTAGTAGAGGTCCTTCTGCGACATATCGGGGAAGGTCCGCCCGAATTCGTTCAGATACTGCCTTGCGATAGGGTCGTAGTGCTCGCTGAGAACTTTCGAAAACTCTGGCGAATTGGCGTGTCGCGCCACGAAAAGGGAGTAGTTCTTCCACCCCCTGCCACCTGCCGCACTTCGCTCGATAAATGGCCACACGTATCCAGACACGAGGTCTTCTACTGCGATCGGCTTGCCAGCGGCGTTGGTCAGCGCCGTATCCAGGGCGAGGATTCGCGCGTGCGCCATGTACGCTGCCCGTCGTTTGACGACCGTGCTGAAAAGAACATCTTTCGTGCCAAAGTGGTATGCCACCAGGGCAATGCCGCACTCGATTGCGTCGGCCACATCGCGCATGGACGTCCCGTAAAAGCCATGGTTGGCAAACAGTTCTTCCGCCGCATCCAGTATGCGCTCGCGGGTTTCATCACCGTTGCGCCGCGAGTTGGCGCGCGCAACGCCAGGTGGCTTCGCGGGGACGGCTTTTGCCGGTGCAGGCTTGCGTGCCGGCGGATCTCGTTCAGTTTGCATCTCTGTGGGGCGGGCCGGTTGGGCCAAAGAAGGCTCGGCGCAGACTGTTCGTTCGTTCAATTTGTATGGCAGTCTACCGCTAACCCACCTGATCGCAGAACTGGTCGGATCGCGCTGCATACGTGCCGTTGGGATGCGCCCGGGTTAGATTTTTTCCACCACCCGGCTTGGCCTTCCAGTCCCCTCGTCAATTGCTCGCGTGTCGACGGGAGGCAGGCATCGGCTCAATGGATTACAAGATGCCTGTTCACTTGAGCAATCTTCCTCCCGTTCCAATGATGGCCATCTCCACAAAATTGGAACCGGATCGAATGCCTTTGCCGTACTCGACGGCATATCCGCCAATTTCCCATCTGCCTATCCTTTCCAACGTTTCGATCAGTGCCTCGCGGTTGATATTTCCTCCGCTACGGCGCAATGCATCGACCAGCACGCGGGCTTCAATGAATCCCTCCAGGCCGTAGAAGGAGGGCACATGGCCGGACTTCATCGCCAGTTCTGTGTACTCGCGCACCACTTTTCTTGTCGTGTCTGTCGGCACTGGAACCACCTGAGAAAAAGCCATTCCACGCGACGTATCGCCTGCACGTCGGGAGACTTGTGACATGTCTGTAACCGACATCGCATAGAGCCCGGCGGCCCCTCCAAAGCCTCGGTAGACCTTCACAAAGCGGCTGGCCGGTTCCGCGTTCAGCGCCAGCAGGATGGCTTGCGGCTCAATCCTCCTGACCTCGGTGACAGCCGCATCCAGTGCATCCTGATCGCGGTCGATGGTCACAATGCCTGCAATCTGCAGCCCTGCAGCCCGCGCGGCCTCCTCGTATGCTGCGCCCACGGTGGTCCCGAACGGATCGCTCTGGCGAAAGATGGCAATTTTGGTGATGCCGATGGTTATGAGGTGGCGAACCGTGTGCTCACCCTCCAATCGGTAGCTGGCTCTGACCGGGAAAACGTAGCGCTTCAAGGGCGTCCTCACCGCAGTGGCGCCCGATGAAAGACCGATGACGGGAATTCTCAGCGATTCCACGGTCGGCAGGATGCTCGCAATCACCGGAACACCCACCGCCCCCATCAACACAACCGGCCGGTGCTTGTCATCCAGATCCCGGACATTGCGCTCAGCGCGCGCGGGGTCGTAGGCGTCATCCGCGGTAATGACAGAAATGCTTCGTCCGTTGATGCCTCCCGTGTCATTGGCCTGCTGGATGGCCAGGTTCCCGCCTTCCATTTTTGCCTTGCCGTAGGCTGCTATTGGCCCGGTGACGGGCAGTGTTCGGCCGACCACGATCTCTTGCGCGCAGGCTGTGTGAACGAGAGAGAACGTCTGGATGAGGACGAGGGAAGTGCGGATCAGAAACACATGAATCCTTGGTATCGGCTTGCACATCGCATCAATGTAATTGATCAATCGAATAAATAAACTCGCGTTTCTACGGAGGCCTGAGTGCTTTGGTGTGTGCAGACATCTGCAAAGGGCGGTCCCCGCTGAATGGTCCAGCCAGTAGAGAGAATTTCTCCCATGATGAGGATGGTTTGGATGGAACAACGCAGACGGTATGACCAAAAATTCAGGGAAAACACTCACCAGCGGATCTTGGTGTGCAATTTATATTTGTACAACACAATAAATAAATGAACTTCTGTTGGCGCGAGGCTGCCGAGCAAAGGACTTGCCCGGTCCCTGGTGACCGGCGACAGAAGGACAAGAACTTGATGAGGCAATGACTCGATGTCCAGAAAATTCTCGATAGGACTGAAGCTGGCGATCGTTCCGTTCGTCTTTGCGATGTCATTGGGCTTGGCGGCTCTGACGGTTTTCCATGTGTATGAGGAGTTGCACTCGACGGTCCTCAATCTGCAGGTCAAGCGGCTCCCTAGCTACGTGTTCGCAACGGAAGTCCAGGCCGGCGTGCGTGACATCAACGGCCTCATCAACCGATCGATGGCGACCGAGGCGGTGGGATACGGTGACGCTGCTGTCGAGGCAATCGACAGGGCTTTGCGAAAGAGGCTGGAGGCCGTTGGCGAGTTGATCGATGCCAGGCTCCAGATGAAAGAAGCCCAGGATGAGGTCGAGGCAATTCGAGAAATCGACAAGGACTTCCGCAAGTACCAGGGAGCGATCAACGATGCGATGCGCATCAAGGTCGCGGGCCTGCCCCAGGCCGCGTCAAGTGTCTCGAATGCACAGAAGTCGTATGACAGCTTGCTGAAGAAGGCGAGTGCGCTCGCGTCGGAAAGGCAGGACCAGATAGCCCGCGACATCGAAACCAGCAACGGAAGTACGGTGCGTGGGACATGGATGGTCGGCATCGCCGTGGCTATTGCGGTGATCATCGGATCGATCACGAGCCTTCTCATCGGGCGCGATCTCGTCAGGCGGATCCGAATGATCAAGGACACTGCGGCGCGCTTGGCCGCCGGGGATCTCTCATCCGGAACGGACGCCCGAGGGCGCGATGAGCTGGCGGAACTGATGGCGGATCTTGAGACGGTCCGGGTTCAGTTGGGGGCGGCCATTGCTTCTGTGCAGGAGGCTGCAGAAATGATGCATGTGGCGGCCAACGAGATATCCGCTGGGAACATGGATCTGGGTGTCAGAACCGAAGCTGCGTCCGGTGATCTGCAAGGCGCAAATGGGCAGATGATCCTCTTGCGCGAGGCAATAGAGGCGAGTGCGAGGCAGGCACAAGAGGCCAGCACTGACGCCACAAGGGTCGCCGCCTCTGCACTCGCCGGAGGGGAGCTCATGGTGGACGTGGAGCGGGACATGGGCCTGATTGCACAGGCCAACACCAAGATCGTCACGATCACCAGCGTCATCGACAACATCGCATTCCAGACCAACCTGCTGTCACTGAATGCGGCCGTGGAGGCGGCGCGCGCTGGCGACAGCGGTCGGGGTTTCGCCGTGGTGGCCACGGAGGTCCGGTCTTTGGCGCACCGGGCTCTGGCAGCTTCCAAGGAGATCGCAAAGCTGATTGGTGATGCGTCGGCGCGGGTTGAGCAGGGAAGTGTGTCGGTCCGCAGGGCATCAGAAGAGACTCGGGCCCTTGTGTCGAAAATTCAGAACTTAGCCACCTCTTCCGATCTGGTCCGCGTGCAGATGCTGGAGCAGACAGAAAAGATTGCAAGCGTCTGCTGCGTCGTCGAGTCCGTCGACCAAAGCACTCAACAGAATGCGGCACTTGTCGAGCAGTCATCTGCGGCCGCTGAAAGCCTTACATCCCAAGCGCACGGCCTCAATCGAACCGTCCGCAAGTTCCGTCTGCAGCAAAGCATTGCTATAGAGGCTCCTGCGAGCGTGGTGGGCTAGCAAGGGGCTTCGGGGTTCGAGGCGCCTAGCGAAAAGATTTTCAGGAAACACTAACTTGCAAAGAACCTTCCACAGAGAAGAAAACATGAAATCAAAGTTCCCACCGATCATTCTCGCGGCCGCATTGCTCGCAGGAGGCTGTTCCACAGCGCCAGTTCAGAAGCCGTCGACTTCGCCGTCTGAGGTGGGTGCAGCACGTCCTGGATCTGACCATCTGAAAGGCTACTTGGCGCCATCCGAGTGGCCCGACAGTCTCGCGCTGCTTCCGCCTCCGCCAGAAGATGGTTCGCCAGCGATGGCGCTCGACGTGGCCTCGTTCCGCAGCTTGACGGCTTTGCGTGAATCTCCGCGCGGAGCGCTGGCGACTCGAGATGCCAATCTGCATTTTCCACAGGCTGCAGAGGTCTTCGCATGCGCGCTGGGTGTGAGGATTTCCGAGGAGGGCACGCCGCATGTGAACATGCTGCTGAGAAGAACCCTCGCCGATGCAGGTGGGGCCACCTACAAAGCCAAGAACAAATACCAGCGCACGCGACCTTTCGTGGCGTTGGAGGCGCCTACTTGTACACCCAGTGAAGAGGCCTATCTCGCAAAGGACGGTTCCTACCCTTCAGGGCATTCTGCGCTGGGCTGGGCGTGGGCGCTGGTGCTCTCGGAAGTTGCGCCTGATCGGACGGATGCATTGCTTCAACGTGGTCGCGCTTTTGCTCAGAGCCGCGGAATCTGCGGTGTGCACTGGCGTAGCGATATAGAGGCGGGGCGCTTGATTGGCGCGGCCACCGTCAGCCGGCTCCATGGAAACGCCATCTTTGTGGCGCAGATGGCTGCGGCGAAGACTGAGGTGGCAAGAGCCCGTGCGTTGCCGGAAAATATGCCACATGCCAACTGTGCTGCGGAAAAGGCCTCTCTTGAATCATCGGCCGCTATTGCGCCCTGAAAGGGTCTGTCGCCTTGGCCACGAGACAAATTTGAAGCTGCTGTGTGCTTGTGAGCAGCCTGTTGCCGAGGCCCGCGTCTCCATGGTGCCGGTGGGCAGCAAGGAGTCGGGACGACGAATGCTGGCGCTGCATTGCTGCGCAAAGGAGGCCGGACTCTCAAGTTCCGACTCATCTCCTTCATAGTTGGCAACGCCCGTACAAGCTCCGCAAGACAGTGATGGCCGTTCTCGGTAAACAACGCTTCTGCAGCATGCAAGATGCTGCTCACGGACGTGCCCCACAGCGGCTCGACTGGCCAAGCTTTGTGGTTGCAAGGCAGTCGGATAGCCGCCTTGAATGTTCATCAATACAATTATGAAGTTGTTGTAGGTCTCTATGTTTCTTCCAGCTTAAAGATTGCAAAGAGCTTTTTTCGCTTGATAAAATAGTTCAACTGTACAGTTATGTTGCATTGCTTTACCAGCATGCTGTTGTCCAAGAGTTGAGACAGCCTGCCCGTGGTGTTGAGCAGGCCTGTGACAGGCGCCGCCGGGGCGACTTCTGTCGTGCGTCACCCCATTAAGAACACTCGTTACACAAGAGGACCGCATGCCGCAGACTACGTTTGGTTCGGAGGCGAAGTCGTTGAAGGTCTTCATTGACAAGGTCCACATCCCAAGCGAGGAGGTCGCGGCCTGGGAACTTGCACGCACGAAAGCGGTGCTGGGCTTTTTGACAAGACGCTTCAAGGTTCGACTTCGCAGTGACATCCACACCGCTGATCTGGCAACCCTGCGGGAAGAGTGCATCCGCGCCAAATCGGAAATAGGTCGTACACGACTTCGTGCCGAACTCACCAACCTGACCAGTCTCACGGCAATGACGACGAAGCTGGTCTCATGGATTTCTTTCGGCTGGCGCAAGCAATGCGTCACTGAAATCATCGTCGCAGATCTCGATGCGCGTACTGTGGCTGAACGTATCGACGACCTGATGTGCCTGGATACACCGGAGAGCGACCGGGCTAACTTGGGGGCATGCCCGGACCACTATGTCCTTGAGGCCCGAAACAACCAGCTCGAAGTCATTGAAACGACGGGTGGGTCGCCCATGCCCATCCAGATATTCATTCGATTCAACGATGCCACGGGACTCAAGACCGAACCGACAGCCGGGTGCGCTCACGAATCCGTGGGTACTGCTCGATTGAAGGACGGAACCATCGCTGGCGGCGTGAGGCACCAGTTCCGCGATACCGAAGGCGGTCTTCATGCGCGCCTGATGGTAGAGTTTCCTTCGGCGACTCCTAGAAAAATGATCCGCGAACATCAATTCCACCTTGCCTGCGAATGGTCGCGCTGGTTTCTGCACATTCGAGGGTCGTAGAAGAGCGATACAGGTAGGTGGACAAGGTCCATACTTCAGCCATGGCGGCCTCGGATCTGCGGACCGCCAAGCAAGATGATCCGGCCTCTCGTGCCAATCGACCTCCCGATCAGCAGCGTCGATATGGCGTGAGCATGCCTCCGAATCCAGCTAAACGCCAAACACATACCAGCGATGGACGACAGTCTTCCCCTTGTGGGCCAGGCCGGAATTGACGGTCGATCTGGTCCCGATCGCATCGAACTGATGGGTACGTTTGTGCAGATTGCTGCGGCCGGTAGCCTGTCAGCCGCTGCGATGCAGCTCAACACGACGCAGCCGACTGTGAGCAGGCGCCTGCAGGCTCTCGAAAAGATTTTAGGTGTCCGCTTGGTGTATCGCTCAACCCATTCGCTTCGGCTGACGGAGGAGGGGGAGCGTTGCCTCCACCAGGCCAAGGGACTGATCAGAGGGTGGCAAGTACTTCAGGAGGATCTGGGAAATGCGGAGCCAACCGGGACGCTGAGAGTTCTCGTGCCGCACGCACTCGGACAGGATATTCTTGTCAAGCCGTTGGCGGCATATGTCGCTGCGTCTCCCAAAGTCAACGTCGAATGGATTCTCAGTGACCGCGAGCCCGATTTTGTCGCCACGGGGATTGACTGCGCTATTCAGGTGGGGGATGTCGACAAGCCCAACCTAGTCGCCATCAAGATCTCGGAGATTGCGCGCGTAGTCGTTGCAAGTCCATCGTTGCTGGCTGCGGGTATGCCTCAGACCTTGGAACAGCTTACCAGCCTGCCATGGCTGGCACTCGGTACGTACTATCGAAATAGCATCCGTTTAACCAACACCGCAACACGCGAAAAGAAAAACGTGTCTATTCGTCCGCGCATGGTTACCGACAGCTTGTACGCTTTGCGGACGGCGGCGTCCATGGGGCTCGGGGCTTGTATTGCGTCGGCCTGGCTGGTGGATTCAGACATTGCCGCAGGAAGGCTTGTTCGGCTGGTACCGGCCTGGGAGGCTGACACCTTGCCAGTTCACATTACCTATCCATTTGCCACTGCCTACCCCCCAAGATTGAGGAACTTCGTGCAGACTGTTCGACGTGAATGGGGCTAGAGGTCGACAAATCATAGGTATCGATCGGTGTCCGGCAAGGCATCGCCAGCATTTCGCTACCGCATGGCGCATCTTCCGCAAACATGGGGCGATGCGGGGAGATTCCGAAAATCGACTGGTATGGATGGGCAAGGTGGCCTTTTCCATCGCTATGAGTTCAAGCAAGAATGTGTTCCTGGGGCTTCCTAGCGCATTCGACATGCTCCCATGTGCTTTCTGCACGGCACTTAACGAGTGAGCATTTTTGAGCAACTGGCGATGCGTGCGGGGTTGATGCTCTGCACATCAATTTCCTTTGGGGCAATAGAAATGCAAGAAATCACCGTCTCTGCAAGTGCCCTCGGCTCGGCGTGTCTCGGCACGGGGGCCCGCAACTAGCGCGAGCGACACCGGCCTCCGCAAGCTGGACAAGTCACTCGGCGTCTTCTAGCTTTTGCAGAATCGAGCGAAGGCTGTCCGCTAGCTCTGTGCGTGTGTGGCCATCCATGTAGTCGAACAAGCTGGCAAAGTGGGCGGAGTAGAGATTCATTGCCTTCTCGGCAACCTCAACGCCTTTCGGTGTCAGCGTCACCAGGACTGCCCTTCGATCCTTGTCACTGCGCGAACGAGCAATAAGGCCCACCACTTCCGCTCGATCAATCCGATTGGTGATGGCCCCAGAGGTGATCAGCACCATGCCCTGCAAGGCAGTCGCGTTGAGGCAATAGGGAAATCCACTGCGTCGCAGCGCGGCAATGAGCTCGAAGGTCTCCCACGTCAGCTCCAGTGGAGCAAGCAGCTCATCAGTGCTTTTGCGCATTTGGGCGCCGATTTTTACCAGGCGGCCAATCAGGCCCGTGGGCCACACCTGAAGGTTTGGAAGCTCTTTGTGCCATTGGTCGACGATGACGTCGATACTGTCTTTGGTCATAGTTGTTCGCTGCTGTTCTGATGCCTGTGTGATGTGATGGTGACAAGCCTGTGTGCGGGCTCACTTGCGCTCTCAGTTTCCCACGCTCCCCGTTATCGATATCACGGGCGGATGCCCACCACAAGAGTATTTGTATGAGTGTTAAATATTTCAACGTTAAGTAATCATACATTCTTGCATTTCTATGAAAGGACGCAGATGACTAACATTACTTTTCGCCGGCAGGAAGTGGCTTCTGTCAATGTCGGTGGCCAGCATTCGCAGGCCATCACAGAGGAAATCCCCATTGTTGACGTGGGCCCCTACCTCGGGGGCGCACCAGGAGCCCTTGAGGACGTCGCGCAGCAGATCCGCAAGGCCTGTACCGAGATCGGGTTTTTTTACATCGTCAATCACGGTGCATCTCAGGCTACGGTGGACCGTGTGTTCAAGGCGATGGAAAGGTTCTTCACGCTGCCCGCATCCGAAAAAACCAAGGTGCGCATGAATGAGCACCAGTCGGGTTGGCAGGCTCAAAATGTCGCCATCCATGGCGACAGCTTTGACAAGGTGGTGAAACCGCAAGCTACGGAAGCATTCAAATTTGGCCCGGAACTCGATCCAACCGATCCCGATTTTCGGGGTGGAAAGCGTTTTCGAGGATACAACCAATGGCCTGAAGTTCTGCCTGAAGAAGAAAAGCAAGCGTTCTTGCGCTACCACGCAGAGTTCAACGAGCTTGCGAAACGCCTTCTCGCACCGGTGGCGGTCGCGCTGGGCCAGTCTCCGGACTTCTTTGACGAGCCATTCAGCAAAGCCGACTCGGTGATGCGCAGCGCGTACTACCCCGTGGTCAAGCCGGATGAGAACCAGTTCGGGCTACCCGGGCACACGGATCTTAGCTTTCTTACGCTGATTCCTCCGGCTACAGCACCTGGCCTGCAAATCCTGACAGCAGCAGGGACATGGATAGACCAGCCGATCGTGGAAGGCGGCATTCTGGTGAACACTGGAGATGCCTTGCGCACTTGGTCCAACGACCAGTTCATCGCCACTCCACATCGCGTACTGGCATCCACTAAGGAGGAGCGCTATTCGGCCATCTTCTTTCTGTACCCGAGTCTTGATGCTCTCATCTCGTGCGTGCCGACCTGCTGCAGCGAAGAATTTCCCAAGAAATATGCAGATCAGACATTCGCGGATCTCTATGCGCGATACGCTTCTCGGAATTTCGGATATGCCGAGAAAAAGGCGTGAAGCAGCTTCCATGGGAAGGTGCGGCCAACGCTCGGGAATGTTCATGACAGTCGGGCATGACGAAGCCGTGTGACATGCTTGATGGTAAGAGCCCGATGGAGTACGCCAGCAACGAAATCGGCGGTGCAAAGGCTCGCCAGAGCCTGAACGCCATCGAATATGGTGATGACGTTTGAGCACTCAGTCTGGCGCGTTGGCTGCAAAAAAGGTTGCACACCCACCGCACTTGCCTATGTATCGGCGCTCAAAATCGGGCGCTGGCACTGTATGCCGTCCGACGGCCAGCTTGTTGATTTCCACGCAGAAGTGGACCACAAATCCCCAGAAGGGTTAGGTTTGCGTGGGACTTAATAGGATAGCTTTTGAACGTGGGCAAACGCAGCGGCTAAATGTCCCTACCTGTGACAGAGGACTTCAGGCATGACGCGAAACAGGGCCGCCGTTCTTCATGCTGCATCGCCACCAGACGCCAATCATAAGAACACCCGCTGAGGCGCGTACTTGAGCAGCCAGACCTGTGCAGCAAGCGGTGGGTTCCTGCGCGACCACAACCTGGTGAGCAACATGAGCCGGCGTGGCAACTGCCATGACAACGCAGTCGCAGAGAGCTTCTTGCAGTTGCTCAAGCGAGAGCGCATTCGCCGACAGATCTATTCGACGCGCGATGAGGCCAGGGTCGATGTCTTCAAATACATCGAGATGTTCTATAACTCCAGGCGTCGCCACAACACCGCTGGCGACTTGTCGCCCGTAGAGTTCGAGCGACGCCATTTCCAACGGCTCAAAAGTGTCTAGGGAGGCGGGGGCGACTCATCTTGCTTTGCCTGGCGTCTGCAAGGTTCCGCTTGAAACGGTCGGGGACGCGCTCGTCGAACCCGAGGGCTACGCGCCGGACCTCCGCCGAATCGGTTGGCAGATGCCCAACGCCCAGTTCACTGGCGCGTGGAGCCGGAATTTCCACAACGACTCCCGCGACTCGGCCGACGCCCGTGATCTCGCACTCAACGAAATCACCGGGGTCTACTGATCGCGAGTGGCAGGGCGTTCCCATTAGGATCACGTCGCCAGCGACCAGCGTGATGTGGCGCGCCAAATCTGCAATCACATAGTGAGGGCCCCAGATGGTCTCTTCACCGATATGGGCTTCCTGCACGACCCGGCCGTTGACATACGTCCGCAGAGTTTGTTGGAATAGATCCACACCGCGAACCAGGCCAGGGCCAATGGGCAAGAGCGTATCGGCGCCCTTCACACGCAGCATCGATCCCTGGTCGGTATCACGGAAGTTCTGCAGTCCCATATCGAGCGCTGGACAGAACCCCTCGATGTAGTCCCACGCCTCGTGGGGGGTGACATTGCGACAGGTCCTACTGATCACCACGGCATACTCGCCCTCATAGTTGAGGTACTGGCAATCGGCTGGCTTGAGGATCTGCCCGCCATGACCATTGAGCGACGTCGGCGGCTTGGTGAAATACGTCGGCGATTCGGTCGGCCTGGGCTTTTGGCGAGTCTCGTAGCTGCGGGAACTGTATGAAATATGGACGGCAATGATCTTGCTAGGTTCGACCGGAGGCAGGTAGTTCAATCCATGGGTATCCAGTACTCGGCCATCGTCAAGCCGAAGGCGGTCTGCGCCAGCGCCATCCTCGACCATCGTTCCCCAAAAAGCGCTCCCGCCCACAAGCACGCGACGGCGTTCAATTCGAGGCCCACGCATGACGAGGGGCAGCTCTGCAATAGGAAACTCAAAATTCATAGGTTTCTCTGTCTAGTGGAGAGGGAACGGCAGCCTCAAGCAGTAGTGAGCTGACCCACTGCATTCGCACCGTTGCGACTCGCGTGAGTCTGGGTATCGAACCAGACATGGATATTTCCTGTGCCGCGAGCGTTTTCATAAGCCGACAGCGGTTCACCCTTGGCCTGGCAAGCCGCGCCACCGAGCGCACCAAGCATCTGCAGGTAGTGGGCACCAAACGCCTCCCATGGCTTGCGGCGATAGTCCTCGTTCCAACGGGCGAGGATCTCGTCGTGGCGACCTTGGCGCATGAGTTCAATCGCAGCCTTGTCGCTTTCGATGTTTTCGGGGCGAGATACATTGCTTTCATGGAAGATGCGCGGGTGGTTCGGGCGCCAGTCAATGCCATTGAATTTGTGGCTTAGAGCACCCGACGCGAGCAGCAGGACATTGAGGTCACTGCGGCGAATCGCCTCACCGATATCTTCCCCAGATTGAAGAAACTGCGGCCATTCGCAGTTCTGGCACGAACTGACTGTCAGCACTGGCGTGCGGCTCAGCTCCAGGTGCAAGTGTTTGACGAGATTGATCGTGGCGTACTGCTTGCCCAGATCGGGGTGGCGGATGTTGCGCACGTAGCCCCTACGTTCCCGAGAAACAGCTTCAACCTGCACGGCCAATTCGGGACAACCAAGATAGCTGTAGGGGACGCCATTGAGATACCAGGGCATTTCGTCCGAGATGTAGCTCCCCTCGAACCTTTCGCCGCCGTCGACGAGGTGGTAGCCGGTGGTGAACCAGTGCGAATCGAAGATCAGGACGGCGTCGGGCTTGACAGCCTTGATTCGTTCCCGAAGTCGCGCATACCCTGAGATGAGGTCGGAGTCCGAACCCGCACCTTGCAGCACACGAAACTCTTCACACTGCATCAGGCCGGGGTGGTGGGAAACAATGGCAGCGCCGAGGATTTGGCCCATAGGGGAAACCTTTGTGTCGTTTGATAGTGGGGCTTAGCGGTGGCTGAAACTGGCCTTGAAAGGCCTTTTTGGTACTACGACGTCTTTCACGTCACAGAAGAACTCAAAGCTCCATTCGCCGCCTTCGCGACCGATACCTGAGCGCTTGATGCCACCAAATGGCGCAGCGAGATCACGGATGCCGAAACTGTTTACCCAGATGAACCCAGTCCTGACCCGTTCGGCTACGGCGACGGCATGCACTTGTTCGCCGTAGCAGACACCACCAAGGCCATAGTCTGTTCCGTTTGCCAGTTCGATGGCCTCATCGTCGGTCTTGAATGTCTGTAGCGTCAGCACCGGGCCAAACACCTCGTTCTGCACGATCTCGTCACCCTGGCGCAGATCGGTCAACATGGTGGGCGAGTAAAATTGAGCGCCGAAGGGATGGCGGCTGCCCCCCCACAGCAGTCGCGCTCCTTGGGACACCGCTCGGCCTACAAAGGCCTCCACACGTTCCAACTGCCGAAGATGAATCAGAGGACCTACTTCAGTTGCTTCGTCTCGCGGGTCGCCAATGTTGAGCTTCTCTACATAACCGCGCAGCGCCTCGATGTAGCGGTCAGCGATCTTTTGATGCACTAGGAATCGTGTACTCGCCAAACACACTTGGCCGGCATTTCGGTACATCAGCGCACCGGTTGCGGCGGCACTATCGATGTCTGCGTCCTCCAGGACGATAAAGGCGCTCTTGCCCCCCAACTCAAAGCTGCAAGGCACCAGGTTCGCGCCAGCTGCTCCAGCGATCCACTTCGCGGTGGATACGGATCCCGTGAATGAGATCCGAGCCAGGCGTGGATCGCTGACCAGCTTAGCGCCGGTCTTTGCGCCAGTTCCCTGAACGACATTGAACACGCCGGCCGGCAACCCTGACGCATGGGCAGCATCTGCCAGCAGTGAACAGGTCAACGGCGCCCACTCAGGCGGCTTGAGAACGCAGGTATTTCCCGAGGCCAGCGCGGGGCCCAGCTTCCAAGTGGCCAGCATGAGCGGAGCGTTCCACGGGGTGATGATGGCGACCACGCCCGCGGGATCGTGCCGAACCAGGTGGGTGGCTTGTTCTGTTTCCAGCGTGCGGCCCTGCAATCCGAGTGCATGTTCTGCAAACCAGCGAATGTTCAGCATGGCGCGGGGAACCACACCGTGGCGCATTCGCGAGAGTAGCACCCCTGCATCGTTGCTCTCCAATTGACACAAGGCGTCCGCCCGCTTGCCGATCTCCTCCGCGAAACGGTCAAGATAGGGCTTACGTCCTTCGGCCCCCAGAGCAGCCCAAGCCGGAAACGCGCGTTGCGCTGCATGAATAGCCTGGTCCACGTTTTCGGGAAGCCCTTCCGAAATGTGCCCTAGCAGGCGCTGGTCGATCGGGCTATGTAGCTCAAAGGTCTCGCCAGAGGAGATCCTCTGGCCGTCGATGTAGTGCTCCGGAGACACTTGTATGCCGGCCACTTCAACAGGTACGCTACTCATTCGGGTTCCCATCGATTTTTGGAGAAAAAGGTGATCAAGGCAGCAACTTTCCGGGGTTGAGCAAGCCTAGTGGATCGAGCGCGTTCTTGATGCGGCGCATCAGGTCAAGCTCCACTGGTGACTTGTAGCGAGCGGACTCATCGCGCCGGAGCACGCCGAGCCCGTGCTCTGCAGAGATGGAACCTCCACGCGCATGCACCGCGTCATGAACCAATAAATTCATTGCAAGTTCAAGCGCCAGAAACTCCGCAGTGGAGGCACTCTGGGCGGGAGAGAGGTTGTAGTGCAAATTCCCGTCGCCGAGATGGCCAAAGACTACTAGACGGACCAAATCGGAGCGCGCCGTGATAGCCGCATCGGTTGCTTGAATGAACTCGGCAATCCGCGAAGCAGGTAGCGAGATGTCGTGTTTGATGGTCTTGCCTTCAGCACCTTGCGCCTCAGAAATGTTCTCGCGCAATGCCCACAAGGCTTGAAACTGCGCCAAGTTGGACGACAGGGCGGCGTCTGTGATCAAAGACTTTTCGAGCGCAGCCTCCAGCAGTGACTCCAGGTTGGAAGTCGATTGCCCGTCATCCTGTTCGCCAGATAGCTCGATCAGCACGTACCATGGACTGCGCTCGCCAAATGGAATGTGGCTTCCTGGAATGTGCCTCTCGACCAGTTGAAGGCAGGTGTCGCTCATCAGCTCGAAGGCTGTGAGAGCAGAGCCCAAATGCGACTGAGCAAAGGAGAGTAGCTCGACCGCTTGGGCGGGCGCTGGCACAGCCACGCATGCGACGACCTGAGATCGTGGCTGAGGAAAGAGCTTCAGTGTCGCTCCAGTGATGATGCCAAGCGTGCCTTCGCTGCCGATGTACAAATCGCGCAGGTCATAGCCTGTGTTGTCCTTGCGAAGACCACGCAGGCCATCCCAGAGCTCACCTTCGGCCGTCACGACCTCCACCCCCAGGCACAGCTCTCGCGCGTTGCCATAGCGCAGCACCTGAACTCCCCCTGCATTGCTGGCAAGGTTGCCGCCTATGGAGCAGCTCCCCTCTGCTGCCAGGCTCAATGGAAATATGCGGCCCGCCGCCTGGGCTGCCTCCTGGAGAGCCAGGAGTGTGATGCCCGCATCCACGGTGATCGTGTTGTTCTGAAGGTCGACAGAGCGGACACGTTGAAGCCGCGACAGCGAAAGAACGACAGAGCGGCCTGACACATCGGGCGTGGCCCCACCCGATAGTCCCGTGTTGCCGCCCTGAGGGACAACCGGAATTCGATGCTCATGGCACCACCGCATCACTTGCACCACATCTTGGGGACTGTCTGGCTGCACCACCGCCCGCGCAGTGCCAGTCCACTTGCCGCGCCAGTCTGTGAGGAAAGGCTTCATCTCTTCAGATTCAGTGAAGAGGCGCCCCGCAAAAGCGACACGTAGGGCCTGGTGCAGTTCAGTACCCATTGCGTTCCTCGGCACTTGGTGATGAAACGTCGTTGCGGTAGCGTTGCAGCAAAGCACGAGCGGATTGCGATAGAAGCGCCGTGTCTACTCCGATCGCGACGAACTGCGCGCCAACTGATGTGTAGTGACGTGCCAGGGCCTCGTCCGTACACAGAATTCCTGCGGCCTTGCCGTGCAAGCGGATGGTCCGGATGGCCTTTTCGATCGCAGCCTTCACGTCGGAGTGCGCAGGCTGGCCCAGGTAGCCCATGGACGCTGAAAGATCAGCGGGCCCTATGAACACCCCATCCACACCCTCGACCTGCGCGATTGCGTTTAGACGGGTCAGGCTTTCAGCTGTCTCAACCTGAACTAGGAGGCAGACCCGATCATTGGCTTCTTGCAAGTAGTTTGGATACCGACTCCAGCGGGAGGACCGGGCTAGGCCGCTACCCACTCCGCGGATTCCCTGCGGTGGATATCGCATTGCCTCGGCCAGCGCACGGGCTGCCTCTGCAGAATCCACCATCGGAATCAACAGGGTACGAGCTCCAATTTCGAGAACCTGCTTGATGAGGGCGGGATCACCGTGCGGTATGCGAATGACAGCTTCGGTGTCGTAGGGGGCAATTGCCTGTAGCGCTCCCAGCATAGAGCGTAGGTCGTTCGGCCCGTGCTCTCCATCTATCAATAGCCAGTCATAGCCAAGTCCCGCACAAACCTCCGAGGAATACGGATCAGCAAGACCCAGCCACAGTCCTGCAAGTTGGCGTCCGGCTTGGAGCGCATCCTTGAACGTATTGCGAGGGGTCTGGCTCATGCAAACCTCGCCGATATCGATCCCAGGATGCCGTAGTCCGCATGAAACACGTCGCCTGCGGCGCATGAGACGGGACGCGTGAAGGAGCCACCCAGAACGATTTCCCCAGCTGCCAGAGATTGGCCGTAGGGCGCGAGTCGGTTGGCGAGCCATGCGACTCCATTGGCTGGGTGATTGAGCACTGCAGCACCGAGACCCGACTCCTCGATCACCCCGTTCTTGAATAGCAGGGCGCCCGCCCAACGCCAGTCCACCTCGTTTGGACGCATGGGGCGGCCACCCAAGATGATTGCACCATTGGCGGCATTGTCCGCAATCGTGTCCAACACCTTCCGTGGCGCGCGAGTGTGCCGGTCAAACTGCTCAATGCGCGCGTCGATCAACTCCAACGCAGGGACCACATAGTCGGTCGCATTGAGAACGTCGAACATCGTGATGCCAGGCCCTTTGAGGGGTTTGGACAGGATGAACGCGAACTCCACCTCAAGGCGGGGTAGGATGAACCGGCTGGTCGCGATTTCTGATCCATCGGCGACAAGCATGTCGTCGAGCAGCGTCCCATAGTCGGGTTCCGTGATCTGCGACGACATCTGCATGGCGCGGGATGTCAACCCGATCTTGTGACCGATGACCTTGCGACCATTTTGTTTGCACAGCTCCATCCAAGCACTCTGAATGGCGTAGCTGTCTTCGATGTCCATGTTTGGGTGAAGAAGGGAGAACTGTTCGATCTGGACGCGTGTGCGCTGCGAATCGTGCAACCGATGGGCCAGCGAGGCATGCAGTTCGGGACTGAGATTCACGGTGTGCGCCTGATAAGTGCTTGTGATTGGCCGCGAGTATCTTTCTCTCAACTTCCGTTGACAATTGACAAATATTGGGCAATTAATAAGCAAAAGTTTCTAATTGATATGGCCTACTGCAAGACGTAAATTGCAAGATACAGCCCATGGCTCTTACCCGATTCACACTGAGGCAATTCGAAGCCTTCACGAGCGTTGCTGACATGCGGAGTTTTTCTGCCGCCAGCGAGCAGATGGGGTTGTCTTCTTCGGCAGTGAGCCAACTGATTGCGGAGCTGGAGTCCACGCTCGGTTTTCGTGTGTTTGATCGAAACACTCGGCGCGTAGAGCTTTCTAGTGCGGGCCGTGACTTTCTCGGCTCCGCTAAGTCAGTGCTTAGGCACCTGCATATGGCCGAATCGGCAGCTTCCGATATTAGAAACAGGGCTTCAGGGGTGGTTCGCATCGGTGCCCCCATGGTGCTCGCGGGGGCGATTCTTCCCGCTGCGATCAGCGCTTTTTGCGAAACCCGTCCCAAGGTTGTGATTCGTATTCGGGACACACCTGTGGATGAGCTCTTAGATCGTGTCGCCAGCGGCGACGTGGACTTGGCTGTCGGGCCTGATCGCAGTGGCATTGAGCACGTCGAGGCCATCCCCGTCTTTGAAAGCCCGTGGGTGCTGTGGTGCTCGCCCACACATCCCTTGGCACAGCGCAAGTCACTCAAGTGGACTGATTTGCGGAATGCACACCTTGTTGCAGCAGGGCGAGATCACGAGCGAAGCGTCGCGCAGATGCGCCTCAACGCCCCCGAAGACTCGCGCGTACTTCCTGTTGACGTAGTAGACAACGTCTCAACCGCCTTGGGAATTGCTGCCCAAGGGTTGGCGGCGACGTTGGCTCCGGCCTACATCTCAGTGATGGCAACGCCACTGGGCCTGGTCATGAGGCGGGTCAAGGATCCGGAAGCGATCCGTCAGGTCTGCATTTACCGGTCCAAGGTGCGCGCAGCACCACCGGCAGCGGAGGCGTTTGCCGAGTTTCTCCATGGGTGGCTTCAGCAATGGCAAGCCGGTCGACCTAGGCAGACAAGGACTCCACGGGCAACTGCGCAATGACCGGCTCGGTTCCGGACGCCGAAAAATGCGGCGCCACCAGATCAGCATGCAATTTGCCCGGCCCAATAGCGAGCTGGCCATCTTTTCATGGCATCGCAATCAACCGAGAGTATATGAGCCGAATTCTGGCGAGTTCGATTTCAGGGACAGGCTCATTCTTGCTGCCGTTGACACATCATCTGAACTCTTGAACTCCCTCCTGAGACTTACGACGCTCAATCATCCTTGATCAAAGGCGGCGGGGCCTTCGTTGGACCAGTCATGCGCCTTGGACCTACCACTGCCTGGTTTGAAACGCCAACAGTCCCATGGCTTCCACCTGCTTAAAATGCTGTCATGCATATCCGCTTATCAGAACGCGGAAAGGACATACGCGGCGCGCCTTCGGCCACGGCCTTGACCATGCGGCGCAAGGTCACGAAGGATGAGCCACCCTCGCATCTGCCTCGATACCGTGCGCGTGGTGTGCATGACGCGATTGGAGTCCTGTACAACAAGACCTCTTGGCATGCAGTCTGGCGAAGCGCTGTGCACGGCCCGCGTCAACGGTGGCACCGACTCTGCATTGCGCTCTCCACAACCAGCCGGTCATATGCAAACGATATGACCAGCGAGCTGAACTGGATATTTCAAAGATTGGCGCGATCGCCCTAGCATCCCAAGGAAGGAGCCACGACGATGCGCAGTCTGATCAGTAACGTCCTTGGTTGGCTGATCGCCTCAAGCTATCTTTGGGTATCAACCCCGGTCGCTGCCACAGACCCGTACCCACAACGGCCGATCACCATAGTTGTCCCCGCGCCGCCAGGCGGACCGATCGACAAGGTCGCCCGCGCATTCGGGTTGGAACTGCAGGCAGAGTTGGGCCAGCCTGTGCTCATCGACAACCGCGTGGGAGCTTCCGGAAAAATCGGCGTGCAATCAGCTTTGCGCGCACCGCGCAACGGTTACACCCTGGTTGCCATCTCACCATCGATCGCATCGGTCAACCCGACCGTGGACAAGACCATCGGTTACGACGTACTACAAGATCTGGATGCCCTCGGCATCATGGTCAAGAGCGCCGGCGTCGTTGCAGTCCGCGCCGCGCTGCCGGTGTCCAGCATGCGTGACCTGGTGGAATACGCCAGGGCACGGCCCGATCAGCTTACATATGGTTCATTCGGCATTGGCACCAGCCTGCATCTACACAGCGAAGAGCTAGCCAGAACGCTGGGCATCGCCTTGCGTCACATTCCGTACAAAGGCGAGGCGCAGGCACTGAATGCGTTGGTTGCCGGTGAGGTGGACGTAATGCTCTATGTCACCGGACCGGTCGTACAGTTCGCAGAGGTCGGACGCGTGCGGGCGCTCGCCGCCACATCAGCTCAGCGCTGGCTTAGTTTACCCACCGTGCCGAGCTTCGCGGAGTCCGGTGTGCCTGAACTCCAGGGCTATGCTTACCAATCCTGGGTGGGCTTTTCACTTCCTGCTGGCGCTCCGGCTTATGTGGTTGAGCGCTTGGCTCAGGCCTTGCACGTGGCCGCTACCAAGCCGAAGCTGCGGCGCAGTTTAGAAGCCCAGGGCTTTGAGGTTGTCGACGGCAATGCAACGAACATGAGGCGGGTTATCGCTAGCGAACTTGCACGCAACCGCAACCTCCTCGCAACCGGCCGCGTGCGGCTGGAGTGAGCTTACATTGCCCGCCTCGCCGCAGCTCGCGCGTCCGGTTTTGGATAGGACCACGCTGTCTGCGTTCCGACCCGAAATTTTCTGCTCGCTACGCCTTTTACGCGCATGAAGGCTCGCCGACTAGCTACCTGACATCATCCCCTGGATGAGTTTTCGGCCTTGGCGTTGCAGATGCCATTGATCAAGCTCGTGAGGTCCTCTTGACATTGGGCACAACCAGACTTGCCTGTAGTTGTGGCCCGTAGCCAATCAGCTCCCTCAATCAATCACCAATCAAATTTGGTGGTACCCAGGGCATCTGGGGATATCCACTTGGTAGTCAGCAGTCATACCTTGCGTGTATTGGATTGCGCGCCGAATCAGTATTGGCGCGTAGCGGACCCTGTTCGTAGGATGCGTGGACGTCAAGGCCGTGCAGGCCGAGGCGTCTTCGATAACTTCCCAGGAGACAACATGCCGCAAGTTCACGCCACCCGCCTGGCGGGCTTCATCTTGACCGCCATGCTGGCCACTGCAATCGCTACGCCTGCTGTGGCGCAGTCGTCAGTACAGATTTTTGGCACGCTTGATGTCAACATTACCCGCACAAGTTCCGGTGGCGTTGGTAGCACTGCGCTCGATCAAGGCGGCATCATCCCCAGTCGACTCGGGTTCCGTGGAACCGAAGACCTGGGAGGAGGTTTGGGCGCGGGCTTCTGGCTGGAGTCGGCACTCTTGCCGGATACGGGGGGCATCATGGGTGTGTTCTTCAATCGGCGCTCGACCCTCAGTCTGAGTGATGCGAAGTGGGGCGAGCTGCGCCTGGGTCGCGACTACACCCCCACATTCTGGAATCTCAATAGGTTCTCGCCGTTTGGCACCAGTGGTATTGGTGCTACCAGCAACATCATCAGCGGCTGGCCCTTCGGCCTTGATCACGGGCCCGGGCCTGGCAACCCCAACAGAACCACGCCGCTGGTTCGACTGGACAACTCCATTGGCTACTTCCTACCGCGTGATCTGGGCGGTGTCTACGGACAAGTGATGATCAGCCTTGGGGAGAGTGCCGCCGGCGCAAAGAACCATGGGGCGCGTTTGGGCTATGCGACTGGATCCTTAGACGTGGCTGGCGGCTTTGGCTCGACCAAACTGGCCAGTGGGGCCACCTACCGAAGTTCCACTATCGGTGCGTCCTACGACTTGAAGGTGGCCAAGCTGTATGCCAACTACTTCCAACAACGCGTGCCAGGCGTGAAGTCGACCAACGTGGTGCTCGGATTGGGTGTACCCGTGGGTCTAGGCGAAATCAAGGCTTCTGTGGCACACACCAATGAATCCGGTGCGGGCGTCAGCGCGAACGACGCGACCCAATTGGCGCTGGGTTACGTGCACCGGCTGAGCAAGAGGACCGCGCTGTATGCCTTTGCCAGCCGCATCGGCAACAAAGGTTCGGCTGAATACAACACCGGGACAGGCGTGCCTGGAGCACCCGGGCGCAACGCGTCAGGCGTGCAATTCGGTATCTCACACGATTTCTGAGGCGACTTGCAATCTGCCCATCGGCAGAAGAGCGCTCATATGCTGAGGATATGGCAGTCCTAGCGCTGTGACTCTTGAATTCTCACATCGTTGTGATTCAAGACGCCACGCCATGGGCTCGTGGGAACAAAGTAGGAGAAATGTTCATGAATCAATCCATCATTTGGAAACCGTTATGTCTCGCCGGTCTGGCGCTCGTGCTGTGTGCTTGCGGAGGGGGTGGTGCGGACACCACCCAGGCACAAACGCAGCAGGGCGTGGTGCAAGGTATTGCCGCAAACGGCGTCGTGCAATTCCTGGGGGTGCCATATGCCGCGCCGCCGACGGGTGCTCGGCGCTGGAAGCCTCCAACACCCACGCCTAACCGCACCGCAGTTCTGGACGCAAAGACACCTGGATCGCAGTGCCTGCAGGCCGGACCTCCGCCGACGTTCGTCGTCACAGGCAGTGAGGACTGTCTGTACCTGAACATCTACCGTCCAGAAGCCTCGTCTTCGACACCTTTGCCAGTCATTGTTGGAATTCACGGTGGCGGATTCGTACTGGGCTCCAGCGCATTCATGAATGGCACGTCACTGGCGAAGAATAACAATGTCATCCTCGTTTCGATCAACTACCGGCTGAGTGCGCTGGGTTTCCTCGCGCACCCTGCGCTCACGGCAGAGGACAGTACTACACCAGCCTCAGGCAACTATGGACTCATGGACCAGAACGCCGCGCTGGTATGGGTAAAGCAAAACATTGCTGCCTTCGGCGGTGACCCGGCTAACATCACGATAACTGGCGGTTCTGCCGGCGGCCTGTCGGTGCTCACACATTTGGTCTCGCCAATGTCTGCGGGCTTGTTCGCCAAGGCCGCACCCCAAAGCGGAGGCTTCAGCAGGGTGCAGGCAAGCCTGGCGCAGGCGGAGGCGGCGGGCACAGCGTTTTCCACACCGTGGAACTGCAATAGCGCAGGAACGAACACTCAGATTGCGAGCTGCCTGCGCAACCTCCCGGCCGCAACGACCCTGGTGGGCGCGTTACCTGCACCCCAAACGGGCACAGGTAACCTGTCTGCATGGCTGCCCATTCTTGACGGGAAATTTCTTACAACATCGACGTCCGTTGCATTTGCCAGCGGAAACTTTCAGAGGGTTCCGTTGATGGCCGGCGTGGTCGACGACGAGGGAACGTTCTTCGTGAGCGCACCGTTCGGGCAAGCCCCAATCACCGCCGCAACGTATGAGCCGGTGGGCATTGCAGGTTTCCTTGGGCTGTCCAACCCCAGCGCCGTGTCGGGACGCTATCCGTTGGCCTCGTACGCATCACCCAACCAAGCCCTTGCGCGTGCCTATGGAGACTTCCGCGTGACCTGCGGCATCTTGCAGGACGCCGACAGAATCGCGAGTGTTCTACCGCCAGACGCCAGGGTCTACGTCTACCAATTTTCAGAGAAGACCCCCTACCAGGACGCCACATCCCTGGCGAGCCGACTGCCACCCAACACTAGCATCACCTACGGCGCCTTCCACGGCGCAGATGTTCCGTACTGGTTTGATCAGATGACGACAAATCCGACGGCGGAGCAGTTGCGACTTGCACAGACGATGTCAAAGTCCTTTGCCAATTTCGCAAAGACAGGAAACCCCAACGTGGAAGGTGCGTTGCCCCAATGGCAGCCCTACTCGGCCAGTCAGCGCGGCGTGTTGAACCTGACCCATACGATCTCTACGGCGAATGTAGATGCCTACGGTGCACATCAGTGCAGCTACTGGTATGACCAGCCGCCGTCCACGCGACTGTGAATGCGTAGCGGAAGGTGACTACGGCCAATTGCAACGGACGCAAACACCACGACGCATCCGCCTTTGAATCAAATCTGGCTCTGTCATTCGAATTCATGGACAGTCTGGCTGGTGAAAATATAGTACTTTCTACATATCGCCACGCATACAGAATGAGTATTTCCAAGTATCGCTGTTGCGACCTACGATCGTTACATTGGATTAACTGTGATGAAGACGAACCCCAAATACTCCCTGACGGCGATCGTTATTCACTGGCTGGCAGCGCTGCTCATTCTGTCCGCCATCGTGATGGGCGTGTACATGACCGGCCTTCAAATGTCTCCAGCCAGGCTAAAGCTCTACAACTGGCACAAATGGCTGGGCGTCAGCATTCTCCTGCTCTCATTTATTCGTCTGCTATGGCGCTCTACACATCGACCGCCTGTCGATCTACCCATGCCGGCGTGGCAGTGCCGCGCAGCGCATGCTTCGCACTTGCTTATGTACGGGCTCTTCTTCGCTGTGCCGCTGGCGGGTTGGGCCTACAGTTCGGCGTCTGGCTTTCCTGTCGTGCTTCTCGGGGTGTTGCCACTGCCCGATCTGGTGATGACAGACAAGTCGCTGGCGTCTGCGCTGAAGTCGCTGCATTCAGGGCTAGCGCTGGTACTCGGTGCCGTGATCGCATTGCACCTTGCCGCCGTGCTCAAACACCAACTCTTCAACAAGGACGGCATTCTGTCCCGCATGGCTCCGTGAAAAGCCATAGAAAGCAGCACATGAACACCCCAACTCGGATCGCCCTTGCCATTTGTGTCTTCACGAGCGCCGACTTCGTGATGGCCCAAAAACTGGAGCCCGCGCATAGCGAGATCGTATTCACCTTCCGGCAGATGGGAGTGCCCGTGGAGGGGCGCTTCACCAAATTTTCCGGGCAGTTCGCCTTCGATCCCAAGAGACCGGAAACGGGAAGAGTCGCGCTCACCATCGATACAGGCAGCGCACGTTTCGGCTCTCCAGAAACCGATGCAGAGGCGGTCAAGAGCGATTGGTTCAATGCCGCCAGGTTTCCGCAAGCCACGCTGGAGTCTGCAGCCATCGCGGCGGCTGGCCCGGGAAGGTACGCCTTGGCGGGCAAACTGAACATCAAGGGTACCACCCGGGACGTTCAGGTTCCAGTGACGCTGGCTCAGAGCGGTGTCCTCAGTGTCGCCACCGGTGTATTCACGGTCAAACGGCTCGAATTCAAGATCGGCGAGGGGGATTGGACGGATACCTCCATGGTCGCCAACGAAGTGCAGGTGAAGTTCAAGCTCGCGCTTTCCGGCCTGGCGGTGCTCTAACCATTCCATGTGAATCATGAAAAAAACGCTACTTCTTCTTCTTCTGGCGGCTGCGGCTTGCGTGCCGTCCCATTCGGCAATCTACAACATCGATCCGCAGCACACCAGCGTCATTTTCGAGATCGACCACATCATCTCGACCAACCGCGGAAGGTTTGACAAAAAGGACGGGGTTGTCGAGTTTGACCCTCAGGCCCGAACAGGCAGTGTCAGCCTGACTGTAGATATGACATCTGTTAATACAGGCATTGCCCCCTTCAATAGGCAGCTGCAATCCAAAGACTTCTTCAACGTTGAGCTGTACCCGACAGCGACATTCACCGCAGACACCTTCGTTTATGACGGCGACAAGGTGGTCGAGGTTAGTGGCAAGCTCACCTTGACGGGGAAGTCTCATCCGGTCAAGTTGAAGGCGCTACGCTTCAGTTGCTACATGAACGGGATGCTCAAGCGCGAAGTTTGCGGCGGTGATTTCGAGGCCACGATCAATCGCAGCACCTGGGGCATCGATTTCGGTATTCCGCGATTCCCTGACAAGGTGCGGCTGTTGCTACAGGTCGAAGCGATCAAACAATAGCGCGCCGAGGTTGAGGGGTATCCGTGAGGTTCGTGTTTGTACGCTCTCTTTCATCTTGTGGGGGAGCTTCAAGAAAAAGGTCGTCTGGTGGTTCGCAATTCACCTTAGGAACGTTCTGTGGCGATGGCGGAGCATGCGGCTGCGCGGATGCAAGAGCGCCAGCGCTGCAGATCCGGTCCGAAGTGCTGAAGAATTCGCTGAATCGGTCGTCTGCAGGCGTCTCGGCGCTCAGGTCATGTTGATGCAAGAACTGGACGTTAGTGCGATGCTGGGTTTCGGGCTCGTACTGCTCGGCGCAGGATTGCTCGCGGGCTTCCTGGGGGGACTGATCGGCGCGGGAGGAGGGCTGATTGTGGTGCCTGTGCTGTACCACACGTTCGAGAGTCTGGGTGTCGATCCCGCAGTCAGGATGCACATGGCCATCGGCACGGCGCTGGCGGCGGTCGTGCCGACGGCATTGCTCGGCGCCCGCGCCCACTGGCTGCGCGGGAATGTCAGCCTGGCCATCTTCGGAAAGCTGGCGTTGCCGGTATTGGTTGGCTCAATCTTCACGGGTGCGATCGCCGGCAGCGTCAAGAGCAAGGGACTGAGCTTGGTATTCGCGCTCGCCGCCATCTTCATTGCGCTCAACCTGGCCCGCAGAAGGGGCCTAGATCTGCGAAATGGTTTGCCGGGACCCGTGGGGTGCGGCCTGCTAGGGGTGTCCATCGGATCGATCAGCACCTTGGTGGGCATAGGCGGTGCCACCCTGGCGGTACCTGTTCTCCACGCCTTTCGCACCCCCATGCCCATTGCAGTGGGCACTTCCGCCACCCTGGGGGCGCTGGTTGGACTGCCTGGGGCCATCGCCTTCGGCGTCAGTGGCTGGAATGCACCGAGTCTTCCACCCGGCAGCGCGGGTTATGTGAACCTGGCTGCAGCGGCCATCCTCTTTCCCTCAAGCGCCGTCGCCATCTCCGTTGGCGCCCGGTTCACGCAACAGGTGAACGAGCGTCTTCTGCGAGCGCTCTTCGCGCTCCTGCTTGCGCTGACCGCCCTGCGAATGATGCTGTCTTTGTTCTGAACTACGGCGCTGTTCGTGGGGAGGTGCTGGAGCGCAAGATGCGCAGCAGTGTTTCCAGATGGGGGTTGCTGTCCGCGTCGCGATAGCTCAGGTAGAGACTGGAAACGGCATCCTTGTCCAGTATGCGGCTGTACAGAACTCCAGGCAGTTGAATGCATTGCATTTCGGAGGGAATGATGGCTACACCGAGGCCCGATGACACCAACCCGATCATCGTCGAAGCATCGCGTGCTTCCTGCATGCTGGTGGGACGAAATCCTGACTTTGAGCACAGATCGAGAACTTTCCAATATAGGCCGATCCCCGAATCTCGGGGGTACACGATCAGCGGAACGTCCTTCAGTTCTCGGACATGAATGCCTTTGCCCTGGGTGAGCACATGTTGCTGCGGCAGGGCCGCGACCAGCGGTGCCGAATACCACTCTTCAATAGTCACGCCAGTCGGTACACCGATGTTGGGCTTGCGCAGCACGCCGAAATCAAGCGATCTCTGGTGAATCGCATCGAGCTGGTGCATGGAAGTCATTTCCGTCATCTTGAGCATGACAAAAGGATGCGTTTCCCGGTATTTGCGGATCGCCCCGGGCAAAGCGGCGGTCAGTACCGACGAGGCTGTGAAGCCGATGCTTAGTTGTCCCACTTCACCGGCTGCGGCGCTCTTGACTTCGTCTTTGGCTGACTGGACTGAGGACAGGATGTAACGTGCACGCTCCAGGAAATGCCGACCTGCTTGGGTCAAGAAAACACGTCGCTTGTCGCGTTCCAGCAGTTGCACACCCAACTCTTCCTCCAGCCCGCGAATCTGGGTACTCAAAGGTGGCTGGGCCATGTAGAGCCGCTCGGCGGCACGGGTGAAATTCAGTTCCTCGGCGACGGCGACAAAGTAGCGCAAGTGGCGAAGCTCCATGATATCTCCCGGATATTGTTTGTTATCTAAATAAAGTATTTCCAGATATGAACACCATTCTCTACGATTGCCCCAGACAAGCGCAAGAGAGACACATGCAAGCAGACAACAACAAGGTGAGTTCGGTAGCGGGGAGCATCGTCGACCGGCTCAATGCCCGCACACCGGTTTTGGCACTTGGGGTGCGCACGAGCCGCTCGCCCGACATCGCGCGGCTGGCCAAGGCCAGTGGACACGACGTCATTTGGGTCGACCTAGAGCACAGCACGATCTCTATCGATGCGGCAGCGCAGATCTGTGCCGCTGCGCTGGACATCGGATTGACACCTTTCGTGCGTGTTCCCGAACGCGAATACGGAGTCATTGGCCGGCTACTGGATGGCGGCGCGGTCGGCATCATGGCGCCGCGCATCGAAACCGCAGCGCAGGCTCGCGACCTTGTGGCGGCGTGCCGCTTTCCGCCTTTGGGGCATCGATCCGCCATTTCGACGCTTCAGCACGTGGGCTACGAGAAGCTCCCAGCTGCAGAGTTCAATGCGGCCATGAACCGAACCACACTTCTCAAGGTGCTGATCGAGAGCCCGGTGGGTATCGGCAACATCGCAGAGATTGCTGCTGTGGAAGGTGTCGATTTTCTCGGCATTGGCACCAACGATCTGACAGCCGAGTTGGGCGTTGCGGGGAATTTCCGGCACGCGAGCGTGCGGCGCTCCCATGACGAGGCAATTGCTGCCTGCAGGCTGGCAGGAAAGCCCCTTGCGATAGGCGGTATTGCCGATTTGGCCTATTCCGCGGAGCTTATCCGCGAAGGTGCCGCCCCATTCCTCATGACCGGCATCGACACAGATATGTTGTTGTCAGTCGCTCAGGCACGCGCCAAGCAGGCGCTTGAATCCATCCATCAACAGTAGCATCATGACACACGAAGTTTTGACATCGACAACCACGCGGGACGCGCTCACGCTGGCCCGGCCGAATTTTGAAGTTCCAAACGGTGCGTGGGATTCACACGTCCACGTATTCGAGCCTGAAGACAAGTATCCGCATGTCGAAAAGCCGCACTACACCTTGCCGGACGGTCCTTTGACCAAGTTGAACCAGATGGCTGACTTTCTGGGGCTCGCGCACTACGCCATCGTCCAGTCGAGCTTCTATGGAACGGACAACCGGTGTCTACTTGATGCACTGGACAAGGCAGGCCCGCGCGCGCGGGGCGTGGCAATGGTCCAAGAGTCGGTGACAGATGACGTCCTACAGGAAATGCACCGCCGCGGCGTCCGCGCATTGCGACTGGATCTGTTCCTGCGTTCTTCTCTGTCCACGGCCGAGATCGTCGCTTACATTCAGCGCAGTGTGAAGCGCACGCAGGCACTTGGGTGGCATGTGCAGTTCTATACACCCGGGTGGGTCGTGCGTGACCTCATCCCTTTCCTGGGAGATCTGGACGCGGACTTTGTTATCGATCACATGGGCTACATGCTGGAGAGTGACGGACTGACCCGCCAGGACTTTGACCGACTGTTGACCGTGCTGAAGTCCGGCAAGGGCTGGATGAAGCTTTCCGGGCCCTACCGCTTGGCCAAAGATGGCAACTATGAACGCTTGCGGCCACTGGCCCGCGCGATTGTCGAAGAACTCCCCGACCGTGTCATCTGGGGAAGCGACTGGCCGCACATTCCCGACGGCGGGCGTGACACTGGTGCGCTTCTCAATCTCCTGGCCGATTGGATTCCTGAGGCAGACGCGCGGAAGCGCATCCTGGCTGACAACCCCGGCCGACTGTTTCGCTTGGATCAATAAGTCGAGAGGATGGATCTCTTATGGCACAGATGAAGCTGATCCAGTCGCTCGACACCACAGGTGCGCGCGCGGCCGAGTCGTTCGTTCATGGGGGCGTGCGCTATCTTGTGGTGCCCCAGTTGGCTGCTGATATGGAAGGTCAGCCCCCGCTGATGACACTGGGCAATAGCGATATCGATGCTGTGGTCTATCGCTGGTCTGAGGGAAAGTTTTCTGCGCTGCAGAAGCTACCCGTGCCCGGAGGGGAAGACGCTGAGTTTTTCCGGATTGATGAGCGAGATTTTCTTGCCACGGCCAGCTTGCGTACAGGTTCGGGGCCCTATGATTTGAATGCACAGTCCCTCATTTTTGAATTGCGCAATGGTGAGTTTGTGCCTTTTCAAAGTATTCCTACGTTTGCAGCGAAGCAGTGGAAGCACTTTCGCATTGGTGAACGCGTCTTTCTGGCTCTGGCGCAAGGCGCAGTGATGGAGGGGGCGACACCCCGGCATTCACCTGCTTCCACCATCTTCGAGTGGACAGGCGAAAAGTTCGAGGAATTCCAGCAGATCAAATCCGCGTGGGGCTACAACTGGCTCTATTTCGAGCATGGCGAAGAGCGATTTCTGGCCTATGCAGACCATATCGAAGGCTCCAACATTCTGCGCTGGAATGGGCGTCAGTTCGAGCCATTCCAGACGCTGGCACAGATAACAGGCCGGGCGTTCTGCTTCTTCGAGCATCAAGGCAAGGCCTGGTTCGTTTTTGCATGCCTGCACGATGACACGATGCTCTACGCCTGGGATGGCGCGCGCTTCGTAAAGCATCAGGTGATCAGTGGCCCCGGGGGCCGCGAACTACGCTGGCTGGCTGACATACAGCGACTGGTTCTGGTCAATTTTCTTCACGGCAGCCGTGAAAAACCGATCCCCAGTTTGTATTCGGCGCTCTACCGCTTCGAGGGAGACGAGCTGGTCGTCGACGAAACCTTCCCTACTCTGGGTGGAACCGACGCCACAGCATTCGAGCAAGATGGCCAGCAGATTCTGGTCGTAACGCACAGCCTTAGCGCCGATGTACGCTTCCGCACGGAGAGCAAGGTCTACCGGCTGGAAGGTCACACGGCTGCTGGCTAGTGCAAAGGAAACGAAAATGCATCACGCAGCAATCAGTCAACAACAATATCAAAGCCCCGAGTTCCTAGAACTGTTCGAGGTCTATACCGCTAACGCCTCGAGTATTGGCGCCAAACTCACCGAATTGACCGCGAGGTCCGCCGCCCGCGGACCATTGATCGTGGCAACCGGAGCCGATTTCGTTCTGTATCCCGGTGACGGCCGTCCGCCGGAGGTGGAGGGCTACAGGCTCAGCACGCGCGGCTTCAAGGAGCTAGCCGCCGTCTCGCATTTCGGGCCCGCACTCGCTTCACTGGTGCGCATCCGCGAACTCGACCCGGAGGGGACGCTATGGCGAGTCGAATGCGAACGCTTGCTGCTGGCGACAGAAGCCGCGCGAAAAGTCAATTCCCCCGACCTTTGGCGAAAACTAATTGCAGTGCCGGCGTACAGCGGCCGAGAAGTCGCCATCGCCAACATGGTTCACTACGCGTGTGATGTCACTGAGCGCTACATCAAGCGGGGCCTGAAACGGCCAGAGACGTTCACTGCGCAGGATCTGCGCGTGCAGTACCTCGAAGCGCAGGGCTCCGAAGCAGGTGCGACCATTCCCATGAACAAGGTGATGATCGCCACCTTCTTCCTCGTCGGCATGGACACCGGTCATCGTGTCATGACTTGGTTTGATAGGTATGCAATCGACTGGTCCAGCGCGATGGCTCTGGTCGTTGGGCGACAAGGCCGACCCACGGCGGGCGTGACACTGACCACCAATGCTGTGTGCTCTTTCATCCTTGGGGCATCGCGCTACAAGCTAGGGCTGGACCGGATTTACATCGCGCCGCATGCACCACCTTTCAATGTGACCCACCCAGTGAATCTCGAGGAGGTGAAAATGCAGGAAGAAGGAATGCGCAAGCTGTGGTGGTACACCCGTGCGATGAGCGATCTGGCGCCGATGATGTACGAGGGCTATCCACGCTTCTCGCCGGGGACTGCGAGCCGCCCCAAGCTGAACGCCGATACCCAGGAGGTCTCCGAGATGCCCGCCATTGAGGGGGCAGACGACTGGCGTGCACTGAACACGCGGATGCGCGTCATTCTGGAGGATCCGCGGCAGTTATTGGCGGGTTGTGTCGTTGACTATGTCGTCGACCAACTGCAAAGCAGTGGCAACAATCCAGAGAAAGTGGTTGTGCCCGGCCTCGATGCGACCAGCTACCCTGCTTTCTACGTCTGAAGTGAGAGCTCGCTCCAACCAGGGATTGGCGCCGCAAAGCGGCGCTTTTTTTGCGCGTGAAAGTTCCGCATGTTGGCTGCAGCATTGCATTCGAGTGGTTCGTTACGAGCGATAGGCGTAACACGGACAGTATTTCAACTGCAATACCTTCAACGTATTGAATCTGCGTCGCACACGGTATTGGCACTCTCGTACACAAATTCTTAGCATCCACTTTGCGGTGTGACTACATCGAAAAGCTAGATTACTTAAGTACTGGAGAAAAAGACTATGAAATTGCTACGACCAATCGGTGCGCTTTTCGCGTTGCTTCTGGCCATACTTCCGGCATATGGTCAAGGCGATGCTTGGCCGTCCAAACCCATCAAAATCGTCACCCCCACGCCCCCCGGCGTGGGGTCAGATGCGTTTTCCAGAATGTATGCCGAGAAACTATCCAAGGCCCTCAACGTCCCCGTTGTCGTGGAGAACAAGCCGGGTGCTCTGGCCACCCTTGGAACAGATGCCGTTGCCAAAGCGGCACCTGATGGGCACACCATTCTTTTCTCCACGGGCAATCCTTTCACGATGACACCTTTTCTGATGTCGAAGTTGCCGTACGACCCGGAAAAGGATCTCGTACCGGTGACACAGATATTCCGTGGTGGATCTTTCCTCGTAGTCAACAAAGATGTCCAGGTAAAGTCGCTTCAAGACTTGGTTGTCATGGCCAAGAACAGCCCCGGCAAGGTCACGTTCGCTTCCTACGGCGCGGGGACTACATCGCATCTTGGGTTTGAACTTTTTCAGGATGCCGCGGGCATTGAAATGCTCCACATACCCTACAAGCAAGGCGCCATGGTCGATGTCGTCGGCGGCCAAGTCATGGTGGGATGGGAACCTCCGGTTTCCGCACTACCTCATATCAAAGCAGGTCGGGTCCGCGCACTGGCCTACACCGGCAACAAGCGCAGTAGCGTGTTGCCCGAAGTCCCCGCGCTAAGTGAGTTGTATCCAGGACTCGAAGTATTTACCTGGGTCGGTGTTTGGCTACCGGCCAAAACGCCCCCTGCGATCGTGCAGAAGCTGTATTCGACCATCAGCAGCATCACCAAACTACCGGAAGTGCAACGCTATATCGAAGATGCAGGCAATGAACCCATTGGCCCCTCGCCCGCCGAGACCGCCGCGCACATCAGGCGCGAGGCGCAGGCACTGGGAACACTGATCAAAGCGAAGAATATCAAGATCGACTAAGCGGAGCATCTGTGCCAGCTGCTGAGATGCCCGTCAAAGTGACGGAATAGCCCAAGGGCCCGGGACAAAAACGTGCCCGTAAAGCACCGCCAATCTCTGGCCAACTTTTGAGAAAAGGTCCGCGCATGAACAGTACCTTTGAGGAGATCTGCAAGCGCGTCTATCACCGTACACGTCCCTCAGATGACAGCTCTGCGCGTTCCGGTGATGATGACCGGGCAGTCCGGCGCCAAGAACACCCGCAGCAACTATCCTCAGTCATCGGCCGTATGCGCTGCACAGCCGCCGTTTGCGTTCGTCCTCGCAAGTATTAGCGGGCTCGGGCCGGAACGTGCTATCAAGATCTTTCTGTGCTAGCAGATG
>NZ_JBWKMU010000018.1:0-135451 GCF_059415205.1 Acidovorax sp. GW821-FHT10E03 | reverse complement strand
CTTTGCTTACTCATGGCACCTCCTATTGGGCCTCAGGTTTGAGGCTCAGAGGTGTCTAGAAAACCCGGGGCGATTCAAGCGGACGCTCAACGCTTAGCGCTTAAGCTAACCGGCACTTTGCGCTGGCAGCGGATAAACCACCTTGAACTGCTCACAGGCCAAGGGAATAGAGTCAGAAAAGACGCGCATGGAAGAAGCGCATTCCCGCGTGAAGTAAGCTCTGTGCGCGTCCCGCCAATACGTGAGAGAACCATCACCTTCTCCCTCAATGGACGCGAACTCAGATGTAACTCGATCAAAGGGAACTATATCGACTTGAATGGTTTCGATGATGCATAACGGCTTTCCGCTGGAGTCAGTGACAACACTGAGATCGCCTTTCTTCGGAATTGGCTTCCCGGCATCTTCATACGACCAGACGGAGCCGGCGGTCGCCCGCTTTATGCGACTTAGAACCAACTGTCCGAGTTCGTCTGCCATTGCAGGAGAGTCGCCGAAGGAGAAAGCCTCATAGAAGCGACTTTCCTCGACATCACGAACGATGTCCAAGTACTCGCGCCACATGGATTGGACATTTGCGGGGATCACCATCATGCTGAAAGTGTGCGGCCTAACGTAACTTAGACCGCAAAACCTGGGGAATAAACTGGATTGTTCGGGATACTCTGGACAATTTTTCCTCCTGAAAGCGGCTTGCAGCCTGGGTTTGCAAGCGCAGGGCTGCTCAAACATTCAGGTGTAGAAATTCCCGCAAACCCCGCAGGCTTCATCTGGCCCAACTATAGCCTGCGAATTTGCTAAGGCAGGTCTCTCGACAGTCGCTTTTGGGCCGCAAGCAACTGGGGTACGAATCAATGACCGCTTAGGGGAATGGGGGCCAGCGTCGGCTTCGGGCCCGTTGCCGCTTGCTTTCACAACGGTGGCGAGCGGTCATTCAATCGACGATCCGGCGCCACCGGTGCGGTAAGGGCTCATCGACGCGGCTGGCCGGCTGCCTAGGCAGACGCTCCAGGACATCGTGCAGGTATGCCTACGGACCGTGTCCGTTGAGTCGCGCGGAGTGAACTAGGTGTCATGATGAACGCGGCACGCAGTCCTACTCGAAGTGAGCCGGCGAATAGCCAGTTCGAACATCCTGGCGCAATCGGGCCATACGATTCTCTAATCAGCGCGGGGTGACGCGCCCATAGGCCCGGCGTGCGACATCGGTGCGTTCGAGGCACCGCTGCCCGTGGTGGCGCCACCTGGCGGCGGCGCACAGCCTGCCGCCATCCCCACGCTGTACTGGACATGTCTGGCCTTGCTCTCCACGCTGCTGGCAGGCTGGGGTGCAGCATGCCGCCGCAGGGCTGGTTAACTATTGTTTTGATGGCTGCCAGCGATTGATGGAGATCCTGATTTTTATTGAGGACTTGACCTCAGGCCGGCACGAACTCCGGCCGGTCATTGTTTATGAGGCTGAGTGGAGCGGTCACCTTGCCCTCGGCTCGCTTCTTGCCGGCCGCCCACGCGTTGAGCCGCGCATGGGCCACGGTGCTGTCCTTGGCCAAGCTGGCTGCCAGACAGGGCCTACTCGCGCGCATCAAGAACGAAGTGTGTGTGCATTGGACATGCTTACCCGCCAGCTCACGGTGCGCTTGGCAAATACGCCGATGACGAAGGCTGCGTACAGCCAGCCTTGCCAAGTCGAGACGTACATGAAGTCGCTGACTCACCAATGGTCGGCCGCTCGACCCGGAACTGCCGGTTGACCCGGTCTAGAGGGCATGGGCTTTGGTATCGCCAGTGGTGGTGCGTACGACCTTTCCATGCATCACTGTGCTCGACGCCCTTTGTGAGATTTCAATCAGCCTTGCATTCCAAATGAGGCCGAATTTACGGCTATTTTGTCATTGCATTTTTTTTGACAACGTCTAAAACAGGTGGTTACGATTGGGTTTTTCCTAGGGGCCTGCTGCGAGGTGTTGAGCATTTGGCCCCGAATATTCAAATGCTATGACGTGCAAATTGCGGCGCCTAGTGCAAATAGCGCTGCTGGAGCTTCAGTCGGCTTCAGCGCGGGATCGGCCGGCTCGCACATGCTGCTCATGTCGCGGCATGTGAGCCAAAAAATTACTACACGATTATCGGAGGGGCAATGCTCATGGCTAAACAGTGGAACTCACTTCGGTTCATGAAGTTGACCAGCCGCAGCCACGCGTGCCGGGATGAGGAAAGCACTAGCTCTCGCTGGAGCAGGCAGATGATTGCCGCATTGGCCTGCCTGCTCCTCTCCTGGGCTATGCCAACGATGGCGGCTACGACCACGCTGACTCTTCTTCTTGACACCGACAACAATCCAGGGACCGGCTGCACTGTGACCAGGACCGCAGGTAGCTTCGTCGGGGCCGAACGTGTGTTGATCACCGTCGTGGAAGCGGACGATACGGGATACCACACGCAGTCCATCAGTGTGCAGGCATGCGCAGGCGGTAGCCTGGGACCCGCTCAGGTGGTGGATAACACGCCCACGCCGATCGCGCCTGGCATGGGGGCGGCAGGCACGGCGGCGGTGGAGACCTACATTCGGTCCGAGCAACTGCCCCCGGGCGTCGGGCCGCAGATGCGGGTGGGCCTGTTTGCGGCGGGCTCGGGCGGCGTCATGGGTGAAGACGCCTTGCTAGGACCCATCTTGCTTGCTCCCCCACCACCCGGAGCTACGAGCATTCCCACAATGAGCATGCCCGCGCTGCTGGCTACGGCCCTGCTGCTGGCAGCCGCGCTATGGCTAGCGCGGCGCCAGGGCTGGGCGGGGCTGCACCGCCTGGGAGTCGCGTTGCTGGCGGTGGCGATTTCAGGCCAACTGCTGGCCGCCATCGTGCGAGACGGGCTGGTAGCCGACTGGACGGGCGTGCCTGCACTCGCCAGTGATGCGGCCGGTGACGTGGTGGGAGGGACTGGTACCGACATCAGAGCGCTCTACGCGACTTCCGAGCCCGGCTTGCTGTTCCTGCGTGTGGACGTGGCCCTGAACGCACCGCCCGTCGCCCAAGCGCAGTCCGCCACCGCCGTGGCGGGTGTGGGCAAGGTGCTCTCGCTCAGCGGCAGCGACTATGAAAACGCCACACTCACCTACGCTGTGATCACGCCTCCGGCCCATGGGGTGCTCTCCGGCTCGCCGCCCAACGTCACCTACACGGCCAACGCCGGCTACGGTGGCGCAGACAGCTTCACGTTCAAGGCCAACGACGGCACGCTGGATTCGGCCCCCGCTACCGTGTCGCTCACGGTGCAGCTCGCACCCGCCATCACCAGCGCCAATGCCACGACGTTCCTCACCGGCCAGGCCGGCACCTTCACCGTAACAGCCACGGCCGCGCCCGGCGCCACCATCACCATCGACGGCGGCGCCTGTGTGCCCGCATTGCCCGCCAGTATTAGCTTCGCTGGCACCAGCGGCAGCAACACCGCCACCTTCAGCGGCACTCCGGCGGGGGGGGACAGCGGCAGCTACGTGTGTCCGCTGCGCGCCAGCAACAGCGCGGGCGACACCACGCAGAGCTTCACGCTGACCCTGGGCGGGTCGCCGGTGTTCACCAGCGCCAACACCACCGCATTCGCCGCGGGTACCCCGGGCAGTTTCACCGTACAGACCACGGCGACGCCGGCCACGACGGGTATCGCCCAGACGGGCACGCTGCCCACGGGCGTTAGCTTTGTCTACAACGGCCCCGGCACGCCACTCACTGCCACGCTAGCGGGGACGCCAGTGCCGGGCACGGGTGGGGCGTACCCGCTCACCCTCACGGCGGCCAACGGCATCACTCCCAATACGGTGCAGAACTTCACCCTCACCGTGAATGAGGCACCCGCCGTCACCAGCGCCAACGCCATGGCCTGCACCCTGGGCGCTGCCTGCTCGTTCACCGTGGCCACCAGCGGCTACCCGCACCCGGTCATCGCCCGCGGCGGCGTTGCGCTGCCAGGCGGCATGTCTTTCGTGGACAACAGCAACGGTACCGGCACGCTTAGCGGCACGCCCCCGCTGGGCAGCGGCGCGGCGGGGACGCATGCGTTGACATTCACCGCCACCAACCTGGCGGGCTCGTCCCCCACGCAGAACTTCACGCTGACCGTGAACCCAGCCAGCCAGACCGTGGCTTTCACCAGCACCGCCCCGGCGGATGCCAAGGTGGGCGGCGCCACCTATATCGTGGCCGCCACCGCATCCTCGGGCCTCGCGCCCGTCACTTTCAGCAGCGGCTCCCCGGCGGTATGTACCGTGGCGACCAACGTGGTGAGCTTTGTCGGGGCGGGCACCTGCACCGTGCGGGCCGACCAGGGGGGCAATGCGGACTACGCCGCCGCTGCGCAGGTGCAGCAGTCGTTCAGCGTGACCAAGAGCGACCAGACGATCAGCTTCACGTCCACCGCACCCGCCAGCGGGACCGTGGGCGGTACCTACGCGGCGGCGGCCACGGCCACGTCGAGCCTGCCGGTCACGATCACCGGCTCGGGGGCCTGCAGCGGAACGGGCACGGTGACGTTCAACACGGCGGGCACCTGCACCGTCAGCGCCAACCAGGCGGGCAACGCCAACTACAACGCCGCCCCGCAGGTGCAGCAGGCGTTCACCGTGTTCGCTCCGCAGGCCATAACCTTTACCTCCACCGCGCCCACGGCGGCGGTCTACGGGGGCAGCTACAACGCCACGGCCACGGCCACCTCGGGCATGGCGGTGGCACTCACCGTCGATGCCGCCAGCGCCTCGGTGTGTTCCATTGCGGGCAACACAGTCAGTTTCGGCGGCACGGGCACGTGCACCATCAACGCCAACCAGCCTGGAGGCGGCGGCTGGTTGCCCGCGCCCCAGGTGCAGCAGAGCTTTGCGGTCGGCCCCAACCTGGTGAACGACAGCTACGCCGTGGTGGGCAATACGCAACTGGTGGCGGAGGCGCATTCCGCGCCGGGCACGCCCTACACCTCGGCAGCGGCGGGTGTGCTGAGCAATGATGCGTCGAATGTGGCGATCACCGTGGCTGCTGGCAGCGGGGGCACGACCCAAGGTGGATCGGTCACCATCGATGCGGCGGGCCGATTCACCTACACGCCGCCCGTGGGCTTCACCGGCGCGGATGCGTTCACCTACACCGGCGCGTCCGGCGGCGTGTCGCGCACGGCCACCATCACCTTCAACGTGGGCAACATGGTGTGGTACGTCAACAGCGCGGCGCCGGGCGGCGGCAATGGCCGTTCCCACGCGCCGCTCAACAGCCTGCCCAGCAGCCTGGGCCAGCCGGGCCACACCGTCTACGTGCACAGCGGCGCAGGCACGACGACTGGGGCGTTCAACCTTCAGGCCAATCAGAAACTGGTGGGCGCGGGGGCCGCGCTGGCGGTGGGCGGCCTGTCCATCCCGGCGGGCAGCCGGCCCACGCTGGCGGGCACCTTGTCGGGCGTGCCCGGCGCCGCGGGAATCACGGTGAGCGGGGTCAACTTCAACACCGGCGGCAACCATGCCGTCGTGTTCACCAACGTCAGCGCCGACTTTGTGGGCGGCGGCATGGCTATCACCACTACCAGCGGCGCGGGCTTCTCGGCCAACAGCGGCGGCACGGTCACGGTGCAGGGCCCCGGCAATACTATCTCCACCGGGACGGGGCCTGTGCTCTACGTCAACGCCACCACCATCGGCCCGGCAGGGCTTACCTTCGAGTCCCTGAACAGCACGGGCGGCACGCTTGGCGGCATTACGCTGAGGGATACCGGCAATTTCAACGGCCTGCGCGTGACCGGCGTCGGCACCGTGGCGGGCAGCGGCGGCACCATTGCCAACAAGACCCAGCGCGGCGGCTGGTTTCAGAACACCCGCGACCTGACGCTGAACTACATGGCGTTCAACAACAATGGTACCAACCAGGAAACGGCCGCCATCTGCGGCGATGCACTGAACGGCACCAACACCAACTGCGGCGCGGGCATTCACCTGGAGGGCGTGACCAACGTGTCGCTCATCGGCACCACCGTCACGGGTGGCCAGCAGATCGGCATCAACGGCAACAACGTGAACGGGCTGGCCATGACCGGCGTGACGGTGGACAGCGTGGGCAACGAGAACCTGGAGGACGGCGTGCAATTCGTCAACCTGACGGGCACGGTGACCATCACCAACTCCACGTTCAAGAACAGCTACCACCGCCAGTTCGAGGTGCAGAACAGCGCGGGCACGCTGAACCTGACCGCGAACGGCAATACCTTTGAGGGCCTGGGTCCCCAGGTATCGACTTCCGCACAGGGCGTCCTGTTCGTGGGCCAGGGCACGGCGGTCGTGAACGGCAGCTTCACCGGCTCGCTGTTCCGCAACAATTTCGCGACGGCCTTCACCGGCCAGGGCATTGGCAACGCCCAGGTGGCCATTGACCTGGGTGCTTTGGGTGCGGGCAATGGCAACACCTTCACCAACAACTCCGGGGCCGTGCAGATGCTGACCGACAACGCGGCCACCATGGACGCCAGCGTCGTCAACAACACCATCACGGTGAACGGCACGGTCACGAGCGGCTTCACGCCCACCACCTTCCGCAAGGGCGCGAACGCCACGGGCCTGTACAAGGGGGTGTACAGCAACAACACCGTCGGCAATGGAACGGTCGGATCGGGTACGAATGCGGCTGGTACCAATGGCCTGTCCATCACCAACGATGGCACCAGCGGCGGCATGCAGATGACCGTGACAAACAACATGTTCCAGAACATCGTCCAACGCGGCATGGAGGTGTTGGTGCAGCGAAGCGACCAGGTGGGGGTGGTGGCCACGAACAATACTTTTGGCACGCCTGATGGCGGAGGCTTGGGAACCCGCGTTGGCCATGCGATCTTCATGCAATCGGCCACGAATGCCTTCGCCAGTACCTTGTGTGCAGAGATCACCGGCAACAACATCAGCAGCCAGTGGTGGGACGACATCACTTCCGGAAGCATCCGGCTGCGCATGTTTCCGCCGGGCGGCGCGGGAGATCAATTCCGCGTGCGTTTCCTGGCAGGGACAACTCCCGTCGATGTCGTCAATTACCTGAATGGGGCCAACACCAACGCCCTGACGTCCGCCACGACGCCAACCAGCTTCACCACGGGCGCAGCCGCCTGCTTTTAGGGTTTCAAGAAAAATTAACCTCCAGCGCTTTTATAGAACGCGCTGATAGCTATAAAAAAATAGCGCCTGCCCGTGCTGGCGCGTTACTGCGCTTTGCCGCTCTTGTAGAAGGTGCGCTCAGTCTCGCGCTCCCCGCTGCCATCGGGCCGGCAGGCCATGCGCCGCACGGGGCCGTGCAGGAAACCGTTCACGAGTTCGCCTTCGCGCCACTGCACGATCTCGCCAAGTTGCCCCAGCACTTCGCGCAGGCGGCCGTTGCCGCCCGGCGCCAGATCGGTGCCGTGCTCGTCCAGGCAGCGTAGATAACGGTCGCGGCCGTCGCGCTCCTGCAGGCTTTCGGTGTTGAGCGCGCCGCCGGGCCAGTAGCGCAGCCAGCGCTGGCCGCTGCCGTGCGGCTCGATGCGCAGCAGCGGCGAGCCATCGGGGTGGAAATGTTCGCTGCACAACTCCTTGCCGTGCCAGTGCAGCGCGGCGCTCTCGCGCTGGCCACTGGGGAGAAAGGTCTCGTGCAGGCCGTGGTGGCCCAGGCCCAGCGCCAAGCGGTCGTTGCGCACTGTCGCGTCTTCGCCAGAACCAGAAGTCCAGCTGCCGCTCGACTGGCTTGGGTAGTGGATCCAGTGGCGGTTGCGCTGCTCGGCCCAGCCCGCTGTCTCGCACTGCAGCAGCATGCGATCGCGTGAGAACCAGACGACGTCGCAGCCGCCGCCCTCGTTCTCGAAGGTGTTGGGGCCGATGGGAAAGCCATCCTCGAAACGCAGGCGGTGCGCGCCGCCCGCGAGCGCGATGTGCTCCACGCCGCTGCCGCGCAGGCCAGGCACGGGCGCGATGGCGAAGTAGCGGTGCGGGTCGCGCACGATGTCCTGCTCCAGCCGCTGGCGGATGGCGTGGTGCAGGGCGAAGAATTCTGTGGCGATGGCCTGCAGGCGGTCTTCGTGCGGGGCGAGACGATCCTGGTAAGCATCCCAGGCGTCTTCGTCTTCCTCATCTTCGTCTTCGTCCTCTGGATAGGCATCTGCCACGGCATTCCAGATCGCATGCGCTTCCTCGATCAGCGGCAGCGCGGGCGCATAGACGGGGTTGGCGGCGATGAGGCCCGGCACCGCGTTTGCATCGTCCAGGTGCGCGGCCACGTTGTCGAAGTACTGATCCACGCCGCCATTGGAGACCTGCGCGTCGAACAGGTCGAAGCAATAGACGGCGCGCAGGTGGGGCGCGAACGCTGACGGGTCCGCGTCGCACAGGGCATCCACGATGGCCGCGCTGAAATACGGAGCCCGCCGCAGCAGTGCGAGCCAGTCGATGGAGGGGAGGTGGTTGGTGTACGCCATGGGAGGATTTGCTTGGTGGATAAGCGGTAGAGGCCATTTTGACCATGGAAATTAGTGCCTATGGCCGGGCCTGGGCGTTGTCCTGCAAGGTGCGAAGACCCGTCGCGTCGATTCGGGGCATGTTGCGCGCCATGCGCACCAGCGTTTCCAGTGCGCGCACTTCGTGCCCGAATGCCGCGCTCTCCGGCTGGCCAGGGTTTCGCGCGACCCGCACCGCGTCGATGCTTTCCAGCGCTTTCTCCAGCGCCCAGCGCAGATGGCCGAAGTCGGCGTCAATGCAAAAGCGCAGCAGATAGTGGGCACTGGCCATGGCGTGCTGGGCTTGCAGTGCCACCAGGCCGGGATAGTCGTCCGAATCCGGAGCCTCGCCGTAGGCGGCCGCCAGGAGTGCGGCAATGCGCTCATGCGGCACGGCCGCAGGCATGCTGGCAACGCGGCCGGCCACATCGACGCAAGCAAGGAAGGTGTCGCCCAAGCGCGTGCGGTGCTGCTGGTCGAACGCGCGCACGCTGCCCTGCTGCCGCAGCACGAACGAAGCGACGACGGCAAGCGCCGCGCTGCGGTCCAGCGCGCGGAGGTCTGCAAGTGTGGCGACGGCAAATCTATCGACGATCACGGTCACGGCAGCTGTTGGGATCGTCGGCACAGAAGGGGCGGGTTCACTGGCGATCTTCGCCCGGCTGGTACGCATGCAGCAGCGTGGCGGCAAAGCCGGTGGCGGTGGCGAGGCGTTCGCGGAAGGCGTCGAGCTGCGCCGTGTCCTCGGGCCGGTCGTGTTCATGGCCGGGGTAGTTGACGAACAGTGTCCAGCTCGCCCCGGGGGGGCGGGAAAGCGCGATCGGCCAGACGCGTCGGCGTTGGGGTACAGGTCGAAATACCATTTCGGACGCTGCTTGAGGAACTGGCAGTAGTAGTGGCTGTATTGCGGCTCCTCGCTCGCGCGGTCGGGGTTGCGGATGCCGCTGGGTACCTTGCGGTAGAGCTTGCGCCAGCCCTGGCTGGCGAGGAAGGCGTTGACGTTCTTCACCAGCGCAGCCTCGTCCGCGGCTGTGCAGTGCGTATTCCCAGGCTTTGTATCTCATGGTATTTTAATCATTTTTCATAGCTGCTTGCGCTTGGTGGATAAGCGCTGGAGCGATGTTTTCATGGGTAAAATATTCATGCAGAAACAGTCTGGGGGGCGCGCCCAGCGCGGGCATTTGCAGAGTTCAGCGGTTGATGATCATTGCGAAGGCTGGCGGCGACTGGGAACTATCGATAAAGACAAACGCCGTGCCATCGGAGCAGAAATTGGCGACTTCTTCAAAACCGCCACCCTCTGTCGGTACGCAGTTGCAGATCTGCAGCAGCAGGCGCCCCGGCGGTATGCCTTGCGCGCCGTTGCCCGTCCAATAGGGAACGCCGCCCACCTTGGTGCGCCATTCGGCAGCCCAGTAGTGGGGATGGGCGATGTCATCGGGCAGGTCCGTGTGGCGCCCATAGTCGTAGAAGGCATCTTCCAGGTCAGCCGGTGCGCCATCATCCTGCGCGAGCCAGTGCGCCACGCCCCATTCGGGCAGCAATTCGGGCGCGCCGTTGGGCGAGGCGGGCGGCTGGGCCGGCGCGTCGCCCAACTCACTGCGTGGCAGGCACAAGACCCGGTTTGCCCCGCCATCGGACTCCCAGAAGCTGCACACGCTGTCCCATTCGCATTTGAAAAGAAACAGCACTTCGTCTGCTCCCAAAGGCAACACCGGTGCATCCGCATCGGTAGAACGGGCCGGGAACTGCCCCAAATGGCTCATGGGCCGCCCGCACTCCTCGCAAACCGGCCACAACCGGGTGGGCAGGCCCCAGGGCAAGCCGCCCAACTTATGAACCAGGCCGTGCGATGCGCCGTTGCGAAATCGGGGATAGCGACTCAGCATATGGACAACCTTTGCTTTATCTGAGGAAGACAGGCCGCAGAGGGTGCGGCGACATGGCTTGTCGGGGGGCGCACCGTGCCGGTCATTCCTGCGAATGGCTGGTGGCCAGCGCTCTGGCCATTTCAACATGCAAAATGAACCGGGATGGAGCCGACCCCATGAATACAACACCCCGTTATCCCGAAGACTCCTCCGCTCGGTCGCTGACCCCTGCCTTTGAATTGCACCACCCGGATGGGCTGCGCATTGCATGCGGTCTGGAGGAAGCTGTCTTGCTGGACCGCCACGCGGCGCTGGTCGTGGTGCCGCGTGCGTCCAGGGCGGTGGTGCAGGAGTCTGACTGGACCTGGTACCGGCTCGTGCCTTGGAGCGATGGCGGCTTCATGGTGGGCATCGAGCTGGCGTTCTTCCGGGGCGCGTTGTCCGAATGCCTTCTGTTCCACGATGACGATAGTCGTTATGGCCGTGACTGGAACGAATGGTCGGAGCGCAAGGAGCGGCGGCGCGCCCAGGCCCTGCGCGACTGGCTGGCCGCGCGCGGCTGGGCTGCGGGCCGTTATGGCTGGGGCGAGGTCTGGGTGGGCTACGAGCCGCGCACCGGGTTGGGCGGCGGGTGGGTGCGCTACGCGGCGTGCGCCTGAATGCCCGCCGTCGCGACGGGCGGCGTAGAGCACGCTGCCCGCCGTGGCCTGCGCATTGCGCGCGTCGTCACGCAGCAGCCTCACCAGCACCCCCTTGTCGTCCTCGGCCAGCCGCACGAATCCGTCCGCGAACGCTTCGTTGGCGCCGCCCGGCATGGCGAAATCGTGCGGAATGCGCAGGCGCAAGGCGCCTTCCTGTCCGTTCGGACTTTCCTCGCTCGCGCTCATGGCGTGCGGTCCGTGCGCGCAGGCGCGGGTGGCAAGCCCTGGATAGCGCAGGGGCCGGGGCAATCGCTCGATGGGCCGCGCGGCGGGTTAGCCACAGGAACAGCGGCCAGGGCTTCACCAGGTTGATCCTCGCCCAGATTCCAGGCATGGATGCGGCCGCTGGCCGTATCGACAAGGTAGTAGCCGACCAGGTTGCTGCCTGCTGCCGGCAGGCCGTTGCTGCGCCAGCGCAGCGCGAACACGAAACGCGCGGAGGCCTGCGGCTGGCGCTCGCAAACGTATTGGCCGCTTTTGCCGGCACTTCTACCGGCGTTCTTACCGGCGCCGGCCAGTTGCCGGGCCTGGGCCGCTTCGACCAGCCGCAGACAGGCTCGGTCCGCAGCCGTAGGCGGGCCAGCAGCTGCCGCCAGGTTGGGCCAGAAACTGGCCACCAGCACCAAGCCACGCAGGTTCATGCAGGACTCGGGCATGCGCGTCTTTCGTCCGGAGCGAGCGGCTTGTTGAAGTCCCTGGCGTGGACGGGCACGCCGTCTTGCTGCACGCATTCGCCCGCCACCACCACGTCGCGCCAGTCCAGCGCCATGTACGACACCCAGTAGCGCAGGCGTGCCAATTGGCCGTCGCTGACGAAGGCGGCGCAGCGCAGCAGGCGGGCTGTGGGCTCGCTGCCGTCCTCGGTGCGGGCGCTGGCCAGCAGCAAAGCGGCCTGCTCGCGGTCAGCGGGTGCGAAGGTGGCGGCCAGGTAGGCGTGGATGTCGTCGGGCAGTTCCATGGTTCAGGTCTCCTGCTGAGACATTGAAGGCTTCTTTGCAATGTTCATGGTAAATCCTGCGCCCGCGCGCCCAGGCGCAGGCTGGCGCAGAAGGTCTGGCAGCCGCCCTGGGCATCGTCTGGCGGGTTGGCCAGTTGCACGAACAGGTCGGGCGCGAGCTGCACCAGGGTGACGTCGGCGCCGCCCGAACCGGCGTAGATGCCGGTGTAGTTCTTGGTGCGCGTGCGCCACCAGAACATGCGCACGACGTGTTCGCCCTTCCACGCGGGTTTGCCGAAGAAGCTGAAGGCCTCGGCGGGCTGGTCGCCCGCGTGGGCGTTGGGCACCATCCAGCGGCCATCGTCCGTGCGCGTGAAGGAGTCCAGCCACGCATGCGTGCCGGGCCGTATGCGCGCCACCCGCACGCTGGGCGTGGGCGGGCCGGCGTTGACCTCCCAGTCGCACACGTGGTAGGGCGGCTGGCCGCCTTCCTGCTCGTCCTTGCATTCGCCGCGCAGGGGCGGCCCGGGCTTGGCTTTGACGATGTCGAACGCGCAGCTCTGGTCGTAGCGGGCGTCGGCCTGGCGCTGCGGGCGGGTGATCTTGTAGCCTGCGGGCAGATCGAATTCGAGGCCGCAAGCGGCGACGTGGATGGCTGTCGGCGCGGTGGTTTGTGCAGCGCTGGGCAGGTTGCTGAATACGGCCAGTGTGAATGCGAGGAGGGTGTTCTTCATCAGAATTTGCTTCGCTATGGATAGCTGCTTGCGCTTGATGGACGGGCGCTACAGCCTTTTTTCACATCAAGCCCTCTAGCGCAGTGATCGCGCTGGTTTTCTTCAGGAAACGCGCGTGCTGCAAGGCGTTGTCGCCGCCCGCCACCAGTCCGTCCAGGCGTGCGCCGCTGGCGTGGATGTGGCGCAGCAGCGCGGCATCGTCCTGCTCCACCGCGTGGCGCAGGGCCACGCGCACGGCGTAGGGGTGCGCGGGCAGCGTGCCGGCTTGCAGCAGGGCGCGCCAGTCGATGCGGGCGCGCAGGTAGAAGGCCAGCAGCGCATCGGCCAGCGGCGCGGGCAGGCCATTGCTGCGGCAGGTGTCCAGGTAGGCCAGTAGCTCCGACCCGGCGCCGTATTCGCCGTTGGAGGCCAGCGGGTCGCCGTGCAGCGCCAGGCATGCGAATGCGGCGAGCAGGCTGGGCGCGAAGGTGGCCACGGCGTCTTCGGTCAGCGCGGGCGCCCAGGCGGGCGGCAGGCCCATCTTCCAGGCCAGCATGCCGCCATCGTCGGGGGCGCCGGGCGAAGTCACGGCGTAGATGCGGTCGCAGTATTCAAATCCGCCGATGGGCAGGTAGGCCAGTTTGCCGCTCCACTCTTCGCCCGCGTCCTCGGCGGTCTCCCAGGCTTGTTCTTCTTCGTTTTCGATCCAGCCCTGCAGGTCGCGGTAGAAATCGCTGCCGTTGTAGAACAGCTCGCACCAGCTCACGGCCTCGATGCGCGGGCCTTCGCTGGTGGTCACCTCCACGCTCAGGTTGTAATCCAGCCGCCCGCCCGCAGTTTGCCGCCACAGCGCCAGCAGCGCGGGTGGCAGCGGCCCGGCGCAATGGGCCTGCACGGCGGCGATGGCGTCTTCATCCATCGGAGGCTGGGCGGCGAAGATGAGCCGCCCAGCGAACAGCTCGATGCCGTGCGCGCGCAGGGCGTGGATATCGGCTTCGGAAAATCCGTGGGGAGTGTTCATGGGGGCTTGGCTCATGTGGGGGTTCCATGGTTTCGTCGCACCTGCGCCAACGCGGCTTCTTCGGCGACCGTGTCGGCGTCCACCTCGGTCACCAGCAGGCGGATGCCGGGTGCATCGGCAAACGCGCCATCGCGTTCCATGCGGGCCAGCAGGTGGCGCAGGGTGTCGAGAAAGTGCTTCGGGTAATTGGCGTGCCGCTCACGCTCGGCCTCGTAGCGTTCGCGCACGGGCTCGTAGCGCGCGCGCCAGAGTGCGGCGCTTGCGGGCAGCTCGGCCTCGGCGCATTCATGTTCCCAGTCGGGTGGCTCCATGGCGGCGCGCGCCGGGTCGTAAGCCAGGCTGATATGCACGTCACTCCACGCCGCGCTGCAGTTGAAGGCAAAGCCGGCAGGCGCGCCCGGCCAGGCGCGGCGTGCTTCGGTCAGCGTGTGCTGGGTGAGGTCGCGCAGCAGCGCTTCAAAACCGGTGATGGCCAGGAATGCGGCCCACGGGCTGGGTGTCATGGCTGTTTCCTAGTGGGGGTCGAAAGCCCGCCCTGGGCGTTCACTCCGCTGCCCCGTTCCACGCCAGAAAATCCACCGAGCACTCCGGCGGGTTCAGCGCGAGGGCCGAGCGGCGCTCCATGCCGGAGGCTTCGTCAAAATCGGACGAAGTGATGAACAGCACAGCCCTGGCGCGGTGCGTGCCAAAAAAGCCTTCTTCATCGAGGCGGCGCATGGCATCGGTCATGGCCTGGCGGACGCCGGCCTTGAATGAGGCGAATGCAGCCGCGTCGCCGGATACCGCCTGGCAGGCCGCTGCCAGTTGATCGCAGATGGGGTTGAACGGCTCGGCAGCGAAGCCCTCGTAGGCCCACTCGGCGCTGGCCCATTGGTAGTAGGCGGCCTGGTCGTCATCGTCATCCATCTCCGCGAGCTTCTCGCGGTGCCGCTCCAGCGAGTTGGCCGCGGGCACCACGGTGTAGCAGTCCTCGTCGGTGTAGAGGGCAAAGGCGTAGAAGCTCTCGTTGCCGTGCTGCGCCAGCAGGGCGGAGAAGGAGCGCCGGGCGGCTTCCGTGATGTCCCTGGTTAAATCTTCGCGGTTCATCGTCATTCTTTCTGAAGGTGATCAATACGGTGCCACCAGCGTCTTCCACGTCTTGCCGTCATAGGCATGGACTTCGTACAGGCCCGCGATCACCAGTAGCCCGTCGCGCGCGTCCATGTGGCCGGTGTGGACGACATCCGCGCCGCCGTGGCGCAGGCGGCGCACTTCCTTGCCGTCCCACACGCGCAGTTGGTAGTCCGAGCACAACCACAACTGGTTCTCGAACCATACCGCGCTGTTGTTCAGCAAACTGGAGTTGCCCTGGTGCACCTGCGTCCAGGTGTCCTTGGCACCGATCCAGAGATTGCCGCCTTCCCCGCTGATGTACACCTTGCCATCCTGGCCGACGGTGACGGTGCCCAGTTGCTCCTTGCTGGGAAAATCGCAGTGTGTCCATCGTTTGCCGTCATAGCGCCAGACATCGCCGCCCGCGCCGACGGCATACAGCTCCTGCTCGCTGAGCCCGTCCATGTCGTTGAAGCCGACGGCGCTGAAGTCCTCATCGCCCGGCTTGGGCAGACCCTCCATGCGCTCCCAGCGCCCCGGCGCCACGCGCTTGAAGATCTTGCGGTTGCGGCCGACGGAATATGCGTAGCCGCCGATGCACTTGACCCGCATGGTGATCGGGTTGAGATCGGTGCCGATGTTCTCCATGGCGCCGGGCTTGCCGCCGCCAATGGCATAGACGCTGCCTTCGTTGTTGCGCGCGACGACCAGTGCCTGTGCGATGGGCTGGTGCGACACGCCGCAGCGCGGCCGGTTGAAGCCGTCCAGCTCGCTCCAGCCATGGCGCTTCTCTGGGTTCTGCTCGTCCAGATAGATCGACAGCAGGCGCGTGCCGATGTCGTGGTCCCAGGTTTTGGACTGCTTTTCCTCATCCAGATCGGGCCGCGCCAGCAGATAGACGATGTTCCTGTCGCGCACGGCGCAATCGACAATATGCCAGCCTTGGTAGTGCGTTCTCCACTGCGGGCGCGCGATGAATGGGGTGTTGCTGATTTTTGCCATGTGGTTTGGAATCGTTTTCACATTCCGTCGGCGACGTCATTCAATGGGCTCCAGCCCGCGCCGTTGCCGGTGCTGGTTGTAGAACACCTTGTGCAGCGCGTCCGGGTGATCGCTGGTTTGCCGCAAGTGTTCACACGATCTGGCCCAGTCGTTCCAGTTCTGGGCCTGGAACGTGATGCCCAGCGCCTCGAACCGTAGTTTCAGCGCCTCAAAAGTCTTCTTGTCGCACTGCTCCCCGCAGACCCCCTCGATAAGACTGCCGCCGGCCCGCAGCGAGAACTGCCCTTCGTTGTCGAGCATGACGATGGCAGCCTCGTGCAGCGGGCGCGCGGGCTGGCCCAGCCAGTAGCCGTACAGGTTGCTTTGGCCATCCTTCGCAACGAAGCGCGCCAGCGCGGTGACTTCCCGCATGGCTTCGATGTTGCTCTGCAGGTCGGGGTCTTTTAACTCGTCTTCACTGAGGTAGGAGATGTCATTGGCCACGTCTTCTTCCCCCGGCATCAGGGCGAGCAGGTCAATGCCATGAAAGGGGCCTGCGCCGCCTTGCAGCGTGTGCAAGGCCAGCATTTCCAGGTCTGCGGGAAGGGTGTCGGTGCGGGCAACGGTTTGCTTGAATGCTTCGAGGGCAGGCATCGATGCTTCCAATTTGATAGCTGCTTGCGATAGATGGGCGGGTGCTAGAGGCGGTTTTTATTGCCACTCCACGCGGAAGTCGTTTCGCAGCCGCCGGCCGGTGCTCGTCTCAGGCTCGTTCAGCAACAGGGCGCCGTCGTGCATCTGGCCGTCAAAGCGCAGTTCGCGCCGGGCGCGCAGCACAGGCGGTTTTCCGGGCATGACTTCGCCCCACACTGCCGATTCGGCCGGGTTGTTGGCCGTCAGGTTGGCGTGCACCAGCACGCGGCCGCCGCGCTCCACCACGATCAGCAGCCAGCCGCTGCCGTAGAGGGCCGTGATCGGCGCATCCGCATGCACCAGCCGCGCCACGCCGTTGCGGCCTGTGCCGGTGCGCGTCTTCATCAAGCCCAGCAGGGTGCTGCTGGTGATCTCGGTGCGCTCGAAGCTGTCGCGCAGCGCGGCCTGGTGCCGGTGTAGGCAGTCGAACAGGCCCTCCACCTCGGCCTGCGAGAACGCCGAGGGCGGCAGGTACAGTGTGTCGCCCTGGTCGTAGCCGCTGGTCTTGCTAGCGCCGCTGGTATCCAGGTTCAGGCCCAGGTTGTAGATGCGCGGGCTGCCCTGGCGCAGCCAGGGTTCGAGGTTCTTGTAGTACGCCTCGTAGCGAATGGCGGCCAGCACCACGCCCCGGTAGCGGTAGCGCAGTTCGGCACGCGAGCCGCCGGCCTCGTTCTCGCCCCAGGGGCGAGCATCGGCGATGAATTCGCCGCCCGGGCAGTCCAGGCGCGCGATGGGCTGGAAGTCGCTGGCCATGGCGTGGGCTCCGGTAGTGGCGAGGCAACAGAGAGCCAGCAGTTGTTGAATCACCGTTTGCCTCCCGACATAGTGCGACGACGACGAGCGTAGTTCTTGCGCATCGGCCGCTGCTCCTGAATGGTTCTGGCACCATGCTATCAAACGCTTCAGCGGTTTTTTCAGAGCCCCATGAACCCCCAGGAATTGCGCGAGCTGACTGTGGCTGGCTGAGTTCTATGCGTTTTTGAAATTTTGAAAGGCTTGAAGATATGAATTTGTCGAACCTTCTTAATCAGTTGATGGCCGAGTATGGGTTGGGCATGAACGACATGCAGGTCATTTTTATTGCCGATGAGAACGGCCATCCAGCCACGGGCATAGATGGCGCATTGTTTCTGCTGTGGTCATGCTCGCGCGGATTGCTGGAAGAGGAGCTTTCTGTTCGCCTCTCGAATAGCCATCTTCGGGTGGATGCTTCCTTCGCCGATATGGTCCGGGATGCACGTTCTTTTTTCGGAGAAGGCGTAAGGCCGAGCCACTTCAACGAGCGTGGCCGATCGTTCGCGCTCAAATACCTCAGGCCCGGCTGGGAATACCGTTACCACCTCGATCTGGATGACTTGTTTCCTGACGAGGCCACTTATGCCGATATTCCGGAATCTCAGGCGAGTATCGACAAGGTATTCGCTATTTTGGATGCGCGCCGCAAGCATTTTGGGGCATAGCTACGGTAGTGCTGCATGATTTTCCAGTGCGCAGTGCACACATGCAACTGCAGATTACTTCATGATGAAATCAAATATACGAAGGAGGTCGTGAGCCATGCTGACGACAGCAGAGTTTCGCAAGCATTTTCTGGGCTACAACATCGTTGACTGCGTTGTGCGCAGTGCGGGCTACCTCTATTTCATCGCCCAGGAAGACTACACGCAGCGCCCGGGCTACGACCCATCCGCAGGGCGTGATCCCGATGCGAGTGCGCTGATCCAGCGCGTCGTGGTCTGGCGGCCCGACCAGAGCGGCGAGAAGCGCTGGACGCATAGCTGGAACAAGGGCATGGACATCACCATCGCCGAATTTGCCAGCCAGCCCGAGGACAAGCTCGTCGCCGTCGATGTCGGGGGCGAGGTCTATGCCATCGGCAGCGGCTCGAAGGGGCGCGAGGGTGCCCTACCGTTCGAGCGCCATGGCCGCTACGGCGCCGTGAACCAGTTGCGCAACATCGACGGGCATCTTTATCTGTGCGGCGGCAATCGCACGGTCGGGGTACGCCGTGGCATCGGGCAGTGGCACTGGGAGACGGGCCGCTTTCCGCTGTCAGCGCATGAGTTCGGCGGCGGCAACGTCGGCTTCCGCGCCATCGACGGTTTTGGTGCCGACGACATCTATGCCGTGGGCGACCAGGGCGATGTCTGGCACTGCGCTGGCAAGGACTGGCGCCGCATCGGTTTTCCCGGCAAGCAGTCGCTTCGCACCGTGTGCTGCGCCGGCGACGGCAAGGTTTACATCAGCGGTTACGAGGGCATCACCTTCGTTGGCCGCGGTGATGAATGGCGCTGCATCGCCGAGCCCGGGCTGGCGCTGCCGTTCCGCGATCTGGTCTGGCATGACGGCAAGGTCTGGGCCACCAGCGACTACGGCGTCTGGTGGGTCAGCGAACAAGGCATCGCCAAGGCCGAGCTGCCAGCGGAAATATCCGTCTGCGCCGGCCACCTGTCTGCGCGGGCAGGCATTCTCCTGCTGGCCGGCTTCCACGGCGCGGCGCTGCTGCAGGACGGTCGCTGGCAGCTTGTTTTCCACCATGCGGCCATGGCCGAGCGCTGCCAGAAGGAACATCCGGGGGCTTGATGCCGCGGGTTGGCGGTCAGGTACAGGAAAGTCGATGCCAACGCCGCCCTGCACCCTGAAGAAGCCGCGTCTCGTCGGCCGGTTTGCCGTGTCGCGTGCTACCGGCGCGGTGTTGCGGCCTTGGCACCGGATCCAAAGCTCAGAAACTCGCGCCACATGCCGTCTTGCAGGTACGCGGCCCCGTGCTTGCCCGCCACCAGCAGCACGCTGTCCCTCGCCGCCAGCAGCCCCGCATTCGCACGGATGCCATCTGGCAGCGTGACCCTGCCGATGCGGTCCCCATCGATGCGCCAGATGCCCGCATCGGACGAACACCACACAGCGCCCTGGTACGAAACCATGCCGCGGTACGGCCCCACGCCGCCCGCACCGAGCTTGCGCCAGCCATTGCCCGTGCTGCGATAGACGGCACTCGAGCGGCATGCCGCGACCACGTCGCCGGGCGCTGGGCAGCACAGCAGGTCGATGGCTTCATCGGGGAAGGGCTGTTGGCGCCAGCGCACACCGTCAAAATGCCACAGGTCGCCGCCATCGCCGCCTGCGTAGATGTCCGACGCCGAACTGCCCGCCGCACACCGGAAGCCTGCGGCATCGCCGCCGTCCAGCGGGCCGGGCGGCAGGTCGGCGCACAGCGTCTCCCAGTGGTCGCGGCCGAGGCGGCGGCACAGGCCGCGATGGGCCTGCACCGCATGGACGTGGCCGTCGATCTCCACCACCTGGCGTACAGAACCGCGCAATGGCCCACGCCGGTGCTCGGGAATGCGCTGCTCCATCGCCGACACGCCGCCGCCCAGCGCATAGACTTGGCCGTCGATGCTGACGCTGATCCACTGTGCCTGCGGTGCATGCGCCACCGCGCCGCGCATGAATTCGATGTGGCGTACCGTGCGGAAGGCCCATTGTTTCTCTGTCGATCGTTGCGGGAAATACACCGCCACGCGCATGGCTTCGCGCAGATCCGGCTCCGGGTCCGTGGGGGCAGCGAGGTCGCCGCCGTCGTCATCGCAGTCTTCGTCGAGCTGATGGATGTGCGAGCCCAGCAGGTAGAAGTGCTCGGCGCTGCGCACGGCGCAATCCACGATCTCGAAGTGGCGCAGTTGCTGTGGGGCGCTCATTCAGGCCACTCCATGAAGGCATCGTGGTCGAAGAAATAGCGCACGGCTTGCAGCAGTTCGGCTTCGGTGGGTTGATCTTCTGTGTTGGCAATGGCGTCCTCGATGTCCTCGCGGCTCAGCGTGCATTGCCAGCCTGCGGCCTCGAATGCGGCGCGCACAGCGGCCTCGTCTTTGGGCGATAGATCCAGGTCGGCGTCGTAGAAGAAGCCTTGCGTGTCCAGCGTCCATTCGCCCGGCCGCAGGTACAGCCAGCCCGCGTGGGCTTCGGGTTGGCGAAGGATCTGGCGCAGGGGGTGTAGCGGTGGTGTGGTCATGGTGTGTTGCCCATTGCGTGGCCTAAGGATGAGCCATCGTCGGTTTCTGGTGCGTTGAGATACTTGCCCATCGTGTCGGCGCAGGGGCCGAGCCAGTGTTGGATTTTTGGGCTGCTCTCCGATGCCCACGCATCGAGATCGACATACCCATTGGTGCCCAGGTTCACATGGCGAATGAATGTGATGGAGAGCGCCTTTTCAATGCGTTCCACCCAATGAGGAAAGTCGAACAACGAGTCCAGTGCTGGCCATTTGACAAGCCGCCGGTATTTCATTTGCTGTGAGTCGATACGGAAGTCTCCATTGGGTCGCCATTGGGCTACGAACAAGCCGTCGTACCTGCTCAGTTCGGCACGCCACAGCCCGTAGCTGGGGACGATGAGACTGAGCTGGATGTCCTCTGGCTTCAACGCGTTGCGCTTGTAGAACCAGTGGTCGATGGGTGCGGTGGACAGGGTGAAGCCGACCGACCAGGCGGTAGCCTCGGTCTTGATGCCAAGCTCGGAAATCCAATTTGCCATGACGGCGGGGCATTCTTGGTTCATGCGCATGCTCCCAGCGCATCGTCGATACCGTTGCGGCGCAGCCAGACCGGGTCGGTTTTCCAGAGGTGATCCTGGTCTGTGTACTCCACGCCCTCGCAGAACTGCGCGCCGCTGCCCTCGCGCCAGTTCAGGTGGCCCAGGCCCATGAACCAGGTCTGCACGCGCGGGGCATGCACGCTGCCCTGCACGCAGGCGTAGCTGCGGCCCACGTAGTCCGCCCGATCCGGGTCGTCATGCCCGGCGGTGGCCAGCACGGCGCGCGTGGCGTTCAGGTCGCCCGCGATCCAGACAAAGTCGCCTTGCCAGAACTCGATCGCGCCGCAGCGCACGCTGCCGAACACAAACAGCGCCTGGCAGCCGCGCGTGTCGATGCGTGGCGCCTGCAGGCTGCCGTTGACGACCACAGTGCAGGCCCGGTCCAGCAGTTCTTCCAGCGGGGTGATCGGGCCATCCATCAGGCCTTGCCGTTTGTGGAACGCCGCCCCGGCATCGAAGGTCTCCGCCAGGCGCGTGTCGCCATCGAACACCAGGGCCATCGGCGGGCTGCCGTACTCCGGCGGGTTCACCGTGTCTTCCATCGCGTCATAGCCCCCGTCACGATGGAACAGGGCTTGCAGGCCGAACTCGGCCATGGCGTCGTGCAGGGGGATCAGGCGGTGACGGGCGGGGACCATGCAAGGCTCCTTGTGAAAACTGGGGCAGCAGTGCCGCTGGCTGATGCCGTAGACGCCAGATTGCTAAAAGTACAAAAAATGACAACGTGATACTGCCATGCGGCGCTCATCCACCTCGCCGCAGCGGCAGCCATAGAGTGAACACCGTGCCTTGCGCGGAGGGCTGCAGGGGCTGCCAGCCGCAGTGCCCTCCCAGGGCCAGCGTGCGGCTGCGTACGTTGCCCAGGCCCCGGCGGCCGGGGGGCAGGGCGTCGGGAGGCAAGAAAGGGCGGCCATTGTCGTGCACACACACCTGCACGCCGGGCACACCGGGATCTACTCCTTGGGCGGCCTCGGCCGTGGAGACAGTGATGGCCGTGGCGCCGCTGTGCTTGACGATGTTGGTCAGCACCTCCTGAAGGATGCGCAGCACGTGCAGGGCGTTCTGTGCATCAAGCCAGGGCAGGGCGGGCACGTCGCTGGTGCGCCAGTACAGGGTGATGCCGGCCTCGCCCAGGCGCTGCTCCAGCCGAAAGCGCAGGCCCGCCAGCAGGGCCAGCAGGTCGGCGTCCACGGGTTCGAGCGAGTCGATGGAGATCTTCAGGTCGTCGATGCACTCCTTGAGGACCTGGGCCACGTCTACCGGCTGGTGGCGGGCCTGGCCGTGCTGCACCAGGCGCAGCGCGCTGGTCAGCGACGCGCCGACGCCGTCGTGCATCTCGCGCATGAGGCGCTGGCGCTCCAGCATCAGGGTCTGCTCGCGCTCGGCGGTGCGCAGGCGCTCGTGGGTGCGGCCCAGTTCGTGCTCCTGCGCGGCCAGGCGTTCGGCCAGGGTGGCGCGGGCGCGGGCGGCCTGGTCTTGCGCGTGGCTGTAGCGCGAGAACGCGAGGACCAGGAACAGCGTGAACAGGCCCACGCTGACATAGGGCGTGAGGTAGATGCCTTCGATGTTGCCCCAGTAGTTCTGCATGGCCATGTCGTGCAGGCTGATGGGTGCCACCATGGCGCCCCAGGCGGCCAGCAGCAGGTTGCTGGCGCTGCGCAGCCGCCAGGCCCCCACGGCGGCCACCGTGAGCAGCAGCAGCGTGGGCGGCACCATCAGCAGGCGCAGCAGCGGCAGCGTGGCGGTGTAGGCGGGCCACCACGACGGCAGCGCGGCGAGGGCCGCCGCCGCCAGGTACAGCGCCAGCGCCCGGCCCCCGCGCGGCCAGCGCTGGCCGTGAGCCAGGCACAGGAAGCACACCATGCAGCCCAGCGCGGCCAACTGCGCGGCCATGGCGATCCAGGTGAACCAGGCGAAGTCCATGTCCAGCCCCTCGCTGTCCACCAAGTAGGGCAGCGCGGCCACCGACTGGCAGGCCGCCATGGCGAAGAACAGCAGGAACAGGCGCACCTCGCCCTGCTGGCTGCGCCGGTACTTGAACCACAGCGCCAGCGCGAACAGGCTCATCAGCAGGAAGGCGGCGCGCCAGTACGACACCAGCCCCGTCTGCCAGAACATGCGCCAGCGCCAGGGTGTGAGCAGTTCCGTCGTGGGGCCGACCCACAACGACGACAGCGCACCGCCCACGCCCTGCTGGCTGGCCATGCGCAGGTGCACTTGCAGGTCGCCGGTGTGCGCGGCTTCATGAGGCAGGGCGCTCAGGCTGATCCAGATGGGGTCGTTGAAGCTGTTCCAGGGCCGGTCGCCGCGCGACTGCCAGACCAAGCGCCCCTGCACGTACACCGCCAGCGTCCCGATGGTCTGCCAGCGCGGGATGTACAGGCGTGTGCCCTGCGCCGTGGCGGCGAGCGCGCTGGCGGGCAGCGACAGGCGCCACCACTGCACCACGGGCGCGCCGCTGGCCAGCGCCGGATCGAGCACGCGCAGGGATCGCGGCACTGCGTGTGGCAGGTTGACCGCCTGCCAGGGCGTGCCGGAGGCCAGCACCGCGTCGTCTGCCGCGTGCAGCGAGGGCGGCGGCGCCCAGGCGGCACTGGGCGACTGCCAAGTCTGCGCTGCCGCCAGGTGGGCGGAGGTGGCGGCCTGGGCCAGGTGGCAGAAAACTATCAAAAAGAGAGCTGCCAGCGCTTTCTGGATAAGCGCCAGGGCCCGATTTTTCATGGATTGGCGGGTCACTCCAGCCAACCTTGACGCAGCGCGGTGGTGACGGCTTCGGCGCGGGTCGTCACCTGCAGCTTGACGTACACGCGCCGCACGAAGGTGCGCACCGTGTTTCGCGACACGCCCATGGCCTGGGCCACTTCGTCCACCGAGTGGCCGTGCGCCACCAGGCGCAGCAGTTCGACCTCGCGCGCGGAGGGGGCGGCGTCGATTTGCGCCGGGGCGGGCGGCGGCAGGGAGGGCAGGGCGTGGAGGCGCTGGCGTACCAGCAGCTTGCGCGCCACCAGCGGGTTGATGGGGCTGCCGCCCGCGTGCAGGCTGCGCACCTCGTCCAGAACGGCCTGGGGCGGCAGGTCCTTGAGCAGGTAGCCCATGGCCCCGGCCTCGATGGCGTGCAGCACGTGCGCCTCGTCGCCGAACATGGTGCTGACCATGGTCGCCGCCGCGGGCCAGCGCGCCTGCAGAGCGGGCAGCACGTCAAGGCCGCTGCCGTCGGGCAGGCCCAGGTCGAGCAGCAGCACGTCCAGCGGCGGGCCGTCCTGCAGGGCGGCCAGCGCCTCGGCCCGGCTGCACGCCAGCCATTGCACGCACATGTCGGGTGCGGCTTGCAGCGCATAGGCCAGGGCGATGCGGCAGGCCGCGTCATCTTCCACCACGGCGACGCGGATGGGGTTGTTGGGCAAGTCCATGCCCGCGGATGCTGCCACAGCCTCCGGCGCGCGTCTGTCGTCCTATAGGGGGACAGACAGGGGCGTGGAGGCTGCGTAGCCTTGCGCTGTGTCAAACCGTAGCCTTGTGTTGCAAGGCGATACAGGTGTCCCGGGGCTACAGGCCTTGCGGGACAAGCGCCAGCAGCTATCAAAAAATGACTCAACTCGCCCTCCACCGCCTTCTGTCCTTCACCACCACGCTGCTGCTGTCCTTGTCCGGCGCCAGCGCCCAGGCCGCCGTCTGCCGCGCCAGCCCCACGGGCACGGGCGACGGCAGCACCTGGGCGCAGGCCGCGCCGCTGCCCGCCGCGCTGGCGGATGCCGCCTGCACCGAAATTTGGCTCGCGCAAGGCAGCTACAGCCAGGCTGCGGATGCCGAGGGCTTTCGCATCGCGCGCAACCTGGCGCTCTATGGCGGCTTCATGGGCACCGAAAGCACCCTGGCCGAGCGGCCCGCGCCCGTGAATGCCAGCGCCACCGTGCTCGACGGCGAGAACCAGCGCCGCGTGCTGCGCCTGGACGGCACCACGCCCGGCGGCCACATCACCGCCAGCACGGTGATCGACGGCCTGAGCATCGCCCGGGGCCACGCCGCCATGGACGCTGGCGGCGGCCTGCTGTGCCACGGCCCCTGCAGCCCGCGCATCACGCACGTCGTCTTCTCGGGCAACTTTGCCGCTGGCGGTGGCGGCGCCATCTTCAACCGCGCCATGAGCATGGCGCCCGCCAGCCCCACCATCAGCCACAGTACCTTCAGCGGCAACCGGGCCTCCTCGGGCGGCGCCATCGCCAACTTTGCCCCGGGCGCCATCGCCAGCCCCGCCATCAGCCACAGCACCTTTCACGACAACCACGCCGCCACGCACGGCGGTGCTATCTACAGCAACGGCGGCCACCTGGGCAACAGCAGCCCGGTCATCACGCACAGCACATTCAGCGGCAATACGGCGCAGGAAGGCGGCGCGCTCTACAGCCTCGGCGGCGGCGGCGGCATCAGCATGCCCCAGGTCATCGCCAGCATCTTCTGGGGCAACACCACCACCACGGGACCGCAGATCAGCGACATCATCGAGGCCAGCACCACCGTCAGCCACAGCATCGTGGAGGGCGGCTTCGCCGGCACGGGCAACCTGGCCCTGGACCCGCAACTCGGCCCGCTGCAAGACAACGGCGGCCCCACGCTCACCCGCATGCCCGGCGCCACGGGCAGCGCCATCGACGCGGTGGACTGCGCTGCCACCGGCGCCACCACCGACCAGCGCGGTGCCGCCCGCCCGCAAGGCAGCCAGTGCGACATCGGCGCGGTGGAGCGGCGCCTGGGCAGCTATCCGCTGAACGTCGGCATCACCGGCCACGGCACCGTGGCGGGCGGCCCGGCCCCGTGCGCGGCCACCACCACCGCCACCTGCGCCTTCACCTACACGGATGAGGGTGCGCCGCTGCACGTCACCCTGGCCGCCACGCCCGGCACGGGCCAGGCCTTCGCGGGCTGGGGCGGCGCCTGCACTGGCACGGGCGCCACCTGCACCGTGGCGATCGACGGGGCGCGCAGTGTGTCGGCCCGTTTTGCCCCCACCGCGGGCCCCGGCCCCGGCGGCGCGCAGCCCATTCCCACGCTGGGCGGCGGCGCACTGGCGCTGCTGGGTGCACTGCTCGGCCTGCTCGCGCTGCGTCGCAGGGTTTGAAGTGTTTTTGGCCTTTACCCCTTATCCAATAAGCGCAAGAAGCTATAAAAAATGAAGCAAACCATTCTTCCCACGCTCCTCGCCGCCTGCCTGGCGCTGCCCGCCGTGGGGCTGGCCCAGACCTGCGCCAGCCCCAACGCCACCAGTGACTACATCGTGGGCCAGGCCGAAGGCCGCGCCAGCGCGATGCACTGGGAGACGGGGCTGGTCTGGTCGCGCGCCATCGAGGGCAGCACGCTAGCCGATCAGCAAAAGCCCTGGACGGACTGGATTAACAACTGGCTGCCCACGCCGTTCGCCGGGCAGGAGGACTGGGGCGTCAACGCGGCCCTGGCGCAAGACCGCCTGCACACCGGCGTCTGGCGGCTGCCCTACAAGCTGGAGAACAGCGCGCTGGCAGCGGGCTGCCCTGACCCGGACTTCCGCCTCAACCGGGAGGTGCTGCCCACCGTGCATGGACAGGGGGGGCTGCACGGGTCGCTCTGGACGGCATCGCCCCGGCCGGGCAACCAGGGCAGCGCCTGGCAGACCTTGTTCGACCAGCAGCCGCAGGTGGGCACCTGGCTCTCCACCAACTCCGGCGGAGAAGCGCGCCTGGTGCGCGGCGGACAGCCGTTTGCCAACCTGCCTGCGTCCCCGCCCGCCGATACCGTCCCGGCGGGCATGGTTGTGATCTACAACATCACCACCCCGCTGGCCAGCCAGTCGGGCGCAGGCGCATCGTGGGGCGGCGTGCGCATCAGCGGCAATGGCCGCCTGCGCGTGAATGGCGCAGGCTCCTGGGTGCGCGAGGCCATCGTGACCAGCGGCGACCAGATCCGCGTGCGCCTGCCGGCCCCGGCCACTGCGGGCCAGCAGGCCACGGCCACCCTGAGCCTGCGCAGCGGCGATACCACCGGCACCGCTGCCGCCGCCGCGAACGGCGGCGACGAAGCCACCCAGGTGCGCGAGAGCAGCATGCTCTTCACCCTCCATGCCAGCGCTGCGCCCGCGCCGCGCGCCTGCCGCGTCACGCCCAGCGGCAGCGGCGACGGCACCAGCTGGCCGCAGGCCGCCAGCCTGGACTTTGCGCTGGCCGAACCCAGTTGCAGCGAGGTCTGGCTGAAGCAATCCGCTGGCACTCCCTACGTGCCGTCCGGCGCGCAGGGCTTCGTCATCGAGCGCAACGTCAAGCTCTACGGCGGCTTCATTGGCACCGAGGCCGCGCTGGCCGAGCGGCCCCAGTCCGTGTCTCCCGGCCTGACGGTGCTGGACGCCAACAACAACAGCCGCGTGCTGTACCTGGACGGCAGCCTGGGCATCCCGCTTGATGACACGCTGATCGACAGCGTGTATCTGCTGCAGGGCGCGGCGGCCGGGCCTGGGGCCAACGGCGGCGCGCTGTACTGCAACGGCGCGGGCGTGGGCAGCGTGTGCAGCCCCTGGATAAACAGGGTGCACATCGGCGCCTCGTACGCCGACGGCGATGGCGGGGCCCTGTTCAACGACGCCAGCGGGGGCGGCGTCAGCAGCCCGGTGCTGACGAATGTCCTCATCAGCAACAACCACGCCGAGGGCCACGGCGGTGCCATCTACAACCGGGGCGAGGGCGGCACCAGCAGCCCCGTGCTGCGCAGTGTTTCTATGGAAGGCAACGACGCCTACAACGGCAGCGGTGGCGCCATGTACAACCTCGCCAAGGGCAGCGGCGGCGTCAGCAGCCCGGTGATCGAGCAGGCCAGTTTCACAGGCAACGGCGCGGGTGTGTCCGGCGGCGCCATCCACAGCCTGACGGAGGGCGGCGGCACCAGCCATATGCAGGTGCGCAACGCCACCTTCGCCATCAACCAGTCCTCCGCCGGCAGGCCCGGCGGCGCCATCGCCATCGTGGGGGTGGACGGGGATGCCCGCGTGGACGCGGTGCACGCCACCTTCATGGGCAACATGGCCGGTGGCAACGGCAACGCGCTCTTCACCCAGGGCGGCGTGGTGGGGGTGCGCAACTCCGTGCTGTGGGGTAGCGCGGCCACGCGCTCTCAGGCCGTCACCTTTTTCACGGGCTCCACCACCATCACCGACAGCCTGATCCAGGACGGCTGCGCGGGCGGCAACGTGGCCCCCATGGGCGGCACCGCCACCTGCAACGGCGTGACGCTGGACGCCGACCCCGAACTGGGCGCGTTCGGCGCCAACGGCATGGATGGCTTCCCCAGCCTCTACGGCTACCTGCCCGATCTCACCAGCCTGCTGCAGGACGCCGTGGCCTGCACCCTGCCGATCGACCAGCGCGGCATCGCCCGCCCGCAGGGCATGGGCGCCACGCCTTGCGATATCGGTGCGCTGGAGCGGCGGACCCATGTGGAACTGGCGGTCACCGTCACCGGCATGGGCGTCGTGAACGGCGCCCCGTCGGCCTGCGCCACTGGCACCTGCAGCTACAACTACCCTGGCGAGGGCACCCCGCAGCTCCTTACCCTCGCTGCCATGCCCGCCATGGGCCACACCTTCACCGGCTGGAGCGGCGCCTGCTCCGGCACTGGCACGTGCAGCATCACCATGGACCAGGCGCGCGCCGTGAGCGCCGAGTTCTCCGGCCCCATCGCGCACACCCTGGGCGGCACGGTAGCTGGCCTTACGGGTATTGGCCTGGTGCTGCGCAACGGTGGCGAAGACCTGTCGGTGCAGGCCAACGGCGGCTTCACCTTCTTGCAACCGGTGGCGGATGGCGGCAGCTACGCCGTCACCGTGAAGACCCCGCCCACGGGCCAGACCTGCACGGTAACGGGCGGCAGCGGCACTGCCACCGCCAATGTGATCAGCGTGCAGGTGGCCTGCGTCGCTGCCACTTACGCCGTCACCGCCCTGCCTGCTGGCGCTATGGCCTGCACATCCAACGCGGTTGCCTACCTCGGCACCGTCACATGCCACGCCACGCCGCCTGCGGGCCAGATCACGCAAAGCATCAGCGGCTGCAACGGCACACCCACGGGCGTGGGCGACAACGACTACACCACCGCGCCGGTCACCAGCGCCTGCACCATCACGGCGACCTTTGCGCCGCTGCCGCAGCAAACCCACACACTGGGCGGCACCGCTACGGGCCTTACGGGCAGCGGCCTGGTGCTGCGCAACGGCAACGAAGACCTGGCGGTGCAGGCCAACGGCGGCTTCACCTTCTTGCAGCCTGTGGCGGATGGCGGCAGTTACGCAGTCACCGTGCAGGCCCAGCCCACGGGCCAGCGCTGCACCATCGCCAACGCCAGTGGCAGCAACGTCGCCGCCAACGTGGGCAATGTGCAGGTGGCCTGCGCGCCATACTTCGAAGGCACCACCGTGCCCGCCAGCGGCCCGGGCGGTACCGGCAGCGCTACCTTCACCGGTGGCGGCCCCGCCTGCCGGTTCAACCTGGGCGCCACCCGCTTCGAGGCCGCGCCCGCCGCGCTGCCGCCGGGCCACACGCTGCCTCAGGGCCTGCTGCGCATCAAGCTCGTGGGCTGTACCACCGCCGTTGCCATGCAGGTCACCTGGCCCGAGCCCGTGGCCGGCTACACCAAGTACGGCTTGGCCGCCCGCACCGACACTCAGCCCAGCTACTTCGAGCCTGCCGGCCTTGTCATCAGCGGCCACACGGCCCGCTTCACCCTGACCGACGGCGCGCAAGGTGACGACGACTGGACGCCCAACGGTGAAATCGCAGACCCTTCTGGCCCCATGGCCCTGGCGGCCGAGGCCATTCCCACGCTCTCGGCCTGGGGCCTGCTGCTGCTGTCCGTGCTGCTGGGCCTGATGGTGCTGCACACCAGGAGACTGTCATGACACAACCCCGCCTCCGCCGGCGCTCGCGCTTCATGTGGCCGTTGCTCGCCGCCTGCGCCCTGGCCGGCCCCGCCCAGGCGGCCCCGTTTGCCTACATTCCCAACAGCAGCTCCGGCACTGTTTCGGTCATCGACGTAGCCAACGACACCGTCACAGCCACTGTGAACGTGGGCACCAACCCCTACGGCGTGGAGGTGAACCCGGCCGGCACCCGCGCTTATGTGGCCAACTCTGGCTCCGGCAATGTTTCCGTGATCAACCTGGCCACCAACACTGTTGTCGCCACCGTGCCTGTGGGCAACACTCCCACGGGAGTGGCGGTCAATCCGGCTGGCACTTATGCCTATGTGGCCAACTACGCCATCAACACTGTCTCGGTGATCGATCTGGCCACCAACACCGTCACGGCCGTTGTGCCTGTGAGTAGCCGCCCTTACGGTGTGGCGGTGAACCCGGTTGGCACTTATGCCTATGTGGCCAACTACGCCGCCAACACTGTCTCGGTGATCGACCTGGCCACCAACACCGTCATTGCCACTGTGCCAGTGGGCTCCAACCCTTCTGCCATAGCGGTGAATCCGGCCGGTACCCGTGCCTATGTGGCTAACCTCACCTCCGACAATGTCTCGGTGATCGACTTGGCTACCAATACCGTCGCAGCCACCGTGCCCGTGGGCAACGGCCCCATGGGGGTGGCGGTGAACCCTGCTGGCACCCGGGCCTACGTGAGCAGCCGCAGCACCGACAATGTCTCGGTAATCGACTTGACCACCGACACTGCCGTCGCCACCGTGTCAGTGGGCGACGGTCCTCTTGGTGTGGCAATAGACCCCGCCGGCACCCGCGCCTACGTGGTCAACCGCGGCTCCAACAATGTCTCGGTGATCGATCTGGCCACAAACACCGTCACCACCACCGTGGCCGTGGGGTGGAGTCCCGGAGCACTGGGCCTGTTCGTCGGCGGCCCCGTGCCAGCACCAGTCTCTCCCGCCGCGATCCCCAGCCTTCAGGCCTGGGCCTTGCTGCTGCTCGCGGCTGGGCTAGGGGGCCTTGGGCTGAAGCACCTGCGGCCTGCGCGGCGCGCTGGCGTTGCCGGACCGGGCTGAGGCTTCGGGGCGGGCCTGCGGGCATCCGGCGGCGCGGCTTGCGTCCCCGCAGCTCTCGAGCGCATATGTTGCCAGCACTGGCACATCCTCTTGTGTACACCAATGGCGCCACCGGCAAACCCGCCGCTGTACTGCTCGTTTGGACAGCAGGATCCACTGGCATGCGCTCGACCGTTGTACTTTTGCGCCACCTGGCACTGTGGGTCGCTGCGGGCCTGGCGAAGGTATTCGGATCGACCTTCCAGGCCCGATGGCTGAGCAGGTGGGAGGGTGGCTCGGCGTGCGTCTGAGTGCGCTGAAACTTTCCCATTGCCCATTGTCGTCTCAGACCGCCGCAGCTAGCCGGGCCGGTGAGCACAGTTCGCACGAAGTGGGTCTAGCGCCCAGGCTTTTCTGGAGCCTGCGCATGTCCATGCATGCCAGAACACGGCAAGGCAGAGCAACACGCGAACCAAAAAAGCCGCGGCGTTTTTGGCTGCGGCTTTTTGCGAGTTGGGGTTGTTAGAGGCTCTTGCGGAGCAGGGCCGCGAAGCGGGCTAGCGCCTACGGATACCAAAATGTCCACGTGGCATCCCGGGGAAATTGAAGTAGACCGTGCCTTTGAAGGGCTTGTGGCGCGCCAGATAGGCTGCTGCGCCCAGCAGCATGGGGGTATGGGCGTCGTGTCCGCAGGCATGCATCTTTCCGGCGCACTGGGATGTGTGTAGTGGGGCCAAGCTCCTGCATGTTGAGCGCAACTGGGTCTGCGCGTAGTGCAATGCTCGGCCCTTCGCCATTCGAGAGCTTTGCCACCGCACGTGTCACCGCCAGACCACGGTGCACTGGCAAGCCCATCAGCGAGCTGGGGCCGCTGAGTTGGATGGGCATTGATGGTCTCGGTCAGCGCTAGGCACTGCTCTGCTGCCTTGGCGGTAGTGAGGCCCGCATCTTTTTCCGTTTGCGCGGGCTTTGTGAAAAGCACACTGTTTTCTTCGAGCGCTAGGCGTGCGCAGGCCACCTCGACAAGAGGGGGCATCCGGTATGTGCTGCGCAATGACCTCGACCGCTGGCCCCACCGTCCCATGCGGGGTAGATGCACCCAGGGCGTTCGCTTCAGCGCCCGCCGCGCTCAATGCGCTCACACGCCCAGTGAAAGTTTCCGAACCTGCTTCCGTGACGCGAGCAATTTGTGTTGGCGAGGTCCGCCATAGGTCATTGGCTCTCCATTGGGGTAAACCCCAGAGCGGTTTTATGTATCCACGATGAAAATCCGTGCACGAAAATTATATTTTGCATACAAAACTATGAATTGCATACTGAATGGCTCAAAAGCACTGCGGGCGGTCGAGGCCTCGCGTGTTGGGCCGATTGCCAAGGATGGGTCATGAATCGCTTGTTGGATGCCTATTGCCAGGCCTTGGAAGCTGTGTGTGCGTTGTTGATGGCCGCCATGGTGGTCCTGGTATTCGGAAACGTGGTGCTGCGCTATTTCTTCAACACAGGCTGGCTGATCTCCGAGGAAATCTCCCGCTGGATGTTTGTCTGGATGGTGTTCATGGGCGCTGTGGTCGTAATGCGCGAGCGCGGCCACATGGGCACGGACATGGTGGTCGTGCGATTGCCCGCCTGGGCGCAGCGACTCTGTTTGGTGGCGGTGCAAGTCATCATGCTTTACATCACTTGGCTGATGTTTACCGGCAGTTGGAGCCAGGTGGTGGTGAATCGCGAAACGGAGGCACCTGTCAGTGGCCTCTCGGTCTCCATCTTCTACTTTGCGGGCGTCTTGTTCGCGGTGTCCACGCTGCTCATCCTGCTGCACCAGTTCTGGCTGACAGTGAGCGGGAAGCTCTCAGACGCTGAACTGGTGATGGTGCAGGAATCCGAAGAAACGGCACATCTCGTGCTGCCTCCATCCGTCGTCGCTGTGGATAGGCGCAAGTAAGCATTCATAAGAAATCGGAGACGGAAATGACGGTGCTCATCTTTGTAGGCGCGCTGCTGGCGGCCATGGCGATCGGTATGCCCATCGCCTATGCGCTGCTCTTCTCGGGCTTGGCCCTGATGTTCCACCTGGATCTGTTCGACGCACAGATCCTCGCGCAGAACGTGATCAACGGTGCCGACAGCTTTCCGCTACTGGCTGTTCCGTTCTTTATGCTGGCCGGTGAGATCATGAACGTGGGCGGTCTGTCCAAGCGCATCGTGCACTTGGCTATCACTCTGGTCGGGCACATGCGTGGGGGCCTGGGATTCGTTGCGATCATCGCGGCCTGCCTGATGGCAGCGTTGTCTGGTTCGGCCGTGGCCGATACGGCAGCACTGGCCGCTCTTTTACTGCCTATGATGGTCAAGGCAGGCCACGACAAGGCGCGGGCCGGTGGTTTGATCGCATCGGCCGGCATCATTGCGCCGGTGATTCCCCCCTCCATCGGCTTCGTGGTGTTCGGGGTTGCGGCCAACGTGTCCATCGGCAAGCTGTTCATGGCGGGTATCGTGCCCGGCCTGCTGATGGGGGTGGCCATCGCCGTGGCCTGGTGGCTGGTGGCGTCCCGCGAGAGCGTGAATCTCCCCGCTGCGTCCACGACGCAAGAGAAGCTCCAAGCGCTCAAGGGGTCGCTATGGGCCCTGGGTCTGCCTGTCATCGTGCTTTTCGGACTGAAGTTCGGCGTGTTTACACCCACCGAGGCCGCCGTAGTGGCTGCGGTGTATGCGTTGCTGGTATCTACAGTGGTCTATCGAGAGATCAGCCTGCGCCAGATGTACACGGTGTTCGTCTCGGCATCGAAGATCACCGCGGTGATCATGTTCCTGGTGGCAGCGTCCATGGTCTCGGCATGGCTGATCACCGTAGCCGACATTCCAGACCAAGTGATCGGCATGCTCAAGCCCTTTATGGACAACCCCACTTTGCTGCTGGTGGCAATCATGGTGCTGGTGATGGTCGTGGGAACAGCCATGGACATGATGCCCACCATCCTGATCCTCACTCCTGTGCTCATGCCCGTCATCAAAGAGGCTGGTATCGACCCGGTCTACTTCGGTGTGCTTTTCATCATGAACAATGCCATTGGCTTGGTCACCCCGCCGGTGGGTTCGGTGCTGAACGTGGTGGCTGGTGTGGGCAGGATGCGCTTGGACGATGTGGCCAAGGGGGTGGTGCCATTCATGATCGCCCAGTTCATCGTCATGTTCCTGCTGGTGCTGTTCCCCTCGATCGTGATGGTGCCTCTGAACTTCCTGACCAAGTGATTCTGAGGGATCTGCAATGAATACCAAGCTTTCCCCAAAGTCCACGACTGCTGGCGTGTTCGAGGCCGTGAGCGCGCACCTCAATGAGTTGCGCTCTGCCATTACAGAGCCCGTCCGCGTGCGCGAAGAAGACCTGGCCAACCAACTAGGGGTGAGCCGCACGCCAGTGCGTGAAGCGCTGATTCGGCTCGACAGCACCGGAGTCATCAGCCTGCGCCCGGGGCGTGGTGCGCTGCTGCAACCGGTGAGCGATCGTGACTACCGCGAATGGCTGCAGCTGCGTGAGCAGCTAGAAGGATTCGCCGCGCGCGAGGCAACGCTGAACGCATCGCAGCGTGACGTGATAGCACTGCGCGCCATTTTCGAGCCCTTCCTGGAGCCGGGAGTGGCCGAAGCCAAGGCGGCCCAGTATTCCCAAGCCAATGTGGCCTTCCACGTAGAGGTCATTCGGCTGGCCAACAACCATCTGCTCGAACGTGTGTGGGCGTCTTTCGGCCACCCTCAGACCAGTTACCGCCGCCAGACCATCGCTCGCCTGCACCGCAGCGCCGATTCTCTGCGCGAGCACCTTGAAATCATCGATGCCATCGAGCGGCGAGATGCCGACCTAGCCGAAGCCCTGGCACGAGCCCATGTGCGCGCACTGCTTGTGGCCGTTGAACAAGGAGGCTCGCAGCAAGTCGTGCAAAGTATTTCCCCACAGAAGCAGTCCACATGAAGTTCCTCAATTTCCTCCACGGTGATGGCGTCCGACTCGGCGCCGTGATCGCAGATACCCACATCCTCGACTTGACAGCTGCATGGCCGGTCCAGCCGGCGCCCGCATCGGTGGATGAACTCATCGCAGGTGGTGATGCTGCCGTCGCGCTAGCGCAGCAGGCCATCCAGACGGCCGGCGATGCCCTTGCCAGCGGCAATACCGCCAGCACCGTGCTCTATGCGAGCGCGACCATCCTGCCGCCAGTGGCGCTCACCGGCCGCAACATCTTCAACGTGGGCCGCAATTACCGCGAGCACATCATCGAAGGGAATTTGGCCAATGGCCGCCCGGCCGATGCCTTTCCGCAGGCCATCGAGTTCTTCACCAAACCACGCACCGCCCTGGTGGGGCACCGCGGCTGTGTACTGCGCCACGGCCAGTTGACCAATAGCCTCGACTACGAGGTAGAGCTGGCCATCGTCATCGGCAAGGGTGGGCGCGACATCCCTGTGGAGAAGGCGCACGAATATGTGTTCGGCTACACCATCCTGAACGATGTAACAGCGCGCGACCTGCAGCGCCTGCATGGGCAATGGTTCAAGGGCAAAAGCTTGGACACCAGCTGCCCGCTTGGCCCCGTGGTCGCGCATGCCAGCGCCGTCGAGAATCCAGACAACCTGAACTTGGTGCTGGAAGTCGACGGCGAAGAGCGTCAGAACGACAACACCAACTCCATGATATTCAACGTGGCCACCGTCATCGCGCAGCTGTCGGCGGGCATGACGTTGTTGCCAGGGGACGTCATCGCTACCGGCACCCCCAAAGGTGTTGGTTTTGCCCAGCGCCCGCAGCGGTGCCTCCAGGTAGGCCAGACCGTGCGAGCACGTATCGAGGGGATTGGCGAGCTGACCAATACCGTCGTCGCCTAGCACGCCTCAATAGCTGCGCTGCGCAGCTGTTCCATTCAACTTCCGCTATTCCTGAGGAGACAACATGGCCTTGATGACCCCTTTCCTGCCCAACGCTGAAAAGTACGGCCCCCTTGATTCGCGCAACGTGGCGGTGAACGACCTGCCCTGGAAGCCCACCCCGACGCCGGGCATCGATATGAAGGTGCTGGTGAAGGACGACGACACCGGCTTGCTAACGGCATTGTTTCGCTGGCAGCCCGGCACGGTGCTCGCGTTGCATGAACACGTGGAAATCGAGCAGAGCTATGTGCTCGAAGGTGAGTTCGAAGACGACGATGGTGTCTACATGGCAGGCAATTTCGCCTGGCGCCCCAGAGGCCATCGCCATGTCGCCCGCTCGCCCAAGGGTGCGCTGGTGCTGTGTTTCTTCCTCAAGCCGAACAAGTTTCTGGGTGGGGAACTGGACGGCCAGGAACTGAAGTAATTGACGTAGACCCCTTTCGATGGCCCCATTTTTTAGGAGACACACGTGACAGCACAAAAGACTTCCCCCCGTATCCGCAACCTGGGCCTGGCCATCACGACCGGCCTGATCGCCATGGGCGGCATGCAAGTACATGCGCAGGACATTCAGGACCGCAAGATCAAGTTCAGCTACGCCGTCGCCAAGGACAACCCGATCGGCTTGGCCGTGGACAAGTTTGCCCAGATTGTCGGCGCCAAGACCGGGGGCAAGATCAAAGTCACTGGCTACCCTGGCGCCACGCTGGGCAACGAGATCCAGTCGATGTCGTCTGCCCAGGGCGGTATCTTGGAGATGTCGGTGGTCTCCACCGCAGGCGCTGCCGGCAACGTGAAAGAACTTGCCATTTTCGACCTGCCTTTCATCTTCCGCAGCGAGAAGGAAGCCGATGCCGTCGTGGATGGGGAAGTCGGCCAGTCGTTGCTCAAAAAGTTCTCAGAAAAAAACCTCATTGGCCTGTGCTACATGGACTACGGTTTCCGCCAGGTTACCAACAGCAAGCATCCCATCAATCGCCTGGAAGACTTCCGTGACCTGAAGCTGCGCACACTGCAGAACCGCGTGTACATCGACGTGTTCAAGGCGCTGGGTGCCACGCCCTTGCCCCTGCCTTACCCAGAAACCTACACCGCGCTGGAAACCAAGGCCATCGACGGGCAGGAAAGCGCTTATCTGGTCACCAAGTCCAGCTCATATCAGGACATCCAGACCTACCTGACCGAAACCCGCCACTTCTATCTGCCTGCCGTCGTATTGGTGAGCAAGAAGTTTTGGGATCGCCTGAGCACCGCCGAGCGTGGCGTACTGGAATCCTCGTGCAAGGAAGCCCAGACCTACCACCGTGAAGTGAGCCGAAAAATGGAAGCAGACGTGGTCAAGGACCTTATCAAGGCCGGCATGAAGTTCAATACCATCGAGCCCGCCGAACACGCCCGCATGGTGCAAGCTACCGCATCAGTGATCGAGAAGTACAAGCCGGAACTGGGTGTCGACTTGGTTAACAAGACCATGGCCACTATCGAGAAGGCCCGCAGGACTCCCTGAACCTGATATAGCGCCTCCCGGACCGGCCATGCCCGGTCGCTTCCTGACAGGACGAGCGGACCTCAACACGGTCGCTTTCCTGCCCCAGAGCTGGCACGGCGTACCGCGCCAGAAGCAAAGGCGAACGCGGTGGCACCGGGTGCCGTCGCAACTCCCCGTGGTAGCAGTGGCCGATCCGGTCACGCTGAAGAATGTGCCGGCACCACGCATTGGCGCGCCGGACGAGATCGCCTGGCTGCTGGCCTTCCTGTGCTCATCAGGTGCCAGCTTTGTCTGCGGCGCCAGGCTTGATGTCAATGGCGGTTCCTATATGCGCTGAAGAGCAACCACTGAGAAACAGAATATGGACATGCAGTTTCAAGATCTGCGCGTGATGATCACCGCAGGTGCTTCTGGCATTGGCCTGGCCATTGCCCAGGCCTTTGCGCAAGCAGGGGCTCGGGTACAAATCAGCGACATCTCGGCGTCTGCCATTGAAGCTGCCGTGCCCTCGCTGCCGGGAGGTGGCGGCTGGATTGCGGATGCGTCCAACCCCGCTGCGGTGGATGCCTGGTTTGCGCACGCCTTGGCGACGCTGGGCGGCCTGGATGTACTGGTGAACAATGCCGGCATTGCTGGTCCTACGGCGCGTATCGAGGAAATCGAACCGCAGCAATGGGACGAGACCATTGCGGTCAATCTGCGCAGCCAGTACCTGTGCGTGCGCCGCGCGATTCCGGCGCTGCGTACATCGCATCGCGCCAGCATCATCAACCTCAGTTCGGTGGCCGGGCGCCTGGGGTACCCGCTGCGTACGCCCTATGCTGCATCCAAGTGGGCAGTCGTCGGGCTGACCCAAAGCCTTGCACTGGAACTGGGCGGCGACGACATCACCGTGAACGCCATCCTACCCGGCATCGTGGACAGCGAGCGCTCCCGGAACGTCACGGCGGCCAAGGCGCAGGCGCGCCAGATCAGTGAGGCCGACATGCTCACCGAAATCCTGGCGAACGTGGCCTTGCACCGCAAGGTGCAGTTGGCTGACGTAGCACAGACTGCGCTTTTTCTCGCGTCCTCAGCGGGGCGCAGTTTTACTGGCCAGAGCCTGAACGTTTGTGCCGGCATCCAATCCTTGCGTTGAAAGAAAGCAATCCACATGGCAAAGACCTATTTTGAAAAAAACTTTGGCTTACAGGGCCGCGTGGCCTGTGTGACAGGCAGTGCTGCGGGCCTGGGCCTGGCCATCGCCCGCCACCTGGGGCAAGCGGGAGCACGCATCGTGGTCAATGACCTGGACGCAGGCCGCTGCGAAGAGGCCGTGCGCTTGCTGACGGTGGAAGGCGTGGAAGCGCGTCATGCTGTGTTCGACGTATCCCAGGCCGAGGCGGTGGGCCAGGCCATTGACACACTGGCCTTCGACGGCTGGGCGCCCGACATCATGGTCAGCAATGCCGGAAACCAGAACCGCAAGTTGGTGACCGAGATGACGCTTGTGCAGTGGCAGTCGCTGTTCGATGTGCATGTGAACGGCGCCTTCAATTGCGCCCACGCGGTGTTGCCGCATATGACGCGCAAGGGCTTTGGCCGGATCATTTTGATGTCTTCCGTAGCCGGCCAAGCGTGTATGCCCGGTATCGCAGCCTACGCTTCGGCCAAGGGTGCTATCGCCGCATTCACCCGCGCGTTGGCGGTGGAGTACGGCAGCGCTGGCGTCAACAGCAATGCGCTGGCTCCGGGCTTCGTGCGCACCCAGTTCACGCAGGGTCTGCAGGAGCGCGAAGGTTTTGACAGCTTCCTGCAGAGCGCCGTGCCAATAGGTCGATGGGCAGAGCCCGACGACATCGCACCTGCCGTGGTGTATCTGGCGTCGAATGCTGGTTCGTTTGTCAATGGGCATGTTCTCGCCATCGACGGAGGAATGTTGGCCCGCATGTAGGACCGCAGTCCATTTGTCTCTACCCATTGTGTGATGCACCGTGCATCCCCACGAATCAGAAAGATCCCTGCCCATGTACATGCACCTCGTCATGATGGAGTTCATTCCCGATGCCGGCCCCGAGTTTTTCCACAAAGTGGAGGCCTATGCCGTGCGGATTCGCCAAGAATGCGCGGATGTGCTGACCTACCACTTTGGCGCCAATGAAGCAGCTCGATCCGATGGCTACACCCATGCGGTGGTGTCTGCGTTCAAGGGCCGCCCCGCGCACGACGCTTACCAGGCCAGTCCGGCCCATGTGGAAATGAAGACCTATATGGGGCCATACATCCAGCGACTTGTGGTTTTCGATGGCGCAGCGCCCCTGCAATTGCAATAGTCCTAGGTAGTACCTGGCATACGAACTTCTGCCCAGCTGTGGCGGCCATAGAGGGCAAGTTACGCCTGTTTCCGCTGCTGCTATTTACACAGAAAAAAGACGCCCAGCTCTGGGCGAAGGCAAATAATTTAGCCGACGATATTCAGTTCACGGGAGCGTAGTCAGCAATTCGAGACTCGGCACGACAGTGCGGGCCTGATCCTTCAGAGCCTGCTCGGTCGGATTTCTCGCGGTCTGGCTATGCACGGGAGATCCTAGCGCAACGTGGCCGCCATGGCGGCCTCAATTGATCTCGCAAGCTGTTAGAACTGATCGTTGGAGTCCGGGCGAGACAGCGCATCGCGGACCGCACGCGGAGCTGGTGGTCGGCATCCGAGAGGGTCCGTCGGCGGAGAGCCCGGTCCTATCTTTCGATGACTGCATTGCGCCGAAAAACGTGAGGTCAAATCCCCCTTCGCCGGGCTTCAATGCAGCGTAAACAAGAGTGCCTGCAGCTCCTGGCGATTGTGGACACGTAGTCGGTCATAGATCTGGCGTCGATAGGACGTAGTAGTGTGGGTGCTGATACCCATGTGCGCAGCGATCTGATCTTCGGGCAGGCCGCGTGCCAGCCAGTAGGCCAACTCGTGCTGGCGCTGCGGTAACCCAAGCGCACGCAGCGCGGGCAGCAGTTGCGTCACGCGCTGTACCCGCTGCGCGATGTGGATGCCCACCGCCCGGTCTTCGCCCTTGACGTCGGTCATCTGTGTGGCGCGCAGCGAGAACAAGCCGCTGGCGTTATGGAGGTCCATCTGCGGCAGTACGGGCGCGGCACCTTTCACCACGGAGCGCAGGCGCTCCAGCAACACCCGCAGCGCGCATGGCAGCTCGTTGCGCTGATACCACCGCAAGCCAAAGGCTAACGCCATCAACTTGTCTGCCTGGGGGGACGTCCACAGCAGCCGGCCCTGTGGCGTGGCCACCAGCGTGGCACTGTCAACCAATACGCTGCCCTGCGGATCTAGTTCGCCAGGCTGCAGGATGCGCGCCAGCCAAGGTTCCAGCCGCCCGAGCATGGCGGCGTCTTCAGGCGCGAAGCGGGGTGCACCAGGCTTGCGGCACAGCTTGAGCGAGCCGACGCCCTGGCTCTGCGGCGTGCGCAGCACCAGGCTCAGAAAGTCTTGCCACTCGCACGGCCGCGCCAACTCGTTGTAGAACTCGCTGCGCATGAACTCATGGCGCGGCACGGTGATGATCTGCTCCATCGATAGCACTCCATGCTCGTGGCGCATGGCGGCAGCGAAGTCGTGCAGGCTGTAGCGCACCAGCTTGAGTTCCGACGCTCTCAGCTGCGGATCGAAATAGAGGTGCATCCACTCGCGCGCGGCCGAGGGTTCGCTATACGCATCCCACACCCCGTCGGTATCGGGGTGGAAGTACACGCCTGTATCAAAGCCGATCAAGCGATGCAGTTCATGCAGCACAGGTTCGATAAGCTCCGGCCCGCTGAAATCCAGGCAGGCCATTTGTTGCAGGCGCGCCACGGCCTGTTGCTGAATGCGGGGAAGAGACATGGAGCCGCGATCTAGTTGTACGTCGCAACGTATCAATGCGCTGCGCACGCAACAACTTAGCACATGGATAACTTTTTTGCCCCACCCCCAAGGGGGTGCTGGCATGCAATGAGCTTCACCCCCCTAGGGGCGTGGCGGCGGGGGATGAGATTTTCTACAGTGCTTGGGATAGAAGTTTTTGCTCCCGTATCACATGAAAAAACAATGCATCGCCGCTTTGCTCGCCCTCACTGCCTGCGCCTGGGCGCAGGCCGCCACCCTGGTCGCCGATACCGCCGCTGACCTGAGCGACCCCACCCCAGGGGACGGCATCTGCGGCACGGGCGTAGCGGGCACCTGCTCGCTGCGCGCCGCCATACAGGAGGCCAACGCGCTGCCCGGCGCCGACACCATCACTCTGTACTCGGGCAACTACGAGCTGACGCAAGCGCCCGCAAACAACCTCCTCACCATCAGCAGCGACCTCACCATCAACGGCATGGGCGTGAGCGCGGGTGCCACCGCCATCAACGGTGGCGGCGACCGCCTGGTGCTGCAAATCACCGGCAACCACACCGTCAACCTGACCAACCTCGCCATCATCGGCGGCACCGGCGCGGGCTCGGCGTTTGGGGGCGGCCTGGTCGTTGGGGGCGGAACGGCCACACTCACTCGGGTGGGGTTGCAAGGCAACAGTTCAGCGAGCTCCACCACCAAGCAGGGCGGAGGCATCTATGTGCACGACACGGCCACACTCCACCTGATCGACAGCGTCGTGACCGGCAACACCGCTGGTATTGCCGGTGGCGGGGTCATGGTGCGCGTCGGCGGCACCGCGCACATCAGCGGCAGCACCATCGACAACAACACCGTGGCCAGCCCTGCCGGCAGCGGGGGCGGCATCGGCGTCGGCGGCACGCTGCACCTCGTCAACTCCACTATCTCGGGCAACACGGCGCCACAAGGCAGCGGCATCAGCGTGACGGCCAACGGCACTGCCGACGTCCGCTTTGCCACCATCGCTGCCAACACAGCCACCCAGCCGGGCGGTGCCCAACTGGCAGCGGTCGGTCCTGCCCAGATCAGCGGCAGCATCGTGGCCAACCCGACGGTGGGCATCAATTGCTGGAACCTGACGGACCAACTGCAATCCGGCGGCAACAACCTCGATAGCGGCACCACCTGCGGCTTTGGCGCGGCGGGCGACATCGCCAGCGCCAACCCGCTGCTGGCGCCGCTGGCCTACGTCAACAACCTGATCGCCCCCATTCATGCACTGCAAGCGGGCAGCCCCGCCATCAACGCAGGCCCCACCAGCGGAGTGATCCCCGCCACTGACCAACGCGGCGCCGCACGTGTGCAGATGGGGCGGGCCGACATCGGGGCCTATGAATCGGCCCTGGGCATCTGGGCCGGGGGGGGGTGGCGGCAACGTGCAGGCCGTGCCCGTGGACAACCCTTTTGCCTTGACGCTGACCGCCGTCGGTCTACTGGGCCTTGCTTTGCGTGGACGGCGCAAGAACTCCTAAAAAGATAGCTTTCTGCGCTTGCTAGATAAGTGCTGGTGGCACTTTTTCTGCCACACCCTCTTGCCATGAAAAAACAACTAGCTCTCATCACCCTGGCCGCATTCGCCCACACGGGCGCCTGGGCCGCCACCTATAGCTACACCAGCAACCTGTACGACTCGGCCACTGTGCACAACTTCATCGCCCCTTGTGGCGTGGGCGATTGCGCCAACTTCAGCACCGCCATGTGGCCGACGGCCACGATCACCACCACCGTGGCGCTCCCGCCCAACATGACGAGTGACTCCATCCCTCTGGGCAATATCACAGCGTTCTCGATTTTTGACGGCCTGGTCGCCTATGCCAGCGGCGACCCCTTGGTCACGCTGAACTTCGCCCAAGCCACCACCGATGCCGCAGGCCAACTGACAAAGCTGCAGATACTCGCTACGCGTTGGCAGCAATCCGGGCCGCATAACGGCGCCAACATGCGCTTGGACGACGTCAACACGACCTCTCGCAGCCGTCACAACGTGATCTGCCTGACCACTGCCCCAGCGCCTGGGGGTGGCGACACGTGTACCCAGAGCGAGGGCAACGGCACCTGGGACGACAACACCAGTTGGGCCGACCCAGGCGCCCTGGCGCCTCCAGGCCCCTCCGCTGGCGTGCAGTCCGTGCCGGTGGACAACCCCTTCGCCCTGGCGCTGACCGCCGCCGGCCTGCTGGGCCTGGCCCTGCGCGGGCGGCGCAATCTCACTTCTTAAAACTCACCCGCTTCCATGAAGAAAACCCTCACACTGCTGGCTGCCGCCTTCCTCCAGGCCGGCGCCTGGGCCGCCACCTACACCTACACGGGCCCGGCCTACACCGCGCCCGCCCTGCACAACTTCACCAACTGCCTTGCCGGCAATTGCGGCGCCTACACCACGGCCATGGGGCAGGCAGGCTCGTTCTCCACGGCGTCGCCTTTGCCGAACAATCTCAGCAACCAGGACATCACGGCGCAGGTGACTTCGTTCTCGTTTACCGATGGACTGACCACCTATGCCAGCAGCGACCCGCAGGTGTCGCTGGCCTACATCACGGCCACCACCATGGGCGGGGTGCTGGATCTCGCCGTCGCCGTGCAGCGCTGGCAAACGCCCGCCCCGCATGCGCAGGGCGACCACATCGACTTCATGAACATCCACTACGGAGGCGCCCACAATGGACTGTGCAACGCGCCACCGGGTCTCACCGTGCAGGGCGCCGTGATGTGTGGAAACATCGACTCGGGCGACGCCTATTCGAGCCAATGGGACGGCGAACCGGGCGGCACCTGGGCACTCTCCGCCACACCGCCCACGCCGGGCGGCGTCAACGCCGTGCCCACCTTGGGCGAATGGGGGCTGCTGCTGTCCGCCCTGATGGTGGGGGTGGGCGCGTGGCGGTGGCGCAAGCAGCGTTCTGCATAAAAAGAGGCTGAAGCAACTATGCAGCGGGCGTAAGCAGCTATTGAGTCGTTAGTGAGTTCACTCCATCTTTTGCGGGCAACAGCCCGCCTTTTTTTGTGCAGGAGTCTTTCGAGATCGCCCGAACAAATTCACCTAGTGCGCCAAGGCTTCGCGCAGACCAAATGCCATCAACTTCGATTCCGCAAAACGCTTGAAATATGAGCAAAATGAAGGATGTAAAGACCGGGGAACAAGCCGGGGAACAAGACGGGTTTTTGTCGTGAAAGTTGGCTTATATAAGCTGTTTCCATAAATCATTCAGTAGACGCCAGCCACCATAACCCCATCCAAGGGCGTCCACACTAATCCAGTGGACGCCCTTTTTCTTTGGTGAATCAACGACTTGCAGTCCATGGCCGTCTACAGCCGTCCACGCCCAGCCAAGCAAAAGTGGGGGTACAAGTGGCGGTACAAACCCAGAAAGCTGGTGAAATCGGGCTTTTGTACCCCCACTTCCCTCTGTAGAAGGGGGTTCGCCATAGGGGAATCTGTACCCCGCCGGCTGCCCTCATCCATCGTTTTGTACCCCCGTGCCCCATCCAAGACACCGCCACACATTGGAAACCGCTAGTCTGTGGCGGTTTTCTTTGCCCCGAAGTGTCTTCGTAGGGTGCTGAGAATCGCACCGAAGTCGCACGCGAATCGCACCGATCAGGCGCTTCCCACAATGCGCAATTCGGCCTTGGGCTTCTGGTAGTCCTTGCGGATGAACTTTCCGCAGGTCCGGAACACCTCCACGTCTTCATGTCCCAACTGCTGGGCGGCGTACCAGGGGTTCTGGCCAGAGGTCGGCAGGGTGGAGGCAGAGGCGTGGCGAACCTGATAGGGGTTCAGGTAAGGCACACCCGACCGCTTCAACGTCCTTCAGGCCGCCAGTCAGCCTCCGCTCCTGACGTGTACTCTGTTGGGGAGCCTTTCCCAGTTCTCCGGCACCGATGGGCGGAGCACGTGGTACTGCCCCGCCTATGCCCACGCCATATTGAAGACAACAAAGGCAGCAGCCACCCAGACCAGCAGGGCGATGTGGGTCAGTTGCAGGCTCTGTTGCCGGATCCAATAGCCGAACCACAGCCCCCCGAGATGCATGGACAACAAGAACGCTGCGAAGGTGCTCAATGCCAGGTTCAGCCAGGGCCGGGCGGTGACCAGGTCGCCCACGGCGAGCAGTTGCCAGCAGCCCGCCCAGCACGCGGCTGCCGCCACGGTCTGCAGCGCCAGCACCCACAGCAGCGCGAGTCGGTGAACGGCGGGCGAATCGATGGCCCGTGAAAGGAGTGGCGTGTCGATCGCGGGCTGCTGCTTCAGCGGCGCCATCGACATCGTTGCGCCGATGGCAGCTGTAGAGCCGCCAAGCGCGTGGCAGTTGTTGATGACGCTGATGGACAGCCAGATCGCCAGGCCCAAGGCATGGACCGCCAGGAACAGCTCCTGTGACATACCGGCCCCCATCACGAAATTCCTTGCCGACGGGTGATCCGGCGCGCCAGCAGTATGGCCACTGCGGGCGGCAGCGCGAAGGTAGCGAACAGCCACAGCGCGGCAGACTGTGCGCCCGCCGCGCCTCCTGGGCGGGTGAGCCCCGCTGCATTGGCTACAAGCCCTGCCATCGCCGCCCCGATCGCCATGCCATAGAGCTGTACCGTCGTGATGGCGGCCGACGCCGTGTCGGTTTCACCGGGCGGAGCGAGTGTCAGCAGGCGGGTGACCAGGTGCGGCCAGCCCATGCCCACGCCGGCGCCGACGCCTGCCAACGCCACACCGCAAAGCGCCATTCCTGCGCTCGCCGGCAGACCGGCGCCGGCAGGCACCAGCACCGCCAGGGCCAGCAGGGCAGCCGCGCACAGCATCGGTCCCGCGCGAAGCAGGCGCTCGGCGCGGGCTCCGGTACATCCCGAAGACACCAGCGAGCTCACACTCCAGCCGGCTGCCATGGCGGCGGTGAGGTAGCCCGCGGCCAGTGGCGTCAGGCCCTGCAGCACCTGCAGAAAGTAGGGCACGAAGATCTCGGTGGTGGTGCCGATAAGCAGCAAGGCGATGCTCGCATAGACCGCTCCCAAAGGTGAGCGCAGCCGCGTGGCGCCCGAAGGCAGCAAGCGCACGGATGCCCGGCGATCCCATGCAATCGCCGCGGCGCCCAACGCCAGCCCCGCTGCGACACCCGCCCCCTGCACCATCACTGCCGACGAGAGGCCGCCCACGGCGACCACCATCACCGATGCCATCAGCAACACGACCTGGGCCAAAGGGATGCCCGCCTGCGCAGGGACGGCCGCGGCCTGGGTGCGTGCAGGACGCAGCTTCAGGGTGGCCAGCAGCGCCTGTAGCAGCGCCACGGGTAACAGGGTCCAGAACGCCCATCGCCAATGTCCCGCCTGCGCGAACAGGCCGCCCACGGCCGGCCCGCACAGGGTGGCCACGCCCCACATGCCGGACACCAGGGCCACCGCGCGCGGCCACAGCGCAGGCGCGAAAACGATCCGTATCAGCGCATAGCTCAACGCGGCCAGTGTGCCGCCTCCCAGGCCCTGCACGCTGCGCCCGGCCAGCATCCACGGCATGGACGGCGCGCCGGCGCAGATGGCCGAGCCGAGCGCGAACACCGCCAACGCCGCCAGGCAGGCGTCGCGGGGCCCCGCCACACCGAGCAGCCGAACCGACAGCACGGCCCCCAGGATGGAGGCCACCACAAAGAGAGTGGTGCTCCAGGCGTACCAGTCCAGCCCTCCGATGTCCCGGACCACCGACGGCAATACAGTGGTCACGATGTGCACGTTGACGGCATGCAGCGCCACGCCACCGGTGAGGGCCAGGGCGAGCCAGCCATTCGTGCCGGTGAACAAGTCGCTCCAGGTGGCCGTTGAAACAGAAGGAGAAAGGGAAGGGGACACAGGAGAACTCATGGATTCACGGAGAGGGGAAAACGGGATGGCTTAAAATCCAAGTCATTCCTTGCATATTAAGTGGGTGCCATGATTTATACAAGTAAAAACTTTGAAAATAAGGCAGATCTGCCGACGGCGGATCGCATCCTTTTTTTCATCAAGTCCAAGGGCGCCGCATCCACTGCCATGCTTGCGACGGCGATGGACCTGACGCCGGAGGCGGCCCGGCAGCAAGTCCAGAAACTGGTGGCGTCGGGATGGATCGAGGGGCGGCAGGAAGCGCTGCCTGGCGTGGGGCGCCCGCGCCAGAACTGGGTGCTGACCGAGGCCGGCAACGGCCGGTTCCCGGACACGCATGCGCAGCTGGCCGTACAGATGATCGGGTCGGTGCGCGCGTTGTTTGGCGAAGAAGGGATGGACCGTCTGATCGCGCAGCGCGAAGCCGAGGCGCGGGCCACGTATCTGCAGGTCTGCAAAGGCCGGACCCTGAAGGAGCGGCTTGAACAGCTCGCCACCGTTCGTACCGAAGAAGGCTACATGGCGCGTGTCGAACGTGACCGGAGCGGCTGGCTGTTGATCGAGGACCACTGCCCGATCTGCATCGCCGCGCGCACCTGCCAGGGTTTTTGCCGTTCGGAACTGCAGCTATTCCAGGAAGTCGCTGGTGCGGATGCCCGAGTCAGTCGTGAGCAACATCTGTTGGCGGGCGCGACGCGTTGCGTGTACCGCATCGTTGCCGTCAACCGCCAGTCGTGAGTGCTTTCAAAACACCTGCAAAGGTGAGATCGGCCTGCTGCAGGTGGAGTGTGGTCGTGAAAGCCCGGCAGTCCACGGGCTGCTTTTCCCGGTGGCTGCCATTGAGGGCTGACCCAAAAAAAACACAGCCGAAGACTTGGCCTCGGCGGCTCGTCGGCAGGGGTGGATTTTTCAGTTTCGGCCTGGTGCATACCGCCTGCTCCTTGCTCCTTCCCAACGGCGGCATGCATTTCCTGTTTGCTGTTTGCCTACTTGGCCAGCGCCACCGTTGAGTGGCGCTGGCGGTATGACCTTGTCCGTTATCCCTTCCTTGTCCGGCGCAGGGCGTCGTAGACGCCTTTCTCGTAGGCGTACAACAGATCCATGACCCTTGCATCCGCGAAAGGGAAGGTCTGGGTCGCCAGCAGTCCGGCGATGCCGGTGTGCGGATCGATCCAGAAGAAACTGTTGGCCAGGCCGGCCCACGAGAGGCTGCCTGCGGGGCGGCCCGTAGGGGCTTCCTCTTCATTGATCTGGAATGCCAAGCTCCAGGTTTTTCGCAGGCCCGGGAAGAACTCCGCGTCAGCGGTCAGCGCAATGGCAGCCTTGAGCAGGCTCACTCGCGCGTTGCCGATCTGGTTGAGCATCAGGTGGCTGACCACCGTCTCCGGCTTCAGTACACGCTCGCCGTCAAGTTGGCCGAGGTTGAGCACCATGCGCATGAAGCGGGCATAGTCGCCTGCGGTGCTGTAGAGCGCGCCACCTCCCATGTGGAACTCGGGCTCCTGAGTGATCTCGAAAGGGAAGGGGGCAAAGGCGCCGTCTTCGCCGCGCAGGTGTACGCCGGCAAGGCGCTGGCGCATGTCGGGCGTGATATGGAAGCCCGTGCTGGTCATGCCCAGCGGCCCCCAGAGATTCTGGTGCATGAACTCGCCCAGCGTGAGGCCGGTCACGGCCTCGACCATGCGGCCGGCCCAGTCGATGCCTATGCCGTACTCCCAACGCTCGCCCGGGTCGGCCACCAGAGGCAGTTCCAGCGCCTTCAAGCGGCAGTCGATGGTTCCGGGGATGCCGAGCGCCGCCTGCACTTTTTGCATGTCGGGGTTCCAGATCTCGTAGCTGCAGCCGGAATTGTGCGAAAGCAGATGCCGCAGCGTGATCGGGCGCTTCGGCGGGCGGGTGATCGGTTGCCCTTGCGCGTCAAAACCGGTCAACACCCCCAGCGCGCCAATGGCAGGCACCACACGGGAAGCTGGCGCATCGAGGTCCAGCAGGCCGCGCTCGACGCACTGAATGGCGGCTACCGAAGTAATCGCTTTGGTCATTGAAGCAATCCACAACACCGTGTCGGGGCCCATGGCCGCACCGCCTCCCAACTGGCGCTCACCGGCGCTTCCTTCGTACAGGATGCCGTCCCGATCGGCTACGAGAGCCAGTACGCCCGGTGCGTGACCTCGTTTCACGCCGTCGGCAAGAATTTCGTCGAGCGCATTTTTCATGTTCATGTTGTCTCCTGGGAATTTTTGGTCACTCGCTTCAACGCCGCAGCATTGCGGGCGTCAGCGAGGAAAGTCTAGGAAACGAAGTGCGCTGCGGCTGGCCGTATCACGCCAGGTCTCTGGCCGCCATGTGCCAGCGACGGCCTGCCTTGTCAGCGCAATGCATGCGCCCGGAAAGCCTGTGGCGTCATCTGGCGTTGCCGATGGAACTGGCGAGCGAAATGCGACGCATCGGTGAAGCCGCAGCGCCGGCCAATCTCGCCCACCCCCAGCCGGCGAAACCGCGGCTGAGCGAGCAGGCCCGCTGCGGCCTCCACGCGCAGGGTCATGAGCGTGGACAGGTATCCCTGGCCTTGCGCGGCCATCGCCCGGTGCAGCGTGCGCAGCGACAAGCCGGCATCGGCTGCAACCTCTGCCGCTGTCAGCCCAGGCTGCATGAAACGGGCGCGCATGACCTGGAGGGACCGTTCGTAGGCCACCTGCATGGCGGGGCGCTGCGCACCATCGACATCGTCCAGCAGTGACAGCAGTCCTCCCAACTGGTCTTCGATCAACTCGTCCTGCGAGCAGGGTCGATCCACAAGGCCGCGAGGGACCAACGCTTCCTTGATGCCACGCAGCGCCAGCCCCCAGCCAGCGTCGCCCCGCAGCGGGCGTCCAATGAGCCGCGAAGGCTCGGGCAGCCACCGCTCAACCCAATCAATGGGCAGTTCGACCGACAGGTCGTCCAGGCCAGCGCCAAAGTCGAACTCGTAGGGTTCGCGAGAGTCGATGAGGATGGAATCCCCAGGCTGCAAAATGCTCGTGCGGCCCACGTGTACGGCGCGCCATGGAAGCTGGGGCTGCGATAGCAGGTAGTAGGCATTGCGCGGGCCGCGGGCTATCTCTGCGGCGGAGCGCAGGACCTTCTGCGGCGCACCCCGTGCTTGGTGCGGCAGGATGCAGTGAAGCGTGCAGCGCTCAATGCTGCCGAAGAAACCGTCTCGCTGCAGCGGCAAGGCGTCCATCTCCAGCACTTCGGCATGCAGCGCATCGCGCCAGCCCCGCAACCGCATGGATTCAGGCAGATTTTCCGACGACCAGGAGCTCAGGCTTCGCATCTCAGACCTCGGCGATTGATGGGCAAGCATAACGCGGCACTCACCGGCTTGGCCACCTGGCGCAAGTTGTGAGGCCCAGGAGTCGGCGTGGCCGACCGTCAAGCGACGGGCGGCTGGCAGCAGCGCCAGGGCGGCGCGAAAGGTGTTCCCGATGCCCACAAGGTCAAAGCCATGCAAGCCGTGACACCCCCCGGCGTGAACCAATTGGAAGCGCGGGCATCGAAGGTACTTTGCCGCCCCCTTGGCATGGCCCCTGTTCACGGCCCCGCAGCTTGTGTGCGGGCACTCCACCCATCAGAAATCAACCCTTTGCAATGACAACGAGACTTGATCACCCCTGGCTACCCCTTCGGGCTGCGACCACCTTCGCTGCAGCCCTGCTGCTGTCGGCGTGTGCCACGGTTGCACCACCTCCAAAAGCACCCATGCCAGAGCCTTTTCCGCCTGCCAGCCTGCCGGGCGCAGTGCAGTCCCATGTGTGGGATGTGACGTCCGCGGTGGACAGCCAGGGGCGGGCGGCCGCCCACTGGCGCCTGGACGGCCGCGCGCCCGTGCGGCTGCAGTTCGACAAGGGGCAGCTTCTGGTGCGCAACCTCTGCAATGCCGTGGGAGCCGCATACCAGCTCGACGGCCATCGCATCCAGCTGGCGCGTCCCACCAGCACGCTGCGCGCCTGCCCCGACAGTGTGCTGATGGCCCTGGAGCAGCAGGTGCTGGCCCAGCTGCCGGGTGCCCAGCGCCTGGATCTGCTGCCCGGCGGGGCATCACAGCCGCGCATGGTCCTGCACTTTGGCGACGGCAGCCGCTGGGAACTGGCGGGCACTCCCACGCCGCAGACACTGTACGGCAGCGCGGGCGAACGACTGTTCCTGGAGGTCGCGCCCCAGCGGGCGGCCTGCAGCCACGGCGTGATGAAGGGCGCTCAATGCCTGCGCGTGCGCGAGATCCGCTATTCCGCTGACGGCGTGAAGCAGTCGGAAGGCCCATGGAGCCTGTTTTACGACGAGATCCAGGGCTTTGCCCACGAGAGCGGCACCCGCACGGTGCTGCGCGTGAACCGGTTCAAGCGCCAGAACGTGCCGGCCGATGCATCGGCCTACGCCTACGTGCTGGACATGGTGGTGGAGACGGAGACCGTGCGCTGAGGAAGTTTCTCGACTGACTTCAGGCGTGCCCCAGTTTTCGCCGGGCGTTTTTCGGCCCCATGCTCCGGAGGTCGTCAATGCGCGCCAGCTGCGCGGCCCGAGGGCGCGCCTTGCCCGACTCCCACCGGCTCACGGACAACTGCGAGGCACCGAGCAACTGCGCCATCTGCGCCTGGGTGATGCCCAATGCGGCGCGCATCTGCCGGACGACCTCGGGGTGGAACTCCGCCTTCGACCCCTGTGCGATGGCCTTCTTGGCAACAGGCGGGGTTTCTTCCGCCACGGGGGGCTGACGCTTCGCAGCCTTGAGCTGCGAAGCGAGCGACTTGACTTCGCGTTTCAGGGCAGCGATCTCCGAGCGGTGGTTCGTGATCGCCTTGCGCATGCTCTGCAACTCAGGCTTGAGCTCCTTGCGCGCCATGCGCACGACTTCGGCCCGGAATGCGTTCGAGAAGGAATTCATGGGCGGATGGTACGTGATCTGCACGCACCCCGCAGGGCGCGACACTGACGACATGACCGGCTTGCACCGGCGGCCCGGGACGCATCTGGCAGCGACCGTGTCACGCAAACCTTCGCCCCACCACCACGGTCGCCACCACCGCCAGCGCAAACCCGAGCGTGGTGGCATCCACCGGTTCACCGAGCAGCGGTATGGATGCCGCAATGGCAAAGAACGGCTGCAAGAGCTGTACCTGGCCCACGCGCAGCGCACCCCCCAGCGCCAAGCCGCGGTACCAGGCAAAGAACCCGGCCCACATGGAAAACACTCCCACATAGACGAATCCCGCCCACGCAGTCGCCGACACGGATTGCGCGGGCCACAACAGGAAAGTGGCGGGCAACGTCACCGGCAGGGCCATCACGCACACCCAGCAGATCACACGCTCGGCACCCAGTGCAGGAGTCACCTGCGCCCCGTAGACATACCCCACGGAGGCGGCAATGACGCCCCCGACCAGGAGCAGATCCGCGACCTCGAAGCCCAACCCATGGCCGCCAGCACTGTGCGCCCGCAGCGCCGAGAACGCCACCACCAGCGCACTGCCCAGCAAGGCACAAACCCAGAACCCCGGGCGCGCGCGCTGGCGCAGCACCAAGGCGGCACACACCGAGGTGACCAGGGGCAGCAGGGCCGTGATCACTGCCGCATGGCCAGCCGTCACGGTGCGCAGGGCATAGGCCAGCAGCAAGGGATATCCCAGCAGGTTCCCCAGCACGGCCATCCCGAGCGGCTTCCACTGAACCCGGGTGGGCAAGGGCGGCCTGGTGAGCGCGAGAAACAGGACGGACAGCATGCCCGCAAGCGCGGCGCGCCCCAGCGTCACGAACCAGGGGGACAGCTGCGGCGCATCGACCGTGCCGGTGGCCAGGCGCGTGGCGGGCAGCGTGATGCCAAAAAACGCCACGCCCAGCACCCCCAGCCAAAGACCTGCGGTCTCGCGCCGGATGGACTGGAATGCGGAAAGCTTCATGGGAAGGGGCACAGGATGGAAGGAGTCCGGTCGTCTCGACACACAACACAAGGAAGCGCAAGGGTTGCGCGCACTGCGCGCAAAACTCCTGGCGTCTGAAGAGACAGGACCGCGCCGGCCACGGGCCAGCGCGACGGACGCAGGCTTACTTGCCCGCCTTTTCAGCCTTGCGCTGGGCCGCCCTGGGATCCACCACCGCCTTGAACCTGGCGCCGGGCACGAACTTGGGCACCGTGCTGGCAGGGATCTTCAGCGCCGCGCCGGTCGATGGGTTCTTGCCCGTGCGCGCAGCGCGCTTGGCGGACTTGAAAGTGCCAAAGCCCACCAGTTGAACGGCCTCGCCCTTCTTGACCGCAGTCTGGACGGCTTCGATCAGGGTTTCCAGCACCGCATTGGCAGCGGTCTTGGACAGGTTGTTCCTGGAGGCCAGGATGTCAACGAGTTCGGCGCGGTTCATGGTGGTGGCTCTCGATGCAAAGAGATGGGGAAAGTCGAGTTATAGCGCAGACACCCGGAACGCCGTCGCTCGGTGCCGGGCGGCACCTTTGGCAAGCACTCCGCCCCGGTCCTCTCGGCCAGCGCTTGACCGCTGATCGGTTGGTTGACCGTCTTTCCCTCCCAGCCCTCTTGAGCGGGATCCGCGCAGATTTGCGGCTGCCTGCACACCCGCTTCCCTCCAGGCAAAAAGAAAAGGCGCCCACAGAGAGCCCACAGGGCGCCCGGTCTGCCTGGCCAGTGCGGGTCTGCTCGACACCGGCGGTGGTTGGCCAAGCCTCCGGGCGTGCTCTGCGCGGTGGCCACGGCCGCCCCTGTGCGTGAGGGGGCTGGCAATTGCCGGCGCCCTGCTGCTGGCCTGTGAAACCCTGCCGGCGCTTGTCGGGGCTGCGCTGGCAGCTATCGAATCAGGAGCCCACAGCGCGGAGGCGCACGCCTGCGAGCAGCATCAGCGCGCTGAGCAGCAGCACGCCCCACTGCGACAGCGTGGGCACGGCCTGTGCGTTGCCCGGCCCGCCGGGGGCCGCCGCGCTGGGCGTGGCGGCGGCGGGCGGCGCCGAGGGGGCCGAGTCGATGCCGCCCAGGGCGGAAGCGACAACGGTGAAGGTGTAGGGCGTGCCGTTGGTCAGCCCCGTCACGGTGCAGCTGGTCGCGGGGTAGTTGGCGGTGCAGGTGCGGCCGCCGGGCTGGGCGGTGACGGTGTAGTGGGCGGGCGTGGTTCCGGTGCCTGCGGGGGGTTGCCAGCGCACGGTGACCTGGGTGTTGCCGGGCTGGGCGGTGACGTTGGCGGGGGGCAGGGGGGCGGTGTGGGTGTACAGCTCGCCGGTGTTCGTGACGGCGTCGCCAGTGGTTTCCCCGCCCAGCACCAGCACCTGGCCGCCAGCAAGCAGGGTCGCGGTGTGGCCCCGGCGGGCGGTGACCAAGTCGGGCTGCCGGGTGGCTTGACCCGGGCCGGAGGCAAAGGAGACTGTCGAGGCGATGACGCTGGCGCCACCCGCGCTGTCGCCCCCTGCCACCAGCACGTTGCCAGGGACACCAGGCAGCAGGGTGGCGCTGTTGCCGCCGAACTCGAAAGCGGGGAGATTCGGGCCCGCCGCCCAGGTGCTGTCGGCGGGGTTGAACACCAGGGTGGTCGTGACGTGGCTGTTGCCGCCTGCCACCAGCACCCGGCCATCGGGCAACAGCGTGGCGGTGTGCCGCGCACGGTAGAAGGTGTTCAGGGCGGGCACGGGCACCTCCGTCCATGCGCCCGTGGCGGGGTCGCGCAGGTAGGCGCTTTGGGCGGCGATGTTGCCGTTGTCGTAGCCGCCCACCACCAGCACGCGGCCATCGGGCAGCAGCGTGGCGGTGTGCTCGCGCCTGCGGGCGGGCAGGTCGATGCCGCTGGACCAGGTGCCGGTGACGGGGTCGAAGATTTCCACGGAGGACAGCGCCTCCTGCCCCGCGATGCCCCGGCCGCCCACCACGAGCACGGTGCCATTGGGCAGCAGCGTGGCGGTGTGGTGGGAGCGGCGCAGCGTCAGCTGGCCCGTGCTGGCGGCGAAGGTGTTGGTCAGAGGGTTGTAGAGGAGGCTGTTGGCGTTGGCGCTGTTCACCGGGCCGGCCTCCCGCCCGCCGACCAGCAGCACATTGCCGCCGGGCAGCGGGGTGGCGGTGTGGCCGAAACGGGGGCTGGGCAGGTCGGGGCCGCTGCTCCAGGTGTTGGCCGCGGGGTTGTACAGGCGGGTGGTGGCGAGGGCGATGGGGTTGTTTCCGCCATCCACGTTGCCGGTGTCGCCGCCCGCCACCAGCACGGTGGAATCGGCCAGCCGGGTTGCGGTGTGCAGCGTGCGGGCCTCGTCCATGGGCGCGATGGGGGTCCAGCCCGCATGGGCGGCGGCCATGCCCAGGCACAGCGCGCTGGCGTGCAGCAGGCGCCGCAGGGCTCTGCGGTGGTGGTGGGTGGGTGAGTGCATGGGGGTGAGATCCTCTTTTTTGTGGTTAAAAGTGGCTCCAGCGCTTTTCTGGAAAGGCGCTGGCAGCTATCGAATCAGGAGTGGATGGCACGGCGGCGAACGACTGCCAGCAGTACCAGCGCGCTCAGCAGCAGCACGCCCCACTGCGACAGCGTGGGCACGGGTTGCACACCACCGGGGCCTGGAGGCATCGCGCGGGGCGTGGCGATGACCAGCGGGAACGAGGTGGCGGACACGCTGCCATTGGCTCCGGTGGCCGTCACCCAGAGGGTGTAGGCCGTGCCATTGGTCAGGCCCGGCACGGTGCAGCGGGTGGTGGGCGCTGGCACGGTGCAGCTGGCGCCGCCTTGGCTGGCCGTGACGGTGTAGCTCACGGGCGGCGTGCCGCCCACGGGTGCCTGCCAGTTCAGTGTGATCTGGCCGTTGCCGGGCTGGGCCGTCACGCCCGTGGGGGCGCCAGGAGCGGGATTGGCGCTGGGTGTCGCGAAGGCCAATGAAGGAGGGGAGATGGACCCGTCCGCTGCGGCCGCCCTCACGAGGAAGCGGTAGCTGGTGCCGTTGCTCAGGCCGCTCACGGTGCAATTGGTGGCGGGGTGCGGCGCGGTGCAGGTGCCGCTGACGGCGCTCAGGTTCAGGGCGGTGACGGTGTAGCTCACCGGCGTGGCGCTCACCGCGCCGCCCACGGGTGCTTGCCAGCGCACGGCCACTTCGCCATCGCCGGGCGTGGCGGCGGCCTGGGTGGGCACGCCCGGCGGCAGCGGCGGCGCCTCGCAGTCGCTGGCGACGGCGACGGGGTTGGCGGTGCCTATGCGCAGGCCCAGATTGAGCTGCCGGAAGCTCCTCCCGCCCGATATGCCCTCGCTGAAAGTATTGCCGCCTCCGCCGAAGTAGGCATCCCAGCTCGGGGCGGTGGCGAGCACCAAGCCATCGACGGTGTAGGGGTTGTTGTTGCTGGCCAGGCTGGTGATGTTCAAGCCGTTGGGCAGCAGCGCTCCGCTGGCATCCGTGGCGGTAAAGGGGCCCGAGAACTGCGCCCCGTTGAAGCTGGCCTGCGTGTAGACCACGTTGGCGGCATTGTTCATGCGCCAGATGACGCACCTGAGGTCGGCGGGCCGCCATGTCTGGCTTTGGGCGGTATTGCCCCCGTTGTCGTAGACCATTGTGACGGCGTAGCGCTCGCCATCGCGGATTTCGGCGAAGGTGGACTGGTCGATGGTGCCGGTGCTGGTGATGGCGAACGGCGCGGCCTGCGCCGCGCAGGCCGCGGCAGTGGCCAGCACGGCTGCGAGCCAGTGGCGCAGGGGGTGGTGCATGGCGGGTGTCATGGGTTGTGGTTAAAAAGTGCCACCGGCGCTTATTTGTCAAGCGTTGGAAGCTATCGAATCAGGAGTGATTTCAATCGCGCCCGCTGGTCCTTGGCGGCGATGGAGCGTTCGTCCTCGTCGCCGAGGTAGGTGACGGGGGCGTCGGGTGCGCGCCACCAGGGCTGGCTGTGGCCGGGCGTGGAAAGAAGCATTCCTCTGGATGTGCTGTCGTTGGGAACAGGACGTGAAAAAGAGCGCTCAAGGGCGCCCCTTGCGGCGCGCGCGCATCACTTCCACGTTGGCGCGCTGCTCGGGCGTGAAGCCTGGCGCGGGCTGGGCGCCGGGCGCCTTCTCCACGGCCAGCGCCATGCCCGCGTGCAGGGCGGCCAGCGTGGCGGTGGCGTATTCGCGGCTGGTCAGGCCCTGGCGCGCCAGCGCGGCGCGCACCTGGGGGTGGGCGTCGAGCTTGCGGGCGAGGTCCTCGACCGACTCGGCGTCGTCGTCGTCCTCATCGCCGCTGCTCCCGGGCGCCTGCGGCAGCTTGCGCAGCTCGGCCGCCGCCGCTTCCATGCGGTCCAGCAGCGCGGGCGTGAGGCGAAAGTGCGCCGGGTCGGCGGCGCCCGCCGCCCAGGCGCTGGCGGTGGTGGCGACCAGCGCCAGCGCGGCGAGGGTGTGGGTGATGGCGAGGGGCATGGCAGTGTTCACGAGGACAAGGTTTTGGTTTGAAGTAAAAATGGCCGGAAGCGCTTGCTGTACAAGCGCTGGCAGCTATCAAATTCGATGAGGATTTACGCAAGAACGGGTTCCGGAAAGACGTTTGCACCATGGCAAGGCCGCTGTGGCATCCTTGTTTGCGCACGTCCTGTCGATGTATCCAGGCAGCCGGGCCGGCCCGCCGTGGGGATGCGCGCAAGGCTAGGGGCGCACCGCCCGTGCGGCCCCACCCCGGCGGGGTAGTCGTGCGGCGGCGCGGCGCGCTACATTCGCGCTTTCGTGAAAAAAACCATGCCCACGCCCCGCCGCGCCACCCAAGCCGCCGCCCATCTGCGGCAACTGGCCTGCCTGGATGCCACCGGGCCGCACGCCATCGCGCCCGTGCTGGGCGAGCTGCACCACCTGATCGGGTTCGACGCGGGCTGCCTCATCCACCCCGGCGCGGGCGGCGAGATGGAGGTGTTCGTGGAGAGCCCCGTGTTGCAGGCCGCGATGCCCGACTATTTCGACCCGCGCATCCTGGCGAGCGAGGCGCGGGTGATGCACCGGGGTGCGCGCTTGTTTCAGGAGGCGCTGCGCGTGGAACGCGGCGCGCTGATGCTGCCGCAGATGGCCAAGGTGCCCCTGTCCGAGCTGGTGCGCAGCGACTTCTTCAACGCGGTGCTGCGCCCCGGCGACGTGGGCGATGGCCTGAAGCTGCCGCTGCACACGCGCGCGGGCCAGGGTGTCGGCATGTTGTGGCTGTACCGCCGCGAGGCGGACCGGCGCTTCACGCCCGAGGACGCCGCCGCGCTGGGCCGCCTCGAACCCGTGCTGGCGCGCGCGCTGCAGCCGCTGGATCCGGGCGAGGCCGGTGGCGACAGCGAGGTCTGCGGCCAGGGCCTGCTCGTCGTGTCGCCCGATGGGCGGCTGCAATGGATGTCGCCCGAGGCGCAGGCGCTGCTGGCGCTGGCCCTGGGCACGCGCTGGCGCGCGGGCGGCGGCAGTGATCTGCCGGACGTGGTGCGCCTGCTGGTGCAGCGCCTGTTCTGGCCCGCCACGGACGGCGAGGCGCCGCTGCCCGACGTGGCGGTGCGCAATGCCCACGGCGCGTTCTCGCTGCGCGCCACGCGCCTGGCGGGCGTGGCGGGGGCGGGCGAGGCGGCCGCCATCCACATCACCCGCCGGGTGCCGCGCGGCACCCGGCTGCTCGCGCACCTGCGCGCGCAGGACCTGCCCCGGCGCCAGGCCGAGCTGGCCTACTGGCTCGTGCGCGGTGCGCAGGAGTCGCAGATCGCCGAGCGCATGGGCGTGAGCATCAACACCGTGGCCTACCACCGCCGCCAGCTCTACGACGCTTTGGGCGTGCAGGGCCGCCAGGGGCTGGCCGAGCGGCTGCTGCCACCCCCATCGACAACTACCCCCCTGGGGTAGGCCGCGCGGCGCGCGGGGCCGATAGATTCGGCCCTCCATGCCCACGCACCACCAGGCGACGAACGCCATTGCGCACCTGCGCCACCTCGCCCGCCTGGATGCGAGCGGTCCGGAGCTGATCGCGTCCGTGCTCGCCTCGCTGCACGCGCTCATCGGCTTCGACTCCAGCGGCTACTTCTACCCCGGTGCGGGCGGCGAGCTGGACGTGCACATGGAACACCCCGCCGTGCAGGCCGCCGTGCCCGACCACTTCGACCCGCGCATCCTGGCGAGCGAGGCGCGGGTCTTTCACAACGTGTTGCAGCACGGCGACGACATCGCCCGCCACCCGCGCGGCCCGCAGTCGCTGGCGCAGATGCTGCGCGTGCCCGCCGCCGAGCTGCTGCGCAGCGACTACTACAACGTGGTGATGCGCCCCGCCGGCGTGGCCGACTGGCTCAGCCTGCCACTGCGCGCGCCGCAAGGCCAGGGCATGGGCCAGGGTGTGGGCATGCTGTTCCTGTTCCGCCCTCCCGGGGCGCGGCCCTTTGCCGACGAAGACCTGGCCATGCTGGCGCGGCTGCAGGCGTGGCTGGCGCGCACGCTGTGGCCCGGCGGCGTGAACGCGGGCGGCGAGGTGCTGCGCGAGGGCGTGCTCGTCGCCACGCCCCTGGGCCAGCCACTGTGGGCCTCGCCCGAGGCCGAGGCGCTCATGGCCCAGGCGCTGGGCTGGCGCTGGCGCGGCGCGGGCCGCGCGCCGCTGCCGCATGCGCTGCAGCTGCTCATCCAGCGCCTGCGCCTGCCCGGTGCGCCCGCGCCGGAAATGGCGCTGCGCAACGCCCACGGCGCGTTCCACCTGCGCGCCGCGCCCCTGGCCGCGGCCACCGGCCCCGGCGAGGCCGTGGCCCTGCACATCACCCAGCGCGTGGCCCCCGCGGCCCGCCTGCTGGAGGCGCTCGGCCGCACCGGCCTGCCCCCGCGCCAGCGCGAACTGGCCTACTGGCTTGCGCGCGGCCTGCCCGAATCGCGCATCGCCGGGTGCATGGGCATCAGCGCGAACACGGTGGTCTACCACCGGCGGCAGCTCTATGCGGCGCTGGGCGTGGCGAGCCGGGCGGAGCTGCTCGAGTGCCTGGCGGTCGGCGATATTGTCTGAGGTGTTTTGGCCCGCTGGCGCTTGTGCATCAAGCGCTATAAGCTATCAAATTGGGAGCATTCTGGCCATGCGGTAGCCAGCCAGCCATGCCAGCAACAGCAGGCTGGCGGCCAGAGCCGGCAGCAGGGCTCAGCGGTCCGTCGGGGCGTGAACCCGGTCCACCAGGCTCAGGACGACCCCAAGGCGCCCGACAACAAGCCATGACCTGGGAGGGCAGGGCGTGCGGAGGTCATGCCCATTTCCAAATCCTGCGCAGCACGAGGGCAACGGCGAACAGGCCCACGAGCAGGGGCGTCGTGGCTCCGGCAAAAAGCCAGCAGGGGAGGGCGTGGCTGAGCGCGGCGGTTTTCATGTTTTCGCTCCAGGGAAATACGAATACTGTGTAAATATACAGTATTTGGCTGGACATGTACCGCAGCGGCGCGAAGGGAAGGCCTGGCGGGAGCGGGTTTGGTGGGGCGCGCAATCAGCGAGAGCAAGCGGGGCCTGTCCGCAGGGCGGGACCGCTTGCAGCGGACGGTGGATGCCTTGCCTCTGGAAGGCCGACCACGCTGTCCGCAGGGGTATGGGGGAAACCATTGTTCGCCCTGTCCGCGCATGATGGGGACAAACCTTGGTTGCGACCGGAGCTGGGCAGTTCGCCGTAAGTACCGCAGCGCCCAGAATGGAAGGTGCGGTATGTCCATCACCATCACCGTCGCGCCGACGGTCGCCCGCGAGGCCTTCGAGCGAATAGAGGCCCTGGCCCAGGGGTTGCCAGAAACCGATCCCAACTTCGAAGGCCTGTCCATCCGCGTGGAGCGGCACGACTTCACCGGTGTGCGCGACCCGCACGATGAGTTGCGAGCAGCGCACCTGCTGCATCTGGTCGAGGATGCGATTGAATCCGAGACAAGCCATTTTGGCGAGCTGCAGCCTTCCCCCCAGTGGGAACGGCAGTCACCCTCATCCCTGTTCTAAAGAAACCGCGAGGATGCTGCGCGGCTTGCGGGGGGGGGCGGGTACCCCCAAAGAGACACGCGGCGGTTCGTGGCCGCGCTGAAACCTTGCATGGCGGCCCGGCCGGGGCGCCGCGCCACCACGGGCCCGGCGCCAAAAAGCAGAGGCCATGCGTCCCCGGGGCGCCGCGCCCCACCCCTGGGGGTGGGTTGCTGTGGGGGGCCGGTGTGCTAGCTTTGCCTCCACGCATTGCCTGGATGCGCTGTGGCACATAACTCAACTACTCCATGCCTTTTTCCCGTATTCAGCGGCGCGCCCTGGCGCGCCTGCAACAGCTGGCCTGTCTGGACGTCAACGGTCCGCAGCTCATCGAACCCCTGCTGCATGAGCTGCACCATCTGATCGCCTTCGACACGAGCGGCTACTTCCACCCTGGCAGCGACGGCGCGCTGGATGTGTACATCGAGCCATCGCTGGCGCGTGACTTGATGCACCTGTACTTCGAGCCGCAGGTGAGGGCGAGCGAGCACAAGGTGATCCGCCGCAGCGCCCACGATTTCGCCGCCGCCGTGCGCGAGGACCATGGGCCGCAGGTGATGGAGCAGCTGATCACCGTGCCGATGGGCGAGCTGCTGCGCAGCGACTTCTACAACCTGGCGCTGCGCCCCGCGGAACTGCTGGACTGCCTGAGCCTGGTGCTGCGCACGCCACAGGGGGCGGGCGTGGGTGCGCTCAAGCTGTATCGCAGGCCGCAGGCGCCGCGCTTCGGGGCCGAGGACGCAGCCCTGCTGGCCCGGCTGGAGCCGTGGCTGGCGCGCATCCTGCAGCCCGGCGAAGTGGATGCGCACGACAGCGTGGTGCATGAAAGCGCCATGCTGGTGGCCTCGCCGCAAGGGCAGCTGCTGTGGACATCGCCCCAGGCCGACCGGCTGATGGCGCTGGCGTTCGGGCCGCGCTGGTACCGGCGTGCCGAACTGCCGCCCGCGCTCCAGGCGCTGCTGCAGCGCCTGGAACATGCCCGCCAGGGGGGCAGCGTCCGCGCGCCGCCGCAGCTGGACCTGCGCAACGCCAGCGGCGCGTTTTCGCTGCGCGCAACGCTGATGGCTGCCGCGGCCGGCGAAGGCCGGGCGGCGGGCATCCACATCACCCAGCGGGTCTCGCGCGTGGCGCAGCTGCTGCCCGCGTTGCGCGCGCTGGGCCTGCCGCAGCGCCAGCACGAGCTTGCGTACTGGCTCGCGCGCGGCCTGCCCGAGGCGCAGATCGCCACGCGGATGGGCATCAGCGAGAACACCACCACCTACCACCGCCGCCAGATCTACACACGGCTGGGCGTGCAAAGCCGGCTGGAGCTGCAGGACTACCTCTTCGCACCGGCATGAGGGAGGGCACGGCCAGCCGCGCGCACGCGCCCACGCACGCACCACGGACCCGGTGGGCTGGCGCCGGAGTGGAGATGGCCTTGACGGCGGCGCGGCGCACGGCCGCTACCCCGGATGGCCGTCGGCCCGTGGGCGGGACAGCACCGGCCAGTAGCGCACGGCGTACAGCGCAAAGCCTGCCGACCAGAGGGCGGCGGACAGCAGGCTGGCGTGCACCGTCTGCGCGGGGCTGGCGAGCGGCACCGCCACACGCACGGCGGCGGCCAGCAGCACCAGCAGGTAGCAGGCGGTGTCGCAGCGGTCCGCGCGCAGGGGCCGCCCCGTGTGGCCGCGCGCGGTGCGCGTCATCATTCCGATGATGAGACCGCCCACCGCGCCCACCGTCAGGGCGTGGGTGGCCAGGGAGGAGGCCGCCAGGCCCAGGTCGCCCAGGCAGCGAAGCAGCAGGTGCACGGGAATCCAGAGATAGGCCATGTGCAGCACCCAGACCAGCGGCACGCGCAGCGCCGTCCAGGGCTGCCACAGCGCCCAGCGCCAGGTGTGAGCCAGACAGGCGAATGCCGCGATGGTGGCCAGTGGCCATCCGCCCAGGCCCGTGGCGTCCGCGGCGAGCAGGGCCAGCACCGATCCCAGCGCGGCCTTTTCCACGGCAGGCCGCCGGGTTGCTTGCGCGCCCGCCACGCCGTTGTTGGTGAACATCGGGATCACGCGCCCGCCCATGACGGCCAGGATGAAAAGAACCACGTCCAGCGCGATCCGGATGCCGAGCCCTGCGGGGACGGGAAAGACGCCCAGCTGCGACAGATGGAAAAGCAGCATGGCGGCGCCCAGCAGCAGGAGCAGCGCCACAAAGAAATAGTTGCGCTGGTTCCGCGCCTTCCAGAACGCAATGCCCAGGCTGGCCGCCGCGGCCAGCGGAAACGCCACGTTCACCACGGCGGCCGTGGCTGCGAAGGGTGTGAGCACCAGAATCCGTCCCGCCACCCACAGGGCGGCCAGCGCACCCAGGCGCCATCCCGTCGGGGTGGGAAGGTTGGTCCAGTTGCGGCCGGCGGTGAAGAGAAAGCCCACGATGACCGCCAGCGCGAAGCCGAACAGCATCTCGTGGGCATGCCAGAGCGGGCCCGCCAGATAGGGGCGGCCCAGCGCGCCGGAGAACTGCAGCGCCCACAAGGGAACGGACAGCGCTGCGAACACGCTTGCCAGCAGGTAGAACGGCCGGAAACCGAGCGCGAACAGGGCCAACCGCCGGGACGGGGCGGGGCGCGGTTCTTCCATGCCGATAGGGAGTGCCATGGCGGTAGGGCCCCGGCCCGGGCTACGCACCGCCGCAGGCGCCGCAGCATTGCCCGCTGCCGTGGCCTGGGGCGCGTTGTTTCTGGATGCGCACGCGCCATTGCGCGGGCCCGTTCTCCAGGTAGCTCCAGGTGAACTGGCCCGGCAGTTCTTCCTGGAACTGGTAGTACAGCGGCCGGGGATCGTGGTCGTTGACCAGGTCCATGGCCTGCCCGGCAGCCAGCTTGCCAAAGGCGAGAAAAATGGACGGATGGCGCTCGCGGAGAGCGATTGCGCGCACGTCGATGGTGGCTGCGGTGGTTGCTTGGTCTGGCATGGTGCTTAAAGATTCATGTTTTATGAATCTATTATGGGGCGTGCCGTCGGAACGTCAATTGATGAGTGTCAATGAATGGATGCCGTGAGGGATGCCGTGATGAATGCCATGGCCATGCCGAGCCCGGGCAGGCACGGCGCGGTCAAGGGCGGGGCCTGCCTGTGCCTGCGCCTGCCGCAAGCCCGGCCGGCTTCGGCGCCGGGGGCCGTCGCTTGTTCAGGAAAGGGAGGAGGCCGCGGTCAGCTCGCCCAGATCGCGTTCGAGCAGTGCGGGGTCGCCCAGCTGCAGCTCGATCAGGCGGCGCAGGTGGGTCACGCTGTCCAGGTCGATCCCGCGGCACAGCAGACCGGTGTGCAGCCCCTCCACGTGCGCGACCTCGGTGGACATGGCGATGTGGTTGCCGGTTTCGGCCAAGGGAATGGTGAGCTGGCACAGCATGCCGGTCTGCAGGTTCGCCTGCGCGGGTGCCACCAGCAGCGCGCCCTTGAGCGAAAGGTCCTGCACGTGGACGCTGAAGGCGTCGGTGGACGTGGTCAGCAAGGCCGGCGCGTCAAAGCCGACGCGGACAAAGTGGCGGCGTTCGTGGGGCATCGCTGTCTCCTGGACCGAAGCGGGTGGTGGCACATGCTACTCCAAGCCCGGCGGCTGCACGCATTTGCCGGGCACGCCGGGCCGCCGGATGAACCTGCTTCAGGCGGCGTGGGGCGGCGGCGGGCAGCCCGGTTCTGTCGCCATTTGCTTACATCTTTTGCGCGGATTCGGGTTTAGGGTAGGGCGGGCTTTGTTACAAATCAGGGTCCGCGCACCGCAGCCGCACATCGTGTGCTGTTCCGGGCGGTACAAGCAAGGAGTTCCCGATGAAAACCACAACCATGACCACGATGTCCACGATCCGTCTCCTCCTGTCTGGCGCGGCGGCCGCGCTGCTGCTCGCCGCGGCGGGCGGCGCGCATGCGCAGACCTACATCAATGCCACGGTGGGCGGCGAGCTGGCCCCCGGCGTGTACGGCCGCATCAACATCGGCAATGCGCCACCGCCGCCGCTGCTGTATGCCGAGCCGGTCATCATCCACCGCCCCGCGGTCGTGGTGCCGCGCTCGCCGATCTACCTCTACGTGCCGCCCGGCCATGCCAAGAACTGGGGCAAGCACTGTGCGCGCTACAACGCGTGCAGCCAGCCGGTGTACTTCGTGCAGGAGCCGCCACCACGCCGTGGCCCTCCGCACCGGGGCCCTGGCCGCGATGACCGCCGGTGGGATGACGACCATCGCCACGGCGGCAAGCAGGACCGCGACCATGACCGGGGCCGCGGCAACAATGGCAAGGGCCATGGACATGGCCACCGCGACTGACTGATTGACGGACCGCGCGGCGCACCTCCCTGCAAGGCCGCGCCGCGCTGCACCGCGTTTGCGCCATCGCAGACGCGGTGCCGGCACCAGCGGTTAAGCTCGGGCCTCTATGGCCCAAGTCACTTTTTCTCCCCCCTTCACCGCCCCCCAGGATGTCGCCAGCCAGCTGCGGCAGAACGGCTTTGCCGTCCTGTCGCCGGCGGACGTGGCCCGCTGGACGGGCTGCGCCCTGCCGGAATTGCTGGGCCTGAACGGCGACTGGGCGGGGCTGCCCCCCGATGATTTCCTCAAAGACGGCGGGCGCTACCGCCGCCGCCGCCATGCCTGCTTTGTGGTGCAGGACGGGCAGGTGCGGCAGGTGCCGCACCGCGCGCACTGGCAGCCTGTGGAGTACAACGCGCTGCATGGCGGCATGGAGCGCTGGTTTGCCCCCATGGAGCCCGCCACCGTCGCCCGGCCGGTGTGGCAGCAGCTGCTGGCAGCGCTGGCCGGGGTGTCCGATGCCGTGTTTGCGCGCTCCGAGGCGCCTGCATCCTGGTTCGTCGAGGCCCACCAGTTCCGCATCGACACCACCGACGGCATTGGCCGGCCCACCCCCGAGGGCGCCCACCGCGACGGCGTCGACCTGGTGGCCGTGTTCCTCGTGGGGCGCGAGGGCATCAAGGGCGGCGAGACGCGGGTGTTCGAGGCGGCGGGCCCCAGCGGCCAGCGCTTCACGCTGACCGAGCCGTGGTCCCTGCTGCTGCTGGACGACGCGCGCATGATCCATGAATCCACGCCCATCCAGCCCCTGGCCGAGGGGGGGTATCGCGACACCCTCGTGGTCACCTGCCGCCGGGGTGGTTTCCAGGGGGCGGATGTGGTCGGGCAGGCCCCTGCGGGCCGCTGAACGCCGGCAAGGGAGTGCGCCCGATTTGATGCGAATCAAGATGCGCGGTATGGTGGGCGTTCAAACTGATGTCCATGGCCGGGCCACAAGCCAGGTCCCACACTCAACTCAAGGAGAAGCACCATGTTCAAGCACATTCTGGTTCCAGTCGACGGTTCCAACACCTCGATGCTCGCGGTCTCCAAGGCCGCGGCCCTGGCCAAGACCTTTGGCAGCGCCGTGACGGCGGTCTACGTGGTCGATCCCTATCCCTTCACGGGCGTGGGGGCTGATTTCGCCTACGGCCAGGCCCAGTACATCAACGCGGCCACCGCCGAGGCCAACAGCGCCCTGGATGCCACCAAGAAGGCCATGGCCGAGGCTGGCGTGCCGGTGACCACCGTGGTGGGCGAAGGCCACGCAGTGCATGAAGGCATCCTGCGCGCGCTGGAAAGCACGGGCGCCGATCTCATCGTGATGGGCTCGCACGGCCGCCGCGGGCTTGAAAAGCTGGTGCTGGGCAGCGTCACGCAGCGCGTGCTGGGCGTGGTGCACATCCCGGTGCTGGTCGTGAGGGACTGAGCGCCATCCCCCATGAGGAACGGCTCCGAAAGGAGCCGTTCTTCATTTCAGTTCTCGATGGCGCCGCGCACCAGCGCATCCCACATTCCACAGCTCGTGGAACAGGCACGCCCTTCGCCAGTGCACCCGTGGATCTGGCTTTGCCAGCCACCGGGTGCGTCCCCCTTCAGGGGGAAGGCGCGAAGCGCCTCAGGGGGTCACTCAATCTTCGCGCCCGAGGCTTCGACGATGCCCTTCCACTTGGCGTAGTCGGTCTTGAGCAGGGTGCCGAACTGCGCGACGGACATGGCTTCCGGCTCCGCGCCCTGGGCATGGATGGCGGCCTTCATGTCGGCCGTGGCCAGGAGCTTGTTGATCTCGGCGTTGATGGCACTCACCACGGCGGCCGGCGTGCCGGCGGGGGCGAACACGCCGTACCAGGTGCTCACGTCGAAGTCCTTGAAGCCCGACTCGGCCACGGTGGGCACCTCGGGCAGGGACGAGCTGCGCTTGGCCGAGGTCACGGCCAGGGGGCGCAGCTTGCCGGACTTGATCTGGCCCATGGCCGAGGGCAGGGACGAGACCAGCAGGTCCACATTGCCCGCCAGCGCATCCATCAGCGCGGGATTGGATCCCTTGTAGGGAATGTGGCTCAGCTTCACGCCCGCGGCCTTCTCGAACAGGTCGCCCGCCAGGTGGATGGACGTGCCGTTGCCGGGCGAGCCATAGGTGATGGTGCCGGGCGCGGCCTTGGCGGCGGCCACCACGTCGGCCAGGGTCTTGTACTTGGAGTTGACGCTGGTGGCGATGACCACGGGCGTGTAGGCGACGTGGGCCACGGCGGTCAGGTCCTTGGTGGGGTCCCAGGGCAGGTTCTTGTAGAGCCAGGGGCCGATCACGAGGTTGTCCTTCTGGCCCATCACGAGGTCATAGCCCGTGGGGGCTGCCTTGACGGCCTCGCCGATGCCGATGGTGCCGCCGGCACCCGCCTTGTTGTCGGCCACCACGGTCCACTTGGCGCTTTCGGTGAGCTTGGTGGCCACCAGGCGCGAGAGGATGTCGGTGCCGCCGCCGGGCGGGAAGGGCACGATCAGGCGGATGGGCTTGGTGGGGTAGGCTGCAGCCGGTGCGGGGGCCTGGGCGTGCGCGGTGGTGCCCACGGCGAAGGCGAGGGCGGTGAAGGAAAGCAGGGTGCGAATCATGGTGAGAGATGTCTCCGTCGGTTCAATATGGACAGGCGGCCGCGCAGGCGCGCTCCGCTCTGCTGGTCTTGGTGCCAGCACCCACGGATGATCGCCGATCCTGCGCGGGGCTGGCCTTGCCGATACAGGGTGGCAACATCGCCACTGGCGATGGCAAGGCCGGGCGGCACGGGTCAGATGCGCTCGAAGATCGCGGCGATGCCCTGGCCGCCGCCGATGCACATGGTCACCAGCGCGTAGCGGCCCTGCACGCGCTGCAGTTCGTGCAGCGCCTTCACGGTGATGAGCGCGCCGGTGGCGCCGATCGGGTGGCCCAGCGAGATGCCCGAGCCGTTGGGGTTGACCTTGGCCGGGTCCAGGTCCAGATCCTTGGTCACCGCGCAGGCCTGGGCGGCAAAGGCTTCGTTGGCTTCGATCACGTCGAGGTCGTTGACGGTGAGGCCCGCCTTCTTCAGCGCCAGCTGCGTGGCAGGCACCGGGCCAATGCCCATGTATTTGGGGTCCACACCGGCGTGCGCATAGGCCACCAGGCGGGCCAGGGGCTTGGCGCCGCGGGCCTTGGCGGCACCGCCTTCCATCAGCACCACGGCGGCGGCGGCGTCGTTGATGCCCGAGGCGTTCCCGGCCGTCACCGTGCCGTTCTCCTTGAGGAACACGGGCTTGAGCTTGGCCAGGTCATCCATCGTGGCGCCGGGGCGAAAGTGCTCGTCGGTGGCGTATTGGACATCGCCCTTTTTGCTCTTCAGGGTAACGGGCACGATCTGGTCCTTGAACACACCGGCCTGCGTGGCGCGCTCGGCGCGGTTGTGGCTCTCTACCGCCAGCTTGTCCTGGTCTTCGCGGCTGATGCCCCACTTGGCGGCGATGTTCTCTGCCGTCACACCCATGTGGATGTTGTGGAAGGGGTCGTGCAGCGCGCCGATCATCATGTCCACCATCTTGGTGTCGCCCATGCGCGCGCCCCAGCGCATGTTCAGGCTGGCGAACGGCACGCGGCTCATGTTCTCGGCACCGGCGCCGATGGCCACGTCGGTGTCTCCCAGCAGGATGGACTGGCTGGCGTTGACGATGGCCTGCAGGCCCGAGCCGCACAGGCGGTTGACGTTGTAGGCGGGCGCGCCTTCGCCGCAGCCGCCGTTGATGGCGGCCACGCGCGACAGGTACATGTCCCTGGGCTCGGTGTTGACCACGTGGCCGAACACCACGTGGCCCACGTCCTTGCCTCCCACGTTGGCACGCGCGAGCGATTCGCGCACCACCAGCGCGCCCAGCTCGGTGGGGGGCACGTCCTTGAGGCTGCCGCCAAAGGTGCCGATGGCGGTGCGCACTGCGGAAACGACGACGACTTCACGGGTCATGGGGAGGTCCTTTCAGATGGGTTTCAGATAAAATTGGCCGCTAGCGCTTGTCCATAAAGCGCTGGCAGCTATAAAAACAGGAGTATTGGGGCTCTAGGCGTCCCGGACATCGGCCACCGGGTTGGTGCCGAAGTCTGCGCGTTCCAGCCAGGCGAGCACGCGGGTGGCGGCGTCGGCAGGCGATGTGAGCTGGCCACCCGTCTTGAGGTTGGCGAAATTTTGCTGGTCCGGGAACGCCTCGGGGGCGGCGCCGCGCAGCTGCACCTGCATGTCGGTGTCGATCACGCCGGGGGCCAGCGAGCATACCTTGGCGCCCTGGGGCTTGATGGCTTCGTCCAGCGCCACGCAGCGCGTGAAATGGTCCATGCCCGCCTTGGCGGCGCAGTACGCGGCCTGCGAGGCCATGGCCCGGCGGCCCAGGCCCGAGGAGATGTTGAGCACCTTGCGCGGCACCGTCCAGGCATCCGTCGCGCCCAGGAAGGCGGCGGTGAGCTGCATGGGCGCCTCCAGGCCCACGCGCAGGGCATGGGCCAGGTCGGCGGCATCGCTGCCCGAGAGGGGGGCGATGCGCGGGATCACGCCCGCGTTGTTGATGAGCGTGGCGCTCGCGAACACCTGCGGGCCCTGCGCCGCGAGCCAGCTTTGCAGCCTGTGCGCCGCCTGCTCGCCCTGCGAGAGGTCTTGCTGCCATTGTTCGAGGGTGACGCCCGCCGCCTTGGCTTCGGTGGCCAGGTCCGCATTGGCGCTGCGCGCGATGCAGATGAGGGTGTTGCCGCTGCGCAGGAGTTGCTGGGCCATGGCCAGCCCCATGCCGCGCGATGCGCCGGTGAGGATGTAGAGGTGGGTATGAGGCATCCTCCCATCGTACTGCGGGACGCCCGGCTCAGCTGTCTCCGGCAGGCTCCAGCGCCGCGAGCAGCAGCGACAGCCGCGCGTCCAGCGCCGCGAGGTCGGCAGCCTTGAGCGGCGCCAGGATGCGGTGCTCGTTGGCGACGTGGGCCTCGACAGCGCGGTCGATCAGCGCCAGCCCCTCGGCGGTGAGCTGCACCAGCGAGCTGCGCGCATCGTCGGGGTTGGGCAGGCGCGTGATCCAGCCCTGGGCCTCGAGCTTGCCCATGCGGTGCGTCATGGTGCCCGAGGTGACCATGAGGGTGGAGAACAGCGTGGTCGGCGCCAGGCAGTAGGGCGCGCCGCTGCGGCGCAGCGTGGCCAGCACGTCGAACTCCCAGAAGCTCAGTCCGAACCCGGCAAAGGTCTCGTCGAGCCTGCGCTGCAGCAGCGCGGCGCAGCGCTTGATGCGCCCGATGGGGCCCATGGGGCTCACATCCAGGTCGGGGCGCTCGCGGCTCCACTGGGCCAGGATGGCATCTACGGCGTCGGGCTGGCGTGGGGTGGCCATGGGCTTTGTGATCGATTTATCTTGATTTCAAGATTGTATGGTAGAGTATTTTTATCTTGATTTGAAGATAAATTGCCATGCAAAGCACCCGCACCTCTCCCTGGCTGGATGCGCTCGCCACGGCCGTGGGCCCGGTCATCTGGGGCTCCACCTACATCGTCACCACCGAGCTGCTGCCGCCCGACCGGCCCTTCACCGCCGCGCTGCTGCGCACCTTGCCCGCGGGCCTGCTGCTGGTGCTGTGGTGCCGCCGCTGGCCGGCGTGGGGCGACTGGGTGGGCTGGCGGCGGCTGATGGTGCTGGCAGCGCTCAACATCGGCGTTTTCCAGGCGCTGCTGTTCGTGGCCGCCTACCGGCTGCCGGGCGGCGTGGCCGCCGTGGTGGGCGCGGTGGGCCCGCTGGTGGTGATGGGCCTGGCCTGGGCACTGGATCACCGCCGCCCGCCCGCCCTGGCCCTGGGCGCGGGCGCGGCCGGCGTGCTGGGCATGGCCGCACTGCTGCTGTCGCCCGGTGCGCGGTGGGACATGGTGGGCGTCGGCGCGGCATTGGTCGGCACCGTGTGCATGGCGGCAGGCACCTTCTGGTCGCGGCGCTGGCGGTCCGACCTGCCGGTGCTGGCGTTCACGGGGTGGCAACTGCTGGCCGGCGGCATCATGCTCGCGCCCCTGGCCTGGCTGGTGGACCCGCCGCTGCCCGCGCTCACCGCCCCCCAGGTGGGCGGGTATCTTTACCTGAGCATCGCGGGCGCGTTGCTGGCTTATGCGCTGTGGTTTCGCGGCATAGCGCGCCTGCCGTCGGTGGCGGTGTCGTCGCTCGGGCTGCTCAGCCCCGTCACGGCCGTGCTGCTGGGCTGGGTGCTGCTGGGCCAGGCCATGACGGGCGTGTCGCTGGCCGGCATGCTGGTGGTGCTGGCCAGCATCCTGGCGGTGCAATGGGCGATGTCGCGGCCCGTGGCGCCGGCGCGGCTGTAGCGGCGGGCGGTACCGGCCGCGGGGTCAAAAATCCGCCGCCCATTCGAGGGCAAGGTGCGCTCCGGTGGCCGGGTGTGCAAAGGCCAGGTGGCTGGCATGCAGCAGCAGGCGCGGCGCGAGGCCCCGGGTGGCCGCGTCGGCATACAGTGCGTCTCCCAGGATGGCGTGGCCCACGGCCGCCAGGTGCACACGCAGCTGGTGGGTGCGGCCGGTGACGGGCGCAAGCTCGACCCGCGTCGTGCGGGCGGCCAGGTCGCAGCTCAGCGCGCGCCAGCGGGTCAGGCTGGGCTTGCCCTGCGTGGCGTCGATCACCCGCAGCGGGCGCCGGGCCCAGTCGGCGGCGATGGGCAGGTCGATCTCCTGCCATGCCGCGGGGTCGGCCGCGCCCTGGCCCATGCATCCCCGCACCACCGCCTGGTACCTCTTGTGCACCGTGCGCTCGGCAAAGGCACGGCTCAGGCGGCGCTGGGCCTCCAGGTGGCGCGCCATCAGCACGAGGCCCGAGGTGGCCTGGTCCAGCCGGTGAACGATCAGCGCCCCTGGCCAGTGCTGCTGGGCGCGGGTGCTCAAGGCATCCTGCTTGTCCGGGCCGCGCCCGGGCACGCACAGCAGGCCCGACGGCTTGCAGAGCACGAGCAGGTCCGCGTCCTCGTACAGCGCCCGTGGGGCGGGGCAGGCGGCGGCTCCAGGCGCGCACGCCTGGGCCGCGGGCTCGGAGGGGCCTTCACCGGGCGGCATCGTCGCCGCCCACCAGGCGCTGCACGGTGGCGCAAAGCTCTTCCACGTCGTTGGGCTTGTGGATCAGCGCCTGCGCGCCCTCGGCCAGCGCGGCCTGTTCGATCTCGGCCGTGACGTAGCCCGAGGCCAGGGCCACCGGCAGGTCGGGCCGGATGAGGCGGGCCTCCCGCACCAGGTCCACGCCGCAAAAGCCCGGCATGTTGTAGTCGGTCACGAGCAGGTCGTAGCAATCGGGCGCCGCGTTCAGAGCTGCCTTGGCCTCGTGCGGGTCGGTGAAGCCGCTGACTTCGTAGCCGCGGCGGCGCAGCAGGCGCTGCACCAGGAACACCAGGGCCTCGTCATCGTCCACGTACATCACATGGGGCTTTCTCGGGGGCGGCTCGCACCCTGGGGGCTCTGGTGTGTCCGGCGCGGCGGCGGGGGCGGGGGCCGTCGCTGCCGGCATCGGCACCGGGGGCTCGGCGGCGGCGCTTGCGGCGGCCACCGGGAAATACAGCGTGAACCGGCTGCCCTGGCCCGGCGCGCTGTGCACGTCCACGCCGCCCTCATGGGTGCGCATCACGCCATGCACCACCGCCAGGCCCAGGCCGGTGCCCTGGCCCACCGGCTTGGTGGTGAAGAACGGCTCGAAGATGCGTTCCAGCGTCGCCGCATCCATGCCCGGGCCGCTGTCGCGCACCGACAGGGCCACGTAGTCCACGGGCGCCAGGCCCAGCCGTTCGCTCAGGCGCTGGTCGGGCTGCACGGTGGCCGCCTCCACATGGATGCTGCCGCGCTCCGTGTCAATGGCGTGGACCGCGTTCGTGCACAGGTTGAGCAGCGCCTGCTCCACCTGCGTGGCATCCGCCAGAACAGGCGGCAGGCCCGCCTGCAGCTGCATGTGCAGCTCGATGGCGGGTGGAAGGGTCACGCGCAGCAGGCGCTCGGTGTCGTGCACGACCTCGGCCAGCGACACGGCTGAGCGCTGTGGCGGTTCGTTGCGGCTGAAGGTGAGGATCTGGCGCACCAAGTCGCGCGCGCGGCGGCCGGCCTTGTCGATTTCCCCCAGGCTCACCAGCACGGGAGAGCCCGGCGCGCAGTCGGCCTGGGCCAGCGCCACGTTGCCCAGAATGGCCCCCAGGATGTTGTTGAAATCGTGCGCGATGCCGCCGGCCATGGTGCCCACGGCCTGCATCTTCTGCGACTCGCGCAGCTGCGCCTCGAGTTCGTTGCGGTGCGCCTCGGCCTTCTTGCGGCCCGTGAGGTCGCGGGCGAAGACGGTGGTGGTTTCGCCTTCGGCGTGGCGCTCGAACGAGACGCTCACTTCCACGGCCAGCTCCTTGCCGCTGGCGGTGAGGGCGGTCATCTCGCCCAGCATGGCCTGCGTGGTGAGCTGCGCAAACGCCAGGGCCTGGGCGGCATCGGGCAGGAAGCGGTCGAGGGTGCTGCCCAGCGCATCGCTCGCGCTGCACTGGAACAGCGCGGCCGCTGTGGGGTTGAAGACCGTGATGCGCCGGTGCTGGTCCACGCAGATGATGGCGTCCAGCGCCGAGTTGATGACGGCTTCGAGCCGCCTTTCGCTCGCGTGCAGCTGCTCGTTGCGCTGCTGCAATGTGGCCGCGCTGTGCTGCAGCGCCTGGCGTTCCGCGAGCAGCGGGCCCTGGTCGATCACCGCGCACAGGAACTGCGGCAGCGGCGGGCCGTTGCTTTGTGGTGCCTCGATGTGCGCGATGTGCAGGTCGCCGGTGATGCGCGTGTCCGCATTGATGGAAAACACGACCTCCTTGGCCTCGCTGCGGCCCAGGTCCCGCGCCAGCGCGAAGGCCTCGCGCACGCGCCTGGCGTCCTGCGCGCGCACGAAGGGCATCAGCGCCGAGAGAGGGCGGTCGCGCTCGGTGGGCTGGAATGATCGGTGCGCCATGGAGTTCGCCTGCACCACCAGATCGTGCTCGTCCACCACCATGAGGGCCAGCGGCACGCTGGCGAACAGCGTCTCGAAGCGCTCGTAGGCACTTTCGGCCACCGTCTGGCTGTAGCGCAGGACCTTGTTCTGGCTCTCGAGTTCGGCCTGGTAGGCCCGCAGCTCCGCCACCAGGCTGTCGGCCGGCGAGCCCTCCCGCGCGGCAGGCGGCGCCGTCCGCACGACGGTTGGGCCCGCGGTGTCCGCCGCATGGGCTGGCATCCGGCGGGCAGGATCCAGAAAGGACAGGTCGGGTTCGCTCATGAAGGGGGCGTGGCGTCAACGTGAAGGAGAGGCAGGCGCGGGCGTGGTGGGGCGCCCAGCCGGGGCCGCCCGGGGCGCATGCGCGCAAGTGTACGCCCGTGAGGCCTGGCCCCTGGGGGGCCCACGGCGTAACCCTGGACGCACAAGGGAGCCGCCGCAGGGCACCCCCCGCGAAGCGGCGCACGCGAGCGGGCACGGACCGGTAACCCGCATTTCAAGGGCCGATTGTTGGCCAAATGGGAACAATGCTTTTCCCGGGGATGGCTTACCGAACCGGGGGTGTTTGCCTACAGTTCATTACACCGGGCCCTTGTCACCCATGCCCTGCAAATACCCTTTCACCACAGGATTCGACCATGACCACCCTTGATACCACTGCGGCCGCCCAGCCCCTGCTGAACAAACTGCAATGGCGCTATGCCGCCAAGAAGATGAACCCCGCCAAGGCGGTGCCGCAGGACAAGGTCGAGCGCATTCTCGAAGCCGCGCGCCTCGCCCCCACCTCCAGCGGACTGCAGCCCTTCGAGATCATCGTGGTGACCGACCCCGCCGTGCGCGCGCGCATCCAGCCCATCGCATGGAACCAGGCGCAGATCACCGACGGCTCCCACCTGCTGGTGTTCGCGGCATGGGACAACTACACGGCCGAGCGCATCAACATGATGTTCGACCTGACCAATGACCAGCGCGGCTTCAAGAACGAGGGCTGGGAAAACTACCGCCAGATGCTGCTCTCCAGCTACCCCCAGCGCGATGCGGAGGTGAACTTCCAGCACGCGGCGCGCCAGGCCTACATCGGCATGAGCGCGGCCCTGATTGCCGCCGCGTTCGAGGAGGTGGACTCCACGCCGATGGAGGGGTTCGACCCCAGCGCGCTCGATGAGATCCTGGGCCTGCGTGCACGCGGCCTGCGCAGCGTCTCGATTCTCCCGCTGGGCTATCGTGCCGAGGAGGGCGACTGGCTGGTGAGCCTGAAGAAGGTGCGCCGCCCCCGCGAGCAGTTCGTGACCGAGGTCTGAGCCCGGCGGGGTTTCCCGCGTGCGCCTGCGCTAGGCAGCTTGTCCCAGGCCTCGTGCACCGACCCTCCCGGCCGCCCCCTTCCTTGGGTGCGGCCGGGTTCTGGCATTTCAGCGCACCGCCGCAGGTGCATCGCTCACGCGGCGCATGGGCGTCAGCACGAAGGCCAGCGCCGCCAGCACGACCAGCGTGCCGCCGCTGGCCGCGAACAGCTGGGCCAGCGTGATGCTCTTCATCGCCCAGCCCGTGACGGCGGCGGAGATGGGTGCCAGGCCCATGAAGATGAACATGAACAGGCTCATCGCGCGGCCCAGCAGCGCGGGAGGCACGCGCTGCTGGATCCAGGTGAACACGCTCACCTGCATGAAGCCGCCCAGCAGGCCGATGGCGAGCATCAGCACAGAGCCCTGCCACACGGCCGTGATCAGGCCCATGGGCATGAACAGGGCGCCGATGACCGCATCGAACGCGAGGATGGTCATGCCCAGGCTGCCGATGCGCAGCCGGGGCACCATGCCGGACACCACCATGCCCAGCAATGTTCCCGCGCCATGGGCGCCCACCATGATGCCGAAGGCCGCCGCGCCCAGCTGCGGCGTGCTGCTGGCCAGCACCGGGATGGCGATGTGGATGGGCCCCATGATGAACAGGGCAATGGCGCTCCAGTAGAGAAAGCAGGTGCGCAGCTCGCCGTCGCGCCAGAAATGCACCAGGCCTTGCGCCACCGATGACAGCACGGCCTGCGGGGCCGCCGCGGGCTGCGGCGTGCCGCCGTGGGTGCGCACCTTGGAGAGCGTCCAGGCCGACAGCACAAAGCTCAGTGCGTCCAGCGCGAAGGCCAGGCCAATGCCGGTGGCGTTGGCGCGGGTGCCGCCATGGCCGCCGGCGCCGGCCGTGGCGGCGTCGCCAAACAGCGCGATGAGCAGGCCCGCGAGCAGCGGGCCCAGGAACATCGTGAGCTGGCGCAGGCCCAGGTTCACGCCATTGGCGGCCTGCAGCTGGTGGCGGGCCACGACGTGCGGCATCATCGCGACCCCCGCCGGGATGCTGAACGCCGTGGCCAGGCCAATGCCCAGCGACAGCGCGTACACCATCCACAGCGTCAGGCTGCCGGCCAGCACCAGGGCGGCCAGCACGGCCAGCAGCACCAGGTTGATGTACTTGGTGATCATCAGCACCTGCTTGGGCGAGTGGCGGTCCACCAGCGCGCCGCCGATCAGGATGAACAGCGCGCGCGGCACGCTGATGAGCGCCAGCACGGTGCCCAGCACCAGCGTGTCGCCGGTCATCTGCAGCACCAGCCAGGGCAGGGCGATGAGCGTGAACTGGTCGCCCAGCATCGAGAGGAATGCGCCGCCGGTCAGCCAGCGGAAGTTGCGGTCCTTGAGCAATGCGGCGCGTTGGTCCGGGCCTGCCGGGCTTGCCGGTGCGGGCCGGGCATGCTCGGCGCGCGGCGGCGGATTGTCGCGGGTGGGGGTGTCAGTGGGCATGGACAGGTTCTCCAGGGTAGGGGCGGGAATGGCGGTGGCCGTTGAGCAACTGGCCCACCGCGGTAAAGCGGACACACAGGTGATAGCTGGCCAAACACAGGGCCGTGGTCGCCAGCACGTTGAGAAAGATCTTGGCCGTCGCGGGGATCGGCACGCCGTACAGCAGCGCGCCAAAGCCCACCGTCAGCGGCAGGTGCACCAGGTACACCCAGTACGCGCTGTCTGCCAGGTAGGCCAGCCAGGCCCTGGGCCGCGCCATATGCCGCAGAAACAGGCCGATGAGCGCAAAGCTCCACAGCCAGGACGCGGCGTTGTAGGCCAGCGCCATCCAGAACTGGAGGTGCCGGGTGGCCGACACGGGCGCGGCCAGCACGTCGGTGAATCCACCGGTCAGCAGCACCAGCGCAAAGGCCGATGCTTCGGGCTGGGCCAATATCTCCGACAGAAACCCCGTCACCATGAAGCATGCAAGACCCGCGGCGGCGAACACCGGCCACAGCCGTTCGTAGCGCGCCATCAGCCGTCGCCGCTGGGCGTACAGGCACAGGCCGAATGCATAGAACAGGCCGTTGTGCACCCATTCCGCGAGCGGCGGCAGGAAGGACCCGCTGGGTGTGACGATGCCGTGGTCGTAGTGCGCGCCGATCCAGGCCAGCGGCAGCGTGAGCACCACCCCACCCACCGGCGATGCGCACAGCCATGCCGCGATGGCCTGCAGGCCGCGCTGCGCGGACTGTGGCAGCGCCCGGGCCATGGCCCACACCGGTGGGGTGAGCAGGGTCAGCCACAGCAGCATCCACAGGAACCACAGGTGCATGGTGGGCGGGCCTTGCGGAACGTTGGGGCCCCGGGGCAGCAGGCTGCGGTCCACACCCCAGGTGCCGTGCGCCATGCGGTGCAGGAACATCAGCCCGAGCAGGGTGGTGGCGATGAACAGCGGCGGCCAGAACACCGCGAACGGCAGGCCCAGGCGGCGCACGCGGTGGCGGGCCATGCCGGCCAGCCCACGCTGCTGCACCAGCAGTGCCACGAAGAACCCCGCCAGGATGAAGAACAGCGGCATGCGAAACGCGTGGATCACCGCCACCAGCAGGTCGGCCACGGGCGTGGACAGGTCGTCGTGCCAGGGCAGGGGCGAGGGGGCTGCCATGTACGCGATGGAAGCGTGCAGCACGATGCCCAGCCACATCATGGTGGCGCGCAGGTGGTCCAGCGCGTGCAGGCGCCCTGCGGCGGCAGGGGACGCGGGGAGAACGGGAGAAGAAGGGTCGGCAGTCATGGGTCGGTCTGTCAGAAGACCGACTGTCAAGCCTCACGTTGCGTGAGGGTCAAGCGATTTTTACTGTTTTTTTACGGATGGGTGGTGCGGCTGGCCCCGCAGCGGCGGCATGCACGTGGGCGAGGGCAGCGTGCAGGTACGCACGCACGGGCGCGCTCAGTGGCGAGCCCGCCTGCAGCAAGGGCTCCTGCATCGACGCGGTGAGCAGCTTCTGGCGCAGCGCCGCGTCGTTGCGTGTCAGCTGGCCGAACAGCGCATCCCAGCGCTGTGCCGCCGCCGCAGCGTCGGCGTGCTGCGGGGCCACTCCGCGCGCCAGCAGTTGCTGCACCGAGCCCTCCAGCGCCGCCCACTGGGTGTGGGGCACATGGCCCAGCGCGCGCAGGTCGTCGCGGGTCAGGTACTTGTCGAGCAGGTTCATGCGCAGCTTGATGGCGACTTCGACGTACTCGATCATTTCGCCCGGCGGCGCATGGTTGCGGCCGTGGGTGGTGGGCTCGGTGCGGAACATGTGGCCCCAGCGCTCCAGCAGGTCCATGTCGCCGCCCATCCAGTGCAGCATCAGCGCCATCCAGCGGTACGCCAGCGCCTGCACCTCCGGGGCGTCGGGCGGCAGCTGGCGGTCCATGGCGCTCTGCACCAGGTCCTTCACGACCAGCCAGTCGGCTTCGATCAGGCTCCAGTTGGTGAAGATCTGCTTGAGCTCGGCCGAGCTGAAGTACTTGCCATAGGTCGTCATGAGCGCCAGCGCTTCGAGCCAGTTGCCCATGTCGGGCTCGGCCCCTGCCATCAGGCCATCGCGCAGCATGGTCAGGCGGCCGCGCAGTTCGGTGGCTTGCGATATCTGTTGGTCGAGCGCGCGGATCTGCTGGCCGATGATGCGCTCGGGCGCCATGGTGTCGCCCACCAGCAGGTCGCCGATGTCGCTGAGCGGCAGGCCCATCTGCCGCATGGTCTGGATGCCATGCAGCCGCTGCACGTCGGCCTGGCTGTACAGCCGGTAGCCGGCGTCCGACCGGCCCGAGGGCTTGAGCAGCCCGATTTCGTCGTAGTGGTGCAGCGTGCGCACCGTGAGGCCGGTGCGCCGCGCGAGGTCACCGACCTTCAGCAGCATGGGTCTTCTTACTTGCGCACCGAGATCAGCTCGATCTCGAAGTTGAGCGTGCTGTTGGGCGGAATCACCCCGCCAGCGCCGCGCTCGCCATAGGCAATCGCTGCCGGGCAGGTCAGCTTGGCCTTGCCGCCGGGTTTCATGCGCTGCACGCCTTCGGTCCAGCAGGGGATCACGCGGTTGAGCGGGAACTCGGTGGGCTCGCCGCGCTTGTAGGAGCTGTCGAATTCCTTGCCGTCCAGGAACGTGCCCTTGTAGTGCACCTTCACCGTGTCGGTGGCCTTGGGCGATTCGCCCGTGCCTTCCTTGAGGGACTCATAGACCAGGCCGCTGGCCGTGGTCACCGGGCCCTGAACCCGAGCGTGCGCGCAGAAAAATGAAGCGGCCAGCGAGCCGGCAAGTATGAGGGAAGAGGAGAGGCGCACGGAATTCCTTAGTAATCTAACGAGGGACGCAAGTGCATGCATGGCGTCAGTGGCGCGCCAGTGTAAGCGTTCGGAACTGGCTCCACCCACAGTCATCGTTTTGGGACGGCGGGCGAACCGTTGTTGTCAGTACCTGTTTAACAACAAGCGATTTACCACTGTCAGCTTTGTACTCCAACTCCTGTGCAGCAATTTAACGAAACTGATGGCAATAAAAGCAAAAAATGCGTAAAACCAATCGAGTAGCGTCGAACGCTTGACATAAGGTCGACGTTGAAAGCGAGATATTGACCTGGAGGACTCTCTCCGCTTGCTGCATGCCTCTTGCCCTTTGTGCGGCATGGAGGAGAAGAACGAGACAGGCGCAGCACGCGCCGATGGTCTTAGGCTTCGGCAGGCTGCTCCGAAGCTATGATCAAGCAAGTCGTGACATCTGGCAAACCCTAGGGGAAGCGCTGCGGACAGGACTGGGGCGCATGCGTTCGAAATCAATGAGCGGCTCTACCGCATGTGAGTCTATGCATGTCCGTGAGATCACCCTATGTGCAACTTGCCAGTCCTCTCCGAGGGTGTTCAACCACTGTGGGGGGAACGGTGTCTGCCTTGTCCATAGACCGATTGATAACCGGTGTCGGCCGGCACAAGATTGAACTGCGCAGTTCTCTGCACGATAAGTGTGTTAGTGGGATGAAGAGAGCATGTCGCAATTTGCTGGACCCGCATATTGCATGAGAATTTTAAACATTAAGAGGCGAACTTTGCAAATAGTTATCCCTATGTCAGGTTTTGGAGAAAGATTTCGTCGCGCCGGTTATGAAGTTCCGAAACCACTGATAGAAATTGAAGGAAAACCGATTGTGGCGCATGTCATTGACATGTTCCCGGGTGAAGAAAACTTCGTTTTTATCTGCAATCAGGCACATCTGGATGAGCCATCATACCGTATGGAAGCAATTTTGCGGCAATATTGCCCATCAGGAAAAATTGTTGGCATACCGCCGCACAAGCTCGGTCCGGTAAATGCGATTCGTCAAGTTGCACATCTGCTTGACCCAAAGCAGGAAGTAGTCATTAATTATTGTGATTTCACGTGTTACTGGGATTGGCATAACTTTAAGGACTTTGTTAAACAGACGGGCTGTTCAGGAGCTGTACCAGCCTATAAAGGATTTCATCCGCATTCGTTGGGGAATACAAACTACGCATACATGCTCGAAAAAGACGGATGGATGCAGGATATCCAGGAAAAGAAACCATACACATCCGACCGCATGAATGAGTATGCATCAAGTGGTACATATTATTTTTCATCTGCACAGCTTATGAGCCGGGCATTTGACGCGGTGATTGATCGGGATCTGAATGTTGGGGGCGAATATTATGTAAGCCTTTCTTGCAAAGTACTGGTTGAAGATGGAAAATCGGTAGCAGTTTATCCATTGCAGCACTTCATGCAGTGGGGTACACCCGAGGATGTTGAAGAATACAATGCCTGGTCAAGAGTATTCAAAGCTTTGATTGCGCCACCGAAGAATAAATCTGTCCCACGTGGGGCTCTGGTAATCCCCATGGCTGGATTGGGCCAGCGTTTTGTGAACGAGGGTTACGTCCAGACTAAGCCTCTTATTCCAGTCTCGGGTCGATCGATGGTGGCTCAGGCTACTCATGATCTCCCCAGCGCAGAGCAGCACGTTTTTGTCCTTCGATCGGATATGGCAGGATACGAGAATATAGTTGATGAGCTAAAAAACCTATATCCCGACGCGATCATTAAAAAAGTCGATCATGTTACGGAAGGCCAAGCATGTACCGCGTCAATTGGTGTGGAGGCACTGGTGCAAGAGCGAGGGCAAAGCATGACTCCAATCACCATTGGTGCTTGTGACAACGGAGCGCTCTATGATATGGATATCTTCTCCAGGCTTGCAAACGATCCTCAGGTCGACGTGATTGTTTGGGGTATCCGGTCATATCCGAACGCCACGCGTCATCCGAATATGTTCGGATGGATAGATGCAGAAGATGGCATAGTCAAGCATATTTCGGTAAAAAAACCACTGGATGCGCCTGCCTCTGACCCCGTGGTCTTGGGAACTTTCACCTTCCGTCGTGAAGCGGATTACCGACGCGCCTACGAGCGACTCCTTGAGCGTGATGGCCGGGTTAACGGCGAATTTTATATTGATTCCCTCATTAATGACGCGATCGCGCTCGGCTTGCGATGCCATCTTTTTGAGGTAGACAGTTACTTATGCTGGGGTACCCCGGCGGATCTGAAAACTTTCGAATACTGGCAATCCTGTTTTCACAAATGGACGAGCCACCCTTATCGGCTGGGCCTAGACCCCCGCATACCTCCCGAGCAAGTGGCGGTCCTAGAGCGAGGCTACCAAGCAATCATTCCCGAATTGCCGAAAGATCCGCATGCTTAGACGCGAGTTGACGATATTTCTGGTTGTCGGCGTGACTACAGTTATCCTGGATTTTTTGACTTACCGCAGTATTGTCGCTTTGGAATTGACCAGGGTCGAAATGGCAAAAACAATTGGATTTTTGGCAGGAACTTTGTTTGCATACTTCGCGAATCGAATCTGGACCTTTGGTCATAAGCCGAAGGTATCCGGCACTATGTGGCGATTCGCAATGTTATATGCAGGGACACTTCTTGCCAATGTTGTTGTCAACTCATTGATGCTGAAATTCTTTAGAGCAAATACTTTTGTAATAAATATTGCATTCATTGTTGCAACAGGGTTTTCGGCTTGTCTTAATTTTTTGGGTATGAAATTTTTCGTTTTCCGCAGTCGCCCTGCGGGGAGGCCTCAATGAAATTTTCCTTGGTCATTCCCTGTTATAACGAGGCAAAAAATATCCCGTTACTTCTGGATCGCTGCAAGACACTGACAGAAGGTGAGAATATTGAGGTCATTCTCGTGGACAATGGTTCCACTGACAATACGAGTGAGGTGCTCGATCGGTTGCTTCCCTCGTATCGCGGGTGCAGAAGTACTCGTGTTGAAATCAATCAAGGATACGGATACGGTATTATTGCCGGGCTGAAGGCGGCGCGAGGAAGCCTACTAGGATGGACTCATGCCGATATGCAAACAGACCCCCAGGACGTGCTTTCCGGTCTTGATCTGTTTGAAAAGCATGGAGAAGATATATTCGTAAAAGGGCGCCGTTATGGTCGGCCCATTATGGATGTATTTTTTACTGTTGGAATGAGTATGTTTGAAACAGTACTTCTCATGCGTCCGATGTGGGACATCAATGCCCAGCCAACAATGTTCTCGCGAAGATTCTTTGAATCTTGGGAAAGTGCTCCAACAGATTTTTCCCTTGATCTTTATGCATACTATGAAGCTCAGGAGCAAAAGATCAAGGTGTATCGTTTTCCGGTTGCGTTTGGCGAGAGAGCGCATGGCTTTTCGCACTGGAATATAAATTGGGCAGCAAAGAAAAAATTTATAAAAAGAACCATTGATTTCAGCTTCCAATTGAGGAAAAGAGCCAAATGATGGAAATCATCTCTCATCGTCGTAACACAATAACAGAGTTGATATCGACCGATTCGAAGTATGGTGTGGAAGTTGACGTCAGAACGGATCATGGGCAACTTATTATCCACCATGATCCCTGCAAGCCCGGGGAATCTTTCGAGGAGTGGATTGGTCTATATCGACACGGCACTCTTATACTCAATGTGAAAGAAGAGGGGTTGGAGCCATATCTCATCTCATTGATGAAATCCAACGGCATATCTAATTATTTCTTTCTAGATCAATCGTTTCCATTTATGATTAAGTGGTCTAATGCTGGCGAAAGACGTTGCGCGGTACGAGTTTCAGAATTTGAATCCATCGAAACAGCACTATCTTTGGCTGGTAAAGTTGATTGGGTCTGGGTGGACTGCTTCACGCATTTTTCATTGGAAGAAGAAGAAGCGGGCAGATTAAAAGATGCTGGATTCAAACTTTGCCTTGTTTCTCCCGAGCTTCAAGGCCGAGACGCTACTGTGGAAATTCCCGAACTGGCATCGCTTCTGACGGAGCGACACATCGTGGCAGATGCTGTTTGCACTAAACGCCCTGACCTCTGGGAAGCCACGATTAATTTCAAATGAAAAAGCTGTTTATACATCCATTTTTTCTTTTAGGGCTGATGCTACGGGTGGTGCTGATAATTGCGTTGAGCCCACTACCCATCGCAAACTGGTATGCCCCATTCCTGGATATAGGCACCTCGGTATTAACTGTCGACCCCTGGTCGGTCTGGATGAACCAGGGCGGTGACCTAGTTGCTTTTCCCTATGGATATGCAATGTGGCTGCCGTTCCTCCCTTCTGTGTTTGCGGCGAAGGTCATTGGCGCTCCTTTGGAATACGCCTATGATTTCACACTGCTGTGCGCTGATTTTTGTTTGTTGCTGACGCTTCGAAAACTACTTCCCAATCAACAAAAATTAATTTTGTTGGCCTATTGGCTGTCCCCCATCATTATTGTTGCGAGTTATGGGTTTGGTTTAAATGATCTAATCCCTGCCTTGTTCTTGGTTCTTTCGATGCTTTGTGTGCGCAGAGTGGATTTAAGATGGGGTGGGGCACTTTTGGCAGTCGCAATTTCAGCAAAATTGAGCATGATCGTGGCCGCTCCATTTTTTGCGATCTATTTAATCCACAATCGCGCTCTTAGGCAGCGGGCACTGGAGTTCGCCGGTGGCTTTTCCCTCGCTGTTCTTGTGCTCGGTGGCGCCTTCGTGTTCTCATCTGCGGGCATGCAGATGCTGTTGAACAATCCAGAAATGGAAAAGATATACCAGCTGGCGGTAGGTCTTGCGGGTAATGTTTACATTTTTATTGTCCCCTTGACTTACCTGCTAGTCCTTTACTTGACATGGCGAGTGCGGCGTCTGAATTTTGAGCTGTTTCAAGCCACTATTGGAATGTCATTTTTGCTCGTTGTCGTATTAACACCTTCTTCACCCGGGTGGTTTGTATGGTGCATTCCATTCCTTGTTCTCTATCAAGCGATGAGTGGTCGCATTGCGGTCTTGCTGGTGGGGGCATTTTCAGTGGTATACGTGGCAAGCGCTCTGCTATTAACACCTTTGCATTTCTCGAATGGCAATAAATTCGCGCTTGCCAGCTTGTTTCCCATTACCACTCCATTAAGTGGGCACGCAGCATCGCTTCTTTACACGATGATGGCTGCAATCGGTGGAATTCTTGCCATCAGAATTTGGAGGGAAACTATCAGTCGAAACGATTTCTTTCGCCTTAGCCGCAACCCTTTTGTTGTGGGAATTGCGGGAGATTCTGGGGCGGGCAAAGATACATTCGCTGATGCGATTTCAGCATTGTTCGGTGACCACTCGACAGTCAAGCTTTCAGGTGACGATTATCACTTGTGGGACAGGCAGAGGCCGATGTGGCAGGTAATGACACATTTGAATCCCATGGCGAATGACCTAGAAGGATTTTGTAACGATCTTGTCTCGTTATCGGATGGAAAAAACATCCTCTTGCGGCATTATGATCATAAAACAGGAAAAATGAGCAGGCCCTTTGTGCTTCACAGCAATGATTTTATCATTGCGAGTGGATTACACGCACTGTACCTTCGTGCACTTCGAGACTGTTATAATCTCAAAATATATCTTGAGATTGATGAAGGGTTGCGTCGCTATTTCAAGATAAGACGTGACGTGCACCAGCGTGGGCACACGCTGGACAAGGTCTTGGGGTCATTCAAGAAAAGAGAACCGGATTCCGAGCAATTTATTCGACCACAATCCAAGCATGCGGATTTGGTCCTTTCTCTGCAGCCGATTCATCCTGGAATGTTAGAAGGTGTGGATGATAAACATCCGCTTCGTTTGAAATTAATTGTAAATACTAGGAATGGGTTCAACGAACTTACTATTCATCGAATTCTCGTTGGCGTTTGTGGCTTGCATGTTGATGTTGTCATGAGCGATGACGGCTCGGACGTGCAACTCACAATTGAGGGAGAAACATCTGCTGAGGATGTTGCCATGGCTGCGGAAATTCTATGCCCTCGTGTTCGTGACTTTCTAGATATTTCGCCAATATGGCAGGATGGTATGTTGGGGTTGATGCAATTGATCACGCTCACCCATATTAATCAAGCTCTGACTACGCGATTTATTAAATGAAGATTATTAATAATGGGCGATTTGATCGTCTTCCCGATGCGATTTTGTTTGACACGGATAATACGTTATATCCGTATGAGCCCGCGCATTTCGCAGCGCAGCAAGCGATCCGGCAAAAGGCTGCAAAAAGCTTTTCAATATCTGCAGATGATTTTGATAAAGCGTTTAGTCAAGCCCGATCAGAAGTTAAAGAGCGTCTAAAAAATACTGCATCTTCCCATAGTCGGTTACTTTATTTGCAGAGGATGTTGGAGATCATGGGATTGGGTTCCCAGGTGCTTCTGGCGCTCGATTTTGAGCAAACCTATTGGCGAACATTTCTGAGCAATGCAATTCTATTTGACGAAGTCAAGGAGTTGTTGGATGATATTCGTCTGCTGGGTATTCCTACTGCCATTGTTACAGATCTGACTGCGCAGATTCAGTTTAGAAAGGTAGTATATTTTGGTCTTGATCACTATTTCGATTATATCGTCACGAGCGAAGAGGCTGGATTCGATAAGCCACACGAAGCACCCTTTGAAATTGCACTACAAAAAATGCGGCCGAAGGGTGCCTGTATTTGGATGATCGGTGATAGCGCTATCAACGATATACAAGGGGCGCGCGAAAAAATCAATGCTGTGACGCTTCAAAAAATTCATCATGGAGTAAAAGTAGGTGAGGGTTTGGCCGAAGCCGATGCTACATTTGGTGAATTTTCTGAGCTGCGACACTTGCTTAGAAAAATAGGTGGCTGAAATGATTGGCTCTAGAACTGCAATGGAACATGATGTCCGGAGTTACTGCGCAAAGATTGGCACGGACCCGCTGCTGGTTCAAGGAGCTGGAGGGAACGCTTCTTGGAAGGAAGGCGATACGCTTTGGATTAAAGCTTCTGGAACTTGGCTGTCAAATGCTGAAAAGGAAAATATCTTTGTTCCGGTTGACTTGAGCGGGCTGAATGCGGCCATTGCGCGGGATTGTTTTTCTGAAACACCCAGAGTTGTAGGAGATTTCACACTAAGGCCTTCTATTGAGACCATGCTGCATGCATTAATGCCGCATCGAATTGTCTTGCATCTGCATGCCGTAGAAGCCTTGGCGCACTTGGTTCGAAAAAATTATCTTGATGATTTACAGGCCCTCTTGAGGAGAGTTGTTGATTTTGCGGCGATAGAGTATCTGAAGCCGGGAGAGTGTCTTGCGCGTGCGACGGCAAAGGTTTTGAGGGGCCGCCCGGACGTGAATGTAATATTCCTGGCAAATCATGGCGTAGTGTTGGGAGGAGAGAGCATCGCGGAAATCGATGATTTGCTTTCTAACCTACTGACGTGCCTTAGGTGTGAGCGAATTATGAAGGATGCTGAATTTCTGCCATTTTCTGCGGCTAGTGCTGTATCTTCTTATATGCCCGTCGATGACATAGGGATTCAGCAATTGGCGCTGGATGACAGGCTTTTTCGTAGACTGCAATCCGACTGGGCCTTGTATCCAGATCATGTCGTTTTTCTTGGACCTGTTGCCCACGTCTACGCATCGGGTGAGACTTTTCAGAACGAAAATTGCCATAGCGATTCTTCTCCTGAAATTGTTTTTATTAATGAAAAAGGAGTTTTTGCCAAGTCGTCGTTTACACAAGCAAAAAAGGCCCAACTTCGGTGTTACTTCGATGTCTTGGTGCGGCAGCAACCCGAATGTAAATTGAATGTTCTGACAGGCGACCAAATTGCGGAGTTGTTGAACTGGGATGCTGAGAAATATAGGATGACTCTGGCAAAAAGTGCGACAAACGTGAGCTCTCGTCCGGTATGAAAAACGTGGAGCGACTTCGCCAAATGCGTGATGAGTTGTTCGCTGTCAGTGCATTACCGTCACGCGCCGATCTGAGTCCTGATCGGCGCCCCGGGTGGTTGTTTGCTGCCTTAGTTTTGCTCTACTTGATGGGCCAATTGGTGATGCAGCCTAACTGGATGCTGGGCGGTGAAATGTGGGCCGAGATGGCTACCAACTACTATGCTCACGCCGATTCACCATCAGTTTTGCATAAGCTGTTTTCAACGGATGCCGGGTACATTCCCTTTCCTCAGCGGCTGCTTGCTTTTTTGGGAAATCAATTTAGGATTTCCGCCGCCTGGATTCCATATTTCTATACTTGGTCATCGGTTTTGCTTTCGGCCATGTTGGTTGGCGTATTTTGTTTGGCGCCTTTTAGGAAATTGGCAAACAGTGACTTGCTGCGGTTTTTTGTCGCATTTTCGGTATTGGCAGTTGCAGATTTTGAAACAAAGACCTTTATAAATTTTAGTTATTTTGCTGCTTTTTTTGTGGCAATTGTCACTGCGCTTGCATTGGTAGATGTGGCGGATGAGAGTCCGTGGTGGGCTTGGTTCGCGCCCATCTTTATGTTGTCTAAACCTGCGCTTCTCGCCGCTTTGCCCGCAATGGTTATCGTGGCGATTGTCAGTCGATCTAGGTTTCGCATGATCGCATTCGCCGCCCTTTTGATGGGATTGATCCAATGCGTGCAAATGATCATCAGCTCTCAGTCAGGTGTCATGCCGTTTAGGGAGAACGAGGTAGTTTTGGGGGTGAAAATACTCGCTGCCATTAAGTATTTTTTAGGCTTTTTGGGGATTTTCGCGGTAGGCCCAATTTTGGTGCTTAAAAAATCCATCTTCATGCTTGTGGGATTGATTATTCTATCGCTCAGTTTATATTTGATTGTTTTGAAAAAATCTACTGCCAATGCATTGATTTTGGTTGGGTTGTGCCTTTCGTTTTTTAACTTCCTGTTGAACGCTTTTGCATTGAGTGATTCATGGACCGTCAATGCGGTGAAGCTGTTGGGTATTCCGATTTATAGGCATACCATTGTTGGTTTTTTTGGATCGATTTTGTTGATGTGTGGGGTGTTTTGTCATCTCGGTCGCATGCTTGAGATGCATTGGGATCTGCGTCTCTCGAAGAAGTTGGTGGCGATTTTATTTTTGATCTGGTTCGTTTCAGTGGGTTGGTTCGCATTTTCGATTCGTACGAGTAAAGAGCCTCTCTCTCCCACCATAGGTAATTCTCAGTGGCAAGTGCTGGCGCCTGCGATTGAGGATGGGACTACGCCGCTTTGTGTTCCGATAAACCCGTGGTGGAAAAATGCGAATTGGATTTACCAAAGAGGCTGTACTTCTCTGAATCCGCCACCAGCATGGGAAGATGGGCACCTTCGGGTCAAGGAGAACCGCATTTTTCAAAGCGAGCCGCCCGCAGTTTTGCTAGATAAAAATGTGGTTTCGGCAGCTGTGCTCGTTAAACCGACGACGGCAGGAATGCACTTGGTAGAGGTGAAAATGCGCGTGCAGCTGAAAAGTGGAGATGTCGAATATTTTTCGGGCTCCCGCGAGGTTGATAAGGATGGCGGATTGATTATGTTGATTGGAAGGCGTGTAGTTGCCGGTAACGAAATTCAACGGGTTAATATTGAATTTAATTTACCTCTTGATGTCGCACGCGGTGTGAGAGACTCCGGCGATTTCCCAGGTGTTGCCTGGATGGGAAATTAGTTAATTTGCGAAACACCCATCTCTGGATGGTTTTTTTTATTTGCGCAAGGAATTTCTGTCGGTGAGGTCTTTCGCTTTCCCATTAACCACTGGGTGAACCGAGCCGTGCTTTGAATTGGCGAAGCGCCATCACGTAGCCCATAAGCCATAAAGATGGAGAGGGCGCTTGCGCCTCCATCCCTCAAGGGGGGAGGCATTGTTTTTCCTGTGACTGATCTTGGCCGTACCGCGCGGCTTCTGCGCATCCGCTTCGGGCCGATTCTGTGCGTGCTCGTCACCTCGCTAGCCGTTGCTTTCGTCGCTATCTGCCTGCCGGTACACAGCAAGCGTTGCAAGCGCACGCAGCAATAGTGCCAGTCGTTGGCCGCGCTATGGCGTATCACCGCACGGATCGCTGCCACTTGAGGTAGAACTACGCGGTGATCGGCTTCACGGTGTGAATGTGCCGGCTGCTGTGTTTGGTAGGCTGCGACCTTTGGCAACCCGGTGCGCATGGATGGCGAGATGGGCTGTCCACGACGGAGGGGGAGCCGTTAGTTGGCAGCTTATTTTTGCGGGAACTGACTCTCGCGCTGGAAGAAAGCGGTACACACCGATCCCTCCACTAGTCACTAGTTGTACCACTGGTCTCAGCTCCGCAGTCGCTGCCGATGACCCCTGCCGCTTTTGAATATTCGAGGTTGGACCAATGCTGCCCCCTCCCAAGGAGGCAGAGGCACCATCATCGGTGGTCACCCAGCACTACGACCTTGCTATTTCGCCAATACTTCGTACTGCAGCGAAGTACTTGCGCTGAGCTGGTACGGCGGCGCGTGTCGCCCCCCGCAGCCAAGTCGGGCAAATGCCGGATGCGCGGTTCCGGCGCGGCAGGTCCGCAAGCGCTGCGAGTGCTGGTCGCGGCGCTCAAGGCACCGCACGCGGTCAGGCGTAGTCGGACACCGGGATGCAGCTGCACGCCAGGTTGCGGTCGCCCCACACGTTGTCCACGCGCCCCACGGGCGACCAGTACTTGCTGCTGCGCAGGGCGGCCACGGGATAGGCGGCGGTCTCGCGGGCGTAGGGGCGGGTCCACTGCGCGCCCAGCAGGCTTTGCGCCGTGTGCGGCGCGTTCTTGAGCGGGTTGTCGTCCTGCGGCAGCGCGCCATTTTCGATTTGCCGGATTTCCTCGCGGATGGCGATCATCGCGTCGATGAAGCGGTCGATCTCGAACAGCGTTTCGCTTTCGGTGGGCTCCACCATCAGCGTGTTGGGCACGGGGAAGGACAGCGTGGGCGCATGGAAGCCGTAGTCGATCAGGCGCTTGGCCACGTCCTCGGCCATCACGCCGCTGGTGTCCTTGAGGCCGCGCAGGTCCAGGATGCACTCGTGCGCCACATGGCCGTTGGCCGAGGCGTAGAGCGTGGGGTAGTGGTCCTTCAGGCACGCGCTGATGTAGTTGGCGCTGAGGATGGCTGTCTCGGTCGCGGCCTGCAGGCCCTCGGCACCCATCATGCGGCAGTACATCCAGCTGATGGGCAGCACCGCGGCGTTGCCCAGCGGGGCGGCGCTGACGGGGCCGACCTTGCCGGCGCTCGGCTCCAGGGGCTGGTCGCCACGGCCGGGCTGGCCGGGCAGGTAGGGCACGAGGTCTTCCACCACGCACACGGGGCCCACGCCGGGGCCGCCGCCGCCATGGGGAATGCAGAAGGTCTTGTGCAGGTTCAGGTGGCTCACGTCGCCGCCGAACTCGCCGGGGGCGGCCACGCCCACCAGGGCGTTCATGTTGGCGCCGTCCACGTAGACGCGCCCGCCGTGGCTGTGCACCAGGGCACACAGCTCCTTCACCTGGGTCTCGAACACGCCGTGCGTGCTGGGGTAGGTGATCATCACGCAGGCCAAGTGCGCGCTGTGCAGCTCGCACTTGGCCTTCAGGTCCGCCAGGTCCACGTTGCCATTGGCGTCGCAGGCCGTCACCACCACCTGCATGCCCACCATCTGGGCACTGGCGGGGTTGGTGCCGTGCGCGCTGCTGGGGATCAGGCAGATGTTGCGGTGGCCCTCGCCCTGGGCCTCGTGGTAGGCCTTGATGGCCAGCAGGCCGGCATATTCGCCCTGCGAGCCGGCGTTGGGCTGCAGGCTGATGCCCGCGTAGCCGGTCGCTTCGCACAGCCAGGCACGCAGCTGTTCATCCAGTTCGCGGTAGCCCTGGAGCTGGTCGGCGGGGGCAAACGGGTGCACGCCGGCGAATTCGGGCCAGGTGATGGGGATCATCTCGCTCGTGGCGTTGAGCTTCATGGTGCAGCTGCCCAGCGGGATCATGCTACGGTCGAGCGCGAGGTCCTTGTCGGACAGCTGGCGGATGTAGCGCAGCATGCCGGTTTCGGAGTGGTGGGTGTTGAACACCGGGTGCGTGAGGTAGCTGCTGGCGCGGCGCAGCCCGGCGGGAATCAGCGGCTCCACGCCGTGCTCGAACGCCTCGAAGGTGGGCAGGGCCTGGCCGTCCTGGGCGAAGATCTTCCACAGCAGTTCGACATCGGCGCGCGTGGTTGTCTCGTCGAGCGAGATGCAGAGGTAGTTCTCGAAGTAGATTCGCAGGTTGGCGCCCATCTGCACTGCGCGAGCAGCTATTGATTTGGTAGCGCTGTCGGTTTTGAGCGTGAGCGTGTCGAAGCAGCCCTGGGGGCGCACGGGGGCGCCTAGCTGCGTGAGTCCCCTGGCCAGGATGGCCGTGTAGCTGGCCACGCGCTGCGCGATGCGTTTCAGGCCGTCCGGGCCGTGGTACACGGCGTACATGCTGGCGATCACGGCAGGCAGCACCTGCGCAGTGCAGATATTGGACGTGGCCTTTTCGCGGCGGATGTGCTGCTCGCGCGTCTGCAGCGCCAGGCGGTAGGCGGGCTGGCCGTGCACGTCCACGCTCACGCCCACCAGGCGGCCGGGCAGGCTGCGCTTGAACTCGTCGCGGCAGGCCATGTAGGCGGCGTGCGGGCCGCCCGCGCCCATGGGCATGCCAAAGCGCTGGGTGGTGCCAACCACGATGTCGGCGCCGTATTCCCCCGGGGGCGTGATGAGCGTCAGGGCCAGCAGGTCGGCGGCCACGATGAAGGCGGCTTGCTTGGCATGCGCCTTGTCCACATCGGCGCGCAGGTCGTCGATGCGGCCGCTGGTGGCGGGGTACTGGGCCAGCACGGCGAAGTAGTCGCCGGCCAGCAGGTCGTTCCATTCCTCGGCGGAGTTGGCCAGGCGCACTTCCAGGCCCAGGGGCCTGGCGCGGGTCTGGATGACTTCGATGGTCTGCGGGTGCGCGTCGCCGGCCACCACGAACACATTGCTCTTGCTCTTGACCGAGCGCCTGGCCAGGGTCATGGCCTCGGCGGCGGCCGTGGCTTCATCCAGCATGGACGCGTTGGCGATCGGCATGCCGGTCAGGTCGCACACCATGGTCTGGAAGTTGACCAGCGCCTCCATGCGGCCCTGCGAGATCTCGGCCTGGTAGGGCGTGTAGGCGGTGTACCAGGCGGGGTTTTCGAGAATGTTGCGCAGGATGACGCCCGGCGTGTGCGTGTCGTAGTAGCCCTGGCCGATGAAGCTCCGCAGAACCTTGTTCTTGGACGCCATTGCCTTGAGTTCGGCCAGCGCAGCGGCTTCCGTGGCGGGCCGGGGCAGCGACATCGCGCGGTTGCGCGCGATGGAGCGCGGCACGATGCTCTCGATGAGCGCGCTGCGCGAGGCTTCGCCGATCACGGACAGCATGTGGGCTTCGTCGGCTGCGTCGATGCCGATATGGCGGGGCAGGAACTCGGTGGTGTTCTCGAGTGCGGCGAGGGTGGGCAGGGGGGCTTGGGAGGTCATCGGCGGCGGCACAGTGCAAGGAAACACATTGGCCCGGCGGGGAGGCGCCGGGCCGCGGGGCATCGGAGGGTCAGGCGTTCTTGGCGAACTCGGCGTAGGCGGGTTCGTCCATGAGCGCATCGAACTGCAGCATGTCCGTCACATGGACCTTGAAGAACCAGCCGGCACCCATGGGATCGCTGTTGGCCAGCGAGGGGTCGGCGCGCAGTGCTTCGTTCACTTCGACGACTTCGCCGGTGACAGGCATGTATACGTCGGCCGCGGCCTTCACGGACTCGACCACGCCGGCCACGTCACCCTGGGTGAAGGTCGTGCCGACCTCGGGGAGGTCCACGAAGACCACGTCGCCCAGGGCGTCCTGGGCATGCAGCGTGATGCCCACGGTGGCGGCTTCGTGGTCGGAGATGTCGATCCACTCGTGGTCCTTGGAATACTTGATGGTCATGGGGGAAGCTCCAAAAAAAGGGGTAAACAGAAAAAGTGCCGATGCCAGCCGCCACTTTAGCCGGGCTCGGGCCGTTGCAGAGGCTCAGCCGCGGTGGTAGCGCGCGGGCGTGAACGGCATGGACACCACCTCCATGGGCACGGCCTTGCCGCGCACGATGGCGTTGACGCGCGTGCCGATGGCGGCAAAGGCTGGCGCCACGTAGCCCATGGCCACCGGCTTGTCCACGGTGGGACCTAGCAGGCCGCTGGTCACTTCGCCGATCTTCTGCCCGTCGGGGCCTTGCAGTTCGGTGTGCTCGCGCACGGGCACGCGTTCTAGCGCGACCAGGCCCACGCGCTTGCGCTGCAGGCTGGCGGGGTTGTCGATCTGCGACAGCACCTTGTCGGCACCGGGGAAGCCGCCCGCGCGCGCGCCGCCGGTGCGGCGCACCTTCTGGATGGCCCAGTTCAGCGCCGCCTCGGGCGGGGTGGTCGTGGTGTCGATGTCGTTGCCGTACAGGCACAGGCCGGCTTCCAGGCGCAGCGAGTTGCGGGCGCCCAGCCCGATGGGCTTGACCTCGGGCTGGGCCAGCAGCGCGCGTGCCAGGGTTTCGGCCTGGGACGCGGGCACCGAGATCTCGAAGCCGTCCTCCCCGGTGTAGCCGCTGCGGGTCACGAAGCAGTCGCAGCCCGCAATGGAAAAGTCGCCACCCGTCATGAATACCAGCTTTTCGACGCCGGGTGCCAGGCGCGCCAGGGCGGTGACTGCCTGCGGGCCTTGCAGCGCCAGCAGGGCGTGGTCGGGCATGGGGATGACGTCGCAGCGCTGGCCGATGCGTGCCTGGATGTGCGCGATGTCGCCTACCTTGCAGGCGCCGTTGACGATGACGAACAGGGTGTCATTGCCCTGGTTGAAGAACATCAGGTCGTCGATGACCGTGCCTTCGTCGGTGAGCAGCAGGCCGTAGCGCTGCTTGCCCACGGGCAGGTCGATCACGTCGACGGGCATCAGGGTTTCGAACGCGGCAGCGGCGCCGGGGCCGACAAGCTTGAGCTGGCCCATGTGCGAGACGTCGAACAAACCCGCCGCGTTGCGCGTGTGCAGGTGCTCGGCCATCAGGCCGGCAGGGTACTGCACGGGCATGGAGTAACCCGCAAACGGCACCATGCGGGCGCCCAGCTCGGTGTGCAGGGCGTTGAGGGGGGTGGTCAGCAGCGGGGCGGTAGGGGTGGTCAAGGCGGACTCCGGGGCAAATGGTGGCCGCGGCCCCATGGGTCGCGGGATTTGCCCTGCTGTCCGCTTTACCTGAGAGATTCACCGCAGCGCCCTGGCTGGCCGCGCGGCTTGCTCCTTCGGTGGATGGGTGCCGTGCTGCACGGTCCATCTCTCTCCAGCAAGGGAACGCCCGCATCACTGCGGGCGGTTGCCAGTCCTTTTGCCTGAGCGTTCGGCTGCTGCCTGCGCCTTCGGCGGCCCCTTTCGTTGATGGGAAGGGGCTCTCTCCTGACGGCCGCCAGTATATCCGCTGGAAGAAGCCGCGCAGGCGCTATTTGATGAACCCGAGCACCTTCGGCAGCCAGGTCGACAGCTGCGGGATGAAGGTCAGCACCACCAGCACCACGCCATGCGCCCACAGGAAGGGCACCAGCTCGCGCACCAGCTGCGACATCGGTACGCGCGAGACGTTGCAGGTGACGAACAGCAGCCCGCCCACGGGCGGCGTGATCATGCCCAGCGTGAGGTTGTAGATCACCACCATCGCGAAGTGGATGGGGTCGATTCCCAGCTTCACGGCCACGGGCGCGAGGATGGGCGCCAGCACCATCACGCCCGGCAGCGGCTCGATGAAGATGCCGAACAGCAGCAGGAAGATGTTCACGATGATGAGGAACATCCACGGCGAGAGGTTCATGCCCACCAGCCAGTCGGCCATCTGCTGCGGAATGCCCTCGATGGTCAGGATCCACGCGAACGCGGCCGACAGCCCGATGATGATCAGCACCGAGGCCGACAGCAGGGCCGAGCGTGCCAGGATGTCGGGCAGCGCCTTCCACTGCAGCGTGCGGTAGACGAACTTGCCGCACACCAGCGCATAGAACACCGCCACCACCGAGGCCTCGGTGGGCGTGAACCAGCCGGCGCGCATGCCGCCCAGGATCACCACCGGCAGCAAAATGGCGGGCAGCGCCTTCCAGGTGGTCTGCAGGATATCGGCCAGCGGCGGCATCCGGCCGTCGCCCTTGTAGTTGCGCTTCTTGGAGACGTGGAAGTTCACGATGCACATGGCCACCGCGATCAGCAGGCCCGGCAGCAGGCCGGCCACGAACAGCGCACCCACCGACACCGTTTCATCCTGCAGCGCATAGATGATCATGATGATGGACGGCGGGATGATGGGCCCGACGATGGCCGTCGAGGCCGTGAGCGCCGCCGCGTACGAACGGTCGTAGCCGGCCTTGTCCATCATGCGGATCAGCATCGACCCCGGCCCCGCCGCATCGGCCAGCGCCGAGCCCGAGATGCCCGAGAAGAAGGTCAGCGAGACCACGTTGGTGTAGCCCAGCCCGCCGCGCTTGTGGCCCACGAACTGCCCGGCAAACCTCAGCAGCACCTCGGTCAGCGAGCCGCCGCTCATGAGTTCGGCCGCGAGGATGAAGAAGGGCACGGCCATCAGTGGAAAGCTGTCGATGCCGGTGAAGGTTTCCTTGAGCAGCACCATCAGCGGGTAGCTCTCGGCCAGGATCAGCGTGGCCGCGGTGGCCAGGCCCAGCGCAAACGCCACGGGCACGCCCATGGCCAGGAACAGGCAGGCCGAAACGATGAGGATGATGGACGCGCTCATAGGGAGGCACTCGCATTCGCATCGAAGTGTTCATCGGCCGCAAAGTTGCGGTCGAGCACGTAGCCGCGCACGATGAACAAAAAGTGCACGATCAGCAGCACGCCGCCGATCAGCATGGCGCTGTAGATGTAGGCGAACGGGGTCTGCGTCACGGCCGTCATCTGGAACATGGTGCGCTGCATGTACAGCCAGCCGTACCAGACCATGAAGCCGAAGAAGGCGAACAGCAAGGCCGCGACCACGGCACGCAGGGCGATGGCGCCCGCGCGGGGCAGGGCATCCTGCAGGTTCTCCACCGCGATGTGGCCGCCATAGCGCAGCACGGGGCCGGCGCCCAGGAAGGTCAGCCAGATCATCATGTGGCGCGACACCTCCTCGGCCCATTCGAGCGAGTTATGGGTGACGTAGCGCATCACCACGTTGGTGAAGATGATGATGGACATGGCCGCCAGCAGCAGGATCAATGCCCAGCGGTTGGCGGCCAGAAAATAGCGTTCGAAGGTTTTCACGGGACGGTATTGGACAAGGGCGTGCAGGGTCAAAGCAAAAGCGCCCGGCGCCTTGTGTGGGCCGGGCGATGCGGGGCGCGGGTCAAGAGCGGCTCACACAGCCCAGCGAAGCGGTCCTGGTAAGGCGTTGCGTCGCAGAGAGTACAACCAGTACGGCAAGACGCAACAACGACGCCAGGAGGGCTGTGTGAGTCGCTCAAAAGAGTTAACGAACGTCCTGGATCTTCTTGATGTTGTCGGCGCCGAACTCCTTGGCGTAGCCCACATAGGCGGGCTTGAGGGCTTCGCGGAAGGCGGCGCCGTCCACCGTCTTGGTGACCTTCATGCCTTGCTGCTCCAGCAGGGCGATGCCGTTGTTCTCGTCGTCGTTGACCTTCTTGCGCTGGGCCACCGAGGCGCTCTTGGCGGCGTCGGTGAAGACCTTCTTGTCCGCATCGTTGAGCTTGTTCCACACCTTGGGCGAGAGCAGCAGCAGCGCCGGCGAGTACACGTGGCCGGTGAGCGACAGGTGCTTTTGCACCTGCGAGAACTTGGCCGACAGGATCACGGGGATGGGGTTCTCCTGGCCGTCCACCGTGCCCTGCTGCATGGCGCCGAACAGCTCGGGGAAGGCCATGGGCGTGGGCAGGATGCCGAAGGTGCGGTAGCCGTCCATGTGCACCTTGTTCTCCATGGTGCGCATCTTCAGGCCCTTGGCGTCCTCGGGCTTGACGATGTCGCGCTTGCTGTTGGTCATGTGGCGGAAACCGTTCTCCGTCCAGGCCAGCGCGATGATGCCCTTGCTCGGGAACTTGGTCAGGATGTCCTGGCCGATGGGGCCGTCCATCACCTTGCGCGCATGGTCGTAGTCGCGGAACAGGAAGGGGATGTCCACGATCTTCACTTCGGGCACGAAATTGCCCACGGGGCCGGTGGAGGTGTTCACCAGGTCCTGCGTGCCGAGCTGGATGGCCTCGATCTGCTCGCGCTCGCCGCCCAGCGCGGAGTTGGGGAAGTACTGGCACTTGTAGCGCCCCTGCGTGCCCTTCTCGACTTCGTCGCAGAAGACCTTGGAGCCCACGCCGTAGTGCGAATCGGGCGCCGTGGCGTAGCCGATCTTGAGCGTGGTGGTCTGCGCGCTGGCGGTGGCCATCAAGCCGAGCGCAAGGCCCAGGCCCGCAGCGAGGGAAGTCAATTGCATGGTGTCTCCTGTGAGTATGTTTCTTGCCGCGCCCCCTTGCACGCACCAGCGGAAAGGGTGCTGGCAGCATGGGTTGGCGGTCCTGAAAATTATGGCGCTGCAGCATGGCCCCGGGCATCGGGGTTTGTGCTGGTAAGCGTGCTTATTAACGCGCTGGAAGGAGGCAATCGTCGCCGGGGCGACAAAGGCAGGCTGCTGGCCTGGGCCAGGCAAGGGGGAGGGGGGAAGGGGCAGCCGGGCGGCCGCGAAGGTAGGTGCTTGCTTGTCAAGCGCCCCGGTCTGGCGGTAACCAGTCCGGGGCCCTGTCAGTTTGTGCGCTCCGGTAAGAGCGCCTTGATGTCCAAAGTATGCGCTGCGAGGCGCAGCAGTTCTTTCCATGTTTCGCTTGAATTTTCAAGTTTGCAGAAAAATTTGCTGCATATGGTGATATTCATGAATAATTGTGGCCATGGATCGTCTTGACAGAAAAATTCTCGCTGTGCTTCAGGGCAACGCCCGTGCCAGCCTGCAGGAGATCGGCCAGGCGGTGGGCCTGAGCGCTTCGCCGTGCTGGGGCCGCATCAAGAAGATGGAAGAGGCCGGTGTCATCCAGGGCTACACCGTGCGCATCAACCCGCAGTCGCTGGACCTGGCGGACACGGTGCTCGTGCAGGTCACGCTGGACAGCCATTCGGACAACACGCTTGAAAAGTTTGGCGAAACGCTGGCCAGCATTCCCGAGGTGATCGAGGCGCATCTGGTCTCCGGCGACTATGACTATCTGCTGCGCATCGTGGTCAAGGACACGCGCGACTACGAGCGCCTGCTGCGCGAGAAGCTCTACAAGATCAAGGGCATACGCCACAGCCGCTCGAGCTTCGTGCTGCGCACGCTCAAGAAGGCAGACCTGCCACTGTTTGCGGGCTGATTCGCCTCGACGTGGCGCTGCAGTGCAGAGGGAGGGGTTCGGACATCGATGGTCCTGATCCGTGTCGTCGATGCACTGCGCTGGCGGCGCGCGCGGCGCGCCATGCCCTGGGTCACCAGGCGTTGCGCCGTGGCCTCTTTTTTCCTGCCGGCAAAAAGTGCTGTGGAGTCGGCCGTTGCAGAATGGCGCCGTTTTTGCACTGGACGGCATGACGCCGCCCAGCCTGGCGCGCTCCTGCGCACCACGGCGGTGCGCGCGCCCCGTCAGCCATTCGTCAGTGATGCCCTGGGACCCCTCGCCATGAACCTGCGTTTCGTCGAAGCCTTCTACTGGGTGGCCTCCCTCAAAAGTGTCACGCGCGCCGCGGAAAAGCTGTTTCTCACGCAGTCGGCCATGTCCAGCCGCATCGCCGCGCTGGAGGAGGAGCTGGGTGTGTTGCTGCTGGACCGGCGCGACAAGCACTTCAAGCTCACCGTGGCCGGCACGCGGTTTCTGACCTACGCCAAGCGCATGCTGGAGCTGCAGCGCCAGCTCAAGACCGAGATGGGATCGGGCGGGCCGCTGGAGGTGTCGATCCGGCTCGGCGCCATCGAATCGGTGCTGCACTCCTGGCTCATTCCATGGGTGGAGCAGCTGCGCAAGGACAACCCCTTGCTGGAGCTCGAGCTCACGGTCGAGTCCACGCCCGTGCTGCTCGATCAGATCCGGCGGGGCTCGCTCGACGTCGTGTTCGCGGCGCTGCCTGCATCGGCCGACGGCATGCGCAGCCAGGCGGTGACGCCCATGGAGATGGTGTTCGTGGGCAACGGCAATATCCACCGCAAGCGCCGCTATGTGCTCGATGATTTTGCCGACACGGACATCCTCACCTTCCAGCGCGGCTCGCAGCCGCACGTGTACCTGCTCGACACCTTTCGCAATGCGCAGGTGGAGCCGCGCCGCGTGCACACGGTGTCGTCCATTTCGGCGATGGTGCAGCTGGTGCAGGGCGGCTTCGGCGTGGCCACGCTGCCGCGCCTGGCGGTGGAACGCATGCTGGCGTTTCCAGACCTGCGTGCCCTGGCGTGCGACACCGTGCTCAAGCCCCTGCCCATCCACGTGAGCTACCGCGAGGATCCTTCCTCGCCCGCGATGGAAGCCATCGTTCGCTCCTCGATCGACTTCATCGAGAACATCCAGCCGGGGCCCAAGGGGCCCACCCGCACCCCCCGCAAAAGAAGCAGCGCCCCGCGGTCCTAAGAGGCACAGGGCACCCTAGCACAGGCGTGCCACTTCACGGCCCAGGGCCATGCATCTGCGGATGCCGCAGTGCCTCGGTGTCGCCATCGCAACCGTCCCCGTGGCGGGTGCTCCACAACACCCTGGGGTTAACCCTGAAGCGGATATCAGGGTAATCCCTTGGCACCAACTTGGTTCCCCTTGCCCCAATGAAGTGCATCGAGAAAATCGATGACCTGAGCAAAATTTTTTGAATTTGCCAGCGCCTGCCGCCCCCCAACACAATCCGCCCAACGCCAGACGAATGGCATTTCCCACGACAAGGAAACACGGTGGATTCAGTTCAAGAAAAAGCGCTGGCGGTTTTTGGGTCCGAGGGCATCGACGACCCCGTCCATGTGCGCAGCGTGATCCGGCGAGGCGGCTGGGCATCACACACCAGCGGCCTGGCCCATGGCCGGGTGCAGGGCAACCTGGTGATCCTGCCTGAAGTGCAGGCGGGCGACTTCCTGCGCTTTTGTCAGCGCAACCCCAAGCCCTGCCCGGTGCTGGCGGTGAGCGAGCCCGGCCAGTTCGCGCTGCCCACGCTCGGGGGCGGCATCGACATCCGCAGCGACGTGCCGCAGTACCGCGTCTGGCGCCACGGCGAGCTCACGCAGGAGGTCGCAGACATCGCCGACCTGTGGCGCCCCGACCTCGTGACCTTCATCCTCGGCTGCTCGTTCTCGTTCGAGTCCGCGCTGCAGGAGGCCGGCATCAGCCTGCGCCACATCAACGAAGGCAAGAACGTGGCGATGTACCGCACGAACATTGCCACGCAGCCGGCAGGGCCCTTCGGGGGCGCCATGGTGGTCTCCATGCGGCCCATGCCTGCGGCCGACGTGATCCGTGCGGTGCAGGTCACATCGCGCTTTCCCAACGTGCATGGCGCGCCGGTGCACATCGGCGACCCTGCGCTCATCGGCATTGCGGACATCGCAGAACCCGACTACGGCGACGCCGTGCCGCTGATGCCCGGCGAGATCCCTGTCTTCTGGGCCTGCGGCGTCACGCCACAGTCCGCCATCCTGAACGCCCAGCCCGCGTTCTGCATCACCCATTCCCCAGGGTGCATGTTGGTCACCGACCTTCTCAATCACCACCTCGCCAGCTTTTAACCAAGGAGTTTCCCCATGAAGAAAATGATGTTCGGCCTGTGCGCCGCGGCCGCCGCATGCCTGGCCCATGCCGAGACCAGGTGGGACCTGCCCTCGGGCTATGCCGTCAACACCTTCCAGGTGCAGAACCTGCAGCAGTTCGTGCAGGACGTAGGCAAGGCCAGCGGCGGCAAGCTCAAGATCACGGTGCACCCCAACGCATCGCTGTTCAAGGCCAATGAAATCAAGCGCACCGTGCAGTCCGGGCAGGTGGCGATCGGCGAGTTCATCCTTTCCGGCGCTGCCAACGAGGCGGCGGTCTACGGTGTGGACTCCATTCCGTTCCTTGCCACGAGCTATGCGGACTCCAAGCGCCTGGACCAGGCCTCGCGCCCGCTGCTGGTCAAGACGCTGGGGGCACAGGGCATGAAGCTGCTCTACACCGTGCCATGGCCGGCGCAGAGCCTGTATTCGGTGAAGCCTGTCACGGCCCTCAAGGACCTCAAGGGCACCAAGATGCGGGCCTACAACCCGGCCACGTCGGTCATCGCCAACCTCATCGGCGCGCAGCCGGTGACGATCCAGCTGGCCGAGCTGTCGGCGGCGCTGGCCACGGGCACCGTGGACAACTTTCTCACCTCCAGCGCCAGCGGCGTGGACAGCAAGCTCTACGAAAGCGTGAAGTACTTCTACGGCGTGGCGGCCTGGCTGCCGCGCAATGCCGTGGTGGTGAACCAGAAGGCCTTCGACAGCCTGGACAAGGCCACGCAGGACGCGGTGCTGGCGCAGGCCGCGATTGCCGAGCAGCGCGGCTGGGCGCTGAGCGAGCAAAAGGACCAGGAGTACCTCAAGGAACTGGCCGCCAAGGGCATGCAGGTGGACGTGAGCGCCGAGAACCTCAAGAAGGAGCTCAAGACCGTGGGTGAGCGCATGACGGCCGACTGGATCAAGACCGCGGGCGATGACGGCAAGGCTGTCATCGATGCCTACAACGGCAAGAAGTGAGCAGGCCGCCATGTCCCTCATGCCTCCTACATCGGCCATTGCGGGCGATGCGCCCCCGGCCCTGGCCATGCCGCCGCACGTGCTGCGGCGCGCGCTGGACGGCGCGTACCTGGCCGCCGGCGCCGTCGGGGCTGCCTGCATCGCCGTCATCTGCGTGCTGATGGTGGTCCAGTCGCTCGGGCGCCAGTTCGGCTTTCCGACCGGCGCCATCAACGACGTGGTGGCCTGGCTGTGTGCCGCAGCGGCCTTCCTGACCATGGCCCATGCCTTCAAGCACGGCGATTTCGTGCGCGTGACGCTGGTGCTGGAGAAGCTGTCTCCCGCCACGCGCCGCAAGTACGAGGTGGCCTGCCTGACCGTCGCGGCCGTGGCCATCGGCTACCTCACCTGGTGGGCCTGTGTCTTCACCTACGAAAGCTGGCAGTTCAAGGAACTGGCCCAGGGCCTGTGGGCGATTCCCATCTGGATCCCGCAGATGAGCTTTGCGCTGGGCTCCGTGCTCTTTCTCGTCGCCGTGGTCGATGAGTGGTGGATCGTGGTGCAGGGCGGCGTGCCTACCTTTGTGCGGCTGGTGGAAGAGCGCCACGCCAAGGGCGACTTTTCTTCGGATCTTTAAGGAGCATCCCCATGGACATTCTTTCCATCGGCGCCTTCCTGTTGCTGCTCATGCTGCTCATGCTGTCCGGCGGTGTCTGGATCGCCATGACGCTGGCCATCTGCGGCTGGGTCGGCCAGGCCTTCTTCACCAGCAGCCAGCCCGGGCTGAACCTCTTTTCGGCCTTCTGGGAGAGCAACGCGAGCTGGGAGCTGGCGGCGCTTCCCCTGTTCATCTGGATGGGGGAGATCCTGTTTCGCACCCGGCTGAGCGAGGACATGTTCAGCGGCCTCGCCCCCTGGCTGAGCCGTGTGCCCGGCCGGCTGTTCCACACCACCATCCTGGGCTGCGGCATCTTCGGCTCGGTGTCGGGTTCGTCGGCGGCCACCTGCGCCACCATCGCCAAGGTCTCGCTGCCTGCGCTCAAGAAGCGCGGTTACAACGAGAGCATCGCGATCGGTTCGCTGGCCACGGCAGGCACGCTCGGTATCCTGATTCCGCCGTCCATCACCATGGTGGTGTACGCCGTGGCGGCCGATGCCTCCATCATCCGCATCTTCCTGGCGGGCTTCTTGCCCGGCTTGCTGCTGATGCTGCTGTTCTCGGGCTACATCGCCTGGTGGTCCGTGCGCAACAAGCAGCTCATGCCTGCCGACGAGCCGCCCACCACCTTCCGCGAAAAGCTGTATCTGTCGCGCAACCTGATTCCCTGTGCGCTGCTGATCGTGTTCATCTGCTGGTCCCTGGTGGCCGGCTGGGCGACGGCCACCGAGTGCGCGGCCTACGGTGTGGTGGGTGCCCTGGCACTGGCCGCATGGTGCAGGGCGCTGACCTGGCAGAACTTCAAGGAAGGCCTGGCGGGCTCGGCGCGCACCAGCTGCATGATCATGTTCATCCTGGCGGGCGCCGCGTTCCTCACCAAGACCATGGCCTTTACCGGCATACCGCGCGAGCTGGCCGAATGGGTCGATTCGATGCACCTGTCGCCCTACGCGCTGATCGCCTGCCTGGTGGGCGTGTACCTGGTGCTGGGCACCGCGCTCGACGGCATCAGCATGATCGTGCTGACCGCTGCGGTCGTAATGCCCATGGTCGAGAAGGCCGGGTTCGATCTCATCTGGTTCGGCATCTTCGTGATCCTGCTGGTCGAGATCGCCGAGGTCACGCCGCCCGTCGGTTTCAACCTCTTCGTGCTGCAGAACATGACCGGCAAGGACAGCAACCTGATCGCCAAGGCAGCCATACCGTTCTTCCTGTGCCTGGTGGTGTGCATCGGCCTGATCACGGTCTTCCCGCAGATCGTCACCATCGTCCCTGACCTCGTGATGGGCCAGCCGAAGTAGCAACCGCGGCCTGCGTCGGCCCGTTTTCCCCTGTGTCTGCCGGCCCCCGCGCCGGCCCCTCATCCCCCAACAGGAGCTTGCCATGAAGATGGTCTTGCTGGCCGCGCTCGCCGTGGCCCCGGCGCTGCACGCCCAGACACAGTGGAAGCTGGCCACCGGCTACCGGGTGGAGTCGTTCCACACGCGCAACATCGTCCAGTTTGCGCAGGATGTGGAGCGCGCATCCTCAGGCGCCCTGCGCATCGAGGTGCACGCCAACAACACGCTGGCCAGGCTGGCGGACATTCCGGCCGCAGTGCAGGGCGGCAAGGCCCAGGCGGGCGAGACCATCATGACCAGCCTGGTGGCAGACATGCCCATCGCCGGGGCCGATGCCGTGCCCTTCGTGGTGCACAGCTATGCCGATGCGCGCCGCCTGTGGGACCTGCAGCGGCCTTTGATCGACACGCACCTTGCGGCCAAGGGCATCAAGGCGCTGTACGCCGTGCCCTGGCCGCCGCAGGGGCTCCTGAGCGTTGCACCCGTGCGCTCATCGGCCGATTTCAAGGGCACCCGCATGCGTACGTACAACCCCGCCACGGTGCGCATCGCGCAAATGCTGGGCGCCACGCCGGTGGATGTGCCCATGGTCGACGTCAACAAGGCGCTGTCGGCGGGCAAGCTCGACTCCATGATCACCTCGGCCCTGACCGGGGTGGAAAACCAGGTCTGGGGCCAGATCCGGCAGTACTACGGCATCAACGCCTGGTTTCCCAAGAACATCGTTTTTGTCAACCAGCAGGCCTTCGATGCGCTGCCCGCCAGCGTGCGCGAGGCGGTGGTCCAGGCCGCCGCGCAGGCCGAGGCGCGCGGCTGGGCCCTGAGCGCGGCGGTGGCCGAAGAGTCGGTGGCCGAACTTCAGCGCAGGGGCATCAAGGTGGACCGCGCCCCTGCCGAGCTGGACTCCGAACTCCGGCGCCTGGGAGAACGCTTCTCCCGCGAGTGGGTGCAGTCCGTCGGCAATGAGGCCAACAAGATTTTCATTCCGTACTACTTTCAACGTTAACCAGTGAGTCTCATCACCATGCAAGTTCCCTCTACAGTGACCACCGCACCGGCTGGCAACCGCTGGCAGTTCTGGATCGACCGGGGCGGCACTTTCACCGACATCGTGGCCAAGCGGCCCGATGGGTCGCTCACCACCCACAAGCTGCTGTCCGAAAACCCCGAGCAGTACAAGGACGCGGCGGTGGCGGGCATACGGCACCTGCTGGGGCTGAAACCCGGCGAGCCGGTCACGTCAGCGCAAGTGGAGTGCGTGAAGATGGGCACCACGGTGGCCACCAACGCGCTGCTGGAGCGCAAGGGCGAGCCCACGCTGCTGGTCACCACGCGCGGCTTTCGCGACGCGCTGCGCATCGCGTACCAGAACCGCCCACGCCTCTTCGACCGCCACATCCAGCTGCCCGAGCTGCTGTACAGCGACGTGATCGAGGCCCGCGAGCGCATGGGCGCCCGGGGGGACGTGCTGCAGCTGCTGGATGAAGCCACGCTCCGGGGCGACCTGCTGGCCGCCTATGGGCGCGGCCTGCGCAGCGTGGCCATCGTGTTCATGCACGGCTACCGCTACGCGCAGCACGAAAAGGCGGCGCAGCGCATCGCCCTGTCGGTGGGGTTCACGCAGATCAGCACATCGCATGAAACCAGCCCCATGATGAAGTTCGTGAGCCGGGGCGACACCACGGTGGTGGATGCATACCTCTCGCCCATCCTGCGCCGCTACGTGGACCAGGTGGCCAGCGAGATGCCGGGCGTCAAGCTGTTCTTCATGCAGTCGTCGGGCGGCCTGACCGATGCGGGCACCTTCCAGGGCAAGGACGCGATCCTGTCCGGCCCGGCGGGCGGCATCGTGGGCATGGCGCGCACGGCGGGCCTGGCGGGGCACGAGAAGGTCATCGGCTTCGACATGGGCGGCACGTCCACCGACGTGAGCCACTACGCCGGTGCGTTCGAGCGCGAGTTCGAGACTCATGTGGCGGGTGTACGCATGCGCGCGCCCATGATGAGCATCCACACGGTGGCGGCCGGCGGCGGCTCGGTGCTGGCGTACGACGGCTCGCGGTTCCGCGTGGGCCCGGAGAGCGCGGGTGCCAACCCCGGCCCCGTCAGCTACCGCCGGGGTGGCCCGCTGGCCGTGACGGACGCGAACGTGATGGTCGGCAAGGTGCAGCCACGCTACTTCCCCAGCGTGTTCGGCCCGGCCGCCAATGAGACGCTGGACGCCGACGCGGTGCGCGAACGTTTTCAGGACATCGCCACGCAGACCCGGCGCAAGCCCGAGGAAGTGGCCGAAGGCTTCATCCAGATCGCCGTGCAGCAGATGGCCAACGCGATCAAGAAGATCAGCGTGGCGCGCGGCTACGACGTCACGCGCTACACGCTGCAATGCTTTGGCGGCGCGGGCGGCCAGCATGCTTGTTTGGTGGCCGATGCCCTGGGCATGACGCGGGTGTTCGTGCACCCGCTGGCGGGCGTGCTCAGTGCCTACGGCATGGGCCTGGCGGACCAGAACGTGATCCGCGAGCAGGCGGTGGAGATGCCGCTGGCCGCCGAGGTGCTGCCTCTGATCGCCGAGCGCCTGGACACGCTGGGCTCTGCCGCCCAGGCCGAGCTGGAGCGCCAGCAGGTCAGTGCCAACCCGGTGCAGGTGCGCCACAACGTGCATGTGCGCTACGAAGGCACCGACTCCGCGCTGGTCGTGCCCTTTGGCGACATGGCGGCCATCCAGTCCGCCTTCGAAGCGGCGTACCGCCAGCGCTTTGCCTTCCTGATGGTGGGCAAGGGCCTGGTGGTGGAGGCCGTGTCGGTCGAGGCGGTGATCGCCGGCGATGCGCCCGCAGAGCCGCGCCTGCCGGTGCACGCCCACCGCAAGCACCCGCTGCGCGAAACGGTGAAGATGTATTCGGGCAGCGAGTGGCACGACGCAGCCCTGGTGGTGCGCGAGGACCTGCGCCCCGGCGACGTGGTCCCCGGCCCCGCGATCATTGCCGAGAAGAACACCACCACCGTGGTGGAGCCGGGCTGGTCGGCGCGCCTGACCGACCTGGACCACCTGGTGCTGGACCGCGTGACCGCGCGCAAGGTGCAGTACGCCGCCGGCACCACGGTGGACCCGGTGCTGCTGGAGGTGTTCAACAACCTGTTCATGAACATCGCCGAGCAGATGGGCCTGCAGCTGCAGAACACCGCGTACTCGGTGAACATCAAGGAGCGGCTGGACTTCAGCTGCGCGCTGTTCGATGCCACCGGCAACCTGATCGCCAACGCGCCGCACATGCCGGTGCACCTGGGTTCGATGGGCGAGAGCATCAAGACCGTGATCCGCGAGAACACCGGCAAGATGCACCCCGGCGATGTGTTCATGCTCAACGACCCCTACCATGGCGGCACCCATCTGCCCGATGTGACGGTGATCACGCCGGTGTACGTGGCCGAAGGCGCTGAGCCCACGTTCTACGTCGGCAGCCGGGGCCACCATGCGGACATCGGCGGCACCACGCCGGGCTCCATGCCGCCGTTTTCCACGCGCATCGACGAAGAGGGCGTGCAGATCAACAACGTGAAGCTGGTGGACCGCGGCATCTTCCTGGAAGAGGAGGTGCGCACCCTGCTGGCCACGGGCGGCGGCACCACGGCGTACCCGAGCCGCAACCCAGAGCAGAACCTGGCCGACCTGCGCGCGCAGATCGCGGCCAACGAAAAGGGCGTGCAGGAGCTCGCGAAGATGGTGGAGCAGTTCGGCCTTCCCGTCGTGCAGGCCTACATGCGCCATGTGCAGGACAACGCCGAAGAATCGGTGCGCCGCGTGATCACGCAGCTCAAGGACGGGCAGTTCACCCTGCCACTCGACAACGGCGCGCAGATCAGCGTATCGGTCAAGGTCAACGTGGCCGAGCGCAGCGCGGTGATCGACTTCGCGGGCACCAGCGCGCAGCAGACCAACAACTTCAACGCGCCGCGTGCAGTGTGCATGGCCGCGGTGCTGTACGTGTTCCGCACGCTGGTGGACGACGACATTCCGCTCAATGCCGGGTGCTTGAAGCCCTTGCAGGTCCTCATCCCGCAGGGCTCCATGCTCAACCCCAACCCGCCGGCCTCGGTGGTGGCGGGCAATGTGGAGACCTCCACCTGCATCACCAATGCGCTGTTCGGCGCCTTGGGCGTGATGGCGGGCAGCCAGCCCACCATGAACAACTTCACCTTTGGCAACGCGCAGTACCAGTACTACGAAACCATCGCCGGCGGCAGCGGCGCGGGCGCGGTGTTCGATGCCTCGGGCCGCACGGTGCGCGGGTTCGACGGCACCAGCGTGGTCCAGACCCACATGACCAACTCGCGCCTGACCGACCCCGAGGTGCTGGAGTTCCGCTTCCCGGTGGTGCTCGACAGCTACGAGATCCAGCGCGGGTCCGGCGGCGCCGGGCGCTGGGCCGGCGGCGATGGCGGCGTGCGGCGCGTGCGCTTTCTGCAGGCCATGACCGCCAGCATCCTGTCCAACGGCCGGCTCAATCCCGCCTTTGGCATGGCAGGCGGCCAGCCGGGCCGCGCCGGGTCCAACCGGGTGCTGCGCGCCAATGGTCAGGTTGAGGAACTGGGCCACATCGGCGCCGCGCTCATGGAGCCGGGCGATGTGTTCGAGATCTCCACGCCCGGCGGCGGCGGCTATGGGGAATGTGCGGCGCATTGAGCCGGGGCAGGAACGCCGCGGCCAGGGGCAGGCACGGCGCTTGCGTTCCTGCACGCCAGCCGCCCCCGTGGGGCGCATGTTGAACCAGGGAAGGGATTTTCATGAGCTATCTGCCTGCCACCACCGCGTCGGCGTTGCCCGCCCAGGCAAGGGCTTCGCCACGGGCCCAGGCGTCGGCGCGCACCGCCGGCGGCGGCGGCACCGCGGCGCCCCCCCGGCGGCGCAACCTGAGCGTGGGCCAGAAGCTCGCCACCAGCTTTGGCCTGCTGGGCTGCGCGGTGGCCCTGCTGGGTGCGATGACCTGGATGACAGGCGAGGGCACCCGCCGCCAGGCCGCTCTGCTTGCGGGTGAGCAGCTGCCCATCGAGCGCTCGGTGCGCGACTGGAAGACGCAGTCCGTCACCATCGGCCAGATCGCGCTGCGCGCCACGGTGTCGTCCGACGTTTTCCCCCTGGTGGCCGAGCTGCGCAAGCAGCTGGCGGATGAAGACGCCATGCGCGGGCGCATCGAGGCGGCGCTGGCCGGTGCTTCCACCGCCGAGCACACCAAGCCCCTGTGGGCGGCGGCCCAGGCGCAGCGCCAGCAATACGCGGCACTGCGCGACACGCTGGTGCAGAACGCCCTGGAGTCCAAGGTGATCAGCCAGAAGGAGCTGCAGGACCATGCCGCAGCGCTCACGCGCTACCTGCAGGCGATCGACCTGTTGCTCGATGCGTCGGAGCAGTCATCGCTGGCGGCGGCCGACACCATGGTCGCCGACGCATTGCGCGCGCAATGGATCAGCGCCATCGCCGTGCTGGTGGTGGTGGGCCTGTCGGGGTTGTTCGGGTGGCTGCTGCGGCGCTCCATCGTGCTGCCGCTGCGCCAGGCGTGCGAGGCCGCCGCGCAGGTGGCGAACGGCGATCTCACGGTGCACCTGGAGACCCGCCGCACGGACGAGATCGGGCAGTTGCTCACCGCGCTCAATGCCATGGTCGAGTCCTTGCACTATGTGGTGACCGAGGTGCGCGATGCGGGCGATTCCATCCACGTGGCCAGCTCCGAGGTGGCGGCGGGCAACACCGACCTGAGCGCGCGCACCGAGCATGCGGCCAGCAGCCTGCAGCAGACGGCGGCGAGCATTGCCCAGCTGGCGCAGATGGTGGCGGCCAATGCCGACAGCACCGGCCAGGCCCATGCGCTGGCGCGCAATGCCAAGGGGGTGGCCAGCAAAGGTGGCGAGGTGGTCGGCCAGGTGGTCACGACGATGGAAGAGATCAATGCCAGCAGCCAGAAGATCGCCGACATCGTGGGCATCATCGACGGCATCGCGTTCCAGACCAACATCCTGGCGTTGAACGCGGCGGTGGAGGCGGCCCGTGCCGGTGAGCAGGGCCGCGGATTCGCCGTGGTGGCCAGCGAGGTGCGGGGCCTGGCCGGGCGCAGCGCCAACGCGGCGCGCGAGATCAAGGCGCTGATCGCCGACAGCGTGGGCAAGGTGAGCGACGGCGCGAGGCTGGTGGTGACTGCGGGCTCCACCATGGACGACATCGTCCGCAGCGTGGAGCGCGTGACTGCGCTGATGTCCGAGATCAACGAAGCCAGCACCGAACAGAGCACGCAGATCGGCCAGGTGAGCCAGGCGGTGGACCAGCTCGACCACATGACGCAGCAGAACGCCGCGCTGGTGGAAGAGGGCGCGGCGGCCGCGCAGAGCCTCCAGGACCAGGCGCACCGGCTGGCGCAGGCCATGGGGCAGTTCCAGCTCGTTCGTGCAGCGGTTTGAGTTTGGAAAATCCAATAAAAAAAGGCCTGCAGCGCAGGCCCATCAAGCGCAAGGCGCTATGATTTTTATAGTTACATGCCCGAGTAGTTGGGGCCGCCGCCGCCCTCGGGCGTGACCCACACGATGTTCTGCGTCGGGTCCTTGATGTCGCAGGTCTTGCAGTGCACGCAGTTCTGCGCGTTGATCTGCAGGCGTTGCGCATCGCCGCCCTTGGCGGTGTCGGGCACGAACTCGTACACACCCGCCGGGCAGTAGCGGGCCTCGGGGCCGGCGTACTTGGCCAGGTTGATGTTGACCGGCACGCTCGCATCCTTGAGCGTCAGGTGGGCGGGCTGGTTCTCTTCGTGGTTGGTGTTGCTGATGAAGACGCTGGAGAGGCGATCGAAGGTCAGCTTGCCGTCGGGCTTGGGGTAGACGATGGGCTTGCACTCGGCCGCGGGCTTCAAGTAGGCATGGTCGGGCTTGTCGCGGTGCAGCGTCCAGGGGATGTGGCCGCGCAGCACGAACTGCTCGAAACCGTTCATCAGCGTGGCCGTGGTCAGGCCGTACTTGAACCAGTTCTTGAAGTTGCGGTCCTTGTTCAGCTCGGTGTAGAGCCAGCTGGCCTCGAATGCCTCGGGGTAGGCCTTGAGTTCGTCGTGCTGGCGGCCGGCCACGATGGCGTCGTAGGCAGCCTCCGCGGCCAGCATGCCGGTCTTGATGGCGGCGTGGCTGCCCTTGATGCGGCCCACGTTCAGGTAGCCCGCGTTGCAGCCCACGAGCGCGCCGCCCGGGAAGATGGTCTTGGGCAGGGCGTTGATGCCGCTGGCGTTGATGGCGCGCGCGCCATACGACAGGCGCTTGGCGGTGATCTCGCCCTTGTCGTTCTCGAAGTAGTAGCGGACGTTCGGGTGCGTCTTCCAGCGCTGGAATTCCTCGAACGGGCTGAGGTAGGGGTTCTGGTAGCCCAGGCCGGTCACGAAACCGAGCGCGACCTTGTTGTCGTCCAGGTGGTACAGGAACGCGCCGCCGTAGGTGTCGTTCTCCATGGGCCAGCCGGCGGTGTGCATCACGAAGCCGGGCTGGTGCTTCTTGGGGTCGATCTCCCACAGCTCCTTCACGCCGATGCCGAAGCTTTGCGGGTCGCGGTCTGCGTCCAGCTTGTAGCGCGCGATCAGCTGGCGGCCCAGGTGGCCGCGTGCGCCTTCGGCGAACACGGTGTACTTGCCCAGCAGTTCCATGCCCAGCTGGAAGTTCTCGGTGGGCTCGCCGTCCTTGCCGACACCCATGTTGCCGGTGGCCACGCCCTTGACGGAACCGTTGTCGTTGTAGAGCACCTCGGCGGCCGCGAAGCCGGGGAAGATCTCCACGCCCAGCGCCTCGGCCTGCTCGGCCATCCACTTGGTCACGTCGCCCAGGCGAACGATGTAGTTACCGTGGTTCTGCGCGAACGGCGGCAGGAAGACGTTGGGGACACGAAAGCCCGACTTTTCCGACAGGAAGATGTAGGCGTCATCGGTCACCGGCTGGTTCAGCGGGGCGCCGCGTTTTTTCCAGTCGGGGATCAGCTCGGAGAGCGCCTTGGGGTCCATGATGGCGCCCGAGAGGATGTGCGCGCCGGGCTCGGAGCCTTTTTCCAGCACCACCACCGAGACATCCTGGCCTTTTTCAGCGGCCAGCTGCTTCAGGCGGATCGCGGTGGCCAGGCCGCCGGGGCCGCCGCCAACGACCACCACGTCGTATTCCATCGATTCACGGGGACCATACTGGGCGATGATTTCTTCGTTTGTCATGGGCTTCTCGTCGGGCGTTTGATAATGGGCTATTTTCTACAGAGCAGGGTGCAATGCCCTGTCTGGCTGGCGACTGATTGTATTCACGGAATAGAGACAATCGAACGACCGTTCTATTTTGATCAGTGGGGAAACTCTAAATGGCTTACAGCATCGACTTGTCCGGCCGCGTGGCCTTCATCACGGGCGCCTCCAGCGGCCTGGGCGCGCAGTTCGCCCGCACGCTGGCCCGCGCCGGCGCCGGGGTGGTGCTGGCCAGCCGCCGGGTGGAAAAGCTCAAGGAACTGCGCGCACGCATCGAAGGCGAGGGCGGCGATGCCCATGTGATCGAACTCGACGTGACGGACCATGCCTCGATCAAGTCCGCCGTGGCGCATGCCGAGACGGAGATGGGCTCCATCGACATCCTCGTGAACAACTCGGGCGTGAGCACCACGCAGCGCATCCAGGACGTGACGCCCGAGGACTACGACTTCATCTTCGACACCAACGTGAAGGGTGCGTTCTTCGTCGCGCAGGAGGTGGGCAAGCGCATGCTGGCGCGCTCGCGCGGTGCGGCGCCGGGCAGCTTCACGGGCGGGCGCATCATCAACATCGCCTCGATGGCCGGACTCAAGGTGCTGCCGCAGATCGGCGCCTACTGCATGAGCAAGGCCGCCGTGGTGCAGATGACCAAGGCCATGGCCATGGAGTGGGGCAAGTTCGGCATCAACGTGAACGCGATCTGCCCCGGCTACATCGACACCGAGATCAACCACCACCACTGGAACACCGAGCAGGGCAAGAAGCTCATCGACATGCTGCCCCGCAAGCGCGTGGGCAACGCGCAAGACCTGGATGCGCTGCTGGTGATGCTGGCCAGCGACCAGAGCCATTTCATCAACGGCGCGGTCATTGCGGCGGACGACGGTTTTGCGGTATAGGTTCCCCCTGAGTCGCTGCGCGCCTTCTCCCTGAGGGAGGCTCCACCCCGCGGTCTGGCAGGGCCAGTTCCACGGTGGCACGGGTGTTGGGTGGGGCGCGCCAGCTGCGTAGGCCGTGATCGTGCAAACAACTGAGTCAACGATGAAGATCGAAATCCCTGAGGTCAAGAAACTCGTCCATGAAATGCGCTTTCCCGTGCGCTGGGGCGACATGGACGCCATGGGCCATGTGAACAACACCGTGTATTTCCGCTACCTGGAAACGGCGCGCATCGACTGGATGGTGTCCGTGGGCTGCAACCCCGACCCGCACGGGCAGGGTCCGGTGATCGTCAACGCCTTCTGCAACTTCTACCGCCAGCTCGAATACCCGGCCGACGTGCTGCTCAAGCTCTATGTGAGCGATCCGGGCCGCACCACGTTCGAGACCTGGGGCACGATGGAGCGGGCGGACCAGCCGGGCGTGGTCTGCGCCGCGGGCGGCGCCACGACGATCTGGGTGGATTTTCCGCAGCAGAAGGCCACGGAACTGCCTGACTGGATGCGGGCGCTGGTCAGCTGAGGCGGGGGCGGACGGCCCGCGGGCTCAATCGGCCGGCAGCGCGATGCAGTGGGCCAGCGGCACGCCGCGCTCCTGCGCTGCGCCCAGCAGCAGCACCCGCCGCAACTCGGGCAGGTAGCGGACCGCGGTCTGTGGTGCGCTGTAGCCATTGGTGTCGGACAGGCTTTCCTGCATGCGCAGCATCCGGCCCGTTGGCCGGTGTTCGATGGCCAGGGTGCGCACGCCCGTATAGAAAGTGCTGTCGATGCGGCCTTCGGTGCCGAAGAAGCCGCCGCCCACGCGGGCCTTGCGGTGCGTGCCCTGGAACGTGGTGGCGATGCGCAGCTGGCCGTCGCGGCTGGTGCAACTGCCCTCGAATGCGGCCGCGCAGTCCATGGGCAGCGGGTTCTGCCGCACCATGACGGGCTGCACGGCCGGTGCCCGCAGCGCTGCGACGGGCACCGGTTCCAGGTGGGCGCAGTCCGTGTCAGGCACCACCTTCCAGGCCGTGGCGCCGGGGGAGTCCGCGATCTGCAGCCGTGGTATGCCCACGCCCGCGCCCAGGTAGTAGGCCGGTGCCGCGTCCCCGCTGCGGTAGAGCGTGGACGACAGCAGCGGCGACAGCGCGCCGGGGGGCACGGCCAAGGGCAGTGGGTGCACGGCCAGCGTTCCGGCGGGAGGCCCGAACCCGGCGCACCGCGCCGCACCCGCCGTGAAGGCGAGCGCCAGCAGCAAGGCTCCGGGCGCGGCGCGCATGGCGTCAGGCGGCAGGCTTGGCCTTGGGCACGCGACCCATCAGGTAGAACTCGGAATTGGGCAGCATGCCCGCGAAGCTGGCCATGCGGTTGGACAGGCCGAAGAACGCGGTGATGGCCGCGATGTCCCAGATGTCCTCGTCGTCGAAGCCGTGGGCGTGCAGCGCGGCGAAGTCGGCATCCTCGATCTCGTGCGAGCGTTCGCAGACCTTCATCGCGAAGTCGAGCATGGCGCGCTGGCGCGGCGTGATGTCGGCCTTGCGGTGGTTGACCGCCACCTGGTCGGCCAGGAAAGGCTTCTTTTCGTAGATGCGCAGGATGGCGCCATGCGCCACCACGCAGTACAGGCACTGGTTGGCGGCGCTGGTGGTGGTGACGATCATCTCGCGCTCGCCCTTGGTGAGGCTGCCTTCTTCCTTGAGCATGAGCGCATCGTGGTACGCAAAAAACGCGCGCCACTCGGCCGGGCGCCGGGCAAACGCCAGGAACACGTTGGGGATGAAGCCAGCCTTCTCCTGCACTTCGAGGATGCGGACGCGGATGTCTTCGGGCAGGCTGTCGAGCGAGGGCACAGGGTAGCGGGTCACAGGGGTCTCCTTGTCGATTTTTCAGTAGGTGGCAGGCATCAGTATCCGGGATTCAGGGATGCCACTGCGTGGCGCGCACGGGGCTTTGCGCGGGCGCTGCCGTGTTGCCCGCCAGCGCATACGACAGCTGCGTCGCGGCGCCGATCACCGTCTGGGCCAGGGCTTCGAGCTTTTCGGCCGGCAGGCGCGATGCGGGGCCGGAGATGCACACCGAGCCCATCAGGCGCCAGTGCATGCCGAACACCGGCGCCGACACCGTGGCCACGCCTTGCTCGCGTTCGCCGATGGACCAGTGGTAGCCCTTCCTGCGGATGTCTTCGTACGCCTTGCCCGGCTCGCCCGAGAACGCCAGGATCACGCGGCCCGGCGAGCCTTTGTCCAGCGGCAGGCCCTCGCCCATGCGGGCGTGGTGGCGCAGTGCCTGCGGGCCCTCCACGCGCACCAGGCAGGTCCGCACCTGGCCTTCGCGCACGTAGAAGGCCGCGCTTTCGCCCGTGGCGTGGGTCAGCTCGCGCAGCGCGGGCTCCAGCACGTTCTGCACATCAAAGCCCGCCTGGTAACGCGCGCCCAGCCAGCCCGCGGCAGGGCCCAGGCGCCAGTCGCCGTCCTCGCGCTGCACCATGAAGCCCGACTGCGCCAACGTGCGCGCCAAGCGCAGCACCGTGGTCTTGTGCAGGCCGCAGCGGCGGCTCAGCTCGGCCAGCGGCAGGCTGGATTCGCCCAGGGCAAAAGCCTCCAGCACCTGCAGGGCCCGGGTGACGGCGATGACACCCGTCGCAGGCTCGGAGTCTGCGGCCCCTGAGGCCTCTGGGGCTGGCACGGGGGCCGGTGGCTTGGGCGCCGGTGCACGGTGGGCTGCAGGACGCGCGGGTTTGCTGGGGCTGTTGCTCATGGTGCCATTCGTTTCATTGTGTGCAACGCCATTGTATGGGTTGAAACGTCTGCGTAAAGTCGCGGCCACGGCGCCGGGCCCTCGCAGGTTCTGCGGACCGGCGTGAATAACCACCATAAACGGAGACAAATCCATGCCAGCTTTTCCATCGCTTTCGCGTGCCGTCGGCGCGCACCTGTGCCACGCTGTGCTGGGCCTTGCCGCCCTGGCCGCACCCGCTGGCGCAGCCCTGGCGCAGGCCGCCTACCCCAACAAGCCCATCCGCCTGATCGTGCCGTTCCCACCCGGCGGCGGCACCGACATGATCGCGCGCACCGTGGCGCAAAAGCTCACGGACCAGAACAAGTGGAACGTGATCGTGGACAACCGCCCCGGCGCAGGCGGCAACCTGGGCGTGGACGCCGCGGCCAAGTCGGCCCCCGATGGCTACACGCTGGTCATGGGCCAGACCAGCAACCTGGCGATCAACCCCACGCTGTACCCCAAGCTGCCCTACGACCCCATCAAGGACCTGGTGCCCGTGGCACTGGTGTCGTCGTCGCCCATCGTGATCGCCGCGCCGGCCAATTCGCCCTACAAGACCTTTGCCGATGTGGTGGCCGCATCCAAGGGCAAGCCCGACGCGCTCACCCTGGGCTACTCGGGCAACGGCACGGTAGCCCACCTGGCCGGCGAGCTGGCCGAGAACGCGGCGGGCATCAAGCTGCGCCACATCCCCTACAAGGGCGCGGCCCAGGCCATGACCGACCTGGTGGGCGGGCAGATCGATCTGTACATGTCGTCCGTGCCCACGCTGCTGGGCCAGGTGCGCAACGGCAAGCTCAAGGTGCTGGCCATCACGTCGGCCAAGCGCTCGTCGCAATTGCCGGATGTGCCCACGCTGGCGGAGTCGGGCTACAAGGGCTTCGAGGCCGTGACCTGGTTCGGCATCCTGGCGCCGGCCGGCACGCCCGCTCCCATCGTGGCGCAGCTGAACAAGGCGATCAACCAGGCACTGCAGCACGCTGAAGTGGCCGAGAAGCTGCGCTCCGAAGGCGGCGATATCTTGGGCGGCTCGGCCGATCAGTTCGGCCAGCTGCTGCGCACCGAAGTGCCGCGCTGGGGCAAGATCGTCAAGGACTCGGGCGCCAGCCTGGACTGATTTAGGGCATTGCCCTCAACAGGCCCGTCTCCTTGGGGAGCCTTGCCGTGTACCGCACTGCCTGCGGCTCCCCGCCCAGCGATCCGTTGAAATGCCAAGCGCGCCCCACGCCCGGGCCCCACACGTCGCCCGTCCATCTTTTTCCAACCGCATTGCCTGCAGCCGCTCCACGTCCGCGGTCGCGCTGCGGCATGGGCATTGCGCAGCTGACACCGTGCCACCGCCGCAGCCGCGCAGGCCCCACCGTTTTTCGTGCTCTCTACAAGGAATTCACCATGAGCCAACTCCCCGACATCATCCGTGACATCGACCGCGTGAGCGCCGAGGTCGTGCACAAAGCCGCGACCTTCCAGGCCGCCATCCTGGCCGACGTGGCGGGCCGCCGCGGCACGATGCATGGCCGCGTGGCCCCGGTGCACCAGGGCATGCAGGTGGCCGGCCCGGCCTTCACCGTGGAAGTGCGCCCCGGCGACAACCTCATGATCCACGCCGCCATCGCGCTGGCCCAGCCGGGCGACGTGCTGGTGATCGACGGCAAGGGCGACCTGACCGCCGCCCTCATGGGCACGCTGATGCTCAGCGCCTGCAAGAAGCGCGGCCTGGCCGGCGTGATCGTGGACGCGGCCATCCGCGACAAGCTCGAGATCCTGGAACTGGACTTCCCCGTGTTCAGCGCGGGCTTCAATCCCGCCGGGCCCACCAAGTACGTGCCCGGCCGCATCAACCACCCCATCTCTGCCGGCGGCGCCACGGTGAACCCCGGCGACCTGGTGGTGGGCGATGCCGACGGCGTGGTCGTGATCGAGCGCGCCAAGGCCCCCGGCATGATGGCCCTGGCCGACAAGAAGGTCGCCGACGAGGCCGCCCGCATCGACGCCATCGCCCGCGGCGACACGGCCTCGAAGTGGCTGCCCGCCGCGCTGCGTGCGGCGGGTGTCCTCCAGGAAGGGGAATCGCTGTGAGCACCAACCCCACCATCATCGTCACGGGCGCCGACCTGGCGCAGCAGGCGCTCGGTCTGCTCACCGGCTACGACATCGTCTACGCCGGCAAGACGCCGACCGAAGACGACATGGTCGCCCTGGCCAAGCAACACGATCCGGTGGCCATCATCGTGCGCTACGGCAAGGTGGGCCCGGCCGTGATGGACGCGGCGCCTTCGCTCAAGGTGATCTCCAAGCACGGCAGCGGCACCGACACCATCGACAAGGTGGCGGCCAAGGCGCGCGGCATCGAGGTGGTGGCTGCCGTGGGCGCCAATGCCGCGGCCGTGGCCGAGCAGGCGCTGGTGCTGCTGCTGGCCTGCGCCAAGTCGGTGGTGCAGCTGGATGCACGCATGCATGCCGGCCACTGGGACAAGGCCACGCACAAGAGCCTGGAGCTCTACGGCCGCACGGTGGGCCTGGTGGGCCTGGGCGCCATCGGCCTGCGCTTTGCCAAGATGGCCGACGCGTTGGGCATGCGCGTGATCGGCTTCGACCCGTTCGCCAAGAACCTGCCCGACTACGTGCAGAGCGTTCCGCTCGAAACGATCTGGTGCGAGGCGGATGCCGTGTCACTGCACTGCCCGCTGACCGACGAAAACCGCGGCATGCTGAACGCCGCCACGCTCTCACAGTGCAAGCGCGGCGTCATCGTGGTGAACACCGCCCGCGGCGGCCTCATCGACGAAGCCGCGCTGCTGGCGGCCGTGCGCTCGGGCCAGGTGATGGCGGCGGGCCTGGACAGCTTTGCGGTGGAGCCCATGGTGGCCGGCCACCCGTTCCAGGGCGAGAAGAATTTCATCCTCAGCCCGCACATCGGCGGCGTGACGAGCGACGCCTACGTGAACATGGGCGTGGGCGCGGCCCAGAACCTGCTCGCCGTGCTGGCCCGTGAGGCGGCAGCCGCCCCAGCCGCGTAGCCAGGGCGGGGGACATGCTCGTGAGCACAATTTTCAAGCAAAAATGGCCTCTAGCGCTTACCTGCAAAGCGCTGGAAGCTACGCTATTGATAGCGCCTGCAGCGTGCCTTGCGCAGGCTGGCGACTATCCATCCAAGCCCGTGAAGCTACCGGCCTTTGTGGTTTGATAAATATTGACTATCAATCGAATTCAATCGATTCAATTTACGTGTCATGGATTGCTTCCTACCATTGGTCTCGCCAAGTGCCTGAACCGCTTACACAAGGAGAGACCCATGACGACAGAAGCCCAATGCCCTTTCGACCACGGTAAGGCCGCCGCGCCCAAGGGCCGTGGCAACGCGGACTGGTGGCCCAACCAGCTCAACCTGCGCCCGCTCAACCAGAGCTCTCCGCTCGTCGACCCCATGGGCGACGGCTTCAATTACGCCGAAGAATTCAAGAGCCTGGACCTGGCCGCCGTGAAGGCCGACCTGCACGCGCTGATGACCGACTCGCAGGACTGGTGGCCGGCCGACTTCGGCCACTATGGTCCGTTGTTCATTCGCATGGCCTGGCACAGCGCCGGCACCTACCGCCTGGCCGACGGCCGCGGTGGCGCGGGGGCCGGGCAGCAGCGTTTTGCGCCGCTCAACAGCTGGCCCGACAACGCCAACCTGGACAAGGCGCGGCGCCTCCTGTGGCCCATCAAGCAGAAATACGGCCGCAAGATTTCCTGGGCCGACCTGATGATTCTCACCGGCAACGTGGCGCTCGAATCCATGGGCTTCAAGACCTTCGGCTTCGGCGGCGGCCGCCCCGACGTGTGGGAACCCGATGAAAACGTCTACTGGGGCGCAGAGACCACCTGGCTGGGCGGCGACAAGCGCTACAGCGGCGAGCGCGACCTGGCCAAGCCCCTGGCCGCCGTGCAGATGGGCCTGATCTACGTGAACCCCGAGGGTCCCAACGGCAACCCCGACCCGATCGCGGCGGCGCGCGACATCCGCGACACCTTTGCCCGCATGGCCATGGACGATGAAGAGACCGTGGCGCTGATCGCCGGCGGCCACACCTTCGGCAAGACCCACGGCGCGGGCGACGCGGCCCTGGTGGGCAAGGAGCCCGAAGGGGGCGGCATCGAGGACCAGGGCTTCGGCTGGATCAGCAAGCACGGCAGCGGCTTTGGCGGCGACGCCATCACCAGCGGCCTGGAAGTGACGTGGACCACCACGCCCACGCAATGGAGCAACAACTTCTTCGAGAACCTGTTCGGCTTCGAGTGGGAACTGACCAAGAGCCCGGCTGGCGCGCACCAGTGGACGGCCAAGGGCGCCGAGGCGACGATTCCCGATGCGCACGATCCCTCGAAGAAGCGCGTGCCCACCATGCTCACCACCGACCTGTCGCTGCGCTTCGATCCGGCCTACGAGAAGATCTCGCGCCGCTTCCTCGCGCACCCCGAGCAGTTCGCCGACGCGTTTGCGCGCGCCTGGTTCAAGCTCACGCACCGTGACATGGGTCCGCGCGTGCGCTACCTGGGCCCTGAGGTACCGGCCGAAGTGCTGATCTGGCAGGACCCGATTCCCGAGGTGGACCATGCCCTGGTGGACGACCAGGACGTGACGGTGCTCAAGGCCAAGATCCTGGCGTCCGGCCTGTCGGTGCCCGAGCTGGTGTCCACGGCCTGGGCCTCGGCCTCCACCTACCGTGGTGGCGACAAGCGCGGCGGCGCCAACGGTGCCCGTGTGCGCCTGGCACCGCAGAAGGACTGGGAAGTGAACCAGCCTGCGCAACTGGCCAAGGTGCTGGGCCAGCTCGAAGCGATCCAGCAGGACTTCAATGCCGCGCAGAGCGGCGGCAAGAAGGTCTCGCTGGCCGACCTGATCGTGCTGGGCGGTGCTGCGGCCATCGAGTCGGCCGCCCGCAGCGCAGGCCAGGAAGTGGTCGTGCCTTTCACGCCAGGCCGCATGGACGCCTCACAGGAGCAGACCGATGTGCCTTCGTTCGAGGTCATGGAGCCGCTGGCCGATGGCTTTCGCAACTATGTGCGCCCCGGCCTCGAAGGCGCGGTGGCCGAGCTGCTGATCGACCGCGCCAACCAGCTCACGCTGACCGGCCCCGAGATGACCGTGCTGGTGGGCGGCCTGCGCGCCCTGGGCGCCAATGCAGGGCAGGGCCGGCACGGCGTGTTCACGCAGCGTCCCGGTGTGCTCACGAACGACTTCTTCGTGAACCTGCTGGACATGCGCACCCGGTGGCAGAAATCGGCCTCCGAGGCCGGCGTGCTGGAGGGCGTGGACCGTGCGAGTGGCGCTCCGAAGTGGACGGGCACGGTGGCCGACCTCGTGTTCGGCTCCAACTCGCAGCTGCGCGCGCTGGCCGAGGTGTATGGCAGCAGCGATGCGCAGGCGGTGTTCGTGCAGGACTTCGTGAAGGCATGGACCAAGGTCATGAACCTGGACCGCTTTGATCTCGCGCCCGCGGCACATCCAGCACAGGCCTGAGCCCCCCGGACTGACGACGCCACCGGCCTGGCCTCCTTGGGGAAGGGCTGGTGGCGTTGTGCTTTTCGGGCGGGCAGGGCGGCTACCATGGCGGCCCCAAACCGAACCGGAGAGCCCGCATGACGCAACCCCCATCCTCCAAGGATTTCGACAAAGGCCTGGCCACGCGCAAGCAGGTCATGGGCGAGGACTTCGTGGCCAATGCCTTTGGCAATGCCACGGAGTTCACCCAGCCGATCCAGGAGTTCATCACCCGCAATGCCTGGGGCGATGTCTGGCAGCGCCCGGGGCTGGACATGAAGACGCGCAGCCTGATCACCGTGGCGTTCCTCACCGCGCTGGGCAAGCAGCACGAGCTCAAGGGCCATGTGCGCGGTGCACTCAACAACGGCGCCACGGCGGCCGAGATCCAGGAGGTGCTGCTGCATGCCAGCATCTACTGCGGACTGCCCACCGCCGTGGAGGCTTTCCGCACGGCCGCCGACGTGATCGACGGGCCGAAAAAATAAGGCTTCAGCCCGCCAGGAGCTTGTGCACGAGATCGGCTGCGGTCGACGCGTTGTACTTGCGCATGAGGCGGGCGCGGTAGATCTCCACCGTGCGGTGGCTGATCTCCAGCGTGCGGCCGATCTCCTTGGAGGTCAGGCCTTCCAGCAGGCGTGCCGCCACTTCGCGTTCGCGGCCTGTCAGCTCCGCTTTCACGGGGCGCTGGGAACTCAGGTCTTCGAAGCTCCAGATGCCCGATTCATGCGGTGCATTGCGATTGAGCGCGCGCCCCGACACATGGCACCAGAAGACCTCGCCGTTGGCGCGCTTCATGATGCGGTTGTCGGCGTAGTGGCCCTTGGCGTTCAGGATGGGCTCCATGTGGGCGCCCAGGCGCTCATACTCGTCGGCGCTCGGATAAAGTACCTGGAAGGACTGGCCGATCAGCACCTCGCGCGAGGCGCCGAACATCTCGCAGACCTGCCGATTGCAATCGACCATGGTGCGGTTGCGTGACAGCACCAGGCCCACGGGAGCCATGTCGAAAGCGAGCCGGTAATCAACGTCCATAGTGCAAATCTTTAGGGGATACTACTTATTCGGGTACGTAGTATCGTAGCGCATCCAAAATTCACAAGGAGATCGTGGTGAACAAGATATTCCCCTCCGCGGCCGAGGCCCTCCGGGGTGTGGTTGCAGACGGCCAGCTCATGGCTGTGGGCGGTTTCGGGTTGTGTGGCATTCCGGAGGCGCTGATCGATGCGCTGCGCGATTCGGGTGCCAAGAATCTCACCGTGATCTCCAACAATGCGGGCGTCGACGGCTTTGGCCTGGGCAAGCTGCTCGAGACCCGCCAGATCAAGAAAATGATCTCTTCGTACGTGGGCGAGAACAAGGAGTTCGAACGCCAGTACCTCGCGGGCGAACTGGAACTGGAGTTCACGCCCCAGGGCACGCTGGCCGAGAAGCTGCGCGCCGGCGGCGCGGGCATTCCGGCCTTCTTCACCAAGACCGGCGTGGGCACCATCGTTGCGGACGGCAAGGAGCTGCGCGAGTTCGACGGCGAAACCTATGTGATGGAGCGCTCCCTGGTACCCGAGGTGTCGCTCATCAAGGCGGATGTGGCGGACAAGTCCGGCAACCTGCGCTTCAACCTCACCGCGCGCAACTTCAATCCCGCCGCGGCCACGGCCGGCAAGGTCTGCATCGTGGAGGTGGAGCGCATCGTGGAAACGGGCGAGCTCGCGCCCGATGACGTCCATCTGCCCGGCATCTACGTGCACCGGATCGTGCTCAACGCCAACCCTGAAAAGCGCATCGAAAAACGCACCATCACCGAGAAAGCAGGAGCCTGACCATGCCGTGGACCCAAGACCAGATGGCCGCACGCGCGGCGCAAGAACTCGAAGACGGCTTCTATGTGAACCTGGGGATCGGCATCCCCACGCTGGTGGCCAATTTCACGGGCGACAAGGAAGTGTGGCTGCAGTCCGAGAACGGCATGCTGGGCATCGGCCCTTTCCCTACCGACGACAAGGTGGACCCCGACCTCATCAATGCCGGCAAGCAGACCGTCACCACGATCAAGGGCTCGTCGATCTTTGGCAGCGACCAGTCGTTCGCCATGATCCGCGGCGGCAAGATCAACCTGTCCATCCTGGGTGCCATGCAGGTCAGCGAGAAGGGCGACCTGGCCAACTGGATGATCCCTGGCAAGATGGTCAAGGGCATGGGCGGCGCCATGGACCTGGTGGCTGGCGTCAAGCGCGTGATCGTGCTCATGGAGCATGTGGCCAAGAAGAAGGACGGCACTGAAGACCTCAAAATCCTGCCCCAGTGCACGCTGCCCCTGACGGGCGTGGGCGTGGTCGACCGCATCATCACCGACCTGGCCGTGCTGGACGTGACGCCCGAAGGCCTCAAAGTCATTGAACTGGCACCCGGCGTCACCTTCGAAGCCCTGCAGGGCAAGACGGGCGTGACGCTGCTGCCGTAAGGCGTTGCTTCATGCGCCGCCGCATGCGGCGGCGGGTTGACCCTTCAGGCATGCAAGACAAAAAGGCCGGAACCCTTCACGGGGCTCCGGCCTTTTGCGTGGCGGCTGCGGTGCGCCTGCACCGCATGGCGGTGGCCTTTTACATCGCGCCGATTTCACCAGCGGGGATCTGGCCGGTGCGCACGGCTTCAGCAGCCTGGGCACGCACGGCGGCGCGGTCGGCGGTGGATTGGTAGGTCACCACGCGCGAACCTGCGGGTTCGATGGAGCGGGTCTGGGCCACGGTGGCGGCTTCGGCGGCCACTTCGGCGCGGGTGCGGTTCGTCTCGAACTTCGTGGCGAACTGCGAGGCATCGGCCTCGTCGGCCTGGGCACCAAAAGAAGCGAAAGCGGCCACGGCGGCGATGGAGAGGAAGCGGGCGGTCTTGTTCATGATGAAATCCTTCAGGAAGAAAAAAGCGTCTCAGAAAAACCGGGACAAAAACCATTTCTGAACCGGGTTCGGTGAGTCGCCTTGCGGGTTCGGCTCATCGATGGGTTGAACTGTACGCCTGGGGTATCCAAAGAAAAACCATCTGGTCGCGAACTAACTGTTCCAGTTTTGGCAACAGTTGACGGGCGCATGGCGGCACACGCCGCGTCCTGCGCCGGGGCAACAAAAAAGGGCCTGTGGGCGTCTGGCGACCACAGGCCCTCCGGTTTCAGGGATTCATCTCATGCCGCTGTGTAGAGCTCCCAGGCCTCGGATGCGCTCGCGCCGCGGTGGATCATCGCCATCAGTGCGTTGACCACCGCCGACGGGTTGGCGTGCTGGTACACGTTCCGGCCATAGACCATGCCCACGGCCCCCTGGTCCAGCAGCACGCGCGAGCGCGCGAACACCTGCTGCAGGTCTTCGCGGCCGCCGCCGCGCACCAGCACCGGGCAGCGCGCTGCCTGCACCACGCGGTGGAATTCGGCGGGGTCGGTGGTGGGGTCGGCCTTCACGATGTCGGCCCCCATCTCGCGCGCCAGGCGCACCAGGGTCACGATCTTCTCGGCGTCGCCATCGACCATGTAGCCGCCTTGCTCGCTGTGCGGGCGCATCACCAGCGGCTCGATCATCAGCGGCATGCCGTAGCGGTCGCAGTCGGCGCGCACGCGCGCGATGTTCTGCACGCACTGGCGGAAGAGGTCGGGTTCATTGGGCAGCATGAAAAGGTTGACCACCACGCAGGCCGCATCGCGCTGGACGGCCGGCAGCACGGGATCGTGCTCGTTCTGCAGCAGGGCCCACATCACGCGGTGGGCCGTGGCGTTGTAGGGGTTGCCCATGTCGATGCGCATCACCAGCGCCGGCTTGTTGCGGCCCGGGCGGTCCTGCAGCAGGTCGGCCTGGCCGTAGTTGAGCTGGATGGCGTCGGGCGCGGCGGCCACGAGCTTGTCCATCACGCCGGGCATGTCCTCCAGCCCGTTGAGGAACGAGGGTTCGTTGCACACGCCGTGGTCCAGGGCGATGTCCAGGCAGCGCCCGTGGGTCAGCAGGCGGTTCAGGCGTGCGGTCTTGTCCTTCGACATACGAAGAGGTCCTTGGTTGGTGGGAGTAAGAAAAAGGGGGAAGAGGTTCGTCAGGCCAGCGCCATCAGGTGCCGGGCGGCGGCCGTGTCGATGCGCAACACGGCCTCCTCGGGCAGGTCCAGCGCGCCGGCGGTGGCGTTCTCGGTGGCCTGTGCCCGCGTGCGTGCACCGCACAGCGCCACCGATACATTGCCGCTGGCCAGCGTCCAGGCGATCATCAGCTGACCGAAGGAGCAGCCCAGTGGCCGGCGCACTGGTTCGAGTTCGTCGAAGAAGGCCTTGAGCCTGGCGCGGTTGGCCGCGCTGAAACGCGGGTTGCTCGCGCGCTGGTCGTCGCCCGTGAATTCGCGCGCCGGGTCGATGGGGCCGGCGAGCAGGCCCAGCGCCAGCGAGGAGTAGCCCAGCATGGCCACGTTATGGCGGCTGCACAGGGGCAGCAGCGTCTGCTCGATCTCGCGGTCGATCAGGCTGTAGCGCTCCTGCGCCGCGTCCACGGGACCGTGCTGCAGGTACTCGGCCAGCGTCTCGGGGCTCGCGTTGCTCACGCCAATGGCGCGGATCTTGCCCTGCTGCTTGAGCGTGAGCAGGGCGTCCATGGTCTCCTCGACCGGCGTGGTGGCGTCCTGCCAGTGGGTGATGTACAGGTCGATGTAGTCGGTCTGCAGGCGTTTCAAGCTCTCCTCGGCCTCGTGGAAGATCGATTCGCGGCCCAGGTGGCGGTACACGGGGTGGCCGTCTTCGTCGAAGAAGTGCGTGCCCTTTTGCGTGTGCCACACCAGGCCGCACTTGGTGGCGATCACCGCCTCATGGCGGCGGCCCTTGAGGGCGGCGCCAACGATGTTTTCGGAGGCGCCCAGGCCATAGGCCGGCGCGGTGTCGATCAGCGTCACCCCGGCGTCGAGCGAGGCGGCTATGGCGTCGGTGGCGGCGGCACTGTCCTGGCCGCCCCACATCCATCCGCCCATGGCCCAGGTACCGAGGCCGATGGCCGAGCACTGGATGCCCGACGGGCCCAGGGTGGTGGTCTTCATCGCTGCGTTCATCATCACGGCATTCATCGTTGGGTCTTTCGGGTGTTCATGAGGTGGTCGATGGTCACGGCGGCCAGCAGGATCAGGCCCTTGATCACGTCCTGCCAGTAGGGTGACACGTCCAGCAGGATCAGCGAGCTGGTCACCACCGAGAGCAGGGCCAGGCCCAGCACGGCACCGAGCACCGTGCCCGAGCCGCCCTTGAGGCTGGCGCCGCCGATCACGGCTGCGGCAATCACGTTGAGCTCCATGCCCACGCCGAAGGTCGGCGTGGCTGCGCCGAAACGTGCGGTGTAGATCACCCCGGCCAGGCCGGCCGAGGCCGCGCACAGCACCGTGACCCAGAACTTCACGTGGCCCACGCGGATGCCCGAGTACAGCGCCGCCTTCTCGTTGCTGCCGGTGTAGAACACGCGGCGCAGCAGGCTGGCTCGGCGCAGCACGAAGTCGCTGACCACCACAATGAAAAGGAAGATCAGGATCACCGCCGGAATGCCGAACAGCGTGCCCTGACCGATGAACTTGAACGAGGCCGGCAGCGAGAACAGCGACTGCGGCGTGCCCTGGGTGAGTGCCAGGCACAGGCCGCGCACGATGACCATGAAGGCCAGCGAGGCGATGAAGTGGTTGAGCCCGATGCGCACCACGCAGCCGCCGATCATGGCCCCGATGAGGGCGCTGGCGGCGATTGCGATGAGCCCGGCCGTCCAGGGGTCGAACCCCATCAGGAACAGCTTGCCCGTGACCACCATCGCAAAGCACACCACCGAACCCACCGACAGGTCGATGCCGCCCACGATGAGCAGGATGGTCATGCCTACCACCACGATGCCCTCGATGGAAAACGAGAGCAGCATGGCGCGGATGTTGTCCCAGGTCAGGAAGTAGGGCGAGGCGAAGCTCATGCCGATGCACAGCACCAGGATGATGACCAGAAGGCCCATCTCGCGCATGCTGGTCAGCCTGGTTCCGCCCGGCTTGCCGGGCCCTCCCTGGGGTTTCTCGCGCAGGGGCTGCAGGCCGGCCACGCTGCCGGCATCCAGTTGTGCGGGGTGATTCATGTCATCTCCTCTTGTTGTCGTTCCAGTCCCGAGGCCAGCCGCAGCAGGGCCTCTTCCGTCATGTCCTTGCCTTGCACCTCGCCCGCGACGCGGCCATCGCGGATCACCAGGGCCCGGTCGCACAACCCGATGATCTCGGGCAGCTCCGAGGAGATCACCACCACGCCCACGCCCTGGCAGGCCAGGTCGCGCAGGATGTGGTGGATCTCCGACTTGGCGCCCACGTCCACGCCGCGCGTGGGCTCGTCCATCAGCAGCACCGCGGGGTTGGTGGCCAGCAGCTTGGCGATGGCCACCTTCTGCTGGTTGCCGCCCGAAAGGCTGGCCACCTCGATCTGCACGCCGTCGGACTTGAGCTTCAGGCGCGCGCCCAGCTCCTGCGCCAGCCGGTGCTCGGCCGCACGCTGCAGCAGGCCGAAGCGCGAGCTCACGCGCGCCAGCGCCATGGAGGCGATGTTCTGCGCGATCGGCAGGTCCAGGTACACGCCTGCGGCCTTGCGGTCCTCGCTGAGGTAGGCAATGCCTTCGCGCAGCGCGTCGCTGTATTTGCGGATGGCGAGCTGCTTGCCGTTGAGGCGCACGCTGCCGCCGGTGGCGGGGCGCAGGCCGCACAAAGTCTGCGCCAGCTCGCTGCGCCCGGCGCCCATGAGCCCGGCGATGCCCAGGATCTCGCCGCGCTGCACGGTGAACGAGACGCCATGCACGCGCTCGCCGTCGGCCAGGTCGCCCACTTCGAGCACATGCTCGCCGCGGTCTGCGTCCTGCTGCTTGGGCGGGTAGTAGTTGCCCAGGTCGCGCCCGACCATGCGGCGCACCAGGCCGTCGGCATCGAGCTCGGCCAGCGGCCCCGAATGCACGTTGCGGCCGTCGCGCAGCACGGTCACGCGCGTGCAGTGCGCAAAGATCTCGGCCATGCGGTGGCTGATGTAGATGATGGCTATGCCCTGGTCCTTGAGGTCGTGCAGCACCCGGAAGAGGGCGGCCGACTCGTTGTCCGTGAGGGCGGCGGTCGGCTCGTCGAGGATCAGCACCTTGCAGTCGAGCGTGAGCGCCTTGGCGATCTCGATCAGCTGCTGGCTGGAGATGGGTAGGTCCCCCACGCAGGCGGCGGGGTCGATGTCCTGGCCCAGGCGCCTGAGCACCTGGGTGGCACGTGCGTTCAGGCCGGCGTAGTCCATCCAGGCCTGCCGGCCGGCATTGATCTCGGGCATGAAGATGTTCTCGGCCACGGTGGCGTCGGCGCACAGGGCGATCTCCTGGTGCACCAGGCCGATACCCAGGCGCATGGCCTGGGCCGGACCATCGATGGTCACCACGCGGCCGTCGAGCAGGATCTCGCCCGCATCCGGCTGGTGGATGCCATCGATGATGTTCATCAGCGTGGACTTGCCCGCGCCGTTCTCGCCGCACAGGGCGTGGATCTCGCCCGCCTGCAGCGAGAAGTCCACGCCCGAGAGCGCATGCGAAGCGCCGAAGCGCTTGCAGATGCCACGCAGCGCGAGCAGGGGAGCGCCCTTGGTGGTGGTGCTCACTCGCTGATGCCCTTGGTGCCGCGGCGGGCGAGGTACTTGTCCCAGTAGAAGTCGTCGGCGTTGGCCTTGCTGACCACGGCCAGGCCGTTGTCCAGGAAGGGCACGGCCATGGGGTTGGTGCCGTTGCGCTTGGCGTCGTTCATCGGGTCGATGAGGCCGGGGTTCTTGGCCAGGAACAGCATCATCATGCCCATGTAGCCCTGCATGCCCTGGTTGGGGTTGATGGCGCCGAACACGTCGCCGGACTTGATCATGTCCAGGATCTTGGCGTTCACGTCGCAGCACATCACCTTGATGTTCTTCTTGGTCTCCACCTTGGCCTGGGCCGCACCGAGCGCCGAGTTGGCCTCGGGCATGAACAGGGCGCCCAGGTTGGGGTTGGCCTGCGCCAGGCTCTGCACGGCCTGGTAGGCCTTGTTCGGGTCCTGGTTGCTCGCGGCGCGGCCCACCAGCTTCATGCCGGGGTGCTTGGTCTTCATGCGGTTGATGAAGGCGGCGATGCGGCGGTCGTGGTTGTCCTGGCCGGGGTTCTCCAGCACGGCGAACTCGCCCTTGCCGTTCAGGGATGCAGCGATCGCGTCGGCCGCCTGCGCACCTTCACGCTCGTTGTCCGAAGTGATGAAGGACGTGCGCTTGGAGTTGGGCGAGTCGGCCGCGAAGGTGACGACCGGGATGCCCATGGCTGCTGCGCGGTTGATGGGCTCGATGAACGGGTCGGGGTTCATGGGGTGCAGCAGGATGCCGGCGGGCTTGCGTGCCAGCTCCTGCTCGAACGAGGCCAGCTGCTTGTTCACGTCGTACTCGGGGGTGCCGGTGTAGCGGGTGCGGACACCCAGCGTGCGGCCCAGCTGCTTCATCATTTCGTAGACCGGGAACCAGTACTCCACACCCGAGACCATCACGTTCATCACGTAGACGTCGCTGGGGTTGCCGCGCAGGCCGCCCGCTGCGGCGGGGGCCGCTGCAGGCTGCTGCGCGAATGCGCTGGTGCCGGCCAGGCCGATACCGGCGGCGGCTGCGGACTTCAGGAAATTACGCCTCATTTTTTGTCTCCTCTTGTTGAACGGTGCAGCATGGGATGCTGCTTTCTCCAGGGCTGCGATGGGGTGCTTGGTGTCACGACAGTTGTTATGACAGGTAGAATGTAAGCGTGGATCGAATCTCCAGATAGTTAGGGGAAACACTACTGGATATACCCGCTGGTTCGGCGGAAGCTGTTATGACATGAAGACCCAACTACTGATCGGCATCGACCTCGGGTCGAGCAGCCTCAAAGCCCTGGCCCTGGAGGCCGCGAGCGGCCGCACCGTCGCCCTGTCCCGCATGCCCCTGCAGCACGACCGCCTGCCAGGCGGTGGCTGCGAAGTGGGCGAGCCCATGCTCCGTTCGGCCCTGTCCGCCGTGCTGCGCGATGTGGCCCACCAACTGGGCCGCCGCGTGGCCGACGTGCGCGCCATCGGCTGCACGGGGCATGGCGCAGGCCTGTACGCTCTGGATGCGCGCGGTGAACTCGCAGGCGGGCGCGCCGTGGCCTCGACCGACCAGCGCGCCGGCGCACGCGCCCAGTCCCTGGCCGCCAGCCACGGGCCGCAACTGCTGGCAGACGTCGGCTGCCAGCCCTGGCCCGGCCAGCCCACCGTGATCGCCGCCGAGTTGCTGGGCAGCGACGCTGTGCGCAGCGGTGCCTTGCAACGCCTCATGTTCGCCAAGGACTACGTGGGCTTTCTGCTCACGGGCGAGATCGCCACCGACGCCAGCGACGCCAGCACGGCGGGCCTGCTCTCGGTGGCCACCGGCACATGGTCGCCGCTGGCCTTTGCGGCCTCGGGCGTCGCCGATCTTTCACCGAAGGCCTTCGGGCCGCTGGTGGACAGCGGCGAGGTGATCGGCACGCTGCACACTTCGGCGGCCGAGGCGCACGGCCTGCCAGCGGGCATCCCGGTGGCCATGGGCGCCATCGACCTGCTGGCGTCGATGACCGCCATCCGTGCCGAGGAGCGCGGCCGCGCCGTCTCGGTGCTGGGCACCTGGTGCGTCAATGCCGTCATCGGCCCGGTGGTGGAACCCCGGCCCGACGTGGTGGCCGTCGTGAATTTCGGGCCGAGCGACCGGCGCCTGTACATGGAGAACAGCCCCTCGTCGATGGCCAATATCGCCTGGCTGGCCGGGGTGCTCGGCCTGCCCGATGCGCGGGCCGTGGTCGACCTGGCGATGTCGGTGCCGTTCGGGGCCGGAGGACTGCGCTTTCTGCCTTTCGTGAACGGCGGTGCGGGCGTCTCGGCCGGCTTTGTCGGCCTTCAGAGCCACCACACACGCGGCGACATGGCGCGTGCCGTGGTCGATGCAGTCGCGGCGCTGCATGCACGCCATACGGCGCGCCTGGCGGCCGGCGGGCTGCCGGTGTCGGCCTCCACCGTGCTCGGTGGCGGCGCCAGCGACACGCGCCTGGTGCGCCTGCTCGCGGGCCTGCTCGGGCACCCGGTGGAGCGCTGCGCCGACGACGAGACCGGCGCGCGCGGCGCGGCGATCTACGCGGCGATGTCGCAAGGCATCGACACCCACCCCTTGCGCGCGCCCTGCGACACGGTCGAACCCGACGCCAGCCAGGCGCGGGCCCATGCGGACTTCAATGCCAACTTCAACGAACTGATAGCCACCATGTCCCCTGTATTCGGCCATCTGGCGGGCACATCGCCGGGCATTGCTGCGCCGCTGCCAGCGCTTGCGCCCACCCCCACACCCGCGCAGAGCATGGAGGCCTTGCCATGAGCACGCCTGCACCATTGCCTTTCGTGCGCCCGGCCGCCGTGTCGGGGCACCATTTTTCGACCGTGATCGTGGGCGCCGGCATCAACGGCGTGGGCGTGTTCCGCGACCTCTCGCTGCAGGGCGTGGACTGCCTCATCGTGGACAAGGGCGACTTCAGCGCGGGTGCCAGCAGCGCGCCCTCGCGCATGATCCACGGCGGCCTGCGCTACCTGGAAAGCGGCAGCTTCTCGCTGGTGGCCGAGGCCACGCGCGAGCGCAACCTGCTGCTGCGCAACGCGCCGCACCTGGTGCAGCCGCTCAAGACCGTGGTGCCGCTGTCGAGCTTCTTCGGCGGGCTGATGAGCAGCGCGCTCAAGTTCCTGGGCCGCACGCCGCCCCAGCGCACGCGCGGCCTGCTGGCCGTGGCCACCGGGCTGCGCCTGTACGACCTGCTAGGCCGGCGCCAGCGCGTGATGCCCAACCACCGCATCAGCCGCGTGCAGCCGGCCGACCGCCTGCTGTTCCGGGCGGCCGTGCGCTGGACGGCGACCTTCTTCGACGCCTGGATCAGCCACCCCGAATGGCTGGTGCTGGAGCTGGTGCGCGACGCCTGCCGCGACCAGCCCCGCTCGGCGGCCGTCAACCACTGCCGCGTGACGGGCTGCGCGGGCAAGACCCTCACGCTGCGCGACGAAGTCACGGGCGAGGTGGTGCAGGTGACGGCCGACACGGTGGTCAATGCCAGCGGCGCCTGGCTGGACCGCAGCACCGAACTGCTGGGCGGCCCCGGCCCGCGCGTGATGGGCACCAAGGGCTCGCACCTGGTGCTCGACCACCCCCTGCTGCGCGACGCGCTGGGCGGGCGCATGGCCTATTTCGAGGCGCTGGACGGGCGCGTGTGCATCGTCTACCCCTTCCTGGACCGGGTGCTGGTGGGCTCCACCGACATTCCGGTGGACGACCCCGACCAGATCGCCACCGAACCTGCCGAGGTGGACTACCTGCTGGAGGTGCTGGGCGAGGTGTTTCCCAACCTCTCCTTCGGCCGCGGTAACGTGGTCTACACCTATGTGGGCGTGCGGCCGCTGGCGCGCTCGGACGCCGACAAGCCGGGGCAGATCTCGCGCGACCATTCGGTGGTGATCGATGCACCGTCCCCATCGCGCGATATCCCGGTCGTGGGCCTGGTGGGGGGCAAGTGGACCACCTTTCGCGCGCTGGCCGAGGAGGCCACCGACGAGGTGCTGCGCCTGCTGGGGCGCGGGCGCACGGCCTCGACCCGGCAACTGCCCATTGGCGGCGGCACCGACATGCCGCAGGGCGGGCAGGCGACCGAGCGTTTCATCGACCGCATCGCCCAGGATTCCGGCCTGGGCCGTGCCCGCGCCCAGGCACTGCTGCGCCGCTACGGTACCCAGGCCTTGCGCATGGCCCAGCACTTCAAGGTGGCCGGCGACGTGCCGCTGCAGCATGCACCCGACTACTCGGCGGCGGAGGTGGCCTGGCTGTGCACCGACACCGGCGTGATCCACCTCGACGACCTGGTGATCCGGCGCACGCTGCTGGCCATCCGTGGCCTCGTCACGGACGCGGCGCTGGCCGAGATGGCGGGCATCGCTGCACGGGCGCTGGGCTGGGATGCGGGGCGCGAACGGCAGGAACTGCACAATTGCACCACCGCACTGCGCGAACGCCATGGCGTGCGCCTGGCTCCCGCAGTCCCTGATCACACCGATGCAGCGCCGGCTTTCCATGCATCATTGACCATCCACCCGGCCCTGAGCCCGTCCTGACGTGAATTCACCGACCGAACTCCAGCCCCTGCTCGACCGCAACTCCGAATCGCCCCTGTGGGCGCAGTTCCGCGATGCCCTGCGCCTGCAGATACTGCAGGGCGAACTGGCCATCGGCGCCAAGCTGCCGTCCGAGGCCGAACTGGGCGAGCAGTTCGGCATCTCGCGCATCGTGGTGCGCGAGGCGCTGGCCGACCTGGTGCGCAACAACCTGATCTACAAGATCAAGGGCCGTGGTGCGTTTGTCGCGGCGCGCGAGCGCGACGAGGATTTCGTTTCCACCGTGCTCGGCTTCTCCGACGAGATGGAGCGCAAGGGCCGTTCGGTGCGCACCCAGGTCCTTGGTCAGCAGTTGCGCGCACCCACGCCGCAGGAGATCAGCGCGCTGGGCCTCACGGACGACACCCAGGTGGTGGCCTTGAAGCGGCTGCGCAGCGTGGATGGCGAGCTGCGCCTGCTGGTGGAAACCGTGGTGCCCGCCGACCTGGCGCCCGGCCTGCACCGCATGCGCCTGGACGACCGCTCGCTCTACGACGTGTTGCGCCGCCAGTACGGGGTGCGGCTGGTGCGCGCCGAGCGCTGGATCGACGCCGTGCTGCCTGACGCCGAGACCTGCGAACTGCTGCAGCTGGCAAGCCCCGAGCCGCTGCTGCGCATCGAGTCCATCGCCTATGGCGCCAATGGCCGCCGCCTGGAGTACTACAACGCCTTGCACCGCTGCAAGTCGAGCCGCCTGCACGTGCAGACAACGACATGATGACCCCCTGAGGCGCGGGCAGTCTCTCCAGGCAAAACGGGCTCCCGCAGGAGCCCGTTTGTCATTCATGCCTTCATGGCAACCACCGCGCGGAAGGAACGGGGGGCATGGCCGCCCCGCCGCACGGCAATTACATGGCGTTGCCGATTTCGCCCGCCGAGATCTGGCCGGTGCGCACGGCTTCAGCAGCCTGGGCACGCACGGCG
>NZ_JBWKMU010000017.1:0-164553 GCF_059415205.1 Acidovorax sp. GW821-FHT10E03 | reverse complement strand
AGTAGATATGACATGGGGGCCTTTTTGCTCCGACCAAAAAGTGAGGAGGTAGGTTCGTGAGTGGCAGCTTCTGGCCGAATGACGACAATGAAAAAAGGCCCCGACATCACTGCCGGGGCCGTTCGTTTTTCAGCGCCAGGGCACGCGCCCGGCTGCGTTCATCGCGACATCAGGCGGCCGCGTCTGCCTCCGCCCGCTGCAACTGAAGCGCCTGCACCGGCGTGAGGTACGCGCGCCCCGCGAACGCCCCCAGCTCCAGCACGCCCAGCGCCTCCACCTCGGGCTGCTGCTGCGCCTCCGGTCGCTCCAGTGCCACGGCCGACAGACGCTGCCAGATGAACTTCATGCGGTAGGCCCGCGCATCGTCCGAACGACGGTCAACACCCAAGGGGTCGGGTACATGCACCATCAGCGCCATGGCCCGCGTGAGCGCCTCCTCGCACTCTGCCAGGGCCTTGCAGGCCTCCAGCCGAGCATAGGCCGCGTAGGCCGCATCGTGGGTATTCGCATACCGCTCCGCAGCGCGGGCTGCGGCGGCCTGAATGGGCAGCGCCGTGCGCTCCGAATCGGCCAGCGCCTCGCGCAATTCCTCGGCGATGGCCAGCGCATCGTTCTTCGCGAACAGCGCCTCCTTGACCGCCTTGGTCTTCCGGCGCGGCTGGGGGCATATCCGTGCCGAACTGGGGGCACATCGGGCCGCAGCGTGGTGGGTTCGATGGGTTTCAGGGGCCTGTTTTCGCCCGCTGGCGCGCGGAAAACCGCCCTGGGGCCGTCCTTGGCCATGGGGGCATCTGGCCCCCGGGTGGGGGCATAAAAGAAATGTGCCCCCACTTTTGAAAAATGTGCCCCCAAATGTGCCCCCAATTCGCGCGGATGGGGGTGGACGGGTCTGGACGGGTGCGGACAGCTAAGATGCTGATTTCAAAGGAGAAATAAAAAAGTCCGGAAGAGTTTGGACTCTTACGGACTGGTCACTGGTCCCCTCGACAGGAATCGAACCTGTATCTAGCGCTTAGGAGGCACTCGTTCTATCCATTGAACTACGAGGAGGCAGCCGCGCATTGTAGTGGGGCCGCGCGTGCCTTCCCGGAGGTGGGGTCTCAGTCGTACTTCACCGTGTAGATGATGTCCACCGCGCTCTTCTCGCCGGTCTGCCCGCGCAGCGTGAGGCGGCGCGAGAGGTCGTAGAAGATGTACAGCGTGCCCAGCGTGCCCGACAGGCTGCGTTCGTAGGTCACGTACAGGTCCTTGGACAGGCGCTTGCCGAAGGTGAGGGCGGCGGCGCTGGCGTCTTCGCCGGAGCCGGGGCCCTTGAAGCCGATCTCGTCCAGGCCGACCCGGCTGGCCATGTTGGCCGCCGTGTTGTTGTTGCCGCCCCTCCCCAGCAGCGCCAGCGCGGCCTGCTGCAGCACGGCGGCCTCGGCGCCGCCCGCGGCTGCGTTGCGACCCAGCACCACCCACGAGAGTTTTTCCGCGTCGGGCAGTTCGGGGTCGGAATACAGGCGCACGCGGGGGGCCTGGGCGCTGCCCGTGACCTGCACGCCCGCGCGCACGCTGATGTTGGGGCGCAGCGCGAGGATGTCCAGCGACGGGTTGTTGTACGGGCCGTTGAAGCGGATGAGCCCGGTCTCCACGTCCAGCATCTGTCCCCAGGCCCGGTAGCGGCCTTCCTCGGTGCGCACCTCGCCCGTCACGCGGGGTGGGGCGCCGGGCACGGCGCTGCTGCGGATGTCCACCTCGCCCGTCAGCCGGGTGGTGATGCCATGGCCGCTCAGCGCGAAGTCGCGGCCCAGGTTGAGAGTGACCGCGATGTCGGGTGGCTTGGCGGTTTCTGCCTGCGCCGCCACCTGGCTGGCCTTCGCGGCGGCCTGCGCCCTGGCCTGGTCCTCGCGGTCCTTGGCGGCCGAGCGCACGACGACGTCCGAGCCCAGGCTGGGGGCGTTTTCGTCGGGCAGGATGATGGTGGCCCGGTCGGTGGTGAGCTTGCCGCGCAGGCTGATCTGGCCCTGCTGCAGCTGGGCCTGCAGCTGGCCCGACACGCTGATCTGCCGGTCTGCGCGCACGAGCACCTGCAGGGCCTTGGCCTCCGCCTGAAATCCCATGGCAATGCCCGAGAGGCCGTTGGCGGCATCGCCCCAGGTGATGCGGCCCGTGCCGGTGAGGGTGCCGCCGTCCTGCGGCGCGGCCGTGCGGTTGCCGCTGAAGCCCGCGATGCGCGCGCCGCTGCCGCGCCCGCCCTGCAGGCGGAACTCGGTGATGTCGAGCTGGTTGCCTTGCAGCGTGGCACGCAGGCGGCCGCCCTGCAGGTCCACGCCGTCCACGGCGGACCGCACCGCCAGGTCGTCCGCGCCCAGGGTTCCCGACCAGCGCGGCGCGTTGCGGGTGCCCGACAGGGTGGCGCTCGCGTCCAGCGTGCCGCGCACGCGCCAGCCGGGCGGGGCCAGGGCCGACCACATGCCCACGTCGGGCAGGCGCGCGCGCAGCGTGCCAGCCAGTGGCGCATCCGGTGCCCAGGCAAGGCTTGCGGTGCCGGTGCGCTGTGGTGCGTCTGCCGCGCCCGGCCGTGCGGGTGCGGGGACCGAGGCGGCCGCGGCGGGGGTGCCCGCGGGCCCCGCGAGCGACAGGCGGGTGTTCACGTTGGCGTCGATCTCTCCGGCGCGCTCGCTCATCCACCGCACACGCGCTCGCAGGGCTTCGCCGTCCAGATCGAGGGTGGCCTCCGCCTCGCGCACACCCGCTGCCGTGCCCGCTCCCGCCGGTGCTGCCGAGGCCTCGGTGGCGATCGCGGTGGCGGCGCCCGCGCCCTTGCCCTGGCCGCTGCTCTGCACGGCCGTCACGGCGGTGGGGTCTCCGGCCAGGATGCGCAGGTCGCCGCTGGCCCTGCGCAGGCTGGCGCTGGCGCGTGGGTTGGCTGTGGTGGTGTCCACGTTCCACTGGCCGTCCAGCACGATGCTGTTGGCCAGGCCCATGCGGGCCAGCAGGGGCTGGGCCGGGCGGCCCGCGGCGGCAGGGGTGTCCCCCGCGCCCAGCGCGTCGACCCAGGCCATGGGCAGGCCTTGCAGCGTGCCCTGGGTCTGCACCCGCAGCGCGGGCCCGGAGGCCACGCGCACGGGCTGCCAGCGCAGGACCACGGTGCCCGGCAGCGGGCCGTTCAGGCGGGCCTGGCCTGCGGAGGTTTCCACCGACAACGGGGCGGTGCCCGGGGTTCGCGCGGTGATGTGCAGTGGTTCGGACAGCTGCAGGGTCCATGGCCCGGGGCGCTGTGTGTCCTGCGCCTGCAGGCGCATCTCGCCGACCTGTACCTGCCACTGCGCGGGGGCGGCCAGCCCGCCGGTCAGGCGGGTCTGCAGTGCAACGCGGTGGGCCTGTGCACCCTGAGACGCATCCATGCGGGCCTCTCCTTGCAGCGACAGCGCGGCCTGTGCGAAGGTGCCGGAAAGCTCGGCCTTCACGGCGCGCAGCTGTACCGCGGTGGCGCCCCGGCCGGTACCTGGGGCGGGCGGCAGCGACAGTTCCATGTGCGCGGTGCCAAGGGTGGCCTGCAGCTCGAAGGTGTCCTTGCCCGCTGGCGGCGCACTGCCGCCGCCGGCCGCCTGCAGCTGGCGCACCAGCGTCTGCCAGCCACCTTTCCAGCGGGCGGTGAGCTGTCCCGCGCCCTTGGCGGAGATGCCCTGCATGGCGCCTTGCAGCGTGCCGCCCGCCAGCGGCAGGCTGGCCAGCCAGCGCTGGGTGGTGTCGATGTCGCTCCACTGCACCTGCAGGTCGCCGCCACCGGCGAGCGGCGCGGCATGGCCCTGGGCACGGGCGGTGGCGCCGGGCACTGTCAGCACCATCTGGCCCTGCACGGAAGGCGGCCCGCCGAGCGCGATGCGCAGGTCGGTGGCCTCGGCGCGCGCCTGCAGGGCGTCGAGCAGCAGGCGTTCGAGCCGCAACGTGCCGCCAGTGCCGGCCTGCGGGGGCGGGGCGGGCTGCCAGTGGCCTTGCGCGGTGAAGGTGTTGATGCGCAGGGCGGAAGCCCGGCCGCCCGCCGCCCGGCTGCCCGCCGCGGCGGCGCGGATGTCCGCCGTGAAGCGCACGGTGTCGCCCTGCGCCGTCTGCGCGCTGAGGCGGCCTGCCAAAGGGGCGGCCGCGAAGGCGGTGTGCAGTGCATCGGGGCGCAGGTTGCGCACCTGGGCCTCGCCTTCCATCGCGTGGGTGGCCGGGGTGTAGTGGCCCTGCAGCGTCACCGTGCCATCGCCGGCCGAGGCCGTGGCGGCAGGCACGGTCCAGCGGGTGCCGTCATAGCGGGCATCGGCCCGCAGGGCCGTCAAGGGCAGGCGGGCCTGGTCCCAGGGGCCTGGGAGCTCGTTGTGCAGCTGCGCTTGCACCGACCAGTGGGTGCCGCCGCCTGCCGGTCCTGGCCCCGCCTGCACGGTGCCGTGCAACTGGGTCGCCGGCGCCTGGGGCCAGAGCGCCGCGAGGTCGATGGCGTGCAGCGTGGCGCTGGCAGCCTGCAGGGGCTGGGTCGCCCAGGGCGCGAGCGTGGCCTGCACATCGGCCTGCATGGGTTGCGCTGGGGCGGGGGCGGGCGCCTTGGTGGGCGACGCTGGAGCCCGGGGCCCCCGCGTGCCCGGGGCTGGCGCGGGCGTGGAGGTGCCGGGGGAGGGGCTTACACGCGCTTGCAATTGCAATCGCGCCGCAGCGGTGGCCAATGTGCCCTGCAGCGTGGCGTGCGCCTGCACCTGCATGGCGGGTTCGCCGCCAGGCACGGCGGTGTGCACGGTGCCATCCACGCTGGCATCCAGTGCCATGGGGGGCTGTGCGCCCAGGGTGGCCCGCGCGCTGTAGCGGCCCTGGGCCAGCTCCACGCTGTCGATGTTCAGGCGGTGCTCGCGGCCGTCAAACCGGTAGTCGCCCGCCAGGCCCAGCGCTTGCACGGCGGGCGATCCGGCCCATTGCAGCTGGTCGACACGAAACGGCACGCCGATGTGCAGCGGCAGCACAAGCTGCGTGAGGGGTGTGGCGGGTTCGGCATCGGGCTGGCTGCCCTGCGGCGTGATCTGCACGCGCGCGGCATGCACTTCGCCCAGTTCCAGCCGCCGCTGCAGCAGGGGGGCCAGCTGCCAGCCCAGGCGGATGTCGGTGACCTCGACGGCCAGGGCCGGGCTGCTCCAGCGCAGCCAGCCGATGTGCCCGCCCTGGCGCAGCGATCCGGTGACCTCGCGGCTTTCCAGCTGCTGGCCGGCCGGCAGGTAGCGGGCCGCCCGCGCGAGCGCCGTGGCCAGCGAGGTGCCGCTGCCCGTCCACCACCACACCGCCGCCACGGCGGCGATCATCAACGCCACCAGGGCCACCAGAAGCCAGCCCGCGGCCCGCGCGGCGCGGCGCGCGCGCCGGGCTGGCGGGCGCGGCCCGGAAGACGACGCCCCGGCGCTGAAGTCCGAGGAGCGGGCGTGGGGCTTGGGGGTGTCGGGGTGCATCCGCCCGGCCATCAGAAGCTGAAACCCAGCCGCAGGTGCAGCCGCAGTTCCTTGGTTTTCACGCCGTAGGCCAGATCGGCCTGCAAGGGGCCCACGGGGCTGCGCCAGCGCACGCCGGCACCCACGCCCACGCGCGGGTCCAGGTCCCCCATGCGGTCCGCCACGGCGCCCGCGTCCACGAACAGGGTGCTTTCCCAGTCGGTCATGGCGCCGCCGTAGACGATGGGCCGCTGCCATTCGACGCTGCCCACGGCCAGGTAGCGGCCTCCATAGAGCTGGCCGTTGTCCGTGCGCGCACCGATGCTGCGGTACCCGTAGCCGCGCACGGTGGTGTCGCCACCGGTCAGGAAAAGCTGGGTGACGGGAATCTGCGCGCCATCGCGCGCCACCACGGCGCCGGCTTCCGCCCGCAGCGCCACACGGGCGCTGCGGGCCACGCCCGCCGCGTCCTGCACGCGCCCCGCCGGGAGGAACGATTGCCACCGCACCAGCGTGCGCACGAACGGGTCGCGCTCGGGCCGCAGCGTGGTGCCCAGTCCCAGTTCCACGGCAATCCCGTGGCCCCGCGTGGGGGCCGTGGGGTTGTTGAAGTAGCGGCCCGTCCACCCGTAGTTCACGCTGACGGCCGTGCCCGATGGCGGGGCGTTCAGGCCTTGGCTGTTGGCGTAGTCGTACTGCAGGAAGTAGTTGCGGTCGATGTGCTTCGTGCTCTTGCTGCGCCCCGAGCGCAGGCGCCCGCTGTTGACTTCGTAGTCGCCCGTCGATTCACGCTGCAGCTGGCCGCCCGCGAACCAGCGCCAGCCCCGGTTGTCTGGCAGGTCGGTCCATTCGGTGCCCGCGAGCTTGGTCTCCCGGTCCAGCGACAGCTTGCTCACGGCGCGCCATCCCAAGCCGGGCAGCTGGTTGTGGATGTGCTCCAGGGACAGGCGTGCGCCGCTGTCGGTGGAGAAGCCGGGCCCGAACACGAGCTTTTGCAGCGGGGCTTCGCGCACCTGGGCAACGATGGGCGCGGCCTGGGGGTCGGTGCCCTCGGTGTCGAGCGTGAGGAACACCGCGTCGTAGTAGCCGCTGCTGGCCAGGCGCAGCTGGGCGTCCAGCAGTTCGGCCTCGTCATAGACCGCGCCCGTGGGCAGCCGCGCCAGGCGCCGGGCGCCGTCAGGGTCGTAGCGCTGGCTGCCATCGACCCGCAGTGGGCCGAAGCGGTAGACCGGCCCGGGGTCGTAGGTCACGCTGAGCCTGGCTTCGTGCTTGTCGGCATCCACCTGCGCGCGGCTGCTGGCAATGCGCGCGGTGGGGTGGCGGCGGGCCTGAAGCTGGCGCAGGCCGTCGGTCTTCGCCGAATCCCAGGCCGATTGGGTGAATGGCTGGCCGGGCGAGAGGGACCAGTCGCGCTGCACGCGCTGCTGCTGGCGCAGGCTGGCTTTCGTGTCGGCAGCGTCGTTTTCCTGCGCCTGCGTGCCGGCGATGGCGGGGCTGGCGGCGCCCGCGAAGTCGATGTCCGCGCTGGCGATGCGGGTCTGGGGCCCTGGCTCCACGGTCACCGTCACGGTGCGCGGCGCGGTCTTGCTGTCGGGGGTGTCGGTCAGCTCCACCGTGATGGTCGGGGCGAAGTAGCCCATGGTGCCCAGCAGTTCGCGCGCATTGGCGTCGGCCGCGCCCAGCAGGCGCTGCAGCTCGTTGGCGTGCAGGTCGGGCAGATTGCGAAAGCGCTGCAGCTCCAGGTGGCGCTCCAGCGTCTCGCGCACGCTGTCCGGGGCCTTGACCTGCACGTTGAACGACGGCGCATCCGATGCGGCGATGACCGGCGCGGGCGCCGAGGCGTCGCGTTCCTCCGCGCGGGGCAGCAGGCTGCAGCCCTGCAGGGCCAGCGCTCCGAAAAGCAGCAACGCCGGCCACGGGGCCGGCGTTGGAGATGTGGCGGTAGGGCGCGGGATGCTGAAATGCACGACAGGACGGTATTGGAGTGGAACGTGGCCCGCAGGCCTTGCCCCGCCACTATGCACCGAAAATAAGACCGCCTGTGTCAGACAGTTACGCGCGATGGACCGGTGCGCGCCGCGGGCGCCCCTGCCTACTTGGACAGCAGCCGCATCGTCTCTTCGAGCCCCTTGAGCGACAGCGGGTGCATGCGGTTGCCGACGAGCTGCTGGATGATGCTGATGCTCTGCCGGTATTGCCACACGCCCTGGGGCTCGGGGTTGATCCACGCGTGCTTGGGGAAGGCGTGCGTGAGGCGCTGGATCCACTCCGCCCCCGCCTCCTCGTTGTTGTATTCCACGCTACCGCCGGGCTGCAGGATCTCGTAGGGGCTCATGGTCGCGTCGCCCACGAAGATCAGCTTGTAGTCCTTGTTGTACTTGCGGATGATGTCCCAGGTGGGAAACTTCTCCGCGAAGCGGCGGCGGTTGTTCTTCCACATGAAGTCGTACACGCAGTTGTGGAAGTAGTAGAACTCCAGGTGCTTGAACTCCGTCTTCACGGCGGAAAAGAGTTCCTCCACGCGCTGGATGTGCTCGTCCATGGTGCCGCCCACGTCCATCAGCAGCAGCACCTTCACGTTGTTGTGGCGCTCGGGCACCATCTTGATGTCGAGGTAGCCCGCGTTGGCGGCCGTGCTGCGGATGGTGTCGGGCAGGTCCAGCTCCAGCTCGTGCCCCTCGCGCGCGAACTTGCGCAGGCGGCGCAGGGCCACCTTGATGTTGCGCGTGCCCAGCTCCTGCTGGTCGTCGTAGTCCTTGTAGGCGCGCTGCTCCCACACCTTCACGGCGCTCTTGTTCTTGCCCGCGCCGCCAATGCGCACGCCCTGCGGGTTGTAGCCGCCGTGGCCAAACGGGCTGGTGCCGCCCGTGCCGATCCACTTGCTGCCGCCCTCGTGGCGTTCCTTCTGCTCTTCGAGCCGCTTCTTGAGCGTCTCCATGAGTTCGTCCCAGCCCATCTTCTCGATGGCTGCTTTCTGTTCAGGCGTGAGCTCGTTCTCCAGGATCTTGCGCAGCCAGTCGGCCGGGATCTCCTTGGTGAAGTCGGCCACCATCTCCACGCCCTTGAAGTAGGCGCCGAAGGCCCGGTCGAACTTGTCGTAGTGCTTCTCGTCCTTCACGAGCGTGAGGCGCGAGAGGTTGTAGAAGTCGTCCAGGCTCCAGGCATCGTCGGACTTGGGGCCCACCACGCCAGCCTGCAGGGCTTCGAGCAGGGTGAGGTATTCCTTGACCGATACCGGCAGCTTGGCCGAGCGCAGGGTGTAGAAGAAGTCGATGAGCATGGTTCTGGCCTCCAGCGTTTACTGGGAAAGCGTGTGGCGCTCTAAAAGGTATAGCAGCTGCGCCTTGGCTTCGGGCCATTCGCCCGAGCGCATGCTGTACATCACCGTGTCGCGGACGGTGCCGTCGCGGCGCAGGGCGTGGCCGCGGATCACGCCGTCCTTCCTGGCGCCCAGGCGCTCGATGGCTTTTTGCGAGGCGAAGTTGTAGTTGTCCGTGCGCCAGCCCACCACATGGCTGCCCAGCGTGTCGAAGGCGTGGCCCATCATCATCAGCTTGCACGTGGTGTTGACGTGGGTGCGCTGCACGCTCTGGCGGTACCAGGTGTAGCCGATCTCCACGCGCTTCACCGCGGGCAGGATGTCGTGGTAGCTCGTGGAGCCCAGGACCTTGCCGCTGGCATCCTCCACCACGGCGAACGCGAAGCGGTTGCCGTCCTCGCGCATCCTGAGCGCCGTCTCGATGTAGGCACGCGTGTCCTGGGGCTCGGGCACCGAGGTGACGCGCAGCTTCCACAGTTCGCCATCGGCGGCTGCGGCGGCCAGGCCGTGTTCGTGGGACAGCGCCAGGGGTTCCAGGCGGATGCCGCGGTCGCGCAGGGTGACGGGTTCTACAAAGGCCATGTGTCGTTGCCCTTCATCAGTCCTTGGAAGGCTTGTTGCGCCGGTGCGTCTGCCAGCGCCGTGCCGCATGCAGGCCCAGGCCGCCGCCTAGGCCCACGAGGGCGATGCCCCCCAGCGCCTTGTTGCCGTAGCCCGGCGCGAAGATGTCCAGGCCCAGCCACTGGCCGAGCCAGAAACCGGCGAGGGCGCCGCCGACAAAGCCGATGGCGTCGGCAATGCCGTCCATGAGGGAGGGGGTGGTGGGTGCGGCCATGGCGGGGGGACTACCGGTTCCGCTGGTTCATGAACACCAGCTTTTCGAAAAGGCTCACGTCCTGCTCGTTCTTGAGCAGCGCGCCCACCAGCGGCGGCACGGCCACCTTATTGTCGGCGCTTTGCAGCGCGGTCAGCGGAATGTCTTCGGCCACCAGCAGCTTGAGCCAGTCGAGCAGTTCGCTGGTCGAGGGCTTCTTCTTCAGGCCGGGCAGGTTGCGCACGTCGTAGAACGTCTTCATCGCCACGCCCAGCAGCTCGCTCTTGAGCGTGGGGAAGTGCACGTTGACGATCTGGCGCATCGTGTCGGCTTCGGGGAACTTGATGAAGTGGAAGAAGCAGCGGCGCAGGAACGCGTCGGGCAGCTCCTTCTCGTTGTTGGAGGTGATGAACACCAGCGGGCGGTGCTTGGCCTTGATGAGCTCGCGCGTCTCGTAGCAGTAGAACTCCATGCGGTCGATCTCGCGCAGCAGGTCGTTCGGGAATTCGATGTCGGCCTTGTCGATCTCGTCGATCAGCAGCGCCACGGGGCGGTCGGCCGTGAAGGCCTGCCACAGCACGCCCTGGATGATGTAGTTGCGGATGTCCTTGACGCGCTCGGCGCTGTCGCCATCGCCCAGCTGGCTGTCCCGCAGGCGACTGACCGCGTCATACTCATACAGGCCCTGCTGCGCCTTCGTGGTGGACTTGATGTGCCATTGCAGCAGCGGCATGTCGAGCGCCTGGGCCACTTCCTCGGCCAGCATCGTCTTGCCGGTGCCCGGCTCCCCCTTGATGAGCAGCGGGCGTTGCAGGGTGATGGCCGCATTCACGGCGAGCATCAGGTCTTGGGTGGCGACGTAGTTCTGGGAGCCTTGGAATTTCATGGGGGCGAATCACCGGATCGTTGATGAATGGGCTTGACAGGCGCTGGCTATAATCGGCGGTTGATCAGAGCCCAGAGCTGAACTTCCACGAGATTGTGCGCGCAAAATGAACAAAACGCTGACCACGCTATTTGCCCTGGCTGTCGCTTCCGTGACCGCCCTGTCCCATGCCCAGGAAGCCAAAGGCGACGTGGAAGCCGGCAAGCAGAAGATTGCCATGTGCATTGGCTGCCACGGCATTCCGGGCTACCAGGCCAGCTTTCCCGAAGTGCACAAGGTGCCCATGATCTCGGGCCAGAGCGCCAAGTACATTGCCTCGGCGCTCGTCGCCTACCAGAAGGGCGAGCGCAAGCATCCCACCATGCGCGGCATCGCGGATTCGCTGAGCGAAAAGGACATCGCCGACGTGGCCGCCTACTATGAGCAGCATGGCAAGACGGGGGCCGAACTGCCCGCCAAGCCCGGCCGCGAACCCAGCGTGCAGGTGGCCGAGCTTCTGAAGAAGGGCGCCTGCGTTTCGTGCCACGGCGACAACTTCGCCAAGCCCATCGACCCCTCGTACCCCAAGATCGCGGGCCAGCACGCGGACTACCTCTTCGTGGCCCTCAAGTCCTACAAGGCCGAGAAGAACCCCAACGTGGGCCGCAGCAACGCCATCATGGGCGGTGTGGCCAAGCAGTTCACCAATGCGGAGCTGAAGGCGCTGTCGGGCTACATCAGCGGCATCGACGGCGACCTGCACGTGGTGCCGCAATCGCGCTTCCGCTGAGCGCTGCGGTGTGCCACCAAGAAGACGCCCCTCCTGCGAGGGGCGTTTTTGTTGGTGGCGGGGCATGACGGGCGGCTGAGGGTCAGCTTCGGCACGGGACGCTGGTATTTTTGAACGGTTGCATCGATCCAGGCGGAGACACGATGGGCTATCTCGACTCGCATTCTTTGCACCGGCTGAGCCACGCGACGCTGCTGGTGCATTCGACACGGGACCCGAACGACCTGTCGAGCAACCTGCTCCAGGCGCTGCGCAGCGTCGTGGGCGGAGACATCTTCGTTGTCGACTGGCGCAACTGCACGCCGACGCTGCGCACCCTGTATGCGCCGGAGCGCGCCGTGTCGCGCGAAATCAACGAGGCCGTCCATCAGCACCTTGGCGACAATCCCGGCTACGGCAAGCGCCGCGTGCCGATGAGCATTTCCGACCAACTCTCGCCGACGGCGTGGAGCCGGTGTGCGCTGAACGCGGAGGCCTATGGCCGTGTCGGCCAGAAGGATGGGCTGGGCCTGGACATCGACCTTGGCGAAGGGCGCATGCTCACGCTCAATGTCACGCGCGCAACGCGCGGCTTCGGCGACCCCGAGCGCACGTCGCTCGCGCTGCTGGAGGGCCACATCCGCCAGACGCTGGGCCGCCTGCAGGCCCGCAGCAGGCGCCGCCACATCGCGCACCGGCTGCACGATCGCGCCTTGAGCGAGCGCCAGCGCGAAGTGCTCGTGGCGGTGGCCCATGGCGCGACCAACGCCGAAGTCGCGGCAAGGCTCGGCATCCGCCCGGGTACCGTCAAGCGCCATCTCGAGGACATCTACGTCAAGACAGGCGTCGGCAGCCGGCACCAGCTCGCCGGTTGGCTGGCTGACGAATAGGCGCGCGCGGTCGTGTGCCGTCGGCACATGACCTGTGAATTTTCCTCCCCTACGATCCATCGCGATGCTGCGGCGGGCCGTGATCCGCCGCCAAAACCGAAGACAGGGGATGAGATGGGCAGGAGTGTCTGGCACCTGACGGGCGCGTTGTGCCTGTTCGCCGCCGTGTGCGCGGCGCTGGTCCTGGGGGGCTGTGCCATTGTCGTGCAGACGCAATGGATCGAGGCGCCGCTGGTCGCGGACGCGAGTCTGCGGGGATCGGATTACGCACCGAGCAATCCCGATGGCCTGCGGATCAATGAACAGCAGCAGGCGGTCGTCCGCTTCTCGCTCGATACGCTTCCCAACGGCAACATGGTCCTGGTGTCGCGGGCGGGCTCCGGTCAGCCGCTCCAGGTGGGGCCGTCCGCCTATGCGCTGACCGCGGACAAGATCGCCAGGGCCAGGATCGTCGTCTATGTCCAGAACGTCCGGGTGGCCGGCAGCGTTGCGTTGGTTCCCCTCGAAGGCAATGGCTGCTGGCCGCAGGAAAGCGTGGCGCCTGCATGCGTGGAGGGCCCGCCGACGCCTGGCGTCGACCCGGACTACCAGGCCGGAAGCAGCGTGCGCAAGCCGGTGGCCATTCGCCAACCGGGCTTTCGGAGCTTCGACGCCACCGACATCGTCAAGTCGTGGGTGGACGGCAGCCGCGCCAACAACGGCATCAAGATCGTCAGCGTCCCAGGTGCCGATGCGTCCCATGCCGACTTCGATGTCGCGGCGAAGGAATCGAGCCCGGGCAAGACGCTGGTGCCGCATTCCGTCCAGTTGTTGATCACGCTGTCGGATTTGACGGGGGTGTCATCGAATGCCGCATCGTCGTCCCAGATCCAGGAGAGCGCTCCCGGTGCGGCGGATGCGGGCCGTGCCGATCTGCGGCTGAGCGGCACGGCCGGAAGCCGCGGCGTCGCGCTGCTCAAGACGCCGGAGCTTCCTTTTGTGGTCCGCAGCATCATGCAGTATTCCTCCACGCCGCTGCAGGCCAGCCTCGTGACCTATGCCAGCAGCGTTTCGCAACCGGCCACGCTGCGGCTCTCCCCGGCCGAGGACTTCGACGCGGGCACCGTCTCCTGGAACACCCAGCCCGCGTGGGACGACGCCCGGGCGGCGACGGCGCCTGTGGCGGGCCCGGGCGCGGTCAGCGTGTTCGATTTCAGCCGCAACTACGCGGAGCTGCTGGCGGACGAACAGAATGCGAACCCCGGCACGACGGATTCCGCGCTGCCAGGCTATGCGGCCGCACTCGAGCCGGACGCCGGCGCTCTCGCCACCGTCGATGGTGTGCCGAACAGCACCACTGCGCGCGCGCCGCGGGCAACACTGGTGTACAAGACCCCCGAGGCGCTCCAGGGTCCGCTGGCTATTTTTCAGGGCGTGAGACTCTTCGATCCCGACGACGCGGGCCCCTGGGGCTGGGAGACCGCCTACATGCCGGCCTCGCAGTCGTTCAGCATGCGCATCGGCCAGCCCTCCTCTCCGTTTGGAGTGCGGCCGCAAACGGTGTGGAGCGACACCCACGCCATCGGCTTTCTTTCTGTGCCCGTCAACGTTGCGGCGCCCGGCACGGGCGCGAGCGCGACCTTCCCTTCCGGGAGGAATACCTTCGAGACGATGGGCTCCGACAACTGGACCCCCGTCGTGCCCACGGCCAATCGTGTCGTCGGAAGCTACCTCGTGCACATCACGATGCCGGGGCACAACGCGCGCTTTGATCTGCAGTTTCACAACCTGCCGCTTCCGGTGCCCGCATTGCAAGGGCCGTCCACCGTGCTGCTGCCCGCGGGACAAACGGCGGTTTCGCTGCCTGCGACGGCCCCGGCCGATCCTGCCGCAGGATTCGTATTGGCGGTGGACGATGCCGTCGTCAACGCCCATATCGACAACACGACGAAATGGAGGATCACGAGCTCGGTGGCGGGCGACGTCCTGCCTGGCGTGATCGCGCAGAGCGATGGCAGCGTGGGCTGGCCCATCGGCTTTGCCGCGGCCGGGCCGCGGACGCTGACCGTGACGAGCCAGGGCGATGCCTCGGTCCGGGCATCGATGCAGACGACGGTGCAACAGCAGTCGAGCGTGCGCCTGGCTCAGCCGCTGGCCGGAGCCACGTTCGTCTACGGCCAGGCGATCACGCTCCTGGCCGAAGTGACGGGGGGAGCGGGGCCGCCGGCCGGCAGCGTGCACTTTTCCGATGGCGCGGCGACGGACCTTGGCGATGCGGGGCTTGATGCCTCCGCCAGGGCGGCTCTCGCGCGCCAGTTGCCCGTTGGACGGCACGACGTCCAGGCGGCCTATGCAGGCGACACCGCCAGCTTCACGCTGCCTTCGGTGTCCAATCCGGTGGCCATCGAGGTCCTGCCAGCTTCGACGGGTATCGCCCTGGGGGCGGTGGGACCGGTCGGTCTGGGCGGTTCGGTGACGGTGCGGGCGGCGCTGGCGGTGGCCGCGCCGGGGGGCGGCACGCCGACGGGAACGATCACGATCACGAACACCACCGACGGCCTGAGCTGCAGCTACGCGGCGGCCGCGGCGGCGCCAGGCTGCTCACTGCGGCCGAAGGGCTCTGGCACGAAGGCGCTGACCGCGAGCTACTCCGGCGACGGCAATTTCCTGGCAAGCAGCGCGGCGGGGACCCTGGTCGTGAGCGCATCGCCCACCCCGGTGCCGGTGCCCCTGTTCTCGCGGGAAGGGCTCGGGCTGCTGGTGCTGCTGCTGGCCGGCACCGCGCTGGCGCACAAGGCGCGCAAGCCTGGGCGCTGAGCGGGGAGGGTTCAGCGCCGCATGCGAATTTGCATGCAGCCGGGCAACCAGGCGGGAAGCCCAGGACAGGGCTGCAGCATGGCGAGGCGAACCAACGACGCCATGCGGTTGGAGGCCAATCCGTCTCAGTCCCGCGTGGCCCGCCGCTGCACGCAGGCGATGTAGGCCTCGCCGTCCGGCGGGCGGCCGGCGCGCTGGCTTTCCCACAGCATCTCGCCCAGGCAGTCCATGGCGGCGTGGTGCGCATCGTGCAGCGAGTCGAGCCGCGCGGTCAGCAGCTCCACCGCCTGGCGGATGCCGCGCGGCTGGTCGATGCTGCACTGCTCGCTGATCGACAGGTGCATGGACAGGTGCAGGAAGGGGTTGGTCTGGCCCGGCGTCTCGTCGTAGTTGCGCGCCACGGCGGCATCGGCGTCGGACAGGTCGGTGTGGTACTCGGGGTGCTCGGCGATCCACAGGCTGGCCAGCGTCTCGATGGCTTCCATGGGCGCGCCGGCCTGGGTCTTGGCGTGCACCCCGCAGAGAAAGCGGCGCACGTCGGCTTGGGAGGGGCTGAACATGGGGCGTGAGCGTAGCACGCAGCCCTGGCGCACAGGGCGTGCAGGGTTGCACGCGGCGCCGGAGTGCGGCTGGCGCGCCGGGGCGGGTGCGCGACGCGCGGCAGCGGCGGTGTCCTACGCGGGCGCGGCGGGAGCTGCCCTACATTGGCGATGCGCAGGGACAGGGAGCCGGGCCCGCTCTGCCGCAGTCCCTGAATACCCGGTGTTGGGAGATCTGTCATGAATGCAATGCGAATCGTTGGTGTGCTTTTGTTGGTGCTGGGCTTGGCAGGTTTTCTGACGGGGGGCTTCAGCTTCACCAAGGACACCACGCAGGCCAAGCTGGGCCCGCTGGAGCTGACGGTCAAGGAAAAAGAGTCCGTCAACATTCCCCAGTGGATGAGCCTGGGGGCGATGGTACTGGGCGGCGTGGTGCTGGTGCTGGGCTTTCGCAAGAACTGAGCCTTCACCACCCCAGCGTGGGCGCCCTGTGCGCGCAATGCGCTTGCCGGTGCCAGGCTGGCACCGGGGTGAAGCCGCCCGGCGGCCGCCGGGCCCTGGGCTTCACTCTCCCCGGCCGCGCGGCGCACCCATCATGCGCGAGATGGTCTTCGCGGCGCGCAGCAGCGCGGGCAGCAGGCTCTCCTGCATCATGGCCGCGCTGGTGCGGTTGGCCTGCCCGCTGATGTTGAGCGCCGCCACCGTCCGCCCCATGCGATCGGCCAGCGGCGCGGCGATCGAGATCAATCCTTCCTCCAGCTCCTGGTTCACCAGGCACCAGCCCTGCTGGCGTGCCTCGCGGATGCGCGACAGCAGCGCGGGCAGTTCGGTGGTGGTGTGCGCGGTGAAGCGCTCCAGCGGATGCTGCGCCAGGCGGGCCTCCAGCTCCTCATCGGGCAGCCCGGCCAGCAGCACGCGGCCCATCGAGGTCCAGGGCGCGGGCAGGCGCGAGCCCACGCCCAGGTTCGTGCGCATGATCTTGTGCGTGGGCACGCGCAGCACGTAGACGATGTCGAGGCCGTCGAGCACGGCGGCCGAGGACGACTCGCGCACTTCTTCCACCAGGTCCTCCATCACCGGCTCGGCCAGGTTCCAGATCGGCAGCGATGAAAGGTACGCAAATCCCAGGTCCAGGATGCGCGGGCTCAGCCGAAAGAGCTTGCCGTCCGTCTCCACATAGCCCAGCGTCTGCAGCGTGAGCAGGATGCGGCGCGCACCCGCGCGCGTGAGGCCCGCACGGGCCGCCACTTCGCTCAGCGTCTGCTGCGGCGTGGCCGCGCTGAACGAGCGGATCACCTCCAGCCCGCGCGCGAACGACTGCACATAGCTGTCGCTGGGCTTGGGGTCTTTGGCGTCAGGGGTTTGGATATTCATACGTGCGCCTACTATAATTCTTTATGCGAACATTTGTTCTATAAGCGAACAAATTGAAACCGAAGATCAAGCAAATCACGAAAGCGTTTCGATGATCAACAAACTGGCGGACTCGGTGGCCCAGGCCCTGCAAGGGGTGAAGGATGGTGCCACGGTGTTGATAGGCGGATTTGGCACGGCGGGCATTCCGGGTGAGCTCATCGACGGGCTCATCGCCCAGGGCGCCCGGGACCTGACGGTGGTGAACAACAACGCCGGCAATGCCGACCAGGGCCTGGCCGCGCTGCTCAAAGCGGGGCAGGTGCGCAAGATCATCTGCAGCTTTCCGCGCCAGGTCGACAGCTATGTGTTCGACGACCTGTACCGCAGCGGCAAGCTGGAGCTCGAGCTCGTGCCCCAGGGCAACCTGGCCGAGCGCCTGCGGGCGGCGGGGGCGGGCATCGGCGCCTTCTTCTGCCCCACGGCTTACGGCACCGAGCTGGCCGCCGGCAAGGAAACGCGCGAGATCAACGGCAGGCACTACGTGCTCGAATTCCCCATCCACGGCGACGTGGCGCTGATCAAGGCCGAGCAGGGCGACCGCTGGGGGAACCTCACCTACCGCATGTCGGCCCGCAACTTCGGGCCGGTGATGGCCACCGCCGCCAAGACCACCATCGCCACCGTGCACGAGGTGGTGGAGCTGGGCGCGCTGGACCCCGAGGCCATCGTCACCCCCGGCATCTACGTGAGCCATGTGGTCAAGATCGACCGCACGGCCACGCAGGCGGGTGGTTTCAAGAAATCGGCATGAAATCGGCCTCTACCGCACAAGGATAAAGCGTGAGCAGCTATCAAAAGCGTAGTAAAGAAGAACTGGCGAAACGGGTGGCGCAAGACATCCACGACGGCGCCTACGTCAACCTGGGCATCGGCCAGCCCACCCTGGTGGCCAACCACATTCCCGCGGGCCGCGAGGTCATCCTGCAAAGCGAGAACGGCATCCTGGGCATGGGCCCGGCACCCGCCGCAGGCCTGGAGGACTACGACCTCATCAACGCCGGCAAGCAGCCGGTGACGCTGCTGCCCGGTGGCGCGTACTTCCACCACGCCGACAGCTTCGCGATGATGCGCGGCGGGCACCTCGATATCTGCGTGCTGGGCGCCTTCCAGGTCAGCGCCACGGGCGACCTGGCCAACTGGAGCACCGGCGAGCCCGGTGCCATCCCGGCCGTGGGCGGCGCGATGGACCTGGCCATCGGCGCCAAGCAGACCTGGGTGATGATGGACCTGCTGACCAAGCAGGGCGCGAGCAAGATCGTCGAGCGCTGCAGCTACCCGCTCACCGGTGTCGCTTGCGTGAAGCGCATCTACACCGATCTGTGCACACTGGCCTGCACGCCCACGGGGCTGCAGCTCATCGACACCGTGCCGGGCCTTTCCCACGCCGAACTCGAAAGCCTGGTGGGCCAGCCCATCCGTCCGGCGGCCTGAGCACCCGCGGGCGCCCCGAATCCCTTCCCTTTTCAACGAGCCGATCCACCGAGATCCGAGGAGACAAAAAACATGACCACCCAAGCCTTCATCTGCGACGCCATCCGCACCCCCTTCGGCCGCTACGGCGGCGCATTGAGCAGCGTGCGCACCGACGACCTGGGCGCCATCCCCATCAAGGCGCTGATGGACCGCAACCCCGGCGTGGACTGGGCCGCGGTGACCGACGTGCTCTACGGCTGCGCCAACCAGGCCGGCGAGGACAACCGCAACGTGGCCCACATGAGCAGCCTGCTGGCGGGCCTGCCCATCGACGTGCCCGGCGCCACCATCAACCGCCTGTGCGGCTCGGGGCTGGACGCCGTGGGCACCGCCGCGCGCGCCATCAAGGCGGGCGAGGCGGGCCTGATGATCGCGGGCGGCGTGGAGAGCATGAGCCGCGCGCCCTTCGTCATGCCCAAGGCAGAAAGCGCCTTCAGCCGCAACAACGCGGTGTACGACACCACCATCGGCTGGCGCTTCATCAACAAGCTGATGAAGGAAAAGTACGGCGTGGACTCCATGCCCGAAACCGCCGAGAACGTGGCCACCGACTTCGGCATCGAGCGCGAGGCGCAGGACCGCATGGCGCTGCGCAGCCAGCTCAACGCCGTGGCGGCCATCAAGGACGGCCACCTGGCGCGCGAGATCGTGCCGGTGCACATCCCGCAAAAGAAGGGCGACGCCATCGTCGTCAGCCAGGACGAACACCCCCGCGAGACCAGCCTGGAAGCGCTGGCCAGGCTCAAGGGCGTGGTGCGGCCCGATGGCACGGTGACAGCGGGCAACGCGTCGGGCGTGAACGACGGCGCCTGCGCGCTGCTGCTGGCCGATGAAGCCCATGCCGCCAAGTACGGCCTCAAGCCCCGCGCCCGCGTGGTGGGCATGGCCGTGGCCGGTGTGGCGCCGCGCATCATGGGCTTTGGCCCCACGCCCGCCACGCAGAAGGTGCTGGCGCAGACGGGCCTGACCATCGACCACATGGACGTGATCGAACTCAACGAAGCCTTTGCCGCGCAGGGCCTGGCCGTGCTGCGCGCCCTGGGCCTCAAGGACGACGACGCGCGGGTGAACGCCTGGGGCGGCGCGATTGCGCTGGGCCACCCGCTGGGTGCCAGCGGCGCGCGGCTGGTCACCACCGCCGTGAACCGCCTGCACGAGCATGCGGGCCAGTACGCGCTGTGCACCATGTGCATCGGCGTGGGCCAGGGCATCGCCATCATCCTGGAGCGCGTGTGACAGTGGCCTCTGCAGTGACTTCCTACACCCCCGTCACCGTCGTCACCGGTGCCAGCAACGGCATCGGCCGCGCCATTGCCGAAGCCGTGCTCGCCCAGGGCCGCGCAGTGGTCAATCTGGACTACGCGCTGCCCACGTGGAGCCACCCGCTGCTCACCTCGTACCAGGGCGACCTGACCGACGAGGCATCGACCCGCGAGCGCGCGGCAGAGATCGCCGCCAGGCACAACGTGACCGCCCTGGTGAATAACGCGGGCGCCACGCGCCCCGGCACCATCGACACCGCCACCACCGCGCAGCTGGACGACGTGGTGGGCCTGCACCTGCGCGCGCCCATGCTGCTGGTGCAGGCCTTTCTGTCCACGCTGCGGGCCTGCGGCCAGGGCCGCATCGTCAACATGTCGTCGCGCGCCGCGCTGGGCAAGAGCGACCGCGTCGTCTACTCGGCCACCAAGGCCGGGATGATCGGCATGACGCGCACGCTGGCCATGGAACTGGGGCGCGACGGCATCACCGTCAACGCCATCGGCCCGGGGCCGATCGCCACCGAACTGTTCCGCCAGAGCAACCCCGAGGGCGCGCCGCAGACCGAGCGCATCCTGAACAGCATCGCGGTGGGCCGCATGGGCACGCCCGACGACGTGGCGCGCGCGGCGCTGTTCTTCCTCTCGCCCGACAACGGTTTCGTGACCGGGCAGGTGTTGTACGTGTGCGGTGGTACCACGCTCGGCGTGGCACCTGTCTAGCCACCTGAACGCATTTTCACTGCAGCCCTGAAAGGGGCGCACCCCCTGTTCTCGCCCGGAGGCCTTGGCGCCCGGTTGAGGCCATGGCGCGGCGGATGCCGCGCTCGTGACACCCATTTCATCCACCTTCCTGAAGGAGACAAACCATGACCCGTTCCATCCACACCACCCGCCGCTTTGCGCTGTCGGCCGCTGCCTGCGCGGGCATCGCCGCCATCGCCGTTGGTGGCCTGCTGGGCAGCAGCGCAGCCACGGCCCAGGCCTATCCCACCAAGCCCGTCACCATCGTCGTGCCCTTCGCGGCCGGCGGCACCACCGACATCCTGGCGCGCATCATCGGCCAGGCGCTGACCACGGAAATTGGCCAGTCGGTCATCGTGGACAACCGCGCGGGCGCGGGCGGCAACATCGGCGGCGCGCTGGCGGCCAAGGCCCCGGCGGACGGCTACACGCTCTTCATGGGCACGGTGGGCACGCATGCCATCAACGCCGCGCTGTACAAGAAGATGCCCTTCGATCCGATCAAGGACTTCGCGCCGCTCACGCGCGTGGCCAATGTGCCCAACCTGCTGGTGGCCAACCCCGCACAGCCCTACAAGAGCGTGAAGGAGCTGATCGCCTACGCCAAGGCCAACCCCGGCAAGGTGAACTTCGGTTCCTCGGGCAACGGCAGCTCCATCCACCTGTCGGGCGAGCTGTTCAAGAGCCTGGCCAAGGTGGACATGGTGCACGTGCCCTACAAGGGCAGCGCACCGGCGGTGACCGACCTGCTGGGCAACCAGATCGGCATCATGTTCGACAACATGCCCTCGGCCATCCAGCATGTGCGCAGCGGCAAGCTGGTACCCATCGCGGTGACCACGGCCAAGCGCTCGCCCGAGCTGCCCAACGTGCCCACCATCGCCGAAGCCGGCGTGCCCGGCTACGAGGCCACGTCGTGGTTCGGCATGTTCGCGCCCGCCGGCACGCCCGCGCCGGTGCTGGCCCGGCTCAACACCGCGCTGGCCAAGGTGCTGAACCAGGCCGAGGTGAAGAAGAAGATCAACGAGCAGGGCGCCGAGACGTACAGCGAAACGCCCGAGCAGTTTGCCGCCTTCATCCAGGCCGAGTCCGTGAAGTGGGGCAAGGTCGTCAAGGAATCCGGCGCGAGTCTGGACTGATCTGCGCCTTCGATCATTGATGCTACTAAATTGATAGCTTCTGCCGCTTGCTGGACAAGCGGCAGCAGCTATTTTCTTTTCATGCCCAGACGGGTAGGGTGCAGGTGGCCGTGATCATTGCACGCGGTACACCCGCCCCGTCTGCGCGCCTTCCACGCTGCGCTGGTAGCCGCGCGCGGCGCGCTCGGCAGACACCGTGTCGAAGCCGGGGAAGAACGGCCCGTACACGCCCACCGATTCGGTGAGGATGGTGGGGCTCACGGCGTTGATGCGCAGGCCGCGCGGCAGCTCGATGGCGGCGGCGGCCACGAAGCCCTCGATGGCGGCGTTCACCGCCGTGGCGCTGGCGCCGTTGCGGATGGGCTCGATGGACAGGATGCCTGCGGTCAGCGTGATGGAGCCGCCATCGGCCAGGTACTTCTGGCCGATCAAAGCCAATTGCACCTGGCCCAGCAGCTTGTCCTGCAGCCCCAGGTTGAACTGCTCGGGCGTCATGTCGGCCAGCGGGCCGAAGTGCAGGTTGCCGGCGGTGCTGATGATGGCATCGACCTGGCCCACCGCCTCGAACAGCCTGGCGACCGAGCCCGGCTGGGAAAAGTCTGCGCGGTGCGTGCCGCTGCTGCGGCCCACGGTGATCACGTCGTGGCGCGCGCCCAGGTTGGCCAGCACGGCCTGGCCGATGGTGCCGCTCGCGCCGATGAGAAGAATCTTGGACATGGTGTTTTCCTTTGCTTGAAAAAGAACGGGTGGAGGAACAGACAGGCCCCGATTCTTTTGCGAATCAATCAATGCATAAAGTACATTGAAGTTCTTCTTGTGCTAACCATTGATTAGGAATCAGCCCATGGACAAACTGCGCAACATGGAAGTCATGGTGGCCGTGGTCGAAGCCGGCAGCTTCGCCGCCGCCGCGCGCCAGCTGCAGGTGTCGGCCGTGATGGTGGGCAAGCACATCCAGCAGCTCGAAACCCACCTGGGCGCACGCCTGTTCCAGCGCAGCACGCGCCAGAACAGCCTGACCGAGGTGGGCGCCGCGTTCTACGAAGACAGCAAGCGCGTGCTGGAGCAGGTGCGCTGGGCCGAGTCCGCCGTGGAGCGCAGCCGCGCCGTGCCGCAGGGCCTGCTGCGCGTGAGCGCGCCGTTCACGCTGGGCAACCACGTCATCGCGCCGCTGGTGGCCGACTTCCTGCAGCGCCATGACCAGGTGCGCGTGGACCTGCAGCTCACCGACAGCGTGGTGGACCTCACGGGCGAGGGCTTCGACGTGGCCGTGCGCATCGGCCAGGTGGTGGATGAGGGCCTGGTGGCGCGCCCGCTGCGCCCCTACCGCATGGTGATCGCGGCCGCGCCGGCCTACCTGCAGCGCCATGGCACGCCCGGGCGCGCCGACGATCTGGCCCGCCACCAGTGCCTGAGCCATTCGGTATGGCAGCGCCGTGTGGAATGGACGCTGCGCGATGGCGACGCGGAGTTCTTCTGGCCCGAGAACGCGCGTTTTGTGTGCAACCAGGGCGACGGCCTGCGCCAGGCCGCGCTGCGCGGCCTGGGCCTGATCATGCAGCCCGAGGTGCTGCTGGCCGACGACCTGGCCAGTGGCGCCCTGGTGCCGGTGATGCAGCACTGCCTGCCGGTGGCCCGCGCCGTGCAACTGGTCTATGCGCCGGACCGGCGGCAGCTGCCCAAGCTCGCGCGGTTCGTGGAGCATGTGGTGGGAGTGATGGGCATCGCGGGCGATGCTGCCGCGCCGCGGGCGTAGCCCTTCCCCATGCCATGGGCGGCTACCCGGCGTGGTCTGGCGATGCGGCCATGGCGAGGCGCCCGTGTTCGCCGCGCGCCGCCGGGGCCGAGGGCCTGCGCACCTGCAGGCCGTGACAGCGGCCACCACGGCGGCCCTGGCCGCCGGGCGGGCTAGGCAGGGCCCGTGGGGCCTATCTTGAACACCCCGCTCACCCGCGCGCAGGGCACGCCATCGGCCGTCACCAGGCCCTGCGCGAACACCAGCGAGCGGGTGATGCGCAGCGGCTCGGCCTCGCCCTCCACCCAGGCGCCCAGCGGCGCGGGGGCCAGGTAGTCGATCTGCAGGCTGATGGTGGGCAGGAAACGGCCGGCCACCTCGGTGCTCTTGCGGTGCACCGACAACGGCAGCAGCATGTCGCAGAAGCTGGCCATCATGCCGCCGTGCAGGTTGTTCATGGGGTTCAGATGGCGGTGCTCCACGCGAAAGCCGAATTTCACCACCGCACCTTCGTGCCGCAGGTACAGCGGGCCGTTGTGCTCGATGAACGGGCCGCCCGAGGGCAGGGCCGCGAAGCCATCAGGGACCTGGGGCGCGGTGCCCGGTGCCGCCAGCGGGGCCTGCGTCATCGCGCCGCCTCCTGCTCCACGTCGCTCGCAAAGCTCGCGCCGTGCAGCGCGCTCGTGGTGCCGCCACCGAGCCAGCCGCCGTACACGGCCTGGAAGTCGGCCACGATCCGCGCCAGCGGCATGTCGTCGAAAGCGCCGCGCTGCAGCACGTATTCCATGTGGCGCTGGCCGGTCTTGTCGAACGGGTGGTAGATCGAATCGTTCTCGCCATCGAACTCCAGCGGCAGCAGGCCAAAGCGGTCGCACAGCTCGATGTTGAAGGCGGGCGTCGCCTTGCGCCACTGGCCGTCGAGCCAGATGTCGGTGTAGCCGTGCCAGATGAAGAGGTCGGTCTTCATGGTCTCGCGCATGCGCTCGGTGCTGAGGTGGTTGCGCACATCGGCAAAACCCATGCGCGCGGGAATGCCCGCCGCGCGGCACGCGGCGGTGAGCAGCGCGGCCTTGGGCACGCACCAGCCATGGCCCTGGGCCAGCACGGTGCTGGCCGCCATGCCGTGCGGCGACAGGTCGATGCGGTACGGGTCGTAGCGAAAGCCGTCGCGCACGGCCAGGTACAGGGCGACGGCGCGCTCGCGGTCGGTGGCGCCGCGCGCATGCTTGGCCGCGAAGGCCTGGATGGCGGGGGCGTCGCTGTCGATGAGCGCGGTGGCGCGCAGGGCGGCGGGGGTGGGGTGGTCCGGGGTCATGGTCTCGATACTCCTCGCGGCCCAGTGTGCAGGCCGCGCCGGTGCAGGGCTGTCACGGTGGTGCCACGCGGCACAGTGTGCCGGATCGGCGGCCGGGATGGCGGCCTCTGGTTTCTTGTCACACCCGCCAGGCGGGCAACTGCCAGTTGCGCCACAGCGCCAGCCCGCGCAGCCCGGCCGTGAGCAGCACGCAGGCCACGAGCGGAGCCCAGTCCGGCGCCTGCATCTGGCGCAGCGCCACGTCGGCCCAGCCGCCCGCGAAGGCGCACAGCGCGTAGGGGCGGTGGTCGCTGAAGGCCTGGGGCACCTCGTTGCACAGCACGTCGCGCAGCACGCCGCCAAACACGCCCGTGGTCACGCCCATCATCACGGCAATGATCGGCGGCATGCCGATGGCGGTGGCGATGTCCACGCCCACCGCCGCGAACAGGCCCAGGCCAATCGCGTCGGGCAGCAGCATGGCGCGCTCGGTGGGCTGAAAGTGGCGCTGGCGCATGAACAGCATCGCGCCCACGCACAGGGCCAGGATGCCCCAGACAAAACCGGTGTGGCGTATCCAGAAGAAGGGCCGCTGGTCCAGCAGCAGGTCGCGCAGCGTGCCCCCGCCGAAGGCCGCGACGAACGCCACCACACACACGCCCACGGCGTCGAGCCGCTTGCGCGCGGCGGCGATCACGCCCGAGAGGGCAAACGCGATGGTGGCGGCCACTTCCAGGAAGAAGCGCAGGGTGTGCACCCAGGGGGCGTCGAGCAGCTGATCCATGGGCGCGATTGTGCCGTGGCGCTGCAGGCGCTGGCGGCGGCGTGCGGCGCCTGCCTGTGTGGCCTTTTGCTATTGAATGTATAGCTATTGGCGCTTGTTGGCAAAGCGCCGGGGCCTGTTTTCATCTGAAAAAAACAATGCACCGGCGCCCCAGGGTGCCGCGCGCCGGGGCTTCAGGGCGCCGCACCCCACGCCCGAAGCAGCTGCCAGGCCAGCGCCAGCCCACAGCCCGTGGCGCCCAGCGCGCCCAGGCGGCGGCTCCAGCGCAGGCTTGCGGCGGGCCACTGGTTCATCGCCAGCACCAGCAGCCAGCCCAGCACCATCCATGCCGCCACCACCAGCGCCAGCCCCGCGGCCAGCCCGGCCGCCGCCGTGGCCGCCAGGGCCTGCAGCGCCAGCGTGCCCAGGGCCACGGCCCAGCTGCGCAGCGATGTCGGCGCGGCGGCCGCGCCGTCCCCCCAGGCGCGGGTGGGGACCGCGCGCGCCCAGGTGGTCAGCGCCGTCAGCGAGGCCAGCGCGGCACACACACCGGTGAGTTCGTTCATGCGGCCTCCGGAGGGCGGTGGTCTGGGGCCGGGGCGGGCGCGTGGCGTGCCCCATGGCCCGCCCGCCGCCAGCGCAGCGCCCGCCGCACGCGCAGCAGCAGCAGCGGCGCGCCCGCAGCCAGGGCGCACAGCACAGACGCCACCGCCCACTGCGCGAGCCCGGCCTTGGCCGCCAGGCCGCCATAGGCCAGCGCGGCCAGCGCCCACAGCAGCGCGGTGGCGCGGGGCGCCCAGTGGCGCAGCGTGGCGGCGGGCAGGGCCACGAAGAAGGCGAGCAGCAGGCCCAGCATGCCCGAGGACCGCGCGGGTTCGGTGGCCACGATGTGGGCCAGGCGGAACGATTCCAGCGCCAGCAGGCCGCTCAGCCAGAAGGGCAGGTGCGCAGGCACACCGCATCGGGGCCATCCGCGCGGATGCCAGCGCGGGCGGGGGGCGATGGGGTGCGCCGCCGTGCCCGAGGTGGCCACGGCGGTGTGGCGCGCGGGTTTGCGCCGGTGCGCCTGCACCCGCTGCGGCCCGATGAAGGCGGCGATGCCCGCACACGCCAGGCCCACGGCCACCAGGCTGGCGCCCATGCCCAGGGCCTGCGCGCTGCCCAGCACCAGCCCCACGGTGCCGGCCACGGCCAGCATCGCGCCCGCACCGCACAGCGCCACCCGCCACAGCGCGAGCGCGCGCAGGGCCCAGGCGGCGGCCACCGACATCAGCAGCCACGCCCCGACGAGTACCCACACCGCCCACACCGGGCGCTGCGCCAGCGACGGCAGGCCCGCCGGCCCCCACAGGTGCACGAACAACGCCACGGTGAGCGCGGCGGGCGTGGTGGCGTGCAGGGCCAGGAAGAAGCGTTGCATGGTGCGGGCGGGAGAAACCAGAAAAGAAGGGGGAAACGAGGCGGGGCTCATCCCGCCGCCGCGATCCCGCTGGCCGATGCGCCCTGCGCGGCCTCGGCCTCGCGCCGGCGCTGCTGGCGCGCATCGAGCCAGATCAAGGTGCCCGAGATCGACAGGAACGCGGGCGTCATGCCCAGGAAGAAATACAGCCACTTGAGCGCCAGCCCGCCGAAGTCGCCAAAGTGCAGCGGCTCCATGAGGCCGTTGACCAGCGACCAGAATCCCGCCGTGCGCGGGTCGTGCACCTTCCTGGGCACGCCGGTGGCGGCGTGGATGTCCACCCGCGCGGTGCTGGCCAGGTGGCCGCCCAGGTTGCCGGTGAAGCTGGCCTCGGCGGTGTCGGTGCCCCAGCGGCGCATCGACACGTAGCGCGCCTCCAGCCCCGGCACGGCCTGCTGCGCGGTGGCGTACAGGGCATCCAGCGACTGCATGCGCACGGGCTCGGCGGCATCGCCAGCGGCCTTGCGCGCGGGCTTGGCGGTGGCTGCGGCTTCGGTGCTGCTGGTGGTCACGTATTTGTAGCCCTGCTCGAACAGCGGCGCCAGGCCCATCCAGGCCCCCGTGGTGGCGATCAGGATGTGAAAGCCCAGGCCCCAGATGCCCGCGGACTTGTGCAGGTCGGACATCACCACGCGAAAGCTGCGGCCCCAGCGCTGGGTGAACAGCTCGGCCAGGATCTTGCGGTGGATGACGATGCCCGTGACGATGAGCACCAGCATCGCGGCGCCCAGAAAGCCCACGATCCAGCGCGGCCCGAAGAACAGGAACACGTGCAGCATGCGCAGGTACTGGCCGAGCTGGCTGTCCACCGGGCCCACCACCGTGCCCGTGTCCGAGCGCAGGGCCACCTTGGTGCGCGTGCTGGCCGGCGCGCCGCGCTCGCGCACGAAGGCGAAGTAGCTCGGGTTGACCGCGTCGGGCAGCGCGATGGTCTCCACCGTGGCGCCGGGGTAGCGGGTGTGCAGCTGCGTCAGCACCGCATCGAGCGACGCGGGCGTCGCAGAGCGCGGCAGCTGCGCCAGCGACGGGTTGGCCCACAGGTCGATCTCGTTCTTGAACACCACCACCGCGCCCGAGAAGCACACGATGAACATCAGCAGCCCCGTGACGATGCCCGCCCAGGAGTGCAGGACGAAAAGGCGGTTCAGGGTGCGCTGGCTGGTCATGGTCGGCTCGCGGTGGCGGGGTGATGGCGCGGCGTCAGAAGAAGTACGTCACGCCCAGGTTGAAGCTGCGCGGCAACGCGGGCGAGACCACGTTGGCGTTGATCGCGCCGTCGTAGTACGCCTTGTTGAACACGTTCTTCACCCCCGCCGTCACGCGGTAGTTGTCGCCCGCGTAGCTGATGGACGCATCGGCCACCACATACGACGGCAGCGTGAAGGGATACGAGCCGATCTGCTCGCTGACGTAGCGCCCGCCCATGCCCAGCGTGATGCGCTGGTGCTGCGGCAGCTTGTAGGTGGCCCAGGCCGTGAGCGTGTGGCGCGGCGTGAGGTTCAGCGGCAGGCCCACGATGGCGGCGTTGTTGTCGCGCGTGACCTTGGTTTGCGTGTAGGTGTAGGCGCTGGTCAGCTTCCAGCCGTTCTTCATGTCCGCGCCCAGCTCCACCTCCAGGCCGCGCGCGCGCTGCTGGCCGGTCTGCACGCTGAAGCCGGTGTTCACCGGGTCGGCGGTGGTCACGTTCTCGCGCACCAGGTCGAAGACCGCCAGCGCGCCGGTGATCTGGCCGCCCGGCGCCTCGTATTTCACACCGGCTTCCCACTGCTTGCCGGTCTCGGGCACGAAGGGCGTGCCGTTGAAGGCCAGCCCCGAGGTCGGCAAGAAGGACTCGCCGTAGCTGCCGTACGCGGCCCAGCCGGGCTTGAACTCATACACCAGGCCGGCGGACAGCGTGGTGGCGCTGTCCTTCTGGCGTGTCTGCGTGTTGGCCACGCGGTTGTTCGTGTCGTTGGTGGGCCAGTCGCGGCGCAGGCCCACCAGGGCCGTCCAGCCCTGGCCGAACTTGATCTGGTCCTGCGCATACAGCCCGGCCACGGTGAGCTTGGCGGGCGCGTCGCTGGTCAGCGCCGTGGGGCAGGTGGCCTGCATGCCGTAGACGGGCGCGAACAAGTCCAGCGCGCCGATGCGGCAGGTGCGGCTGGCCAGCAGGCTGTGGCCGCTGCGCACGTCCAGGCCCGTGACGAGCTGGTGCTTGGCGCCCAGCGCCTCGAAGCGCGTGAGCATCGAGGTGTCGGTGGCCAGCAGGTCATAGTCCATGTACTGGCGCGACGCCTGGCGGTTCTGCAGCCGCTGGTTGGCCTGCAGCGCCTGGTTGGAGACGAAGTTGCCCGTGCCCTTCTCGGTCTCGTAGCGCACGTTCTGGCGGAACGTCATCGCGTCGGACACCTTGTGCTCCAGCGCATAGCCCAGCGTGGTGCTCTCCACGTCGTACACGCCAAAGGCAGGATCGCCCGTGAACAGCGTGCGCGACAGGGTGCCGTTGCGGTTGGGCAGCAGCGTGCCGTAGGGCGTGATGCCCTGCTGGCGCATCCACTCGCTGCGGCTGTAGGTGGCGAACAGCACCAGGTCGGTCTGCGCGCCCAGGTCGATGGACAGCGACGGGGCGAACCACCGGTCCTTGCGGTAGACGAACTGCGTGGGGTCGTCGGCGTTGGACACCTGGGCATTGATGCGCAGCGCCGTCTTGCCCGATTCGGACAGCGGCTTGTTCACGTCGGCCTGCAGCGTGCGCTGGCCGAAGCTGCCCACCTCCACGCCCACTTCGTTGATCGCGTCTTTCTTGGGCCGCTTGCTCACCGCGTTGACGATGCCGCCGGGCTGCACCTGGCCGTAGAGCACCGAGGCCGAGCCCTTGAGCACCTCGAAGCGCTCGTAGCCGTAGGGCTGCAGCTTGGCCCACATGCCGGGGCTTTGTACCAGGCCGTCGACCAGGATGGATTCGGTGGAGCGAAAGCCCCGGATGTTGATGTCGTCAAAACCCCGGCGCCCGAAGTTGACGGGGCTCACGCCCGCCACGGTCTGCAGCGCCTGCTGCACGTTGGTGATCTGGCGCGACTCCATCTGCTCGCGCGTGACCACGCTCACGGACTGCGGGGTCTCCAGCCGGCGCATGGGCGCCTTGCCGGCGGTCTGGGCCTCGACGGGCGCAAAGCCCATGTCCTTCTCGGTGCTGGCATTGATGCGCACTTCCTGGAGCTGCGGCGCGGCCACCTGGGCGGCGGCCGCCGGTGCATCGGCGTCCTGCTGTGCCACGGCGGCTTGGGCGAGGCACAGGGCCAGCGGGGTCAGGGCAAACACCCCGGCCTTGCGGGCCCAGGGGTACGGGGAGGAAGAGGGGGCGAGCGAAGAGCGCGGCGAGAAACGGGCCGCGCGCGAGGGCTGAAAAGACATGGGAGTCCCGATGGAGAGAAAGCCGAGGGCGGACAAACGCTGAAGGCGCTGGCTCGCGTGGCTTTTCGGGACGCTGGCTGGCAGGAGGGGGTATTCTAATGCGAATAGTTATCGTTTGAGAGGTGGCCATGCAAGCGGCGCCGCAGTGCGCGTTGCGCGGTTCCGCCGGACGGCCAGGCACCGCCGCAAAGACCGACCGCTTGCGGGCGCGCACGACCGTGCTCCCTCCCGCGCGGCAATCGTCGGTCTTTTGCTATTGAATAGATAGCATATGGCGCTTGATACATCAGCGTCAAGGCCTGTTTTTGTCCACATCCTGGGCGCTGACCGCCCCGTCGGCGCTCTGCGGGCTCCCGGGCTCGCCATACCCGGGGTACGCGCCCCCCGCCGCCCCCAGCGCCGCGCTCTCCTGCCGCTCCTTGGCCATCTGCTCGGCGAACTGGTTGCGCCCCTCGCGCGCCACCGCGATGAACTTGGCGCGGTCCTTGTAGTGCGGGTACATGCGGTCGGCCAGGGCGATGTTGTGGGTGCGAAAGCGCCGGGTGATGGCCGTGGCCTCGGCGGGCGCCAGGCCCATCAGTTCCAGCACCGTGTGCGCGCTTTGCAGGCTGGACTCGAACAGTTCGCGCTGCACCAGCGTCACACCCAGGTCGCGCAGCTTGTTCCAGTGCGTGACGTCGCGCGCGCGGGCCACCACCTGCAGCTGGGGGAAGTGTTCGCGGGCAAGCTTGGCGATCTTGAGGGACTGCTCGGCATCGTCCACGGCGATGACCAGGATGCGGGCGTGTTCGGCGCCCGCGATGCGCAGCAGGTCGAGCCGCGTGGCGTCGCCATAGAACACGCGGTAGCCGAAGGTGCGCGCCACTTCCAGCATCTCCACGCTGTGGTCCAGCACGGTGGTGCGCAGGCCCTGGGCCAGCAGCACGCGCGAGACGATCTGCCCGTAGCGGCCGAAGCCCGCGATGATGATGGGCGCCTCCTGGGGCTCGGAGATTTCCTCGGCCCGGGGCTCGGACTTGAGCTGGGCGTAGCGGCGCAGCAGCACGCGGTCCAGCAGCACCAGCAGCAGCGGGCTGATCAGCATCGACAGCGCCACCGCGCCGATGAGCAGCGAGGCCGTCTCGGCCGGGAACACGCTGGCACCGGCGGCGGCCTGGAACACCACGAAAGCGAATTCGCCGCCCTGGGCCAGCAGCAGCGTGAACACCGGGCGCTCCTGGTACGGGATGTTGACCAGCTTGGCCAGCGTGTAGATCACGATGGCCTTGGCCGCGAGGAAGCCGACCAGGATGGCGGCCATGAGGCCCGGCGAGCGCAGGATCACGCCGAAGTCGATGCTCATGCCCACGGCGATGAAGAACAGCCCCAGCAGCAGGCCCTTGAAGGGCTCGATGTCGGCCTCCAGCTCGCGCCGGTACTCGCTGTCGGCCAGCAGCACGCCGGCCAGGAAGGCGCCCAGCGCCATCGACAGGCCCACCATCACCATTAGGTAGGCGATGCCCACCACCAGCAGCAGCGCGGCGGCGGTGAAAATCTCGGGCGTGTTGCTCTTGGCGATCCAGCGCAGCACGGGGCGCAGCAGCAGGCGCCCGCCCAGGATGATGGCGGCGATCACGCCCACGATCTTGAGAACCTCGAGCGCCATCTCGCCCGGCGTGTGGCCCGCGCCGTCGCCCGCAGCGGCGCCCAGCACCGGCAGCAGGGCCAGGATGGGGATGGCCGCCACGTCCTGGAACAGCAAAATCGAAAAGCCCGCCTGCCCGCTCTGGGTGCGCATGAGGTTGCGCTCGGCCAGCGACTGCAGCGCGATCGCCGTGGAGGACAGCGCCAGGCCCAAAGCGCCCACCAGGCTCACGCGCCACGGCAGGCCGGCGAGGGCGCCCAGCGCGAACAGCACGGCCGCGCAGCCCAGCACCTGCGCGGTGCCGGTGCCGAAGATGGGGCGGCGCAGCGCCCACAGGCGGCTCGGTTGCAGCTCCAGCCCCACGAGGAACAGCATCAGCACCACGCCGAATTCGGCGAAGTGCAGGATGTCCTGCACGTTGCTCACCAGCCCCAGGCCCCAGGGCCCGATGGCGATGCCCGCCGCGAGGTAGCCGATGATGGCCCCGAGGCCCAGCGCCTTGGCGATGGGCACGGCCAGCACCGCGGCGGTGAGGTACAGGAAGCCGTAGGTGAGCCAGGTGGGGGCGTGTTCCATAGAGGGGGATGCGGGCGATGGCGTGGGGGAAGGGGCGTCGCGGGGATGCGGGCGTGGGCGTGTCAGGATTCTGGCACCGTCCCGGCGATGTGGAGAGGCTTGCGAGGCATGTTGTTGCGGCGCTTCACTTTTAATAGCATCTGGCGGTGGTGGGACAAGTGCTGGAGGCGCTCTTCGTGCATGCCATGGCGGCGGCGCGGGCGCGTTGTTAAGATGCGTGCCCTTCTCGGATTACAGGCGCGGTGTTTCATGGACTTGCAGACTTGGCTGGCTTTTTTCGCGGCGTCGTGCCTGATCGCGGTGTCGCCGGGCTCGGGGGCCGTGCTGTCGATGAGCCATGGCCTGTCGTTCGGCGTGCGCAAGACGGGCGCCACCATCTTCGGCCTGCAGCTGGGCCTGCTGCTGATCCTGCTGATTGCCGGGGCGGGCGTGGGGTCGCTGCTGCTGGCGTCCGAGGTGGCCTTCAGCGTCGTCAAGGTGCTGGGCGCGTGCTACCTGATCTATGTGGGCTTCAACCAGTGGCGCGCGGGCGACGCATCGCCCGTGCAGGGCGATGAGGAAGCACCGGCGGGCACCTGGCAAAAGCGCTGCCTCACGGGCTTCCTGACCAACGCCACCAACCCCAAGGGCATCATCTTCATGGTGGCCGTGCTGCCCCAGTTCATGACCGACACGCGCCCGCTGTGGGCGCAGCTCCTGGTGATGGCCGCCACCACGGTGACGGTGGACGTGGTGGTGATGCACGGCTACGCTTTCGGGGCCAGCGCCCTGCGCCGCCTGATGCGCAGCGCGCGTGCGGTGCGCGCGCAGAACCGCGTGTTTGGCGGCCTGCTGATGGCGGTGGGCGCGGGGCTGTTCTTCGTCAAGCGTGGCGGCCAGCACGCCTGAGGTGGCCCCAGCGTGTTGCTGATGCTTTGATTTTGATAGCTGCTGGCGCTTGTCCATCAAGCGCCAGGGGCTGATTTGGCTTGTATTTTCATGGATGCGCGGATTCCAAGGAGGTTGTCATGCCAGTAGTTGTTGTCGCCAACCCGAAGGGCGGCGTGGGCAAGTCCACGCTGTCCACCAACATCGCGGGCTACTTTGCCAGCCAGGGGCATCCCGTGATCCTGGGCGACACCGACCGGCAGGAGTCCGCCAGGCTCTGGCTGGGCCTGCGCCCGCCGGCCGCGCGCCCCATCGGCGCCTGGGACGGCCTCAGCTCGGACGTGATCAGCCGCCCGCCCAAGGGCACCACGCACGCGGTGCTTGATACGCCCGCCGGCCTGCACGGCTGGCGCCTGAACGACGTGCTCAAGCTGGCCGACAAGATCATCGTGCCGCTGCAGCCCAGCGTGTTCGACATCTTCGCCACGCGCAGCTTCCTGGACCAGCTGGCCGAGCACCGCCACGCGGCGGGCGTGCCCGTGGGCATCGTGGGCATGCGCGTGGACGCGCGCACCAAGGCCGCCGAGCAACTGCACCACTTCGTGGACAACCTGGGGTTTCCGGTGCTGGGCTACCTGCGCGACACGCAGAACTACATCCACCTGGCGGCGCATGGCCTCACGCTGTTCGACGTGGCGCCGGGCCGTGTGGCGCGCGACCTGGAGCAATGGCAAGGAATCTGTACGTGGCTAGACACATGACCCCCCCTGAGGCGCTGCGCGCCGTCCCCCGAGAGGGACGCCACCCCTGGACTGGCAAAGCCAGATCCACGGTGGCACTGGCCTGGGGAGTGCCAGTTGCTAGCGTTGTGTGCCAGATGGGCGCACGGTGTCCCGTGCCAGACAAGGCGCGCACGGCTGCGGCGCTACATTGGGGTGATGAAAATCTTTCGCTCCTACTCCGAAGTCAGCGCCTGCGTGGGCCAGGAGGTCGCCGTGACCGACTGGATCACCATCACGCAGGAACAGGTCAACCTGTTCGCCCAGGCCACGGGCGACCACCAGTGGATCCACGTGGACCCCGAGCGTGCGAAAGCGGGGCCGTTTGGCGCGCCCATTGCCCACGGGTTTCTCACGCTGTCGCTGATTCCGCAGTTCTTCGAGGCGGGCCTGACCATCGAGGGTGCGCGCATGGGCGTGAACTACGGGCTCAACAAGGTGCGCTTCACCGCGCCGGTGCCGGTGGGCAGCCGCCTGCGCGCGCGCCTCACGCTGCAGGCGGCCGAGCCGGTGGCGCCCGATGGCATGCAGATGACGTGGCTGGTGACCGTGGAACGCGAGGGCAGCGACAAACCCGTGTGCGTGGCCGAATCGCTTGCGAGAAATTTCGGGGCACCCGCCTGAGCCTGGCCGCTCGCGGGCAGGAGGTCTGACCCATGGACCGCCTGCAAGCCATGAAGGTGTTCGAGCGCGTGGTGGAGGAGGGCGGCTTTGCCGCCGCCGCCCGGGCCATGGACATGTCGCCCCCCGTGGTCACCCGCATGGTGGCCGAACTGGAGCAGCACCTGGGCACGCGCCTGCTGCAGCGCACCACCCGCAAGCTGGCCCTCACCGATGCGGGCGATGCCTACCTGCAGCGTGTGCGCACCATCCTGCACGAGATCGATGACGCCGAGGCGGCCGCCGCCGCGAACACGCGCGACCTGCGCGGCACCATCCGCATCGTCGCGGCCCCGGTGCTGGCCACCAACTTCCTGGCGCCCATGGTGGCGCTGTGGCATGCGGAGTTCCCCAAGCTGCTGCTCGACATCGACCTGGACGCCTATGCCTCGGCGCGGGTGGACGAATACGACGTGACCATCATGGTGGCGGGCGAGGACTTCGACGCCAACATCGTGGCGCGCCCGCTGCTGAAGGGCGAGGCCATCGTGGTGGCGTCGCCCGACTACCTGGAACGCAAGGGTATTCCGCGCGAGCCGCAGGACCTGCTGCAGCACGACTACCTGCGCGACTCGGGCATGGCCGCCCGTTCCCAGACGGGGCCTGGCCGCAAGCTGCGCCTGCAATCCCTCTCCGGCAATCTGCCGGCCCAGGAAATCGACATGCCGGCGGTGCTGCAGTCCGTCAGCACCGAGCTGCTGCTGCGCGCGGCGGTGGACGGCGCGGGGGTGGCGGTCACGTCGCGCCTGCTGGCCGAAGAACACCTGGCCCGCGGAGAGCTGGTGCACATCCTGCCCGCGTGGATCTTTTCGCGCTACACCATCTATGCCGCGCTGCCCTCGGGCCGCATGCTGCCCGCGCGCACCAAGGTGTTCCTGGACTTCCTGAGCGAGCAGGTGCCCCTGGCCATGGCCGAACAGCGCGGGCAGGCAGGCTAGCGGGCTGGCTGGGGCGGCGGTTTCCGCTCTGGTGGCCGGGTCATGTTCCCCCGGTCGGCCGCAGGCGGCGATGAACGGCCTGCGTCAGCCCAGCTGGGCGAATCCGCTGATGATGGTGCCTTCTGGCTCGACGGTGATCTCGCCATCGGGCATCGCAAAACTGTTCTGGCGCCAGGCCTCGAACACCGTCACCGCCACGGCGTTGGACAGGTTCAGGCTGCGCTGGCCTGCCACCATCGGCAGCCGCAGGCGCTGCGCGGGTGGGAAGCTGTCGCGCAGCTCGGGTGGAAGACCCCGCGTCTCGGCGCCAAACACCAGCCAGTCGCCCGGCAGGAAACAGGTGGAGTGCACCGGCTGCGAGCCGTGGGTCGTCATGGCGAACATGCGGGAGGGGTCGGGCTGGGCATCGCGCAGGAAGGCGGTCCAGCCGGGGTGGATCTGCACCTGGGCGTACTCGTGGTAGTCGAGCCCCGCACGCCGCATCTGCCTGTCCTCCATCGTGAACCCCAGGGGCTCGATCAGGTGCAGGGTGCACCCGGTGTTGGCCGCCAGGCGAATCACATTCCCGGTGTTGGGCGGGATCTCGGGTTCGACGAGGACGATATGGAACATGCTGGCTATTGTCATCGCCCGGCGTGTGAGTTGAGCAACCGCTCGTAATCAAAAGTATCCCGCTAGTCCAGCCCCGTGCGCGCGAGGACTGCGCAGGTGACATGCGCCACGCCCGCCTCGCGCAGTGCCAGCGTGGCGGCCTGCATCGTGGCGCCCGTGGTCATCACATCGTCGACCAGCACCACGCGCTGGCCCCGCAGGGCCGCCGCATGCGCGGGCTCGATGGCAAACGCACCCCGCAGGTTGCGCAGGCGCTGCGCCCGAGGCAGTCCGCTCTGTGCCTCGCTGGCGTGCAGGCGCAGCAGGGTACGGGTGTCGCTCCTGGGGCCTGCCAGATGCCTTGCGAGGAGCGCGGACTGGTTGAAGCCCCGCTCGCGCAGGCGCTCGGCCGACAGCGGTATCGGCAGCACGCGGTCCGCCGCGTCCAGGGCCGGTTCCATCCAGGGCGTGCTGCGCATCAGCGTGGCCAGGGCCCTGGCCCACCCGGGGTCACCCCGGAACTTGAAGTGCGCGAGCGCGTCGGCCCATGGGTAGGCGTAGTCCACGGCGGCCACGCAGGCATCGAAGCTGGGCGGGCTGTGCACGCAGGCGCCGCAGACGGCGACCCCCGGGGGGACCCGCAGGGCGCAGCGCTGGCAGCGTGTGGCGGGCTGGGCAAAGCGCGCCGCGCAGGCATTGCAGATCCGCTGCGACGGCCATGCGTGGCAGACGGCGCACTGGCTGGGCACCTTGTCCGCCCAGGTGCGAAGAGGGCGCGAAATCCCTAGCAAGCCCGTGAAAAGCATGAATCAATATACTCGCCCGTCCTGCCATGCCCTCCGAGCGTCCCCCCACCATTGATCCCGTTGCTGCGGCCCGCTGGCATGCGGCGGCCCCTGCGTTGTCCCCCTGGCTCCATGAGGAGGTGGCGCGCCGCATGGAGGACCGCCTGCAGTGGATCCGCCAGGCTCCCGAATCGTGGTGCCATTGGGATGCGGTGCGCGGAGGGCTGCACGCACATACGCTGGTGAGCGCACGCTTTCCCAAGGCACGCTGCCAGATCTACGAGACGGCCGCGCATTGCCAGGAGGTGGCGCGGCAGGCCCTGGCCAGGCCCTGGTGGAGTCCCGCCCGCTGGGGCGCCGGCAACCCGCAGCTGGGTGCGCCGGCGGATGCGAGCGTGCAGATGCTCTGGGCCAACATGGCGCTGCACACGGCAGCGGACCCGCAGGCGCTGATCGCGCAATGGCACCGTGCCCTGGCCGTGGATGGCTACCTGATGTTCTCGTGCCTGGGCCCCGACACGCTGCGCGAGCTGCATGCGGTGTACGCCGAGCTGGGCTGGCCTCCTGCCGGGCATGCGTTCACGGACATGCACGACTGGGGGGACATGCTGGTGCACGCGGGCTTTGCCGAGCCTGTGATGGACATGGAGCGCATCACGCTGACCTTCGCCACCCCGCAGCGGCTGGTGCAGGAGTTGCAGGAACTGGGCTGCAACCTGCACCCCGCGCGTTTTGGCGCGCTGCGCGGGCGGCGCTGGCGCGAGCGGCTGTACGAAGCGCTGGCGCACCGGCTGGCGGACCCCGGCAACGCAGGGCAACTGGCGCTGACCTTCGAGATCATCTACGGGCATGCGTTCAAGCCCGCGCCGCGCGTGCGCGTGAGCCCCAGCAGCGCCGTGTCGCTGCAGGACATGCGCACCATGCTGCGACAGGGCGGCAAGGAGAGCTAGTCTGTAACTCCGTGTCAATGACATGGAACAAGGCACGCTACAATTCCGGGTTATTGAGATTTCGGGCATCTTCCCGCGCAACCTTGCAGGCTGCGCCTGTCGCGGCAACGCATGGCAGGCACCTTTCAGCCGGCAGTCTTGTGAGCACTTCTGGTGACGGGCTTGGTTTTTCGTTTTGCCACGGTGTCGGGTCAGCGCATCGACTGGCGTCTCGTTCGCAATTGCTCGGTCACGCCGGCGCAACTGGGTTGGACGTACCTGTCGCTGTGCCTGGTGTCGCTGGGTATCGCGGCTTTCTTCTGGATGCTCGGTGCCCGTCTGGTCATGCCCTTCGCATGGCTCGAAATCGTGGCTGTAGGAATTGCATTCGCCATGTACGGTCGCCATGCGGCGGATGGCGAGAGGATTTCACTGCAGGGCTCGCGCCTCGTGGTGGAACTGGAGACAGCAGGCAAGCTGGAGCGTGCCGAGTTTGACCGGAGCCGGGTTCGCGTAGAACCCAAGACCGGAGACCGTTCGCTGATCATGCTGTCTGCGCAGGGCCGTTCGGTCGAAGTGGGGCGCTACGTGCGCCCCGAGCTTCGGCCGGTCCTGGCATCGGAGATCCGCATGGCCTTGCGCGCCGCCTGACCCCACGCAGGCGCGCGAAAGGGATTGGTTAAATTGAGGCTTAGAAGTAAGTGAGAACTATGAAGAGCATTTCCAACAAGCTGGCTTCTCTGCTGCTGATTGCCGGTGCATGGGTGGGTTCCGCAGCCCATGCCGTTCAGGACCTGCCTGGCGGCCCCGCAGTCAACCAGCTGAACCTGGCGCCGCCCGTCACCAAGATTGCAGAAGAGCAGCATTTTCTGCACTGGATGATGCTGATCATCTGCACGGTGATCTTTGTTGCAGTGTTCTCCGTGATGTTCTACTCGATCTGGAAGCACCGCCGTTCCAAGGGCGCCAAATCGGCCAATTTCCATGAGTCCGTGACGGTGGAAGTGGTGTGGACCATTGTTCCGTTCATCATCGTGATCCTGATGGCCCTGCCCGCCACGAAGGTGCTGGTGGCCCAGAAGGACACGACCAATGCCGACCTCACCATCAAGACCACGGGCTACCAGTGGAAGTGGGGCTACGACTACATCACCGGCGAAGGCGAGGGCCTGGCCTTCATCTCGACGCTGGACAGCAGCCACCGCGTGATGTCCGACAGCGGCAACGTCAAGGACGCCCCTGCCAACTACCTGCTGAAGGTGGACAATCCGATGGTGGTGCCCGTGGGCAAGAAGGTCCGCATCATCACCACCGCCAACGACGTGATCCATGCCTTCATGGTGCCCGCCTTCGGCATCAAGCAGGACGCGATCCCCGGCTTCGTGCGCGACACCTGGTTCCGCGCCGAGAAGATCGGTGACTACTATGGCCAGTGCGCCGAACTGTGCGGCAAGGAACACGCCTACATGCCCATCCACGTGAAGGTCGTGTCCGCCGAGGACTACACCGCCTGGGTGGGCGAGCAAAAGAAGAAGGCCGCGGCCAAGCTGGACGACCCCACCAAGGTGTGGACCCTGGACGACATCATGAAGCGCGGCGAGAAGGTGTATGCGGCCAACTGCGCGGCCTGCCACCAGGCCAACGGCAAGGGCGCCGGTCCCATCAAGCCGCTGGACGGCTCGGCCATCGTGCTGGATGCGGACCATGCCAAGCAGATCCAGGTCGTGCTCAAGGGCGCGGCCAATGGCGCGATGCCTGCATGGGCTCAGCTGAGCGATACCGACATCGCCGCAGTGGTGAGCTACACGAAGAACTCCTGGTCCAACAAGACCGGCCAGCTGGTGCAGCCTGCTGAAATCGTGGCCCAGCGTGGCAAGTAATCATCGCCCTATCGTATTGAGGAATCCAAAATGAGCGCAGTTCTCGACAATCACGGGCACGCGGGCGATCACGCACACGACGGCCACGACCACCACCACGGCCCCACCGGCTGGCGCCGCTGGGTGTTCGCCACCAACCACAAGGACATCGGCACCCTGTACCTGCTGTTCGCCTTCGCCATGCTGATGGTCGGCGGCGTCCTGGCACTGCTGATCCGCGCCGAGCTGTTCCAGCCCGGCCTGCAGCTGGTGAACCCCGAGCTGTTCAACCAGCTCACCACCATGCACGGCCTCATCATGGTGTTCGGCGCCATCATGCCGGCCTTCGTGGGCTTCGCGAACTGGATGATCCCGCTGCAGATCGGCGCATCCGACATGGCCTTCGCGCGCATGAACAACTTCAGCTTCTGGCTGATGATCCCCGCGGCCATCATGCTGGTGAGCTCGTTCTTCATGCCCGGTGGCGCACCCGCCGCCGGCTGGACGCTGTACGCGCCGCTGACGCTGCAGATGGGCCCCTCCATGGACGCCGGCATCTTCGCGATGCACATCCTGGGTGCCTCGTCCATCATGGGCTCGATCAACATCATCGTGACCATCCTGAACATGCGCGCGCCCGGCATGACGCTGATGAAGATGCCCATGTTCGCCTGGACCTGGCTGATCACCGCCTACCTGCTGATCGCCGTGATGCCCGTGCTGGCTGGCGCCATCACCATGACGCTGACGGACCGCCACTTCGGCACCAGCTTCTTCAACCCCGCCGGCGGCGGTGACCCGGTGATGTACCAGCACATCTTCTGGTTCTTCGGCCACCCCGAGGTGTACATCATGATCTTGCCGGCCTTCGGCATCATCAGCCAGATCGTGCCCGCGTTCGCACGCAAGAAGCTCTTCGGCTACGCCTCCATGGTGTACGCGACCTCCTCCATCGCCATCCTGTCGTTCATCGTGTGGGCACACCACATGTTCACGACCGGCATGCCCGTGACGGGCCAGCTGTTCTTCATGTACGCCACCATGCTGATCTCCGTGCCCACGGCCGTGAAGATCTTCAACTGGATCGCCACCATGTGGCGCGGCTCCATGACGTTCGAGACCCCCATGCTGTTCGCCGTGGGCTTCATCTTCGTGTTCACCATGGGTGGTTTCACCGGCCTGATCCTGGCCATGGCGCCCATCGACATCCAGCTGCAGGACACCTACTACGTGGTGGCCCACTTCCACTACGTGCTGGTGGCCGGCTCGCTGTTCTCGATGTTCGCGGGCGTGTACTACTGGCTGCCCAAGTGGACCGGCGTGATGTACTCCGAAACGCGCGGCCAGATCCACTTCTGGTCCTCGCTGATCTTCTTCAACATCACCTTCTTCCCGATGCACTTCCTGGGCCTGGCCGGCATGCCACGCCGTTATGCCGACTACCCGATGCAGTTCGCCGACTTCAACGCCATCGCTTCGGTGGGCGCGCTGGGCTTCGGTCTCGCGCAGGTGTACTTCTTCGTGGCGGTGATCATTCCCGCCATGCGCGGCAAGGGCGAGAAGGCTGCGGCCAAGCCCTGGGACGGCGCCGAAGGCCTGGAATGGGAAGTCCCGTCGCCAGCACCTTTCCATACGTTCGAGAATCCCCCCAAGCTGGACGCCACGGCCACCCGCGTGATCGGCTGAACACCATGCCCATGACACCCGAACAGAAAAAGAGCAACCTGCGGATGGCGCTGATCCTGGCGTCCGTCGCGGTGGTGTTCTTCGTCGGGTTCATGGTCAAGGTCGTTCTGCTGTCCCGCTGAGCCCGCACCTGCCATGAGCCTGCACCGCGAAAACGCCAAGATGGTCGGCAAGCTGGTCGTGATCGCGGCCGGCATGTTCGCCTTCGGCTATGTGCTGATCCCCATCTACAAGCACATCTGCGAGATGACGGGCATCAACATCCTGTCGCTGTCCGAGCGGCAGGTGCCCGGCAACGGCGTGGCCGGCAAGGATGTCAAGGTACCGGGCAACACGCAGGTGGACAAGACCCGCACGATCACGGTGGAGTTCGACGCCAACGCGCGCGGCCCGTGGGATTTCAAGCCCGCCCAGCGTTCGGTGCAGGTGCACCCGGGCGAGCTGACGACCGTGATGTACGAGTTCCAGAACGTGCAGAACCGCCGCATGGCTGCGCAAGCCATACCGAGCTATGCACCGCGCCAGGCCGCGGCGCACTTCAACAAGCTGGAGTGCTTTTGCTTCAACCAGTACACGCTGGAGCCTGGAGAAAAAAAGGAATGGCCCGTGGCATTTGTGATTGATCCGCGTATTTCCAAGGACGTGACGACCATCACGCTGTCCTACACGTTCTTCGAGGTGGGTGGCAAGACGCCGGCAGCACCGCAGTCCACTGCCGCCGTGGGCCTGTCCGCGCCCCTGGTCTCTCCAGCGGCGGGAGCGGGTTCATGAATACGCCAGTGGAGCAGCCGGTGGTGAAGCCCCACGAGCGCAAGGGATCGCTGCTGCGCACGGTGCGGGCGGTGGCCTGGTCGCTGATAGGTCTGCGCAAGGGCAGCGAATACCAGCAGGATGTCGAAAAGCTCAACCCGCTGCATATCATCGTGGTGGGGCTGGTGGCCGTCTTTCTGCTGGTGATCGGCCTGATCGTGTTGGTGAACTGGGTCGTGTGAATGGGTTGCTGGAACCGTATCCGCAACAACAAAGCCGAAAACAAAGATTTTGAGAGTCAGGAGCTGAAATGAGTGCATCAACCCACGGCGGAACCCCGTACTACTATGTACCCGCAGAGTCGCGTCATCCGGTGATGGCGGCAACCGGTCTGTTCTTCGTCATTCTGGGCGCGGGCCAGTGGATCAATGGCCACGACTGGGGCAAGTATTCCCTGGCACTGGGCCTGGTGTGGTGGCTGTTCACGCTGTACCAGTGGTTCGGCGATGCGGTGCGCGAGAGCGAAGGCGGCCTGTACGGCCACAAGATCGACCTGTCGTACCGCTGGAGCATGAGCTGGTTCATCTTCTCGGAAGTGATGTTCTTCGGCGCGTTCTTCACGGCACTGTGGTGGGCGCGTTCGCACTCGGTGCCCGCTCTGGGCAGCCTGGACAACGCGCTGCTGTGGCCCGATTTCAAGGCGGTCTGGCCCAGCCTTGCCGCCGGTGCCACCGCCTCGCCGGCCGGCATCGTCGAACCCTTCCAGACCGTGGGCCCCTTCTGGCTGCCCACCATCAACACGGCGCTGCTGCTGACGTCGGGCGTGACGCTGACCATTGCCCACCATGCATTGCGCGAAAACCACCGTGGCAAGACCATCGGCTTCATGTGGGCCACGGTGCTGCTGGGCTTCGTGTTCCTGCTGGTGCAAGGCTACGAGTACTTCCATCTCTACACCGACCTGAACCTCAAGCTCAGCTCCGGCGTGTTCGGCTCCACGTTCTTCATGCTCACGGGTTTCCACGGTTTTCACGTGTTCCTGGGCATGCTGATGCTGCTGGTGATCACGCTGCGCCTGCAGAAGGGGCATTTCACCGCGGACAAGCACTTCGGCTTCGAAGGCGCCGCGTGGTACTGGCACTTCGTGGACGTGGTGTGGCTGGGCCTGTACGTGCTGGTCTACTGGATGTAACCAGGCACGCTGCCAACAAAAAAGCGCCTCGCGGCGCTTTTTTTGTTGGCAGGGCCAGGGCGGGATGAGAAGGGGGTATGCGGGGGCTTGGGCCACTGCCGCTTCATGGCCCCGGTCAACGGGAGGCCGGCAGGCCGGTGGGCTGGATGTAGCCCAGCTTCCACGCCACCAGGATGCACAGGAAGAGCACGATGGAGAGCCCCACGCGCACCGCGAGTGCCTTGGCCATGTGGCTGCCCTTGGCCTTGTCGTTGCGGCCATTGCGCATCATGAAGAACAGGGCGGAGGCCAGGCTGGCCAGAATGGCGATGAACGCCACCACTACGAGGTATTTCATGGAGAACATTATCCTGTGACAGTGTCACGTCGTCCCCTGGGCCTGCGTTTCTGGCTGATCACCCTTGCTGCGGTGGCCGGCATGCTGTCCACGGCCTCGCTCGGCCGCTGGCAGCTGTCGCGCGCCGCGGAGAAGGAGGCCCTGCAAGCCATGCTGGAGGAGCGTGGCCGCATGCCCGCCGTCGACGCCAGAACGCTGCTCGCGGCCGCGGCGCAGCCGGATGCGGCAGCGCTCGTGCACCGTGCCGTGGTGCTGGAAGGCCGGTGGCTGCCGGAGCACACCGTGTACCTTGACAACCGCCAGATGCACGGCCGCCCCGGGTTTTTCGTGCTGACACCGCTGCAGCTGGCCGAAGGCAGCGGCGCGGTGGTGCTGGTGCAGCGTGGCTGGGCCGCTCGCAACTTCCAGGATCGCACGCAGCTGCCGCGGGTGCAGACCGTGCAGGACCAGGTGGTGCGCGTGCAGGGCCGCGTGGCGCTCCCGCCTTCGCGCCTGTATGACTTCCAGGGGGCCGATAGCGCACAGGGGTCTTCCCGCATCCGGCAAAATCTCGACCTGGCAGCGTTCCGCACCGAAACCGGTCTTGCGCTCGCCAACCTCACGGTGTTGCAGACGGGCGAAGCAGGCGAGGGGCTGCAACGCGACTGGCCCGTGGTCGGCGCGGGCGTCGACAAGCATTACGGTTACGCATTTCAATGGTTCGGGCTCTGCGGCCTGATTGCACTTCTCTATGTCTGGTTCCAAATCGTCCGACGCTTCATTCGCCCGCGCAGCCAGCCTGCCGCCTGAGGCCCATGGGGACCACCCTCTGGGCCTCACCGTGCACACGCTGCCCCCGGCGGACGGCGCCGTGGCCACGGCCCAGCGTGCCCGCCATGGGCGATGGAAGATGTTCGGCGTCCTGCTCATCTGCGCGGCCCCGGTTATCGCCTCGTATTTCACCTACTACGTGGTTCGCCCCGAGGGCCGCCGCAACTACGGCGAACTGATCGACCCCCAGCGCACCATGCCGCAGGTCGACGCCACGTCGCTGGACGGCAATGCCGTCTCGCTGGCGTCTCTGAAGGGGCAGTGGCTCCTGGTCAGCGTGGCGGGCGGTGCCTGCGACGCGGACTGCCAGAAGCACCTGTACCTGCAGCGCCAGCTGCGTGAAAGCCTGGGCAAGGAAAAAGACCGGGTGGACTGGGTCTGGCTGGTGAATGATGCCGCCAGCGTGCCGGCCGAGCTCGCGCCCGCCCTGCAGAAGGCGACGGTGCTGCGGGTGGACGGCGCCGCGCTGGGCGCCTGGCTGGCCCCCGCCGAAGGCCATCGGTCCGCCGAGCACCTGTATGTCGTGGACCCGATGGGCAACTGGATGATGCGGTTTCCTGCGGCGATGGACACGGCCGGCGCGGCCAAGGCCAAGCGGGATCTTGAACGCCTGTTGCGCGCGTCGTCTTCCTGGGATGAAGCCGGACGCCCCGGAAAGCCGTGATGGACGCCCAGCCGCTCTACGATCTGGCGCCCATCGCCCGGCTCATGCTGCTGGGCGTGCTGATAGCGCTCGGCCCCCTGGCCTGGGTCGGTCTGCGCAACCGTGGCAGCTCTCCCATGCGGCGCCTGCAGGCGCTGACCGTGCTCACCCTGTTCCTGACCTTCGACCTGGTGCTGTTCGGCGCCTTCACGCGCCTGACCGATTCGGGCCTGGGCTGTCCTGACTGGCCCGGCTGCTACGGCAGCGCCAGCCCCGTGGGCGCGCACACCGAGATCTCCGCCGCCCAGCAGGCCATGCCCACCGGCCCCGTGACCCATGGCAAGGCCTGGGTCGAGATGATCCACCGCTACCTGGCCACCGGCGTGGGCGTGCTCATCATCGTGCTCACCGTGTCGGCCTGGGTGCAGCACCGCAAGGCCCGCCGCGACGGGGGCGAGGGGCCTCCCGTCAGCCCGTGGTGGCCCACCTTCACGCTGTTCTGGGTCTGCCTGCAGGGGGCCTTTGGCGCCTTGACGGTGACGATGAAGCTGTTTCCAGCCATCGTCACGCTGCACCTCATCGGGGGGCTGGTGCTGCTGGCGCTGCTGTGCGTGCAGGCGGTTCGCCATACCCACCGCGCCCAGGGCCGCACGCCCGTGCGCCTCTCGACGGGGCTGCGCTGGGGCCTGGTCGCCACCAGCGTGCTCGTGGCCCTGCAAGTGGTGCTGGGCGGATGGGTCAGCACCAACTACGCGGTGCTGGCGTGCACCACCTTTCCCACCTGCCAGGGGAGCTGGTGGCCCGAGATGGACTTTGGCCAGGGTTTCCAGGTCTGGCGCGCGCTGGGCATGCTGCAGGATGGCAGCCACATCAGCTTCGCGGGCCTCACGGCCATCCACTATGCGCACCGGTTGATGGCCTATGCAGTGCTCGCAGCGTTGGGCATCGTGTGGTGGGGCCTTCGGCGGGCGCACGTGTTGCCCGCCCAGTGCCGCTGGCTGGCGGGGCTTGCGCTGCTGCAGCTGGCCACGGGCCTGTCCAACGTGGTTCTGGACTGGCCGCTGGTGGCCGCCGTGCTGCACACCGGCGGCGCCGCGGCGCTGGTGGTGGTATTGACCTGGGCCCTGGTGTCCAGCCGCGCGGCATCCGCGCCCCAAGAGTTTTCCGCGCCATCGGGCGCATCGAGAGTGTCCGCATGAGTGCTGCTGCCCCCGCCGTTGTTTCCCCGCCCTCGCGCCTGTCGCAGTTCTATGCGCTGACCAAGCCCCGTGTGGTCCAGCTCATCGTCTTTTGTGCGCTCATCGGCATGGTGCTGGCCGTGCCTGGGCTTCCTTCCGCACCGCAGCTGGGGCTGATGGCCCTGGCCTGCGCGGGCGTGTGGCTGGTGGCCGGCGCGGCAGCCGCTTTCAACTGCATCGTGGAGCAGGGCATCGACGCCAAGATGAAGCGCACCGCCTGGCGCCCCACGGCCAAGGGGGAACTGTCCAACGCGCAGACGCTGCTGTTCTCGGCCGTGCTGTGCGCGGCGGGGTCCGCGCTGCTGTATTTCTGGGTGAACCCGCTCACGATGTGGCTCACGTTCGCCACCTTCGTGGGCTATGCGGTCGTCTACACGGTGATCCTCAAGCCCCTCACGCCGCAGAACATCGTGATTGGCGGCGCGTCCGGCGCCATGCCCCCCGTGCTGGGCTGGGCGGCCATGACGAACGATGTGGGCCCGGAAGCGCTCATCCTGTTCCTCATCATCTTCCTGTGGACGCCTCCCCACTTCTGGGCGCTGGCCCTGTACCGGGTGGAGGACTACCGCAAGTCCGGCCTGCCCATGCTGCCGGTGACGCATGGCAACGAGTTCACCCGCCTGCAGGTATTCCTGTACACCCTGATCCTGTTCGCGGGCTGCCTGATGCCCTTCGTCTACGGCATGAGTTCGTGGATCTACCTGGCCGCCGCCGTGGTGCTGAGCGCAGGCTTTTGCGGCTACGGCTTCGCGCTGTGGCGCAACTACTCGGACGCGCTGGCGCGCAAGACCTTCCGCTTTTCCCTCATTCACCTGAGCGCTCTGTTTGCAGCCCTCCTGGTGGACCATTACGTGCTGTGAACCCGACCATGCCCATGCTCAAAAGAAGTGCTCTTAAAACGATAGCTGTTGCCGCTTTATCCATAAGCGCTGCGGGCATTTTCAGTGCCTGTTCCGAGAAAAAGGCAGAGTTTCGCGGCGTGGACATCACCGGCGCGGACTATGCCCGCGACATCCCCTTGACCGACCACAACGGCCAGGCGCGCCACATCAAGGACTTCGCGGGCAAGGTGGTGGTGGTCTTCTTCGGCTTCACGCAGTGCCCCGACGTGTGTCCCACTTCCATGCAGGAGCTGGCCGAGGTCAAGAAGATGCTGGGCAAGGACGGCGACCGCCTGCAGGGTATCTTCGTGACGGTGGATCCCGAGCGCGACACGCCGGAGGTGCTCAAGGCCTACATGGCCAACTTCGACCCCAGCTTCCTGGCGCTGTACGGCTCGCCCGAGCAGCTGGCAGCCGTCGCCAAGGACTTCAAGATCTACTACAAGAAGGTCGACGGCAAGACACCCACCAGCTACACCATGGACCATTCGGCGGGCAGCTATGTCTATGACCCGGCAGGGCGCTTGCGCGTCTACAACCGCTATGGCAGCGGAGCGCAGGCCCTGGCGTCCGACGTGAAGGCGCTGCTGGCGGAAGCAGGCTGACCGGATGTGCCGCCGGGCGCTGCTGGCGCCTGCTCCGGCTTTTTGTCGTGGATTTGCCTCACGCCGGGGGGCAGGAACGCGACATACGTCACATTCGCGGCAAGTTGCAGGCCCTGGTCGGGGCCATCTGGATGCCAATGCCCGCGTGATTCTCTAGAGTGGCCCCAGGGCCTGTGCCGCCGCTGGCGGATGGCTCCATGCGATGCGCCTTGCCCCCGTGCGCGGCAAGGTGCTCTGGTGACATCCATTTTTCAAAGGAATCTGGCATCGATGCGCTTGTACGTAGACGCCACCCGGCGCAACCGCCTGTCATTGTGGCGGGGCGGCGGGGACGGGCCTGGCCGGGCCCGACGCGATGAAGGATGAAGAATGAAGAAGGACCTGGGGTGATGGCCGCGGCACCCCTTTCACCGGCCGACGAGGGCGCGCTGATCCTGGCCGCCACGAACGCGGCCCCCGACGGCATCCTGCTGGTGGACCGCGGCGGCCGCATCGTCATGGCCAACGCGGCCATGGAGTCCATCTCCGGCTATGCGGCCGATGAGTTGTGCGGCAGCCCCGTCAGCCTCCTGCTGCAGCCCGCCTTGCGGGAAGCGCATGGACGCCATCTGGACAGCTACTTCCAGTCGCCGTCGCGCCGGCCCATGGGGATGGGGCGGGATCTGTGGATCGCCCGCAAGGACGGCCGGTCCGTGCCGGTGGATATCGCCCTGGGCTACACCGACGCGCAGGGCGGCACGGCCGTGGCCTTCGTGCGCGACATCTCGGAGGTGCGCAGGCTGCAGGCCCAGATGCACTTCCAGGCCACGCACGACACCCTGACCGGCCTGGTCAACCGCTGGCAGTTCGGCCAGCGGCTGGAGCAGGCCATTGCCGAAGCGGCGCTTGGCGGCCATTCCTTTGCGCTGCTGGTGCTGGACCTGGACGACTTCAAGGCCGTCAACGATGGCTATGGACACGCCGCGGGGGACCGGGTGCTTGTGGAAGTGGCGCGCAGGCTCAAGAGTGTCCTGCGCGGCGGCGATACGCTGGCACGGCTGGGTGGGGACGAATTCACCGTGCTGCTGCCGCAGATCGCGCAGGTCCGCGATGTGGAACAGGTGGCCGCCCAGGTCCTCGCGGCGCTGTGCCAGCCCTTTCAGATGCATGGCTTTGAACTCGATTTCGGCGCGAGCCTGGGAATTGCCGTGTACCCGCGGGACGCGCAGGATGCCCCCACCCTCATGCGCTATGCCGACATGGCGATGTACCACGCCAAGGAGTCCGGCCGCGCGAACTACGCGTTCTACGAGCCGCCGCTGGGCGCCCGCATGGCGGAGAAGCTGCAACTGCACGAGCGCCTCAAGCTGGCCCTGGCCTACGGCGGGCTCCATCTGCACTACCAGCCGCAGGTGGAGGTGGGCAGCGGCCGCATCCAGGCGGTGGAGGCGTTGCTGCGGTGGACCGATCCTCAGCTGGGCGAGGTTCCCCCGGCCCGTTTCATTCCCGTGGCGGAGGCGACGGGCCTGATCCTTGCCGTGGGTGCGTGGGTGATCGGCACGGCGTGCCAGCAGATCGCCGAATGGGACCGGGCGGGCCTGCCGCTGCGCGTGGCGATCAACCTGTCCGCGCAGCAGCTGCGCCAGACCGACCTGGTGGAGCAGATCGAACGCAGCCTGGCCCTTCATGGCGCGCGGCCCGACCTGCTGGAGATCGAGGTGACCGAATCCGAGGCCATGGCGGACCCCGCGCAGGCCCGCGATGTGCTGTGCCGCCTGCAGGCGCTGGGCGTGTGCATCGCCCTGGACGACTTCGGCACGGGCCATTCATCCCTGGCGTACCTGAAGCACTTGCCGGTCTCCCGGATCAAGATCGATCGCGAGTTCATCCACCCTCTGCTGCACAGCAACGGCGATGCGGTCCTCGTGCAGGCCATCATCGTGCTGGCCAAGACACTGGGCTTGCACGTCGTGGCCGAAGGGGTCGAAACTGCGGAACAGCTGGGCCTGCTGGCGCAGTACGGCTGCGATGCCTACCAGGGGTGGCTGTACTCCCGGGCGGTGGCGCCAGCCCACGTCGCGCAGCTTCTGCTGGCGCAACGGGCGAGCGAGGATTCCGCCGTTCTGTAAGGGCTGCGCGCGCGGAGGCTAGGTGCCGGTTTGTTGCGCCGGGCCGCCCGCCAGCCCGATCAGGACATCGCGCTGGATTTCACAATGCCAGCGGTCGCGGCGCACCAGCCCATGGCGCAGCGCGAGCTGGCGCAGCGTGCGCGCAATGGTTTCCCGGGTGGTGGAGAGAAGATCGGCCAGCACCTGGTGGCTGGGCAGCCGCACCAGGGAGCTGCGCTGCAGGTTGGCCAGCTGGAGCAGGGTGGCCGCCAGCTGCCCCGTCACCCCACGGATGCGGGCGATGCGTGCCCAGTCGGCCAGGCGGGCGTTCGTGTGGGCGTAGCTTTGCGCAAGCCCCCGCAGCAACTCGGAATCCAGCAGCCCCTGCTGGAGGACCGCTTCCACGGGCACCTCGCAGATGCGCCCTGCGGTCAGCGCCCGGCAGGACACGGCTGCCGGTTCCTGCACGAGCGCCGTCGAGCCCAGGGGCTGCCCGGCGCCGAACAGGCCGATCGGCCGCTCCACGCCGTCCTCGCCGCTGCACAGCACCACGACGATGCCGGTCTTGACGATCTTGAACGTCTTCTGCCCCGATTGCCCCTGCCGCAACAGCAACTCGCCCTTGCGCACCGGACGCTCCACCAGAAGGGGCTTCCAGCCAGCGCGCCGTTTTTCGTCTTGCCGGCCCAGCAGGCACTGCTGCTGTCCTGCGCAGAGGCAGCACCCGCCACCGGAAGGCAGGGATGGGGTGGTACGGCGATGGGGCATGCGGGCGTGGGGTTCCGGGGCGGCAGGGCCCGGAACAAAAAACCCGGGCAGGATCCATGGACCTTACCCGGGTTCATGGCGCGCTGCAACAAAATGTATGCCGCCCGCCGATGGCCTGTGGGACTCTACTCCGCCTTGATCCCGCGCATCGCAATCACGCCGCCCAGCAGGCTGGTGTCGGCCTTGATGCGGTTGGCCAGCCCCTCGGGCGAGGTGCCTGCCACCTGCCATCCCTGCTGAAAGAGCTTGTTGCGCATGTCTTCGCTGCGGGCGATCTCGCTGATCACGGCGGCCAGCTTGGCCTGCAGTGGCTTGGGCATCGTGGCCGGCGCGGCAAACGCATTCCAGATTTCCAGGTTGAAGCCCCGGATACCGGCTTCCGACAGGCTCGGGATATCGGGTGCCAGCGGGCTGCGGCCCGCCGAGGTGACGCCGATGGCGCGCAGCTTGCCGGCGCGCACCTGGGCCTGGGCGAGCGCCGGGGGCAGCAGCGCCATCTGCAGCTGGCCGCCCAGCATGGCATTGGCGACTTGCGGGTAGCCCGGATACGGGACGTGCACGGGGTTGATGTTGCTGCGCGACTTCAGCAGCTCGGTGCCGATGTGGCCCACGGTGCCCACGCCCGGTGTGCCATAGCTCCATTTGTCGCCGCCGTTGCGCGCCGCCACGAAGAAGTCGCGCGCGTCGCTGTTGGCGGGTACGCCCGGCTGCGTGACGGGCGCGGTCAGCACCAGGGGCGACGTGCCGATGAGGCTGAGCGGCGCCAAGTCCTTGAGCGGATCGTAGGGCACGGCAGGGTTGATCATCTTGGCGATGGTCATGTTGCCGTTGATCATCAGGCCGATGGTGTGGTCATCGCGCGCCTTGGCCACCGCGTCGGCGCCGATGTTGCCGCCTGCCCCCACCTTGTTTTCCACGATCACCGGCTGGCCCAGGGCCTTGGACAGGGGTTCCGAGAAAGCGCGCGCGGTGAGGTCGGGCGAGGTGCCGGCCGGAAAGCCCACGATGATCTTCAGCGGCTTGTTCGGCCAGGCCTGCGCGGCCGCGGCGGGGGCCGAAGGCCTGGCGGTGTTCTGGGCGAGTGCCCAGGGGGATGCGGCGGCCAGGGCGATCAGCAGCGATGCGCGGCGGGAAACGGGGCGTGACATGGGGTGGGTCTCCTCCAAAAAAAGTTCGGGGCCATAACGACAAGGGGCCCCAGAACTGGGGCCCCTCGAGGCAACTTCTGCACAAGCGGGATATTAACGCGCCCCCGCGGGCATTCAGGCGTAGTCGGCCAGCGCCTTCTTCATCTTCTTCATGGCGGCCACCTCGATCTGGCGGATGCGCTCGGCGCTCACGCCATAGACCGCGGCCAGTTCATGCAGCGTCATGCCGCCCGTGCCGTCGTCGTTGACCTTGAGCCAGCGCTCTTCCACGATGCGGCGGCTGCGCGCGTCCAGGCTGTCCAGCGCCGTGGCGATGCCGTCGGTGGCGAGCGCATCGCGCTGGCGCGACTCGATCATGGCAGTGGGCTCATGCGAGGCATCGGCCAGGAATGCAATGGGGCCAAACGCCTGTTCGCCATCGTCCGAAGGTGCAGGGTCGAGCAGCACATCGCCACCGGACATGCGGGTTTCCATCTCGATGACTTCTTCACGCTTCACGTTGAGCTGCGCGGCCACGGTGTCGATTTCCTGCTCGGACAGCGTGTCCCGGTGCGTCGCGGCATCCGCGGCGGAAGCTTCGGCCTTGAAACCCTGCTTCATCGAGCGCAGGTTGAAGAACAGCTTGCGCTGGGCCTTGGTCGTCGCGACCTTGACCATGCGCCAGTTCTTCAGGATGTATTCGTGGATCTCGGCCTTGATCCAGTGCATGGCATAGCTCACGAGGCGCACGCCCTGGTCGGGGTCGAAACGCTTCACGGCCTTCATCAGGCCGACGTTGCCTTCCTGGATCAGGTCGCCATGCGGCAGGCCGTAGCCCAGGTACTGGCGCGCAATCGACACCACGAGGCGCAGGTGCGACATCACCAGCCGTCCGGCGGCGTCCAGGTCGTTGTGGTCCTTGAGCTGGCGTGCATACGTCTGCTCTTCTTCGTGGGTGAGCAGCGGCAGGCGGTTGACAGCGGAAATGTAGGCATCCAGATTGCCCAGCGGGGGCACCAGCGCCCAGGGGTTGGCGGGCGCCAAAGTCGTCGTCGCGGTTCCAGATTGAATGTTCATTCCGGGAATCCTTTCCTCTAAGCCATGATGTTAGCACTCTCTATGAGTGAGTGCTAAACCCGGAGTTCCCCTCCGGTTGTTCGGGGTGGGAGGCACCTTTCTCGACGGTCGTGGTTGCCGATTTCTGTCACATCGACAGTAGTGGTGGCGTCAATCCCCCTGGGCTTGCGATGAACCCAGTCCAGGAATGTCAAGGACCGCCAAAACCCGCGCCTGCCCGTGCTGAGGAGCAGGTGAAGGTGAACAACCTTTTTGGTCTTTCATGAGGTGGATGTGCGGATGACTTCGGCGAGCGGTCGAGACTATTGGAGCAGCCCGTAGCCCAGTTGGAGCTTTCGTTTGCGCACCGGTTCCTCATTGATCGTGAAACGGCCGAAGTAACGGTCGCTCCATGTTCTATGAGAGACGAGATCAAAGGCGCTATCAAACGCCATATCATGTATGCATGCGGGATTGGGCGACCAAAAATTGGTGATATCTGCCGCAAGGGTATTGCTACGGTAATAGCGAGCCTGGGCTTCGTTCGTGGGCAGATCATTCGCCGCATGGCTTTCGAGGTACATCACCCCGTGGCAAAGGGATCGAACAATTCCAAGTGCCTTCACCATATCTGGTAAATGGTACAGGACACCGAGAAAAAGTACGTGATCAAATGTCCCCAGCTCTTTGACATTCAGGTCATAGACATTGGCACGGTGGTATTGGAAATCTCGCCCCGAGATTTCTTCCATCACTCCAAATCCATGGGCATCTTTGCTCCGATAGTCAATGGCGACAACTTCAGCACCCAGTCTGTGAGCTGCGAGAGAGAAAAATCCGTCTGAAGGGCCGATGTCAAGTACCCGCTGACCTCGAAGATCTGGGGGGAAGGAAATGTCATTGAGGAGAAAACGTGGATCATAGGTTCCAGGTGTGAAAAGACCTGGATAGATTTCAAAAGCATGATGCCAGTGCTTCACAGAAGCGACCAGTTGCTTCGCTTTTTCAATATTCAAAATTTACTCCCGTAAATGCCACAAGTCACCAGATTAATTTGGTAAAAATTTTCGGTCATGTGCTTGTTTGAAGCTTGTTTGCTCAATTCATTTCTCACAAAGATAGCGGGGTATGGCAGTCTTGTGCGCAAAAGGATCGATGAGGTCCTTTGAGTAGGTTCCGGAAATAAGCCTCTGCGGGGGAAGAAAATTAGAGCGAAAAAAACGACTGAAGCTTGCCAGGTGTTCCCCGCGTGAAGTGAGCCGTAGGCAATTTGTTTGATCAATAAAAACGGTGCCAGACTGCATTTGCTCGGTAATCCGAACATCCATCAGGCGGTGCTCGCGAAAATACTCTTCACGAAAAACCAAATCCAGGCGTTGATGTTGAATGCCACCACCACGCTGTTGGAGTTTTTCAAGAATATAAAATGACAGTGAGCGATCAATGACTGTTGGGAATGTCAAGGCCATTGCATAGCCTATCAGTGCGCAGATTGAAATATTCTGTGCCTTCTCGAGTGAGCTGAATTGGCTGGAAAATGGTAGTGCCAATATAATTGCGGCATAAACCAGAAGGGCCAAGCAACAAGCCCAGATTGCGGCATATAGCACGACATCAACTTTGACCGAGTGAATGTAAAGCCAATAAGTAATCACTGCGATCACTATATACAGTAAAACCCCCGACATTGACAGGATGAATCGACGCATCAGACTGGGAGTTGCTGCGGAAAAGAAGGCTGGGTACCTTTGGCAATTGAGCTTGGATCGGCCATCGATTGGGGGAGGCCGTATTCCTGTTGGTGGAACACCGGGGGGATATCGTCAATTGTCTCGACCGGTATCTTGGACGATTTTTCGAATTGGATGAGAGCCTTTAAAGGCCCGTGGTGTTTTGCCAGATGTGAGGCAATATTTAACGACGCGGCAGCCGCACATGCTGCAATGAAGATTGCGGTCGCCGTTGCAACCCCTAGCGAGAAGTTTCCTTGATCCAGTCCGACGATGAACGTGCCGAAGGCTAGGCCGCATCCTATCGCCAGCCCCCCGAATACAGCCGTGGCCACGGCGAGTCGGCGCCTTGCCACTATTGCAAAGACCGAGAACGAGGCAATGCCATGCTGCACCAGTCGCGGGAGATTCATCTTGGAGCGGCCCGCGTATCTGTGTCCACGATCCACGCGGATGCGTTGTACCCGCAGCTCCGACACGAGCACTGTTGCGGCAATGTGCCTCGCCAGCGTGGGCATGGTGCAGAGCCGTTTGACAGCGGATCCGCGCAGCAGCATGAAGTTGCCGAAGTTCATGCGCCTGCCTGTCAAACAGAGGAAAAGGACTTTGTAGCCCACATAAAGAAGTCGGAAGAGCCTTCCTTCGTTGCGGCTGCCCCTTGACGCGACGGCGACATCAGACGCGTCTTCTAGCCCTGCAATCAACCTCTCGATGGCTTCGGGCAGATCTTCTCCGTCAGAGTCCATGATCACCACCAATTGATCATCGTGTATATGCTCTGCTATGAACCGCAAACCCACCGAAATGGCTATTTGATGGCCGAAATTGTCGTGCAGACGCAATAGATGTCCATCCATGTGGGAATGCACCCCCCGCTCGAATTCAAACGGATAGCGGCGGGACCCGTCGTCCACGATCACTACAGAATACGGGCTGTGAACATGCTCGTCCAAGTGCTGCAACAGGAGCGAACATGCTTCCCGGTCTTCATAGACGGGCATGAGGACAACGAGATTGGGACACAGTTCAGACATACGAGCAGGCTCGACGGAGAAAAACGAGCGGCATTTCCATACAGTTTTGTACGAGCGAGAGCCATTTTTGCACCGGTAATTAGGATCTCCTCGGCTCTTTTTTTCATGGGGACCGATTGTCGAAAAATAGCAGTTCGAGTGCGCTCATCATGATGATTGCAACGTTCAGCCACCGGCATGGGAGCAGCCCATTTTCCCGTTATGCACGCTGCAGATTGTTACACTGAAGTCGCTTGCCCAAGCGTCCCGTTGGCATGTCGTGGTGCCCTGATTTTCACGAGGCTTGCCTGGTGTCCGCCGGATTGATGCTGTCAGTGCGGGCCACTCCTCGGGGCGAAGCCATGCACGCCAATGCGTTTCTGACAAGACGATGAACCTAGATATGCGCCATTTGGCAACTTTTGAGCGAACACCCCCCAAGCCTGGCCTTTGGTTGCGCTTGGGCAGAGATGGGGTGGTGGCGTTGCTGCTTTTTTGCGCCGGCTTGCTGATATTCAACATCAACTTGCGAACGATCGGAGCCGCAGACACTTACGCAGCCCGGTATTTGCCGCTGTCGATCTGGAAGCATGGCACCTTGACCCTTGATCCCGTTGCGCTGCATGTGGCCCAAGGTCTTCGTCCTCCACAGAAGCCGGGCCAGATCGGTGAGGCTTGGTGGATGCTCAGGACTGCTGATGGCCACCTCGTCTCGATGTATCCTCCGGTAACGCCCGTACTGGCCGCGCCGCTTTATCTACCTGCGGTCCTGTACCTGAATGCCACCGATTGGGCGGTGCAGCGCGTAGAGCGCGTAGGCCGCATCATGGAAAAGCTTGCCGCCTCGCTCATCGCCAGTATCAGTGTCGCCTTGATGTTCTTGCTGCTTCGGCGGCAATCCGACACCAAGACGGCCGCTTGGCTGGCACTGTTGTTTGGATGGGGTACATCCACGTGGGTCATCAGCAGCCAGGCATTGTGGATGCATGGCATCGGCCAGTTGCTGGTGATCGGGTTGCTGTGGCTATCCGTCTTGCCACGACGCACGCGTTCGTGCGCAGCCGTGACGGGCCTGCTGTGTGCCCTGTTGGCTTGCAACAGGCAACCCGATGCCATTCTTGCTGCAGGCTTTGCAATCCATGCGCTTCTCAAAGATCGGGGAAATTTCAAATTCTTTGTCGTGGGTGCTGTCGTTCCCGTGGTGGCAACGTTGGCCTACAACTTGGGGGTGGTAGGCAATTGGATCGGCGGCTATGGCTTGGCCCTGCAAGGACAAAAACTTGATATCTCTCTGCTGAATACCCTCAAGGGCGTGGGTGGACTTTTGTTCAGCCCGGTGCAAGGGTTGTTCGTATTCTCTCCGTTCCTGCTTTTTGCTCTGCCTGGCTTCCTTCATCAGGCCCGTCAACCGTCTTTGCGTTTGCTGTCGCTGTTGCTGGCGGGAGGGGTTGTGCTGCAAGTTGTTTTCTATGCCGCGGTGAACTGGAGTTCCGGTGTCAGCTGGGGCCCCCGGTTTCTGACCGATCTGCTGCCGATCCTGTTTTGGATGCTGCCCCCTGTCGTCGAGGGTTTGGGGGTCAATGCGCGGAGAGTGTTTGTGGCGCTCGGCCTGTTTGCCGTCGCCAGTTCGGCAATCGGGGCCTTTGGGTACACCGGCAGCGCCCACTCGGAATACCTCAGTGCCCATCCTCCGCAGGATGCCAGCCAGCGGGTGGCGATATCCGAACGTGCCGCGTGGATGACCGAACATTCTCCGTGGTTGGCCCGCCCCAAGTTTTTCAATGATCTGTTTCCTGGGTTGTCCGGATCAATCGACCGATTGAACATTTCTCACGAGGGACTCGCCACGGTGGAAGGATGGGCTCTTTTCGGAAGCCGCCAGCCTTTCGATGTGCACCTGCTGATCGACGGGGTGCGAGTGTCCGGTGGCACGTCCGATTTTGGGTACCGCCAAGACGAAGATGTGGGCGCCCGGAATACCGGAACCTGGAAGATATCTTTTCCGGCCGCGCTTTTGACCTCCAGTCGGCCTGTATTCAGTGCGCTGGTCCGCTCGAACCCCCAGGCAATGCCCTGGATCCTCCAGGCATTCGAACTGCCGGTTCCCGCTGCTCACGCCGCGGCTTTGATGGAGGTCCCGTGGCGAGGGGCCATTGATGCGATTCGCGTTCACCCGAACCGGGGTCTCGACGTGGTCGGTTGGATATCCTCGGGGAACAAGGTCCCGGGAAATCTTGAGCTCTGGCTGGATGACCGGCGAGAGGCGGGTATCAGCTCTTTCTTCAGACGCCCGGACGTTGAGAAGGTCCTGGGCGTCACCGCTGCCAGTGGATGGAGGGCGAGCATTGCGGTGCGCGGCCTGTCAGCAGGCGAACACAGAATCTCCGTGGTGTTGCCGTCCAAAAGCCCGGCGTCAGCCCCCCAGCGTCTCGTCTCCAAAGTCTTTTTGGTTGAACCCGCTGCAGCGCCTCCCCGGTGGTCCGATGAAATGTCCATCTCCGAGATGGCAAAGTTCGCCACCTCGACGCTCGAATACCAACAGGATAGTGGGGGGTATTGGCTGACTGACTACACCAGCGAGGTGCATTTCCGGCAGCCCCATTCGGAGCTGAACGTATTTTCGACTGCGGCGATCGTCGACCTTCTGGGCCCCGTAAGTTCCAGCCTGAAATTGTCTGGCACGCTGGACAAGGCCAAACGCTTTCTTTCCGAACAGATCGAGGAGACCGGTCTTGTGCGTTACCACGGCCGTCCCGATCTTCCTTCGCATGGTGTATTGGGCTGCAGAATCACTCCCGATGCTGACGACACGGCGCTGGTCTGGCGCCTTGCCCCCGCGCTGGACGGCAAGTTGCAGGAAAAGGCCCGTGCGACGCTAGAGGCATTCAAGACTCCAGAGGGTCTTTACCGTACTTGGCTGGCCGCCCAGGATCGCTACGAGTGCATCGATCCGGGCAAGAACCCCAATCCTGCGGACATAGGTATTCAGATCCATGTCCTGATGTGGTTGGACCAAGTCGATTCCCTGGCGGCGCGGAAACTGTGTGAAGTCTTGCAGTCGCACTCCCAGGATCCGTCACTGTGGGTCTATTACCAACGCGCACCTGCCGCGGTGATGTGGCGGTTGCCTGCCCTGCAGGCCATGGGCTGCCCGTTGAAGTTGCCAGAGTCATTACTCGCCGTGCAGGATCCGGATCAGCAGCTCTGGTTGAAGGTCATTGAAGGCATCCACCTGACGGAGGCGAGGCCGGGTCGGAGCCGGCTCAAGGACAACGACAAGCTCCTGCGGACAATCGCGGCCAAGGGATTTGAACGCGTGTGGCAATCACCGGTACTGTATTTCCACAATGATCTCACGGCGACCGTCAGCCGCTACTACTGGTCTCCAGAGCTGGGGCTTGCGCTGTGGCTTCGTTTGTTCGCCGCCAACGAGCAGGCGCGCAAGAACGTTGCTTCCTCTCATTGATGGGGTGTGGGATGCGGACACCTGCCTGGTTCCGATGGCTGCAGTGCGTGCGGATGGACGAAGTCGCAGTGCTTCAAGGCACGCCTTTGATGGGATTTGTGTTTGCGCTTGATCGCAGTGTCCAACGTTCCGGGACCGATACGCTGTGCACGCTGGTGGCATTGGTGTGTGCGAGCGCCTGCCTCGTGGCGCACATCATCGTGCTCAACGACTGGGCGGGTATTGACGGTGACCTCCAGGATCCGAATCGAAGTACGCGTACCTTCTTGTCGCTCGGCATATCCAGGCGGGCAATGTGGTGCATGGCGCAACTGTGGGCGGTTCTGGGGTTGGCATTCTCGGCGTATCTTGGATTGCATTCGTTGTGGGTCGCCGGCGGCATGCTGCTGACCAGCACGTTCTACTCTTCACCCCGGTGGCACCTCAAAGGCATCCCCATTGCCAGTTCGCTGCTGCATCTGGCCGGTGGCATCCTGCATTTCTTGCTGGGCTATCTGGCGATTGGCGAACTGAACCCTCAGAGCCTTGTTTTTGCGTGCTATTTCGGTGTCGTGTTTGCGGCTGGCCACCTGATGCATGAAGTGCGCGGACATGACGCGGATGCAGCAAATGGTATTTTGACCAACGCGGTGGCGTTCGGAAAAAATGCCACCTCCATCGCGGCCTTCGTGCTGTTTAGCGCTGCCTATGGGCTTGTCGCAGTCTGGGCCGCCATGGAGCAGCATCCACTGTTGCTGAGTCTGTCATTGGCGGCTTATCTGTTGCATGGTCTCAAGACGTGGCAGGTGTTTCAGTCACGGCTCGCACCCCATCCTTTGCTGCATCTGCAGCGGCACTACCGGTTCAACTTTGCCGTGATTGGCTTGGTGCTCTTGGGAACCTTTGCGCTGCCTTATGTTCACGGCAGGGTGTCAGGAGTGGCTGGATAGCAGGCTGTAGATCATGCGTATCGGCTTGGTAATGCGCCAGGAGCCAGACCGCACAAGCGCGTCCACTTGAGCTTGCAGGGAGTGCCGTGTCGCGCGCAATTGCTCCAGCTCTCGCTGATTCACCAGCAGGATCTGAACCTGTTGCCTTGCCGCCAGCAGGGCGCGATTGAGTGCCAGAATCTCGTCGTGCATTTCGGCGCCAGCGCGCGCGAGCCGTCTGCATTCCTCGCGTGTGTCGATCAGGTCTAGTTCAATCCGGCGATGCTCCAAAGCTGAGGCGCGCAGAGGCGCCTGCTCCATGTGGGCAGAATTTTTACCGGACGGAATGGAGCGTGCCGCGACCCCGGAGGTCTGCGGGGCGTTCGCCATGCATGCAGATTCGGCGCATGTGTTTTTTGCTAGTTCATCCATCACGTGTCCTGCTTCGAATTGCTATAGGCTGAGATGTGTCGTTGCGACGCGGGGCGGCGTTTGCATTCAGCGCACGCTATTTGGTGCACTGCAGTGCGAGTACTTCGGCAATTCGGCTGCGCAGCCGTTGCGCACATGCGGCCGGCCCATGCTGCTTGTGCAGCAAATCCCGGGCATTGCGCGCACGGCGCGCGGCTTCGTCCGCATGAAGATACACCGAGCGCATTTGCCACGCCGCATGCGTTTCGTCCGGTTCGGCCCACATCTGGCCGGCGTGAAATGGGTAGTGGCCTTCGGGTACTGCAACCAGCGTGTAATCAACAGGCCAGCCTGTCTGGTTGGATACCAGTTCGGTGGTGGCGGAATAGTCGGTGGCAACGACCGGCTTGCCCAGCTCCATCGCTTCTGCGATCAGCAAGCCCAGGCCTTCGCTGCGGTGCAACGACACGACCGCATCGCAGCAGCCGATGAGTTGCAAGGTGGCGCTCCGACTCAGGGTGTCTTCAATCAGCTGGACATCCGGATCGCCGCGCAACTCCTGCAACAGTGCGGCCTGCGGGCCACGCAATTTGTCCGCGTTCAGAGCCTTGATGACCAGCCGGACTTTCGCAACTGGCGCATCTTGGCGAAACGCACGGCGAAACGCCCGGACCACCGCCATCGGATTCTTGCGCTCCACAAATGACAGGCAATCGAAGGAAAAGAAGAATATGAAAGCACCATCGTCCAATCCGAACTGCATCCGTTCACCGGCTTTCGGGGTTTCGAAAGTGAGCATCAGCGGCATGTAGCGCACAGGCTTGTCGATTCTGCCTTCCAGCATGGCCTGGATGTACTGCGTGGGCGCCCACACCTCATCCACAAGATCGAATGCCTTGAGCCAAGGGGCGGGAAAATTCTCCAGTTCCCAAAAGGGCATCGTCGCCCGCCAAGCCCCGGAATTCAAGGAGGATTCGAGTGTTTTGACGACGAGGGGCAACTGGTCCGCATTGACGTTGAAGACCTCGATGGGGGAGGACGATTGGCCAACAAAAAGTCCTTCCAGAGACTGTTCCAGTTCACTGGACAACGCGCTGATGCGAACCGGCAGGCCGCATACCGGGATCTGGCCGTGGTCGAGCGCACGCAACATCTGTCGACCTGCTTCGCCAACGCCCAACGCCAGCCGCAGGTAACCCACCACCGTGACCGAGGGACCTTTGTTCGTGCACTGCAAAGGGAGGGCGTCCATAGCGGTTGTGGACGGTGCATCGATGGGCTGCCTGGGGGCCATGATGGCTCTGCCGTCGAACCAGGGTCGCCCGTGGGTTCTGAACCAGTCCAGGTATCTGTCGACACCTTGTGCTGTCGAGAGATCGAATGCATGTCGAAGCCCCGGCTCGCTGCGGTGTATTTCTGTCAGCAGGCGCGTGGCCTGACCCGAGGCCCCGCTGCATGCGTCGGGACTTGGCAAATGCAAGTAGTCCTCGTAAGTGGCGAATGGATCGCCGCCTAGCCAGCGCACATGGCGGTCACGGAACATGCGGCGTACAAATTTCGGAATGGGAGTGCCAGAGGCAAATCGCCCATAAGCGTATGCGCCGACAGGAATGTCTCCGTGGCCATTGGCGAGCACCCGGGACGCATAGCGATGCATCAGGTTTGCCAGCGGATGCGAGATGTCTGCGTCGCGAAATGCCTGGGTGTATTTCGACAACCGTTGCGGGTTGAGTGGATCAATGCCGCTGAAGTGGAAAAAACACAGAGGCTCGCCGTCCACCAGCCACGCACCCGCTTCGCCCGTCAATGTCCGCTGGTGGAGATTCCAGTAGGCCACGTTGTATGTGGTATCCCGCAGAATCTGCGCCTTGGCGGCAAAGCCGGGGATCAGATCCATGAATTTCTGATCGACAAATCGGCCGGAATCCGGCTCGTTGACGCAGTCATATTGCAGCCGGCGCGACCACCAACGCAGCAGCTCTTCTGTTTCCTGCGCGGCACCGACTCCCAGGAAACCAAGGTTGTAGACACCGGCGCGCATGATGCCGACGTCATCGGGAAAGTCGCTCCGCTCGGCGGGCTTCGTCATGTGCGGCGTCAGGACAAACGAGGCGCCGGCTTCCAGCAACGCGAACACCTTGTCCAGCGGCGCGTATACCTCGATGTCTGGGTCGAGATAGACGACGTGCTCATGACCCCGGTCCCGCAGCGCGCGGAACATGAAGGGCTTGACGGCCGTGTTGAATTCCATGATGTCGTAGCGAAATGCGAATCCGCGGAAATCATCGATATTCAGGTCTGTGGCCGCAATCACCTGGCATGCATCGGGATAGTCCACCATCTCCGGCTGCACGTCGTCGGCCAGGCACAGATATACATCGGCTTCTGGATGGTGCCGCTGGATGCTCTCCAGCAAGACCTTGGCCATCGGCACATAGTTGTTCGAGCAGATGGTGAAAAGTGCGCGTTGAGCCGTCATTTTTTCTTTGAGGATTTGTCTGCTGAATTGCTTTGACTCGCAAACAACGAGCGACAGGCCCAGCTAACGCATGAATAGTGAACAAAATCTAACACACCCTATGGCCTGGGCAGGGTGACGCGCAGCGCCTGCCATTGAAAGCGGCTAGAAGTTCTCCATTGGCAGATGGATACGGCGCACGGAGCCGTCAAGGGAGGGGCGTGGAGAACCACCGGCTGGCGCTTCCCAGGACGCTATGGCAGACTGCAGCGCCCAACTTCGGGAGACGCGCATGACCGAGCCGACCGCCCTTTGCGACATTCTCGTTGTCACCACCACGGTGGCCACCGAAGCGGAAGCGCGGCGGCTGGCGCAGCTGGTCTTGCAGGCGCGGCTGGCGGCCTGTGTGCAGGTGGAGCCGATCACGGCCTACTTCCGCTGGCAGGGCGCCTCGCAGGAGGACCGTGAATTCCGACTGGTCTGCAAGACCGTGGCGCGCGCGCTGCACCCGCTGTTGGCGCTTTTGCGGGCGCAACATCCTTATGCGCTGCCGCAACTGGTGGTGCAGGCGCTGCAGGGGTCCGCAGAATATGCCGGCTGGGTGGATGCGCAGGTGGCCCATGCCACGGTGCTGGCCTGACTGCGGGGGCATCCGCCGTTTTTCCAGCCTCCTGGGCGGCAGGTGCAGGTTCCTGCCTGGCCCCTGTGGCTGGGCTGGCTACACGCTCAGGTCGATCTGCTGCACCGTGCCCGCGCTGCCGTCGTCTCGCAGGTAGACGCTGGTGGAGCGCACGGCGCCCAGGCTGCCGTTGTCGGCGCTGCGCAGGGCAAAGGGCGTTGCCTGGGCGCTGAGCTGCACCGCGCCCACGCCCAGTTCCTGCAGGGTTTGCAGGCGGCCCGTGCCATCCGCATCCGGGGTCCACACGCGCAGTTGCTGGAAGACGGGGTCGGCCTCGTCGATCCAGCCGTTGCCGTCGCTGTCATGCCGGGCCAGCTCCGAAAAGCCGTTCCCCGTGCCCGGGCCGAAGAGTTCCAGGCCGTTGTCGATGCGTGCGTTCTGGTTGTTGTCCAGCGCCAGGTAGCCCCGGTTCCCGGCCAGCAGAGGCACCTGTTCGGTCTGCCCGTCGCCGTCCAGGTCGAAGGCGAAGCGCAGGTCCTGTAGCTGCGCGGCGGTGCCGTCGAAGTTGATGACCAGGGGGTCCACCGCCACGGCATCGCCCAGCCGCAGGCTGACGGAGGATTCCTCGCGGTAGCTGCGCTGCATGTCCAGCTGCAGCGTGAACTGGATCTCCCGGCCATCGGCGGTGCGCACGGTGCCCGCCGCCGCGAACTGGGTGCGTTCGGTTTCCTCCAGCACCTCGCGCTGTTCGTAGATCACGCCAAAGCCCGCGCGCTGGCGGGGGGCCTCCGTGGTGCCGCCCCCGGCGGGGGGCGCAGCGGGCACGGGCTCGGCGGGCGCCTCGGCGGCCTTGGGCCCGGCATACACGCGAACCAGCACGCCGGTCATGCGTTCGATGAGGTCGCGGATCATCGCGAGCTGGGGTGTCAGGCCTTCGTCGGGGTCGCGCGTGGGGCGCGGCTCGACGGAGGCCGAGGCCGCGTGGGCGGCCTGAGCCAGGCGGGCCGCGCTGGAGATCTGGGGCGGCGGGGCCTGGCGGGCGGCGGGCGTGCCCGGAGGGCGCTCGCCCACCCACATTTCCAGGCGGCTTGTCTGGCTGTGCATGCGCGTGGCGGCATGCCGGGCCTGCATCTGCAGGGTGGACGACTCGATTTTCATGGGGCACCTCCATGGTTTCCACGGAGGCGCGGCGCGGGGCCGACTGTCGTGGCCTTTGGTTATCGGCATTTGCGTGCGGCAACTTGAATGCCATCGCGGCGCCGGTCTGGCGCGAGGTCAGCCGGGGGCCTTTGCGGGGCCCAGTGCCTCCAGCGCCGCCCGTTCAAAGTCTTCCAGTGCCAGCGGCCTGCCAAACAGGTAGCCCTGAAACGCCTTGCAGCCGTGCGCCAGCAGGAACTGGTGGTGCGCCGCCGTTTCCACCCCCTCGGCGATCACGTCCAGGCCCAGGCTGCCCGCCAGGGCGATGATCGAGCGGGCGATGGCCGCGTCGCTCGGGTCCAGCAGCACGCCGCGCACGAAGCCCTGGTCGATCTTGATCTGGTCCAGCGGCAGGCGCTTGAGGTAGCTCAAGGACGAGTAGCCCGTGCCAAAGTCGTCGAGCGAAAAGCCCAGCCCATGGGCCTTGAGCGCGCGCATCGTCGCGATCACGTTGTCCACGTTGTCGAGCAGCAGGCTTTCGGTCAGTTCCAGCTTGATCCGTGCCGGATCGGCCCCCGTCCGCTGCAGCAGCGCAAGCACCTGGGCCACGAAATCGTCCTGCAGGAACTGGCGCGCGCTCACGTTGATGGCGACGTTCAGGTGGGCAAACTGCGGGTGCTGGCGCCACCGGGCCTGCTGGCGCAGGGCGGTTTCCATCACCCAGTGGCCCAGGGGCAGGATCAGGCCGGATTCTTCCGCCAGGGGGATGAACTCGGACGGCGGGACCATGCCCTGCACCGGGTGCCGCCAGCGCACCAGTGCCTCTGCGCCGGTCACCCGCCCCTGGTCGTCCACCTGGGGCTGGTACAGCAGCAGGAACTGCGACTGCCGCAGGCCGGTGTGCAGCTCCGCCTCCAGCAGCGCACGGCGGTTGACGGCCTGCTGCATGTCGGGGTCGAAAAAGCGCAGGGTGTTGCGGCCCGCGTCCTTGGCGCGGTACATGGCCATGTCCGCCTGCTTGAGGACTTCGTCCACGGAGTCGCGGTGGTCGCGCAGGAGCGTGACGCCGATGCTGGCCGTGAAATGGTGTTCGTGCCCCGCCAGCTGGTAGGGCTGGCGCAGCTGGGCCAGGATGAGTTCTCCCAGCGTGCGCGCCTGCGCCGCGGCTTCCGGCGGGTCGCTGCTGAGGTTCTGCAGCACCACCACGAATTCGTCGCCACCCAGGCGGGCCACGGTGTCCTGTTCCCGCACGCAGCCGGGCAGGCGCAGGGCGACTTCCTTGAGGAGCAGGTCCCCCACTTCATGCCCCCGGGTGTCGTTGAGCGTCTTGAAGTTGTCCAGGTCCACGAACAGCACGGCGGTGGTCAGGCCCGAGCGCGCGCCGTTGGCCAGCACCTGCTGCAGCCGGTCCACCAGCAGGCGCCGGTTCGGCAGCTGCGTGAGCGCGTCGTAGAACGCCAGGTAGCGGGCCTCGTCCTCCGCGGCCTTGCGCCCCGAGATGTCGATGTCGATGCAGAACATCTCGGGCGGATGCCCGGGCACCTGGATGTAGGCGTGGCTGGAGAACACGTCCACGGGCGAGCCGTCCTTGCGCCGCAGCTGCAGCTCGCCCGCCGGGATGACCTCGCCCGTGGCGAACATGTGGCGCATGTGCCCGCGCACGGTGTCGGCCATGGCCGGCGGGATGATGAGGTCCAGCAGGTTGCTGCCCAGTGCTTCCTCGGCGGTGTAGCCGTAGAGCTGCTCGGAAGCCCGGTTCCAGTAGCTGGTGGTGCCGTCCTCCAGATAGCCCTGCACGGAGATGGACGGAATGTTGCGCAGCAGCGAGCGAAAGCGCAGTTCCGATTCGCGCAGCGCGCCCTCGGCGAGCTTGCGCTTGGTGATGTCGCGCGCCAGGAAGACCACGGCCGCCTGGCCGCCCACCTGCACGCCCAGGGGCTGGGCGCGCCCTTCGAAATGCCGTGGGCCCGAGAGCGTCTGCATCTCGTACTCCATGCTGTGCGTCTGGCCCGACTGCAGGGTATTGCGGATCAGCTCCAGGAAGCTGTCGGCCTGTGGCGCGGGCAGCACGTCATGCAGCCGCTTGCCAATCAGCTGAGGCGGGCTGGCCGCCAGGGGTGCGTCGTCGGGCGAGAGCACCTCCACATACCGCCCACGGGCGTCCAGCACGAGCAGCACGTCGGGGATCGCCTGGGCGATGGCGCGCAGGCGCGCCGCCGTGCCATGCAGCGCGCGCTCGGTGGCCAGGCGTTCTTCCACATCGCGCAGCAGCAGGCCCAGCACCACCGTGGCGGGCGTGAAGGTCAGCAGGAAAGGCACGGCCAGGGTCTGGTTGATGCGCTGGACGGCCTCGGCGGGAAGCAGCTGGAACAGGGCGACGACTGCGGTGTGCAGCAGCAACCCGAACAGGGCCAGCGGAACGGGCTCCACCCCCAGGCGCCCGCGCGCGCGGCCTTCGCGGTAGACCAGGCCCAGCGTGGTGCACAGCGCAATCACCAGCAGGCCCACCTCGGCGCCGGCGCCCCCCTAGCCAGAGGCGGCCCGTGGCGGCCATGGCGGCGGCGATGCAGGCCACCAGCGGGCCCCCGAACAGGCCCGCCATGCTGAGCACGACCGAGCGCGCATCGAAGATCACGCCCGGCATCAGCACCACGGGGGTGAGCATGCCCACCACGCAGATGGAGCCAAAGAGGATGCCGGAGAAAACCTGCCCGGTGCGCGGGTGCCGGCGCCAGACGCGGATGTTGAACCCATGCAGGAAGCACAGCGCCAGCAGCAAGGCAACACCTTTGACCAGCTCAATGAACATGGGCGTCCGCGCCTTTCCTGGGGAAAGCCCATCATGGGGGAATTGCTGCCGTTCGTAAACGTGAAAATGGCCCCGAGGGGGCCATGGATCGCGGTTGCGGGCGGGTTTTCAGGTCAGCAGCGCCTGCGCGAATTCGCGCGCGTTGAAGGTCTCCAGGTCTTCGAGCTTCTCGCCCACGCCGATGAAATACACCGGAATGGGGCGTTCCTGCGCGATGGCCGCCAGCACGCCGCCCTTGGCCGTGCCATCGAGCTTGGTAACGATGAGGCCCGTGAGCTGCAGCGCATCGTCGAACGCGCGCACCTGGGCCAGGGCGTTCTGGCCGGTGTTGCCGTCGATCACCAGCAGCACCTCGTGCGGCGCCGTGGCATCGGCCTTGGTGACCACGCGGCGGATCTTTTTCAGCTCTTCCATCAGGTGCAGCTGCGTGGGCAGGCGCCCGGCGGTGTCCACCAGCACCACGTCCTTGCCGCGCGCCTTGCCGGCCGTGACCGCGTCAAAGCTCACGGCGGCCGGGTCGCCGCCTTCCTGGCTCACGATCTCGACCGTGTTGCGGTCGGCCCAGACGCCCAGTTGCTCGCGCGCGGCGGCGCGGAAGGTATCGGCGGCCGCCAGCAGCACGGCCGCACCTTCGCCGGCCAGGTGTTTGGTGAGCTTGCCGATGGAGGTGGTCTTGCCCGCGCCGTTGACGCCCGCCACCATGATCACGGTGGGGGTGTGCTCGCCAATGACCAGCGCTTTTTCGAGCGGGCGCAGCAGGTCGGCGAGGGAGTCGGCCAGCAGGCCCTTGACGGCGGCGGGGTCGGTGGTCTTGCTGTCCTTCACTCTGCGCTTGAGGTCGGCCAGCAGGTGCATGGTGGCCTTCACGCCGGTATCGGCCATGAGCAGGGCCTCTTCCAGCTCTTCATACAGCGCATCGTCGATCTGCGTGCCGGTGAACACCGTGGTGATGCTGCTGCCCGTCTTGCGCAGCCCGGCCTTGAGGCGGTCGAGCCAGCCCTTGCGTTCCACGGGGGCGGCCGGCGCAGGTGCCGGTGCGGCGATGGGGGGGGCTGCCACGGCCACGGGCGCCGGCGGCGGGGCCTGCACCGGCGCTGCCACGGCCACGGGGGCCAGCGGCGGAACCGTGGCCGGTGCTGGCACGGGCGTGGGGGCCGCCTCGGGCGCCTTGGGGGCGAACGGGTTGCGCAGCCAGCCAAAAGCGGCCGGCGCCGCGGCGGGAGCTTCTGCGGGCGCTGTCGCGGGCGTGGTCACCTGCGCGGGGGCAGGCGAAGGCCCTGGCGGCGGCTGATGCACCGCCGGAACTGCCGTGGCCGGCAGGACGGAAGTGGGGGGAGCGGCAGGTGCTGGAGCGCCGGACGACATGGCCGGGGAGGGCGCATCGGACGGTGCGGGCGTCGATGGCGGAGCGGCGGGCTTTTTCTTGAAAAAACTGAACATTGGTGGGTTCTTAGAATCATCCATTCTATGAAACGTGCTTTCACCCTACTGGGCCTGCTGGCCTGCCTCTCGTCCGGGGCTGCCTTCGCGGCAACCACCCCGGTGTCCCAACCCTCCGATGCGCCTTCTTCCACGCCGTCCACCACGGCCTCTGGCGCGCAGCAGTTCACCCTGAGGAACGGCATGCAGCTCATCGTGCAGCCCGACCGGCGCGCCCCCACGGCGGTGCACATGGTCTGGGTGCGCGTGGGCTCCATGGACGAAGTGGACGGCACCACGGGCGTGGCGCACGTGCTCGAGCACATGCTGTTCAAGGGCACCAAGACGTTGCCGCCGGGCGAGTTCTCGCGCCGCGTGGCCGCCCTGGGCGGGCGGGAGAACGCGTTCACCAGCCGCGACTACACGGGCTACTACCAGCAGATCCCGTCCAGCCGGCTCGAAGACGTGATGAAGCTCGAATCCGACCGGTTCGCCCACAACCACTGGCCGGATGAAGAGTTCAAGAAGGAGCTGGAGGTGGTGAAGGAAGAGCGCCGCCTGCGCACCGAGGACCAGCCCCGCGCCATGCTGGCCGAGCAGCTGTTTGCCGCCACCTTCACCGCGTCGCCCTACCGCCGCCCCATCGTGGGCTGGATGAGCGACCTCGATGCCATGACGCCGAACGACGCGCGCGCCTTCTACCGCCAGTGGTACACGCCCACCAATGCCGTGGTGGTGGTGGCGGGCGACGTGGACCCCGTGCAGGTGCGGGCCCTGGCCGAAAAATACTACGGCGGCATCCCCGCCCATGCGCTGCCCGAGCGCAAGCCGCGCGCCGAGCCCGCGCAGCAGGGCCTGCGCCGCATCGCCGTCAAGGCGCCGGCCGAGCAGGCGTATGTGGCGCTGGCCTTTCGCACCCCCAGCCTGGACCGCGTGGAAAACCTCACCGACACCGACCGCGACGCCCTCGCGCTGATGGTGCTGTCGGCGGTGTTCAGCGGCTACGACGGCGCGCGGCTCGACCGTGCGCTCACCCAGGGCGAGAACCGCGTGGCCGACAGCGCCAACAGCAGCGCCATGGTCACGGGGCGCGGCCCCAGCCTGTTCATGCTCAGCGGCGTGCCCGCCGCGGGCAAGACGGCCCAGCAAGTCGAAGACGCCCTGCGCGCCGAGGTGGCCCGCGTGGCCCAGGGTGGCGTGAGCGAGGCCGAACTCGCGCGCGTCAAGACGCAGTGGATCGCCTCCACCGTGTACGAGCGCGACTCGGTGATGAACCAGGCGCAGGAGCTGGGCGGCAACTGGGTGCAGGGTTTTCCGCTCGACGCCAATGAACGCCTGCTGGAGCTGCTGCGCACCGTGACGCCCGCCCAGGTGCAGGCCGTGGCCGCCAGGTATTTTGGCGACGACCAGCTCACCGTGGCCACCTTGCTGCCACAGCCCCTGGATGCCCCCCGCGCCCGCCCCACGCTGCCGCCCGGCGCCGTGATCCGTTGAACCCGCCCTGGGCCCCTTGCACATGATTACTATCAAAAATATAGCTGCTCGCGCTTTGTTGATAAGCGCTGGAGTGGTTTTTTATTCAAACTCTGCCTGGGCGTTGCTGCCCATCCAGCACTGGACGGAACCCAGCGGCGCCAAGGTCTACCTGGTCGAAAGCCCCGTCATCCCCATGGTGGACGTGCAGATCGACTTTGACGCCGGCAGCCGCCGCGACCCGGCGGGGCAGGCGGGCCTGGCCAGTGCCATGGCCGCCATGGCCAGCAAGGGCGTGAAGGCCCTGGGCAACGAGCCCGCGCTGGACGAGAACGGCCTGGGCGAGGCCTGGGCCGACCTGGGCGCGAACTTCGAGGCCGGCGCCGAGAACGATGCGCTGCACTACTCGCTGCGATCGCTCACCGACCCGCCGCTGCTCGACAAGGCCGCCCGCCTGGCCGCGCGCCAGATCGGCGAGCCCAGCTGGCCCGCCGACGTGTGGCCGCGCGACCGCGCCCGCTGGATCGCCAGCCTGAAGGAGGCCAACACACGCCCCGCCACCGTGGCGGGGTATGCATTCGCCTCGGCGGTGTACGGCAGCCACCCGTATGGCGTGCGCACCACCGAAGACACGCTGATGCGCATCAACGTGGCGGACATGCAGGCGTTCCATGCCCAGCACATCGCTGCCTGCCGCGCCAAGGTGAGCATCGTGGGCGCCGTGTCGCGCGCGCAGGCCCAGGCGCTGGTCGCCACGCTGCTGTCGCGCCTGCCCGCCGCGTCGGGCTGCGCGCCGCTGCCGCCCGTGGGCGAGATCAGCGCGCTGGCCGCGCCGGTGGAGCAGAACGTCCCCTTCACCTCGGCCCAGGCCCATGTGCTCATCGGCCAGCCGGGCTTCCAGCGCCGCGACCCGGACTTCCTCGCGCTGCTGGTGGGCAACCACATCCTGGGCGGCGGCGGTTTTGTCTCGCGCCTGACCAGCGAGGTGCGTGAAAAGCGCGGCCTCAGCTACAGCGTCTACAGCTACTTCGCCGCCGGCATGCATGCCGGTGCCTTCACCGTGGGCCTGCAGACCCGCCCCGACCAGGCGGCCCAGGCCGTGAAGGTCTCGCGCGACGTGATCGCGCGCTTCGTGGCCGAAGGCCCCACCGAGGCCGAGCTGCGCGCCGCCAAGGACAACCTCATCGGCGGCTTCGCGCTGCGCATCGACAGCAACAAGAAACTCCTGGGCAACGTGGCCAACATCGCCTGGAACGAACTGCCGCTGGACTACCTGGACCAGTGGTCCAGGAAGGTGGAGGCCCTGACCGTGGCCGACGTGCGCGCCGCCATGGCCAGGAAGCTGCAACCCGAGCGCATGGTGACCGTGGTGGTGGGGGGCAAGCCATGAGCCGCTCGACCCTGAAAACCACCGCCATCAACGCCGAGATCCGCAAGGCACAGGCCGCTGCGGCCACCCCCCCGGCGGCCGCCACCGGCAAAAAGGGCGCGCCCAAGGACAAGGCGGCCCCGGCCGCTGCGCCCAAGGGCGCGGGCGAAATCCGCATCATCGGCGGGCTGTGGAAGCGCACCCGCCTGCCCGTGGCCCAGCGCCCTGGCTTGCGCCCCACGCCCGACCGCGTGCGCGAGACCCTGTTCAACTGGCTCGGCCAGGACCTGGCGGGCTGGCGCTGCCTGGACGCCTTCGCGGGCACCGGCGCCCTGGGGCTGGAGGCCGCATCACGCGGTGCCAGCGCCGTGCAGCTGGTGGAAAGCGACGCCGCCCTGGTGGCCCAGCTGAACACCCTGCAGCAGCGCCTGCAGGCCACCGCCGTGCGCGTGCAGCGTGGCGACGGCATCGCCGCCCTCAAGCAGGCCGCGCCCGCCAGCATCGACCTGGTGCTGCTGGACCCGCCGTTCGACAGCGACCTGTTCGGCGCCGCCCTGCAGGCCGCCGCCAAGGCGGTGGCCGCCGATGGGTTCGTGTACCTCGAGGCACCGCGCGCCTGGGCCGATGAAGAGCTGGCGCCCTGGGGGCTGGCGTTGCACCGCCACCTCAAGGCGGGTGCGGTGCACGCCCACCTGCTGCGGCGCGGCGCCTGAAGCCTCCGCCTGGCCCCGCCAGGCCTTTCAGGCCGGAGCCCAGGCCGCACACCCGCGCGCCGCCGGGGCGCTGCCACGCCCGCCGGGGACAGGGGCGCGAACGTCCATGTTGCAGTGCACTGCATAATGCGCCCACGCGGCCCGCCAGGTGGGGCCAACGACCCTTCCGCCAGACAGGAGACAACCAGCCATGGCCCAGAACGTGCTCGCCGTATACCCCGGAACCTTCGACCCCATCACGCTGGGCCATGAAGACGTGGTACGCAGGGCCACCCAGTTGTTCGAACGCGTGATCGTGGCCGTGGCGGCGGGCCACCACAAGAAGACCCTGTTCACCCTGGAAGAGCGGATCGACATGGTCCGCGAGGCGGTCAAGGGCTACCCCCAGGTGCAGGTCGAGGCCTTCTCGGGCCTGCTGCGCGACTTCGTGGTGGAGCGCGGCGGCAAGGCCATGGTGCGCGGCCTGCGCGCCGTGACCGACTTCGACTACGAGTTCCAGCTCGCGGGCATGAACCGCAGCCTGATGCCGCAGGTGGAAACCGTGTTCCTCACCCCCAGCGACAAGTACCAGTTCATCAGCAGCACCTTCGTGCGCGAGATCGCCGTGCTGGGTGGCGAAGTGCACAAGTTCGTGTCGCCCTCGGTGCAGGAGCGGCTGGCCGAGAAGGTGCGCACCCTCACGCCACCGTGATCGCTCTGGGCCCATCAGGCCCTGGCGCTTGATGGACAAGCGCTGAGTGCTATTGATTGAATAGCACTATGTTCTGGCTGCGCCGCCCGTTCATGGCAGCGCCCGGAACTGGCGGGCCACATCCACCGCCTCGGCCTGGAGCGCCTCCAGCATGGGCGCCACCTCGGGCAGGGGCGGGCGGTACAGCGGCAGCACGCACGCCACGCTGAACGGGATCGAAAACGCCAGCCGCCGCACCACCAGCCGGCCGCCGGAGCCGGCCGCCGCCAGGGCGGTCAGCGGGTTGACGATGGCCAGTCCCAGGCCGTGTTCCACCATCGCGCACACGGCGGCGGCGCTGTGGGTTTCCATGCGCAGGGTGCGCGGCACGGCGGCTTGCGCAAAACGCGCGTCGATGAGGCGGCGGTAGGGGTCGTCGGCCGACAGGCTCACGAAGGGCTGGTCCGCAAAATCCTCCAGATGCAGCACGGGCCGGCGCGCCAGGAGGTGGTCCGCCGGCACCACGGCCACTTCATCCAGGGTCAGCAGCACCTCGGCGCGCGTGCCAGGCGGGGCGGCGGCCTGCTCGCACAGGCCCAGGTCAAAGCGCTGGGCGCTCATCCATTCCTCCAGCAGCGGGGACTCCTGCGGCGTGACCGACAGGCGTGCGTGCGGGTGTGCCTGCAACAGCCGCGCCGCCGCGCCCGGCAGCAGGGCGTGCGCCAGCGCGGGCAGGCACAGCACCGACAGCTGCACGGCATCGGGGCGGCCCAGCGCCACGGCGCGGTCCACCACGCGCTCCAGGCCCTGCCAGGAGCGCTGCACCTCGTCCCACAGCGCGAGCGCGCGCGCGTTGGCCCGCAGCCGCCCTTGCACGCGCTCGAACAGCGCATAGCCCAGCAGCGATTCCAGGCGCGCGAGTTCGCGGCTCACGGTGGGCTGCGAACTGTGCAGCAGGCTGGCCGCGCCGGTCGCGCTGCCCGCGGCCATCACGGCGCGGAACACTTCGATGTGCCTGTGGGTGATGCGGCGGGCCAGGGGGGAGATGGCGGCATCGGTCATGGGTAGAGCATATCCAGAATGAATGGATGCTGTAAATCAAGGCATTCGACCAAATGGCGGGAAGGGGGCATCATCCAGCCTTCACACCGCATCCTGCCTTGGGAATCCGCATGTCCAACCCTTTCTCCCCCGCCCAGCTCTGGGCCCTGGCCGACCAGTTCGGCACCCCGCTGTGGGTGTACGACGCGGCCACCATCCGCCAGCGCATCGCGCAGGTGTCCAATTTCGAGACCGTCCGCTTCGCGCAGAAGGCCTGTTCCAACATCCACATCCTGAAGCTCATGCGCGAGCAGGGCGTGAAGGTGGACGCCGTCTCGCGCGGCGAGATCCTGCGCGCGCTGGCGGCGGGCTATGTGGCCGGCGGAGAGCCGTCGGAGATCGTCTTCACCGCCGACCTGTTCGACGCCGCCACGCTCGACTGCGTGGTGGAGCACGGCGTGCCGGTCAACGCGGGCTCCATCGACATGCTGCACCAGCTGGGCGCGCGTTCGCCCGGCCATGGCGTGTGGCTGCGCATCAACCCCGGCTTCGGCCACGGCCACAGCAACAAGACCAACACGGGTGGCGAGCACAGCAAGCACGGCATCTGGCACACCGACCTGCCCGCGGCGCTGGCCGCCATCGCGCAGCACGGCCTCCAGCTCGTGGGCCTGCACATGCACATCGGCTCGGGCGTGGACTACAGCCACCTGGCGGAAGTCTGCGGCGCCATGGTGGGCCTGGTGCGCACCACCCACGCGGCCGGGCACGACCTGCATGCCATCTCGGCCGGCGGCGGCCTGTCCATTCCCTACCGCAGCGGGGACCCGGTGGTCGACACGCAGCACTACCACGGCCTGTGGGACGCCGCGCGCCAGCAGGCCGAGGCGGTGGTGGGCCACAAGCTGGGCCTGGAGATCGAACCGGGCCGCTACCTAGTGGCCGAATCCGGCGTGCTGCTGGGCGAGGTGCGGGCCGCCAAGAACGCGGGCAACAACCGCTTCGTGCTGGTCGATACGGGGTTCAATGAGTTGATGCGCCCCTCGATGTACGGCAGCTTCCACGCGATGGAGCTGCTGCGCCGCGATGGCACCACCGCCGCCGCCCAGCCCACCGTCGTGGCCGGGCCGCTGTGCGAATCGGGCGACGTGTTCACGCAGGGCGATGGCGGCGTGGTGCTGCCGCGCGACCTGCCGGCCGCGCAGGTCGGCGACCTGCTGGTGATCCACGACACGGGCGCGTATGGCGCCTCGATGTCCTCCAACTACAACACGCGCCCGCTGATCGCGGAGGTGCTGGTGGACGGCGGCCAGGCGCGCCTGATCCGCCGCCGCCAGACGGTGGACGAGCTGCTGGCGCTGGAGCTGGGACTGTAGAAGGCTGGCGCGGCCGCCGCGCGCAGCGGCCGGGACGGCGGTGCGAAGGAAGCGAATGAAAGACGGCGGCGCCTTTGCGGCGCGGCCCGCGCCGACACCTGGTAGGCACGGGACTACGGCCACGCGCAGCGCTGGCGCACAGGGCGGGGGGATGCGGGGCCCTAAGGTAGAGCCATCCACATTTCTTCATCCCTTCAAGGAGATCACCATGCCTATCATCTTGTGGCTGCTCGGCGTCCCGCTGTCGGTTGTTCTGTTGCTCATGCTGTTTGGCGTGTTCTGACCTCTGCGCAATCCATGTAAAAAGCCGCGTGCGCCCCAGGGCGCACGCGGCTTTTGTTTTGCGACAAGGGTGTGCGGCGCTGGGGGCGGTACGGCCGGCCCTTGCCGGGCAGGCGCCTGCCGCGCGCCGTTCGACTACACCAGTTCGGCCGCGGGCCCCCGGCCCATCAGCGCCGCCACGGCGTCTGCGGGCTGGATCTGGCCGTCCAGCAGCGCCACCGCGGCGCGGGTGATGGGCATGTCCACCCCCAGCATGGCGGCCCGCTGCGCCACGGTGCGGGCGCTGTAGACGCCTTCCGCCACGTGGCCCAGCGACTCCACCGCCTGCGCCAGGGTGCGGCCCTGCGCCAGCAGCATGCCCACGCGGCGGTTGCGCGACAGGTCGCCGGTGGCGGTCAGGACCAGGTCGCCCAGGCCCGACAGGCCCATGAACGTGTCCGGCCGCGCGCCGAGCGCCAGCCCCAGCCGGGTCATTTCGGCCAGGCCGCGCGTGATGAGGGCGGCACGGGCGTTGAGCCCGAGCGCCAGGCCGTCGCACAGGCCCGTGGCGATGGCCAGCACGTTCTTCACGGCGCCACCCACTTCCACGCCCACGATGTCCTCGTTGGCGTACACCCGCACGCTGGGGCTGTGGAACGCGCCGACCAGCGCGTCCCGCACCCGCGCATGCGGGCTGGCCGCCACCAGCGCGGTGGGCTGGCCCAGCGCCACTTCCTGCGCAAAGCTCGGACCGCTGAATACACCTGCTATTAAATCAGGAGCTACTTGCGCTTGTACTTCATGTGCCAGCAGCCCAAAGGATGCCGAACCGGCACCGGGAGGCATCGCCTCGAAGCCCTTGCACAGCCAGGCCACGGGCGCCGTGCATCCCCGCAGCACCTGCAGCATGCCGCGCAGCGCCGCCATGGGCGTGGCCACGATGACGAGGTCGGCATCCGGCAGCAATGCGCCAAAGTGGCCGTCGGCGATAGAGAGAGAAGGGGGAAAGTCGATGCCCGGCAGATAGCGCGCGTTCTGGCGCGCCGCGCGCATGGCGTCTGCCTGGCCCGCGTCGCGCGCCCAGAGCGTGACCGCATGGCCGCCAGGGTGCTGGGCCGCGCTCATGGCGAGGGCGGAACCCCAGGCACCGGCACCCAATACTATGATTTTCATAGCTGCTTGCGCTTATTCATCAGGCGCTGGAGGCCAAAAAGTCTTTGATTCGATGATCTCCGCGCTACGCCTCGCCCGCGGCCTGTGCCAGCGGCGCGGCCCAGGCGGGGTAGCCGCGGAACTGGCTTTGCCAGGCCGTTGGCCGCGTCCCCCTCCCGAGCGCGCAGCGCGACGAGAAAGGGGGAAGGCGCGAAGCGCCTCAGGGGGGGCTCTTCTTATTGCGTGATGATGGGCGAAGCCTGGCCGGCGGCCTGGGCTTGCTGCTGCTCGTACATGGCCTGGAAGTTGATTTCGGCCAGGTGCACGGGCGGGAAGCCGGCGCGGTTGATCAGGTCGGCCACGTTGCCGCGCAGGTAGGGGTACACGATCTGCGGGCAGGCGATGCCCATGATCGGGCCCATCTGGTCTTCCGGCACGTTGCGGATCTCGAAGATGCCGGCCTGCTTGGCTTCGACCAGGAACACGGTCTTGTCCTTGATCTTGGTCTGCACGGTGGCGGTCACGGCCACTTCGAAGATGCCTTCGGCCACGGGCGTGGCTTCCACGCCCAGCTGGATGTCGACGTTCGGCTGCTCTTGCTCCAGCAGGATGCCGGGGGAATTGGGCTGCTCGAGCGACATGTCCTTGAGGTAGACGCGCTGGATCTGGAACACGGGATTTTCTTGGTCGGCCATGGTGAAGTCTCTTTGCTCTAACGGAATTTCTAGCAAAACAAAACCCGCCCGGGAAAAGCTCCCGCAGCGGGCACATGGGGCTGCATTATGCAGCGCCCGCGGTGGGGGTCAGGCGGCGCCCAGCAAGGGCATGAGCTCGCCGCGGCTGTCCAGCGCCACCAGATCATCGTGGCCGCCCACATGGGTTTCACCGATGTAGATCTGCGGCACCGTGCGGCGGCCGGTGATCTCCATCATGTGGACGCGCGCGGCGGGGTCGGTGTCGATGCGGATTTCCTCGATCTGCTCCACGCCCTTGGACTTGAGGATCTGCTTGGCCCGGATGCAGTAGGGGCAGACGGCGGTGGTGTACATCTTCACGGGTTGCATGGCGGACCTTCCTCTTTCTTCCTGTGGGGCTAAAAATCAGTGGCAAGACTATCGCGGACCCAATAACTGGGGGCGGATCAGGCTTTTTCCACAGGCAGGCTGGCTTCGCGCCAGGCCTTCAGGCCACCAGCGAGCGACTGGGCGTTCTCGTAGCCCAGCTTCTTGGCAATGGCCACCGCGCGGTTGGCGCGGGCGCCGCTCGCGCAGACCAGCACCACGGGCAGCGCCTTGTTCTTGACCACCGTGGGCAGGCGCTCTTCGAGCTGGCCCAGGGGCACGTTCCTGGCGCCGTTCACATGGCCGGCGGCGAATTCCTCGGTTTCGCACACGTCGATGACGATGGCTTTTTCCCTGTTGATGAGCTGCACGGCCCGGGCGGGCGTCAGCGAGCCACCACTGGCGTTCTTGAGCACCGGCCACAGCAACATGCCGCCCGAAGCCAGTGCAACAAAGATCAGATACCAGTTGTCGATAATGAATTTCACGAAGATTCCTTGGGTTGGCGAACGGCGTAATTCTAGAATGCTGGGTTTTGGCCCGCATTTCTTTGACCCGCCTTTCCTGGGGAAACCATGTACAAACTCGTCCTGATCCGCCACGGCGAATCCACCTGGAACCTTGAAAACCGCTTTACCGGCTGGACCGATGTCGACCTCACGCCCACGGGAGTTTCCCAGGCCATGTCCGCTGGCAAGCTGCTCAAGGCCGAGGGCTACGAGTTCGATCTGGCCTTCACCAGCGTGCTCAAGCGTGCCATCCACACCCTCTGGTACACGCTGGACGAGATGGACTGCACCTGGCTGCCGGTCGTCAAGGACTGGCGCCTGAACGAGCGCCACTACGGCGCCCTGCAGGGCCTGAACAAGGCCGACATGGCCAAGCAGTATGGCGACGAGCAGGTGCTGGTCTGGCGCCGCAGCTACGACACGCCGCCGCCCGCACTGGAAGCCACCGACCCCCGCAGCGAGCGTGGCGACCGCCGCTACGCCGCGCTGGCCGAGGGCAGCGTGCCACTGACCGAATGCCTCAAGGACACCGTGGCGCGCGTGCTGCCCTTCTGGAACGACGCGATGGCGCCGGCCATCCGCTCGGGCAAGCGCGTGGTGCTGGCCGCGCACGGCAACTCCATCCGGGCGCTCGTCAAGTACCTCGACGGCATCTCCGAGTCCGACATCGTCGGCCTGAACATTCCCAACGGGATTCCACTGGTATATGAACTCGACGCCGACCTGAAACCCATCCGCCACTACTATCTGGGTGACGCGGAAGCGGCCGCCAGGGCCGCGGCCGCCGTGGCATCGCAGGGCAAGGCGTAAAGCTCGCGTAAAGACGGGGAAAACCCGCCATCTTCTCCTGCCAAAGTGAGTGCCCGTGCGGAACCGCGGCGGGTTCGGCCCTTCCAAGGTGTATATTGATTCGAAGCGGTAAAAGGTGTTGTATGGGCCACAAACTTAAAATTGCAGGATGGGTGTCGGTGGGGGTGGTGGCCGGAGCGCTCACCACGGTGTCCCTGCAGACGGTGGCGCGCGGCGCCATGACGCCACTGCCCCTGGAGGAAATCCAGCAGCTGTCGGCGGTGTTCGGCCTGGTGAAGACCGACTATGTCGAGCCGGTGGACGACAAGAAGCTCATCACCGACGCCATCTCGGGCATGGTCGCCAGCCTGGATCCGCACTCCCAGTATTTCGACAAGAAGTCCTTCAAGGAATTCCGCGAGGGCACGTCGGGCCGCTTCGTGGGCGTGGGCATCGAGATCACCCAGGAAGACGGGCTCATCAAGGTCGTCTCGCCCATCGAGGGGTCCCCGGCGTTTCGCGCCGGCCTCAAGACCAACGACCTGATCACCAAGATCGACGAAACGGCGGTCAAGGGGCTGTCGCTCAACGACGCCGTCAAGCGCATGCGCGGCGAGCCCAACACCAAGGTCACGCTCACCATCTTCCGCAAGGACGAGAACCGCTCGTTCCCGGTGACGATCACGCGCGAAGAGATCAAGACCCAGTCCGTCAAGGGCAAGGTGGTGGAGCCCGGATACGCCTGGATCCGCCTGTCGCAGTTCCAGGAGCGCACGGTCGATGACTTCGTGCGCAAGGTGGAGGAGGTCTACAAGCAGGACCCCAACCTCAAGGGCCTGGTGCTGGACCTGCGCAACGATCCCGGTGGCCTGCTGGACGCGGCCGTGGCCGTCTCGGCGGCGTTTTTGCCGGAGAACGTCACGGTGGTCACGACCAACGGCCAGCTGGCGGACAGCAAGGCGACCTACAAGGCATCGCCGGACTACTACCAGCGCCGTGGCGGCGGCGACCCGCTGCGCCGCCTTCCCCCGGCCCTCAAGTCCGTGCCCCTCGTGGTGCTGGTGAACGAAGGCTCGGCATCCGCCAGCGAGATCGTGGCCGGCGCGCTGCAGGACCACAAGCGCGCCACCATCATGGGCAGCCAGACGTTCGGCAAGGGGTCGGTGCAGACGGTGCGTCCCCTGGGGCCTGATACCGGCATCAAGCTGACCACGGCACGCTACTACACGCCGAGCGGCAAATCGATCCAGGCCAAGGGCATCGTGCCCGACGTGATGATCGACGAGTCCGAGGAGGGCAACATCTTTGCGGCCCTGCGCATGCGCGAGGCCGACCTCGACAAGCACCTGGGCAGCGGCCAGGGCGAGGAAAAGAAGGACGAGGCCCGTGAAAAGGCCCGCGAGGATGCGCGCAAGCGCATGGAGGACGAGGCCAAGAAGCCCGCTTCCGACCGCAAGGCGCCCGAATTCGGTTCGGACAAGGACTTCCAGCTGGTGCAGGCGCTGAACCAGCTCAAGGGCCGCTCCGTGCTGGTCAGCAAGACCTTGACGGAACGCAAGGAAGAAAAGAAAGAGAATTGAGCTTTCTTTCGCTCGTGGTCTGATCGGCTCCAAGCCGGATTCCAGCGGAATCCGGCTTTTCCTTTTGTGCCTTTGACTTTGCCCTTGGCTGTGTTCACTTTTCTGCTTGGGATTCCTTCATGACCGACGACCAGCTCCTGCGGTACTCGCGCCACATCCTGCTCGATGAGATGGGCATCGAAGGGCAGGAGCGGGTGCTGGCGGCGCATGCCCTCATCATCGGCGCGGGCGGCCTGGGTTCGCCCGCCGCGCTGTACCTTGCCTCCGCTGGCGTCGGGCACATCACGCTGGTGGACGACGATGTGGTCGACCTCACCAACCTGCAGCGGCAGATCGCCCACACCACGGCGCGGGTCGGGCAGCCCAAGGTGGCCTCCGCGGCCGCCGCCATGGCTGCCATCAACCCCGGGGTACGGGTCACGGCGCTCCAGGCGCGGGCCGATGCCGGCGTGCTCGATGCGCTCGTGCGCGAAGCCACCGTGGTGCTCGATTGCAGCGACAACTACGCCACGCGCCACGCCATCAACGCGGCGTGCGTCGCCCATGACAAGCCGCTGGTCGCGGGGGCGGTGATCCGGTTCGACGGGCAGATCACGGTGGTCGATCCACGTGCCGCGCAATCCCCCTGCTATGCCTGCATCTTCCCCCCGGAGGCCGAATTCGAGGAGGTGGCCTGTTCGACCATGGGCGTGTTCGCTCCGCTGGTGGGGGTGGTCGGGGCGATGCAGGCGGCGGAGGCGCTCAAGCTGCTGGCCGGCATCGGCACTTCGCTGGCTGGCCGCCTGCTCATGCTGGACGGCCGGTCCATGGAGTGGAACACCATGCATGTAGGGCGCGCACCCGGCTGCCCCGTGTGTGTTGCGCGGTAGGATTCCTCCTACAACCGCCGCGTGTGGCGGCTGGCAGAATCACGGCATCACAGCATCTAAATTCGAGGCTCGATCAGCGCAACTGTGCACCGGTCGCGAAACTGGACCCCTTCCGTGAAACTCCGCACCTATATCGTTGAAGACAACGCGACCATCCGTGAGAACCTGATTGGTACTCTCGAAGAGTTGGCGTCCGTAGAGGCGGTAGGAGTGGCGGAGACGGAAGACGAAGGCAAGAGCTGGCTGGCCGCGAACAGCGGGCAGTGGGACCTGGCCATCGTGGACCTGTTCCTGCGCCAGGGCAGCGGCCTGGGGGTGCTGGCGGCCTGCCGCGACCGCAAGCCTGGCCAAAAGATGGTGGTGCTCAGCAACTATGCGACACCCGACGTGCGCATGCGCTGTGCGCAGCTGGGCGTGGACGCGGTGTTCGACAAATCCAATGAAATCGACGCGCTGGTGGACTACTGCATCCAGCACAGCGGCCCCGTGCCCCTGGACTCCAACCCCCCCATGCCGGCATCTGGCCAAGCTGCGTGAACCCGCCGCGGCGGGGCTGCACGCCGGGTCCAGGCTTCACACCTGAACCTCCATGCCCCGTCGGACCCGAATCATGACCCCGGACTGAGGCCACTGTTCCATGTCAGTCAATCAGGCGGTTCTTGAGCGCGTAGTAGGTCAGATCGCTGTTGGAGGACAGGCTCATCTTTTCCATCAGACGCGTCCGGTAGGTGCTCACCGTCTTGACGCTCAACGACAAGGCCTTGGCGATGTCGCCCGCCGTCTCGCCCTTGGCAAGCTTGAGGAACACCTGGAACTCGCGCTCCGACAGCTGCTCGTGCGGCGGGGCGTCGTCCTTGCGGTTGAGCTGCTGGGCCAGCAGTTCGGCCACGGCGGGTGTGAGGTAGCGCCGGCCCAGCGCGATGGTGCGGATCGCTTCCACGATTTCCGAGGGCTCGCATTCCTTGTTCAGGTAGCCGCTCGCGCCCTGGCGGATCAGGTTGATCGCGTAGTGTTCTTCGGGATAGCCGCTCAGGATCAGGATGCCCATGTCCGGCGCCTTGGCGCGCAGCATGGCCAGCGCATCCAGCCCGCTCTGGCCGGGCATCGACAGGTCCATCAGCAGCACGTCGATTTCCTTGTTGCGCACGAGGTCGATGGCTTCGCGGCCGTTGGCGGCCTCGCCCTCCACCCGCAGATCCACGTGCTCCGACAGAAATTGCCGCAGCCCGGAACGAACAATCGCGTGGTCATCCACAATGCCAATCTTGATCATCGATCTTTCTTTCGCAGGGCGGTGGTGCCGCGCCTGATGTTTGTTGGTTGCACAGGTTCTTCGGCATGCCACGCCCTGATGGGGTGTGGCGGCGGCCGGGTCCTCAGACATTATCCAGAATACCGCGTATGAGCCTCAAAGAAAACACCCGCATCTGGCTTCCCAAGGTTCGCAAGATGGCGTTGAGCCTGCCGATGGCGCTGCTGGCGGCCATGGTGCTGGTGGGGATCAATGAAACGGGGCATATGCGTTCGCAGGATGCGGTCGAGCAGATGACGCACGGCCAGAACACGCGCAAGGCCGTCAATACCCTGCTGCAGAGCATGCTGGACGCGGAGACAGGCCAGCGCGGCTACCTGCTCACCGGCAACGAGACCTACCTGGAGCCCTACGACAAGGCCGTGGCCAGCGTGCAGACCAATCTGGACGGGTTGCGCGAACTGTTCATGGATGCCCCCGACGACATGCAGGAGTTCGCACTGCTGTCGCGGCAGATCTCCCGCAAGCTGGCGGAGATGGAGCTGAGCCTGCGCCTGCGCCGGCAGGGCAATGAGGACGCCTGGAAATTCATCCTGCACACCGACGTGGGCAAGGAGCACATGGAGGCGATCCGCAAGCATGCGCTGGAGCTGATCGCGCGCAGCGACCGGCATGTCAAGCAGGGCCAGGAGCAGATCGAGCAATCGCTCATGCTGTCGCGCATCGGCATCGCCACGGTCACCGTCATCGGGCTGCTCGCGTTCTACATGTACCTGCGCCAGGCGCAGGCGCTGCAGGTGGTCAACCTGCGCGAGCAGGCCCTGCTCGAGCGCGAGCGGGATCGCCTGGAGGGACTCGTGAGGGACCGCACCGCAACGCTTTCCGAACTGGCCAACCACCTGCAGCAGGTGCGCGAAGAGGAGCGCGGGCACCTCGCGCGCGAGCTGCACGATGAACTCGGCGCGCTGCTCACGGCGGCCAAGCTGGACGTCGCGCGGCTCAAGTCCAAGATCGATGCCACCGTGCCCGAGGTGGCGGAGCGGCTCAAGCACCTGACCGAAACGCTCAACAGCGGCATCGCGCTCAAGCGGCGCATCATCGAGGACCTGCGGCCTTCATCGCTCTCCAACCTCGGGCTGACCGCGGCCATTGAAATCCTCACGCGCGAATATGCCGAGCGCGCCGGCATCGAGGTGGAGACCAGCCTGGAGGCGGTGCAGTTGCCCGATGCCTCGCAGCTCACGGTGTATCGCATGGTCCAGGAGGCCCTGACCAACATCGGAAAGTACGCGAAGGCCAGCAAGATCCTGGTGTCGGTGCACGGCTATCCCACCCATGTGGCGGTGCAGGTGCGCGACGACGGGGTCGGCTTCGACCCGGCGACGGTGCGCCCCACGTCGCATGGCCTGTCCGGCATGCGCCACCGCGTGGAGTCCGCGGGCGGCCGGCTGTCGATCACCTCGCGCGCGGGCAGCGGCACCCTGGTCTCCGCGGTGCTGCCGCTGCAGCACCGCTCCGCGGACGCGCCCAAGCCCCCCGCCCTGGACGTGTGACGCACCCGCAGCGCGGTGCATCCGCGGGGGCGCGGTGCCCTCGCCAGGCCTTCTTCCAGCCCTTCTTCCATCCGATTGGCCTCGCGCACGCGGCACCGCCGACGTGCCCCGCCTCTTGGGGCCTCTAGCCCTTTTCGTTTTTTGCATCCGCTGCCCGGGCGTGCCCAGGCGGGGGATGCGCGCTGCATGTCACCCGTGCGCGGGCGGCAGGGCTTCGTCCTACAGCGGGCGCGCTGCACCGCCGACAGGCCCGCGCGCCAGGGACCGGCATCTTTGAAGCGACAGGCTTCCTACAGTGGACCCCAGGCGCTGAATTTCTTGTGCCCTGACCCGCCGGCACACACCGGCCCCTACAAAAGGAGAAGGAAATGTTGCATTACGCAGTTGTTTTTCTGGTGATCGCGTTGATTGCAGCCCTTTTCGGCTTCGGCGGCATTGCTGCCGGGGCCGTGGGCATCGCCAAGATTCTGTTCTTTGTCTTCGTGATCATGGCTGTCGTGACCTTTGTCCTGGGGCTGCTCAAGAAGGGCTGATGCCCGTTGCCGTGAAACCAGCCATTCCCGCATACACCATCCAAGGAGTTCCCCAATGAGTATCCAGACCGCCACCGACAAAGTTGCCAGCAGCGCCCGCCATATCGCCGACGATGTGCTGCAGAGTGCGCAAGACGTCGTACAGTCCACGCGCAATGCCGCCAACAACTCCCTGGAAAAAGCCGAAGAGGGCGTGCGCAACCTGCGCAGCCAGGCCGACCCGGTCATTGACGATCTCGCGGCCCGCGCCCAGGAACTCGCGGCACGCAGCATCGACTATTGCGCCGAAACGAGCGCGCGGGCCCGCCGCCAGATGCAGCAGGCCGCGGAGGCCACCAACAAGTACGTGGCCGAGCAGCCCGGCAAGTCGCTGGTGATCGCCGCCGCCTCGGGCGCCGCGCTGGCCACGCTGGTGCTGTGGATGTCGCGCCGCCGGCACGCCGCATACTGACCTGTCAGCCCGGCTTGCAGGTCGGCCGTTGAAGGGTGACACTTTGTCCCCATGGCGGCCGCCCCGCCAGCATCATCCATCAGGCACCAGAAATCGAACCGTACAGTCCGCCGGTCGCGGAGGGTGCAACAGACCGGCAGATTGCAATTTTCCAGCACCCGCGTTCCCAAACCATTCTTCTAGAAGGACAACACCATGAAATACGCACGTGCCCTCGCTTTTGCCGCAGTCGCCGGCATCACCATCGTCACGGCCACCGGCTGTTCGGTGGCCCGCAACCAGCAGACCATGGGCTCCTATGTCGATGATGCCGGTATCACCACCGCCGTGAAGGCCAAGATGGCGGAGGACAAATCCGTCTCCGCCACCTCCATCAGCGTGGAAACGCTGAACGGCACGGTACAGCTGTCGGGCTTTGCCAAGTCGCAGACCGAGAAGAACCAGGCCGAGGCCATCGCGCGCAACACCAAGCATGTGCGCGAAGTGCGCAACAGCATTGTCGTGCGCCCCTGATCGTTGAACGGACGGCATGAACCCGGGGCAGGCGGCTCGCGCCACCTGCCGGCCGGGGCCAGGGAGCAGGTTCCAGGAATGACCTGGAACCTGCTCTTTTTCATTGGGAATCCCGATCCGGGCCCGGCGCCGCCTGCGGCGCGCGGCGAACCTGGCGGCCATGCCCCCACACGGACGCCCCACTGGGTATAAGCTCGGCACCATGCGCGTATTCAATTGCGACCATTGCGGTCACCTGGTGTTTTTTGACAGCGTGCAATGCCTGCACTGCGGCAGCACGCTGGCATTCCTGCCAGACCAGCTCGCCATGGCCGCCCTGGCGCCCGCGCCGCAGGACGGCCCGGGCCTGTGGCGCCGCATGGGCGAGCGCGGCACCGCGAACTACAGCGGGCGGCTGTACCGCATGTGCCACAACCACACGGAGTACCAGGCGTGCAACTTCGCGGTGCCCGCCAACGACTATGCCGACCTGTGCGCCTCGTGCCGCCAGACGCGCATCCTTCCCGACCTCTCGGAAGCCGCCAACCTGGGGCGCTGGAAGCAGATCGAGGCGGCCAAGCGCCAGCTGTTCTACACGCTGGCGCGCCTGGGGCTGGAACCCGTCCCCGGCCGGTACGGGCCGGTCTTCGAATTCCTGGCCGACCTGCCCGGCGGTCCCGCGATCCTCACCGGCCATCTGGGCGGCACCATCACGCTCAACGTGGCCGAGGCGGACGACGACGAGCGTGCACGCCGCCGCATCGCGCTGGGCGAGCCCTACCGCACCTTGATTGGCCACCTGCGGCATGAATCCGGCCATTTCTACTGGGACCAGCTGGTGCGCGACGGCGGCCGCATCGACGCCTTCCGCAACGTATTTGGCGACGAGCGGCAGGACTACGCCGCCGCGCTGGACGCGCACTACGCCCGGGGCAACGAGCTGGGCGACTGGGCCGCGCGCCATGTGAGCGCCTATGCCGCGGCCCATCCGTGGGAGGACTGGGCCGAAACCTGGGCCCACTACCTGCACATGATCGACCTGCTGGAGACGGCGGCCAGCTACCAGGCGGGCGTGACGGTGCCCGACCCGCATGCCGCCATCCGCCACCATGTCACCGACCCCTTTGCCACGCCGCGCCCCGCGTTCCAGGACATGGTGCGCCAGTGGGTGCCGCTGACCCTCATGCTCAACAGCCTGAACCGCAGCCTGGGCCAGCACGATGCCTACCCGTTCGCGCTGTCCTCCGGCGCCATGGTCAAGCTGCGTTTCGTGCACGATCTGGTGCAGGCGCAGGCCCCCCAGGGCGGCGTGCAGGCGGTGCCGTCCGAGGCGCTGTAAGCCCCTCCGCGCAGCCGGTCCTGGCGTCCGCGCGGCCTCCCCGCCAGCGCCGCGGCCTGCACGCCCGCGTGTTTCTTGCGACACTCCGGAGCCATGAACAACACCCCCTTGCATGCCGTCGACCCTCCCCAGCTCGTTCTGATACCCGGCCTGGCCGGTGATGCCACCATGTGGCAGGCACAGCTGCCGGCCCTGCCGGCCGCGCTGCGCCCCGTGGTGGCCACGGCCCACGCGCGGCCCGACGCGCAGCGCATTGAAGACATGGCCGCGCTGGTGCTGGCCGAGCATCCTGGGGCCTTGCTGCTGTGCGGCGCCTCGATGGGCGGGATGATCGCCATGGAGGCCGCGTGCCAGGCGCCCGGGCGCGTGGCCGGCCTGGCGCTGCTGGGCACCACGGCCCGGCCGGAGACGCCCGACATGCGCGCGCTGCGCGAAGCCGCGATGGAACTGTTCGCCCAGGGCCGCTTGCGCGAGGTGATCGAGCCCAACGTGGCGTTTGCCTTTCACCCGGCCAATGCGGCACGGCCCGCGCTGGTGCAGGCCTACCTCGACTTCGTGCTGCGCGCCGGCGCGCAGCAGCTGGTGCGCCAGAACCGCGCGGTCATCCACCGGCCCGATGCCCGGCTGCACCTGCCGCGCGTGGCCTGCCCCACGCTGGTGGCGTGTGGCGCCGCCGACCAGCTCACACCGCCCGAATGCTCCGAGGAGATCGCGGCGCTCATCCCTGGCGCCCACCATGCCGTGCTGGCCGAATGCGGCCACATGCTCACCATGGAGCAGCCCGAGGCCGTCAACCGCCTGCTGCTGGAATGGATCGCGCGGGGTGGTTGGGGGCATTGATTTCTCATGAAATTGGCCTCTGGCGCTTGATGGGAAAGCGCTGGTTGCTATGAATTCAGGAGCTAATCAGAACTCCAGGTTGTCGATGAGCCGCGTGCCGCCCAGGCGCGCCGCCCCCAGGGCGACAAGCATGCCCGGCCCGTCCTGCGCCGTGGGCGGCTGCAGGTCGGCGCGGCGGCGCACGGTGAGGTAGTCGGGCTGCCAGCCGCGTGCGCGCAGGGCATCGACGGCCTGTTGCTCCAGCGCCGCGCCTGCGGCTGGCGGCCGGGCAGTCCATTGCCCCGCCAGCTGCCGGAGCGCCTGCGGCAGGGCCACGGCCTCCTGGCGTTCCTCGCGGCCGAGGTAGCCGTTGCGCGAACTCAGCGCCAGCCCATCCGCCGCGCGGCAGGTCTCGCCCGCCACGATGTCGATGGGCAATGCGAACTGCCGCACCATTTGGCGGATCACCATGAGCTGCTGGTAGTCCTTCTTGCCAAACACCGCCGTGCCGCCGCTCTGGCCCAGCACGCAGGCGAACAGCTTCATCACCACCGTGCCCACGCCCACGAAGAAGCCGGGGCGGAACTGGCCTTCGAGCATGTCGGCCAATGCGGGATCGGGGTGCACCTTGAAGGTCTGGGGCTCGGGGTACAGGTCGGCCTCGCGCGGGGCGAACAGCACGTCGCAGCCCGCGGCCCGCAGTTGCGCGCAGTCGGCCTCCCAGGTGCGGGGGTAGCTGTCGAAGTCCTCGTGCGGCAGGAACTGCAGGCGGTTCACGAAGATGCTGGCCACGGTCACGTCGCCCAGGGGCCGGGCCTGGCGCACCAGGGCGATGTGCCCGTCGTGCAGGTTGCCCATGGTGGGCACGAAGGCGGGGTGGCAGCGGGCGGCGAGGGCCTGGCGCAGGTCGGCGATGGAGTGGGCGATCAGCATGGGGCGGGAGTGCGTCTGTTGAAAAATCCGAGGGGGTCGCTTACCAGGCGTGTACCGCGTTGTCCGGGAAACGCCCCTGCTTGACGGCCTGCACATACGCCTCCATGGCGCCGCGCACGCTGCCCGCGTCCGACATGAAGTTGTGCACGAACTTCGGCATTTTTCCGAGGTTCATGCCCAGCATGTCGTGCAACACCAGCACCTGGCCGGCCGTGCCGTTGCCCGCGCCGATGCCGATGGTGTGGCAGCGCGGCAGCTCGGCCGTGAGGGCCGCGGCCAGCGCGGCGGGCACCATCTCCAGCACCAGCATGGCGGCGCCTGCGTCCTGCAGTTCGTGTGCTTCTTGGCGCAGCGTGCGGGCGTCGTCGTCGGTCTTGCCCTGCACGCGGTAGCCGCCCAGGGCATGCACGGTCTGCGGCGTGAGGCCCAGGTGGGCGCACACCGGCACGCCGCGCTGCACCAGGAACTCCACCGTGGGCGCGGTCCAGCCTCCGCCTTCGAGCTTGACCATGTGCGCACCCGCCTGCATCAGCACGCAGGCGCTGCGCAGGGCCTGCTCGCGGCTTTCGGCATAGGTGCCATACGGCAGGTCGGCCACCAGCCAGGCCGTGCCCTGCACGCGGTGCAGGCCGCGCGCCACGCTGGCCGTGTGGTAGGCCATGGTGTCCAGGCCCACGCCCACCGTGCTGGGCAGGCCCTGGCACACCATGCCCAGCGAGTCGCCCACCAGGATGCATTCCACCCCCGCCGCATCGGCCACGGCCGCGAAGGTGGCGTCATAGGCGGTCAGCATCGTGATCTTCTCGCCCGCCGCGCGCATCTGCGCCAGGCGCGGCAGGCTCACGGGGCGGCGCTGGGGCAGGGGCGATGCGGGCGGCAGGGTACCGTAGGGCGTGGCGGAAACGGTGCTGGTGGCAGTCATGGGGCATGCATGGACAAAAATTGCCGCGAGTCTATGCGACCAATAATGGGTGTACTTATTGGTTGCCGGCGCGGTGGGAAACGGCCTGCGCTGGCGCAGTGGCCTTTGGGTTCCCGGTATGCTCCCGCCCCATGACGCTTTCGAACCAACAGTCCATGGACCATGATGTGGCGGCCCTGGCCCAGGCCGATGTGGCCCGCGCCCTGGCGGAAGACGTGGGCGCAGGTGACCTGACCGCCGGCCTGATCGACCCCGCCCGCCGCGCCCGCGCGTGCATCCTGGCGCGCGAGTCCGCCGTGATCTGCGGCGCGCCCTGGGCCGAAGCCGCCTTGCGCGCGCTCGACCCCACCATGGGGATCATCTGGCATGTGGCCGAGGGCCAGCGCTGCGCGCCCGACCAGGTGGTGCTGGAACTCACGGGCAATGCCCGCGCGCTGCTCAGCGCCGAGCGCACGGCGCTCAACTTTCTGCAGCTGCTGTCGGCCGTGGCCACCAAGACCCGCACCTATGTGGATGTGGTGGCCGGCACGCGCGCCCAGATCGTGGACACGCGCAAGACCCTCCCCGGCCTGCGCCTGGCACAGAAGTACGCCGTGCGCGTGGGCGGTGGCACCAACCACCGCATCGGCCTGCACGACGCGGTGCTCATCAAGGAAAACCACATCGCCGCCGCCGGTGGCGTGATCGCCGTGCTGAAAGCCGCGCAGGCTGTGGCCGCGCAAGCCACGTTCATCGAGATCGAAGTGGAAACGCTGGCGCAGCTGGCCGAGGCGCTGGAAGCCGGCGCCAGGATGGTGCTGCTCGACAACATGCCCCTGCCCACGCTGCGCGAGGCCGTGCGCATCAATGCCGGACGCGCGATTCTGGAAATCTCCGGCGGCGTCACGCTCGATGGCCTGCGCGCGCTGGCAGAGACCGGCGTGGACCGCATCTCCATCGGCACGCTGACCAAGGACGTGAAGGCCACCGATTTTTCGATGCGCCTGCAGGAGCTGTCATGACCACCACCACCGCCGTGCTGAACCGCATCGATGTGGAGTACGAACAGCCGCTCGGTACCCAGGAGGGCTCCGTCTGCTCCACGAAACACGCCTGGGCCCGCGTTCCGCCCGAGCCCGCTGCGCCTGAGCGCGCCGCGCTCAAGGAGAGGATCCGCCGCCTGCTCAAGGAGAAGAACGCGGTCATGGTGTCGCACTACTACGTGCACCCCGACCTGCAGGACCTGGCGGAGGAAACCGGTGGCCTGGTGAGCGACTCGCTGGAGATGGCGCGCTTTGGCCGCGACCACGCCGCGCAGACGCTGGTGGTGAGTGGCGTGCGCTTCATGGGCGAGACGGCCAAGATTCTGAGCCCCGAAAAGACGGTGCTCATGCCGGACCTCGATGCGACCTGTTCGCTCGACCTGGGCTGCCCCATCGACGCATTCAGTGCGTTCTGCGATGCCCATCCCGACCGCACCGTGGTGGTCTACGCCAACACCAGCGCGGCCGTGAAGGCGCGCGCCGACTGGCTGGTGACTTCGAGCTGCGCGCTCGACATCGTGGGGGCCCTTAAGGCCGCGGGCCAGAAGATCCTGTGGGCGCCCGATCGCCACCTGGGCGCCTATATCCAGCGCGAGACCGGCGCCGACATGGTGTTCTGGAACGGCGCCTGCATCGTGCACGACGAGTTCAAGGCCTTCGAGCTGGAGGCGCTCAAGAAGGAGCACCCCCGCGCCAAGGTGCTGGTCCACCCCGAGAGCCCTGCGGACGTGATCGCCCTGGCCGATGCCGTGGGCTCCACCAGCGCCATCCTCAAGGCCGCGCGCGAGATGGATGCCACCGAATTCATCGTGGCCACCGACAACGGCATGATGCACAAGCTGCGCACGCTCAACCCCGGCAAGGTGTTCATTGAGGCGCCCACCGCCGGCAACAGCGCCACCTGCAAGAGCTGCGCGCACTGCCCCTGGATGGCGATGAACGGCCTGGCTGACGTGGCGCGGGTGCTGGAGACCGGTGCCAACGCGGTCCATGTGGACCCCGCCCTGATTCCGCGCGCGCGCCAGCCGATTGACCGCATGCTGGCCTTCACCGCCGCGCTCAAGAACGGGCAGCCGGCCAGCGCCCTGGTGCCGCACCTGGGCGCTGCCTGACAGTACCACCCGCAGGGCCTGATCTGCTTTGATTTTGATAGCTGTCAGCGCATGAAATACCTGCGCTAGCGCCTGTTTTGACCATCACTTCCCGCATCGACTTCACCCAGCCGCTGGATGCACGCGCCCCGCGCCTGCGCCACGCCTTCGGCACACCCCGCGAGGTGCTCGTGGCCCACGCGCTGCCCCAGGTGCGCGGCGTGCTCGACGCCGTGCACGCCGCCGCGCGGCAGGGCCGCTGGTGCGTGGGCCACGTGCGCTACGAGGCGGCCGCCGCGTTCGATGCGGCCTTGCAGACCCACGCGGCCGACGGACCGCTGGCCTGGTTTGCCGTGCACGACGCGCCGCTGCCCTGGCCCGAAGGCGCGCAGGGCCCCACGGCGCAGCCTCCTGCGCAGGTGGCATGGACCGGCAGCCCTGACCGCACCTCGTTCGATGCCGCGCTGGCGCGGATCCAGCAGGCGATCGCGGCGGGCGAGCTGTACCAGGTCAACTACACCGCGCCCCTTCATGGCACGCTTCAGGGGTCGGCGCAGGCACTGTTTGCCGCGCTGTTGCGCGCCCAGCCCGGCGGGTATGCGGCGCACATCGACGCGGGGCCCGAGCAGGTGCTGTCGGTGTCGCCCGAGCTGTTCTTCGACTGGCGGGATGCCCCCGATGGTGGAGCCCTCCTGGCCCGGCCCATGAAGGGCACGGCCCCGCGCGGAGCCACCCCCGAAGAGGACGCGGCCCAGGCCGAGCACCTGCGCACGGCGCCCAAGGAGCGGGCCGAGAACGTGATGATCGTGGACCTGCTGCGCAACGACGTGTCGCGCATTGCGCTGCCGCACAGCGTGCGCGTGCCCGCGCTGTTCGCCACCCAGGCCCTGCCCACGGTGTGGCAGATGACCTCGGACGTGACGGCCCGCACGCGGCCCGGCACCACGCTGGCCGATGTGTTTGCGGCGCTGTTCCCGTGCGGCTCGGTCACCGGCGCACCCAAGGTGCGCGCCATGCGGATGATCCGCGCGCTGGAGCCCGCGCCGCGCGGCGTGTACTGCGGCGCGGTGGGCGTGGTGCGCCCGGCCGGCCCGCCCGACGCGCAGGGCCGGCACGCGGTGGCCGCCACGTTCAACGTGCCCATCCGCACCGTGGTGCTGCGCAGCGGGAGCGGCGGCGACGGCGAGGAAGGCCCGGCCGTCCACGCCACCTGCGGCATTGGCAGCGGCATCACCTCGGGCGCGCTGGCCGATGCCGAGTGGAGCGAGTGGCAGCACAAGCGGGCCTTTGCCGAGCGCGCCAGCCAGCCCTTTGACCTGCTTGAAACCCTGGCGCTGGAGGCCGGCGCCTTCCGGCACCTGGCCGACCACCTGGCGCGCCTGGAGAAGACCGCCGCGCACTTTGGCGTGCCCTGGGATGCGAAAGCCGTGTCGCAATGCCTGCGGGCGCTGGCCGCCGCACACGCTGCGGGGGCCTGGCGGGCGCGCCTGCTGCTGGACGCCACCGGCACGCCCCGGGCCGAGGCCTTTGCGCTGCAGCCCACGGCCGCACCCGTGCGCCTGCAGCTGGCCACGCGCCCTCTGGCGGAGGCGCACGGCGAATTCGTGCGCCACAAGACCACGCGCCGCGCGCACTATGCGGCGTTGGCGCCCACCACGCCCGGCGTGTTCGACACGGTGCTGTGGAACACGGCGGGCGAGATCACCGAAAGCACCTTCGGCAACATCGCCGCGCTCATCGATGGGCGGTGGGTGACGCCGCCCCTGTCCTGCGGCCTGCTGCCCGGCGTGGGCCGTGCCGTGGCATTGCGCGAGGGGCGCGTGGTGGAGGCCGTGCTGCGCGTGTCTGACGTGCCCCGGGTGCAGGCCTGGGCCTTCCTCAACAGCCTGCGGGGCTGGCTGCCGGCCACGCTCGAGGGCTGATCGGCGCCGGCGCCCCGCGTGGGTGGTGGGGGCCGGGCTGGCGGAGGATTCAGCGCCGGTTCAAAGCCGCTCTTTGGCGTAGGAGCCCCGGTCCATGTCCACCACCTCCACGCTCAGCTGCACCATCACGCCCTGGGGGCGGGGTGTGCGTTCGCGCAGCACGGCGGCGATGCGCCCGGAGAGTTCTTTCTTGGCCTCGGGCGTGCGGCCCGAGAGCAGGCGCAGCTGCGCGTGCACGAACGCGCGCTGGGCCGGTGCGGTGCCGATCTCGAAGCTGTCGGCCACGATGAATCGGGTCTTCAGATCGGCCTCGTCCTGCACCTCGGGGTGGGCGCACAGGGTGGCGTTGAGCGCAGCCAGGGTGTCCGCCTCGGGATAGTGGGGCAGGTTGCTGGAGTATTCGACGGTGAGATGGGGCATGGGATTCGTGATTCCGTTCTGGGCGGGGCACGCACTGTGCGCGCCGCGCCAGTTTAAGGGCGCGGGTTCACCGCCGGGCGCGCGGGGGCTTGCGCCGGTCAGGTTCCCAGGCCGGCCCCGGCCCGGGGGCGACGTTCCAGCCCTCGCGGGCGTCCGCGTGCGCTTGAAGGCCGGTGGCGAATGCGGGGCGGCCGCTCCTTGTTGACACGGCACCAGGGCCATGCGCGATTTGTGTTGCCGCGGAGCGGCCCGCCTGCTCAGAATCCGGGCGGCCCCGCGCTCACTGTGCGGGGCCCGCGCCGTGTGCCGGTTCGCAGGTTCCTGCCGTGCCGCCAGGAACATTGCCAGGGTGCTGCAACCCGTGGCGAACCGTGGCGCATGCGGCGGACGTGCAGGTGGGCAGCGGCTTTTCCTCAACCGTGTTCAGTAAAACCATGACATACCAAAAAATGATCCGACACACCGCTCTCGCCGTCCTGGCGCTGTGCGCCGCCACCGGGGCTGGCGCGCAATCGCCACCGCACTGGGAGTACAAGGGCAAGCACGGCGCCACGCACTGGGGCGCGCTGGAGGCGGGCTTTGAAGCCTGCGCGCGGGGTGCGGCGCAAAGCCCCGTGGACATCCGCAAGACCGTGAAGGAGGCGCTGCCGGCGCTCGAGTTCCAGTACACGCCCGGGGCGCCCACGCTGGTCAACAACGGCCACACGGTGCAGGTCAACATGCCCGCCGGCAGCAGGCTCGTGGTCAACGGCAGGGCCATGGAGCTGCTGCAGTTCCACTTCCACACCCCCAGCGAGGAAGCCATTGGCGGCAAGCGCGCGGCCATGGTGGCGCACTTCGTGCACAAGGGCGAGGACGGCGGGCTGGGCGTGGTGGCCGCGCTGATACAGCCCGGCAAGACCAATGCCGCGTGGGCTCCCATCTTTGCGCACCTGCCGCGCACCGGCGAGCAGGTGACGGTGCAGGGGCTCACCCTGGACGCCAGCGCCCTGTTGCCCGCCAGGAAAGGCTACTACAGCTTTGACGGCTCGCTGACCACGCCGCCGTGTTCCGAAGGCGTGCAGTGGATGGTGCTCAAGGAGCCCGTGAAGCTCGGCGCCCAGCAGATCAAGGCGTTTCGCCAGCTGTACAACGCCAACGCGCGGCCATTGCAGCCGCTCAACGGGCGCGTGGTCAAGGAAAGCGCCTGACGGCCACTCCGGGGGACGGCGCTCCAGGGGGGCGCGGGGAGCACCGGCGGCGCCTGCCCTCAGCCGCTGACGGCCGCGCGCGCGCCGCTGGTGCCAGTGGCTGGCGGCTGCCGGGCGGCCACGTGGCGGGCCGCCGGGACCGCGTGGGCCGCATGCGCGGCCAGGGCGGCCAGCAACCGGTCCACATCGTGGGCCGTGTGGGCGGCCGACAGCGCAATGCGCAGCCGGGCCGTGCCCGCGGGCACGGTGGGCGGGCGGATGGCGGGCACCCACAGGCCCTCGCGGCGCAGGCTTTCCATCGCGGCCAGGGCGGCTTCGTTGCTGCCGATCACGAGTGCCTGCACCGCCGTGTGGGATGGCAGCAGTTGCCAGCCCAGTCCTGGGGGCAGCGTGGCCAGGCCTTCGCTCAGTTGCGCAATGCGCTGGCGCAGCCCCTCCCGCAGCTCGTCGGCGGCCGCCATCAGCTCCAGGCTCTTGCGCAAGGCGCTCGCCAGCAGGGGCGGCGCGGCGGTGGCGAAGATGTAGGTGCGCGTCTTCTGCAGCAGCCATTCGATGAGTGCCGCGTCGCCCGCCACGAAGGCGCCGGCGACGCCCGCCGCCTTGCCCAGCGTGGCCATGTAGAGCACGCGGCGCGACGCGGCGGCACCCGCCAGCCCCGCGTGCGCCAGGCTGCCGCGCCCCTGCGGCCCGAGCACGCCAAAGCCATGGGCGTCGTCCAGCAGCAGCAGGGCGTCGTAGCGCTCGCACAGCGCCAGCAGCGCCGGGATGTCGATCAGGTCGCCATCCATGCTGAAGACGGCATCGCTGACCACCAGCTTGCGCCGCGCGGGGCTGGCGGCCAGCGCGGCTTGCAGTGCCGCCAGGTCGGCATGCGGGTAGCGGTGGATGGTGGCGCGTGACAGCCGCGCGCCATCGATCAGGCAGGCATGGTTGAGCGCATCGGAAAACAGTGCGTCGCCCGCGCCCACCAGGGCGGGGATGATGCCGGTATTGGTGGCATAGCCCGCGTAGAAGTACAGCGCCCGGGGCAATTGCACGAAGGCGGCCAGTTCCTGCTCCAGCGCTGCGTTGGCGGCGCTGTGCCCGCTGACCAGGGGCGAGCCGCCCGAGCCCACGCCAAAGGTGTGCGTGGCCTCGCGCGCGGCCTCGGCCAGCGCGGGGTGGCCGGCCAGGCCCAGGTAGTCGTTGCTGCAGAAGGCCAGCATGGATTGCCCGTCCACCAGCAGGTGGGCACCCCCTGCGGGCTGCACCACGCGGCGGCGGCGCAGCAGGTGGGCGCGCTCGAGGTCGGCGATTTGCCCTGGGATCTCGTCCAGCCAGGACGCGCAGGAGGTCGGCGCGGTCATAGCCACTCCCCGGGAAGCTCGAACACCAGGCCGCGCGCGTCGGGCAGTTCCTGGTAGGGCACCTCGGCCAGCAGCGGCGCGCCCAGGCGGTCCCGCAGGTAGGCGATGTTCTCTTCGGCCGCGTCCATGCCAGGGTCCACGCGGTTGGCCACCCAGCCGGCCAGCGCGAGGCCGCGCGCGCGGATCGCCTCGGCCGTGAGCAGCGCGTGGTTCAGGCAGCCCAGCCGCAGGCCCACCACCAGCACCACGGGCAGGGCCAGGGCCTGGGCCAGGTCGGCGCCGGTCTCGGTGTCCGACAGCGGCACGTGGAAGCCCCCCGCGCCTTCGACCACCACCGCATCGGCCTGGGCCGCCAGGGCCTGGTAGCTGCGCACGATGGCCGCGATGTCGATCCGCACCCCGGCGCGCGCGGCGGCGATGTGGGGCGAGAGCGGATCGAGCAGCAGCACGGGGTTGTCCAGCTCGGGCGCCACGGCCAGCGTGGAGGCCGAACGCAGCGCGATCGCGTCCTCGCTGGCCCAGTCCTCGCCCCAGGGCACCACGCCCGCGGCCACCGGCTTCATGCCGACCACGCGGCGGTGGTGTGGCGCCAGGGCGTGCAGCAGGCCGGTGGACACCAGCGTCTTGCCGACGCCCGTGTCGGTGCCGGTGACAAAACATCCAATCATGGGGTCTCCTCCTGCAGGGTGGCGTTCAGTGCGCCCAGCGCGCCCTCGGCGAGGCGCTGCACGGCCTCTTCGTCGAGCACATAGGGTGGCATCGCGTACAGCGTGTGGCCGATGGGGCGCAGCACCAGCCCCCGCGTCATGGCGTGCTGGTGGTAACGGCGTGCGAAGTCGGGCAGCGTGGTGTCGATGTCCCAGGCCCAGATCATTCCCAGGCGCCGCGCGTGGCGCACGCGCGGATGGCGGGTGAGCGGCATGCAGGCCGCGTCGATGCGCAGGGCCAGGGCCGCGTTGGCGTTGAGGGTGTCGAGCTGGCCGAACAGCTCCAGCGTGGCCAGCGCCGCGCGGCAGGCCAGCGGGTTGCCGGTGTACGAATGCGAGTGCAGAAAGCCGCGCGCCACATCGTCGTCGTAGAACGCGGCATACACCGCGTCGGTGGTGAGCACGGCCGACAGCGGCAGCGTGCCGCCCGTGAGGCCCTTGGACAGGCAGATGAAGTCCGGCCGGATGCCCGCCTGCTGGTGGGCGAACATCGTGCCCGTGCGGCCAAAGCCCACGGCGATTTCGTCCACCACCAGGTGCACCTCGTAGCGGTCGCACAGCGCGCGCGCCAGGCGCAGGTACTCGGGGCTGTGCATGGCCATGCCGGCGGCGCACTGCACCAGCGGTTCGACGATGAGCGCGGCGGTGCTCGCGTGGTGCTCGGCCAGCCAGGCATCGAGCGCCTGGGCACTGCGACGCGCCACGTCCTCGGCGCTTTCGCCGGGCGCCGCGCCGCGCGCATCGGGGCTGGGCACGGTGGCGGCCAGGCGCACCAGCGGCGCGTAGGCCTCGCGGAAGATCGCGATGTCGGTCACGGACAGCGCGCCCACGGTCTCGCCGTGGTAGCCACCGGCCAGACCCACAAAGCGGCTCTTGGCGGGGCGACCCATGTTGCGCCAGTAGTGCGCACTCATCTTCAGGGCGATCTCGGTGGCCGCCGCGCCGTCGCTGCCGTAGAACGCATGGCCCAGGCCCGTGAGCGCGGAGAGGCTTTCCGACAGCTCCACCACCGGCGCATGCGTGAAGCCGGCGAGCATCACGTGGTCGAGCCGCTCCAGCTGGTCCGCGAGGGCCGCCTTGATGTGCGGGTGGCTGTGGCCAAAGAGGTTGACCCACCAGGAGCTGATGCCGTCGAGGTAGCGCCGGCCTTGCGTGTCGTAGAGCCAAGGCCCCTGTGCGCGCGCGATGGCCACGGGCGGCTGGGCCTCGTGCCGCTTCATCTGCGTGCAGGGGTGCCAGACGCTGGCGAGGCTGCGGGCCACCAGGCCGTCGTGCAGGGGCTGCATGTTCATCACAGGGCCTGTGTGGGCACGGCGTGGCGCAGTCCGGTCTGGCGGTTGTGTTCGTCCACGAACACCAGTTGCGGCTGGTGCGTGGGCACCTGGTCCTCATGCACCTGGGCGAAGGCCGCGATGATGATGAGGTCGCCCACGGCGGCGCGGCGCGCGGCCGAGCCGTTCACCGAGATCATGCCGCTGCCGCGCTGGCCCTTGATGGCGTAGGTGGTGAAACGCTCGCCGTTGTTGATGTTCCAGACGTGGATCTGCTCGTTCTCGGCGATGTTGGCTGCTTTCAGCAGGTTTTCGTCGATGGCGCAGGAGCCCTCGTAGTGCAGCTCGCACTGGGTCACGGCGACGCGGTGGATCTTGGATTTGAGCAAGGTACGGAACATCGGGCTTCCTTGGGTGAAGTCGGTGGCGGCGCGGGCGGGGTCTGCCGGTGGGGCAGGTGGTGTGTCAGCGCGCGGGCAGGTCGAGCAAGCAGCTGTCGCCCAGCGCGTCGCGCCACACGCGCACGCGGCTCACGCGCGGCTGCAGTTCGGCGGGCAGCGCCTGGGCGATGAAGACGCACAGGTTCTCGAGCGTGGGCGTGCCCAGGCCCGGCACGTCATCCAGCATGTGGTGGTCGAGTTGCCCGCGCACCACCTCCAGGCCCCGGCGCAGCAGGCCCAGGTCCAGCACCATGCCAGTGGCGGGGTCGCGCGGGCCGCTGAGCGAGACCTCGGCGTGGTAGGTGTGGCCGTGCACGCGGCGGCTGCCTTCGGCCTCGATCTCGCGGCGCAGGGTGTGGGCGGCGTCGAAGAAGAAGCGCTGGGAAATGGTGAACAACATACGGAAATCAACAACAAAAATGCCGCATCACCGGATGCCGGTGAGCTTGTGGGTCTGCAGGCTCAGGCGCCATGCGGGGTGCGCCAGGCAGGCGTCGATGCAGGCGGCGGTGTTCTGGCGCTGCAGCAGGCCGTCCATGGGCTGCAGGAAGCGGTGGGTGAACTGGGTGTCCTGCTCCAGCGCCCGCAGGTCGAACCCGGGCTGGGGCCACACGAGTTTCAGCTCCTGTCCGCTGCGCTGGACCCACGGTGCACCGGCCTTGGGGCTGATGCACAGCCAGTCGATGCCCTCGGGCGCTTTCACGGTGCCGTTGCTCTCCACGGCGATGCGGAACTGCTGGGCGTGCAGTGCGTCGATGAGTTCAGCGTCCACCTGCAGCAGGGGCTCGCCACCGGTCAGCACCACCAGCCGGTGGCCTGCGCCGGCAGGCCACTGCGCGGCGATGGTGTCGGCCAGCAGCGTGGCGGTGTCGAACTTGCCGCCCAAAGTGCCGTCGGTGCCCACGAAGTCGGTGTCGCAGAACTGGCAGATGGCCTGCGCGCGGTCCTGCTCGCGGCCCGTCCAGAGGTTGCAGCCCGCAAAGCGGCAGAACACGGCAGGCGTGCCTGCCTGGCCGCCTTCACCTTGCAGGGTGTAGAAAATTTCCTTGACGCTGTAGGTCATCGGAGCACCGGAGGGACGAGGATGGTGGGCGCTGCGGGCGCGGCGACTTCCGGGTAGTCGCGGCTGAAATGCAGGCCCCGGCTTTCGCGGCGCAACTGGGCGCTTTTCACGATCAGGTCGGCCACCTGCACCAGGTTGCGCAGCTCCAGCAGGTCGCGCGTGATGTGGAAGTGCGCGTAGAACTCCTGGATCTCGCCCTGCAGCATGGCGATGCGGTGCGCGGCGCGCTCCAGGCGCTTGTTGGTGCGCACGATGCCCACGTAGTCCCACATGAAGCGGCGCAGTTCGTCCCAGTTGTGCGAGATGACGACGGACTCGTCGGCGTCGGTCACGCGGCTGTCGTCCCAGGCGGGCACGGCGGGCAGATCGGCGGTGGGGGCCGTGGCAATGGCCTGGGCGGCAGCGCGTGCGAACACCATGCATTCGAGCAGCGAGTTGCTGGCCAGCCGGTTGGCGCCGTGCAGGCCGGTGCAGGCCACCTCGCCCACGGCGTACAGGCCGGGCAGGTCGGTGCGGCCGGCCAGGTCGGTCAGCACTCCGCCGCAAGTGAAGTGGGCCGTGGGCACCACGGGGATGGGCTCTTTGGTGATGTCGATGCCCAGCGCGGCGCAGTGGGCCAGGATGTTCGGAAAGTGTTCCTGCAAGAACGCGGGGCTCTGGTGCGAGATGTCCAGGTGCACGCAATCGAGGCCGTGTTTCTTCATCTCGAAGTCGATGGCGCGGGCCACCACGTCGCGCGGGGCCAGTTCGGCGCGCGGGTCATGGTCCAGCATGAAGCGCGTGCCGCCCGCCGAGGGGGGTAGCAGCAGCCTGCCGCCTTCGCCGCGCACCGCCTCGCTGATGAGGAAGGACTTTTCGTGCGGGTGGTACAGCCCCGTGGGGTGGAACTGGATGAACTCCATGTTCGCCACGCGGCAGCCCGCGCGCCAGGCGGCGGCGATGCCGTCGCCCGTGGCGGTGTCGGGGTTGGTGGTGTACAGGTACACCTTGCCCGCGCCGCCCGTGGCCAGGATGGTCTGCGGCGCGCGGAAGGTCACCACCTCATCGGTGTCGCTGTCCAGCGCATGCAGGCCGAGGCACCGGTGGCCGGGCAGGCCCAGCTTGCGCGTGGTGATCAGGTCCACCAGCGTGTGCTGCTCGAACAGCGTGATGCCGGGCGTGGCGCGCACCACGTCGATCAGCGTGCGCTGCACCGCCGCGCCGGTGGCGTCGGTCACATGGGCAATGCGGCGCGCGCTGTGGCCGCCTTCGCGCGTGAGGTGCAGCTGGTCGCCTTCGAGCGTGAAGGGAACGCCCAGCTGGCGCAGCCAGGCGATGGAGGCGGGGGCGTTCTCGACCACGAAGCGCGTGGTGGCCAGGTCGCACAGGCCCGCGCCCGCCACCAGCGTGTCTTCGATGTGGGCGGCAAAACTGTCGTCATCGGCCAGCACGGCGGCAATGCCGCCCTGGGCCCAGCCGCTCGATCCATCCTGCAGCGTGCGCTTGGTGATCACGGCCACGCGGTGCGTGGGGGCCAGGTGCAGCGCGGCCGAGAGGCCTGCGAGGCCGCTGCCTACGATGAGAACGTCGAAGTCGTGGGATGCCATGGAAGGTGTCAGTTGCCGTTGAAGTGGGCGCGGCTCCCGGCCGGGGCCACCGTGAAGCCGGCTTTGCCAGGCCACCGGTGGCGTCCCCCTCCCGCGCAGCGAGAGAGGGGGAAGCGGCGCAGCCGCTCAGGGGGTGTCATGCCGGTACATAGGCGAGGCGCACGTAGATGGGTGCGAAGGCCTCGGCCTGCGTGATCTCGATCAGCGTCTCCTTGGCCAGCTCCAGCAGGGCGATGAAGGTCACGACCAGCACGGTGCTGCCTTTTTCGGGCTCGAAGAGTTCTTCAAACTCCACGAAGCGGCGGCCCTGCAGCGTCTTGAGCACCATGCTCATGTATTCGCGCACGCTCAGCTCTTCGCGCGTGATCCTGTGGTGCTGGACGAGCTTGGCGCGTTTCAGGATGTCGCGCCAGGCGTCCTGCAACTCCACCACGTGCACGTCGGGAAAGCGCGGCTGCAGGCTTTGTTCGATGTAGACCTGCGCCTTGAGGAAGTCGCGCCCGTACTGCGGCAACTGCCCCAGGCGGGCGGCGGCCATCTTCATCTGTTCGTATTCGAGCAGGCGGCGCACCAGCTCGGCGCGCGGGTCTTCGGGCTCCTCGCCCTCGGCCTGCTTCTTGGGCGGCAGCAGCATGCGCGACTTGATTTCGATCAGCATCGCCGCCATCAGCAAATACTCGGCCGCCAGCTCCAGGTTGCGGCTGCGGATCTCGTCCACATACGCCAGGTACTGCTTGGTGACCCCCACCATGGGGATGTCGAGGATGTTGAAGTTCTGCTTGCGGATCAGGTACAGCAGCAGATCGAGCGGGCCTTCGAAGGCTTCAAGGAAGACTTCGAGCGCATCGGGCGGGATGTACAGGTCCGTGGGCAGGGCGAACAGCGGCTCGCCATACAGGCGCGCCAGCGCGACCTGATCGACCACGTCGGGCATGCCGCCCGCGTTCAGCGCGGCCGTGCCCGCCGGATCATCGGACGCCTCGGGCACGCGCGCGGTGGTCATGGATATTTGCTATTGAAAATATAGCTATCAGCGCTTATTGATCAAGCGCTGGGGGCCAATTTGATGCCCGGGTCGGCTCAGTCGGCGTTCGTCTGGTAGACGTAGGGCTTTTGCTCGACCTGGGCTTCGCGGTACTCCCCCCAGATCTTGCGGTCCACCTGCTTGTCCCACAGCAGCGCGCGGCCGGCCAGCTGCTGGCTTTCCAGCTCGGGCTTGCTGGCCTTGAGCTGGTTGATGAACTGGGTGGCATCGGATTGGTAATCGGGGCGGCGGAAAATGGACATGGACTGTTAACCTCTTTGCCGTGGATTTTACCGGGACCGACTCATGCCCTTGATATATCGCGCCGCCGCCCTGGCGGCCGCCACTTTTTCGTTGCTGGCGCTTGCCGCCTGCGACCCGCAACGCATCAGCGAACTCAAGGAGGGCGTCTCCACCGAGGCCGACGTGCGCGACCGCTTCGGCGTCCCCGAGAACGTGTGGGACGAGCCCGGCGGCGCGCGCACGTTCGAATACAACCGCCAGCCCGCCGGCCGGGTCAACTACATGATCACCATCGGCGCCGACGGCCGCATGACGGCGCTGCGCCAGGTGCTCACCCCCGAGAACTTCGCGCGCGTGGTGCCCGGCATGCGCATGGACGAGGTGCGCCGCCTGCTGGGCAAGCCCGCCAAGGTCACGCCCTACGAACTGAAGCGGGAAACCCATGCCGACTGGCGCTACCTGGAGGCACCCAACCAGGCCAAGGTGTTCACCGTGGTCCATGGGCCCGACCAGTTCGTGCTGCGCACCCAGACGGGGGCCGACCTGGAGGCGCCGGAGTTCAAGGGCGGCAAGTAGCCGCGCGGCGGGTCACACCGGCAGGTCCTCCAGCCCCTGCGCCGCCAGCCGGGCGGCAAAGCCCGAGCGCTCGATCAGCGAGCGCGGCTGCTCGTGCAGGTGCACCAGGCGCAGCCGCCCGCCGCGCGCGGCCACGGCCTTGAGGATCTGCGCCAGCGCGTCCAGCCCCGTGGTGTCCAGCGCCACCAGCTCGCTGGCGTCCAGCACCACGTCCATGCCGGGCGGGCCGGTCTCCACGGCCTGGAGGATGGGGTCGATCTTGGCGGCGGCGCCGAAGAACAGCGCGCCATGCAGGCGCCAGGTGGCCGTGGCCCGCCCCTGGGGAAAACTGCCTTCGGCCTCCGGCTGGCGCACCACGCGAAAGAGCCCGCTCATGCGCCGCACGAACAGCGCGCAGGCCATGAAGAGGCCCACCTCCACCGCCACCGTGAGGTCGAACACCACGGTGAGGAAGAACGTGCCCAGCATCAGCAGCCGGTAGTGGTTGCTGAAGTGCTTGAGGCGCACGAACTCGTGCCACTCACCCATGTTCCAGGCCACGTACAACAGGATGCCCGCCAGCACCGCCAGCGGAATGTGCAGCGCCAGCGGGGCGGCCACCAGCACGATCACCAGCAGCGTGAGCGCATGCACCATGCCCGCCACGGGCGAGGTGGCGCCCGCGCGGATGTTGGTGACGGTGCGCGCAATGGTGCCGGTGGCGGGCATGCCGCCGAAGAACGGCACCACCAGATTGGCCAGCCCCTGGGCCACCAGCTCCTGGTTGGGGTCGTGTTTCTTGTGGTGCGGGTCGGTGGCCAGCTGGTCGGCCACGCGGGCGCACAGCAGCGATTCGATGGCGCCCAGCAGCGCGATGGTGAGCGTGGGCGTGACCAGCAGGCGCACCGTGTCCCACGAAAAATCGGGCAGCGCGAACACCGGCAGCGCCTGCGGAATGCCTCCAAACCGCGAGCCGATGGTCTCCACCGGAAACTCCATCGCCCAGGCCAGCAGGCTCAGCGTGACCAGCGCCACGACGGGCGCGGGCACGCGCGCGAAGCTGCGCACGGTGTGGCGCTCCAGCACCTGCATCACGGGCGAGCCCTTCATCATCAGCCTGGGCCAGACGAACAACCCGGCCACGCAGGCCGCGCCCAGCCCGAAGGCATGGGGGTTGAGGCTGTCCGCGTGCCGCGCCAGCGCATCGATCTGCGAGAAGAAATTGCCCGGCATGCGGTCGATGGACAGCCCCAGCCAGTCCTTCACCTGCGACAGCGCGATCAGCACCGCAATGCCGTTGGTGAAGCCGATCACGATGCTCACCGGCACGAAACGCACCAGCGTGCCCAGCCTGAAGAGCCCCAGCAGCACCAGCAGCACGCCCGCGCAGGCGGTGGAGATGAGCAGGTTGGCCACGCCGTAGCGCTCGACGATGCCGTAGACGATGACGATGAATGCGCCCGCCGGTCCGCCGATCTGCACGTTGGTGCCCCCCAGGGCGGAGATCAGGAAGCCCGCGATGATCGCCGTCCACAGCCCCGCCTCGGGCTTGAGGCCGCTGGCGATCGCGAACGCCATGGCCAGCGGCAGCGCCACGATGCCCACCGTCACCCCCGCACCCACGTCGGCCAGCCAGCGGCCCTTGTCGTAGCCGCGCAGCGCATCGAGCAGGCGGGGGTGGAAGGCGAGTGAAAACTGCATGGTGGCGGGCACTTTCTTTTCGGCGGCTCTGCGGCGGCCCAGGGCCCCGGCACCGCCGGGATGCAGCCACCACCGCCATCAACGCGGGGCAGACTTCAGTGTAGTGAGCCGGGTGCGCAGCGCAATGGGGCGAAGCCGGTGCGGTCGCCAAGCACATTGCGTGCCGAATGTGCCCGTTGCCAGGGGCCACGCGGGGGGGGCGGGCTGTGGATGGAACTTTAAAATTGATAGCAAACTATTGAATGCCAACCAGCGGTAGCAGCCGGAAATTCTTCGAATTCTGCCCGCTCAGGGATGGACATCGGGCGTGGAGCCCGCGCTCCCTGGCATATTGCTTGCTGTTCTTGCACGGCCATCCCGGCCCCCGCTCCGTGCGGATTGATGTGACGCCAGCGTGATCCCCTCCATGACCGACACCCCCGCCAATGACTCCAGCGCCGCTGGCGATGCCCATGCCGACGCATCCACCCTGCGCCATGGTGCGTTCGAGGATGTACAGGCCCTGTTCGCCGGCACGCTGTTCGTGGCCATGGCGCTCATGCTGTTCAACCAGGCGGGGCTGCTGGTGGGCGGCACGGCGGGCGCGGCGTTTCTGCTGCACTACGTCACGGGCATCTCGTTCGGCAAGCTGTTCTTCGCGGTCAACCTGCCGTTCTACTGGTTCGCCTGGACGCGCATGGGGCGCGAGTTCACGGTCAAGACCTTTGTCTGCGTCGCCCTGCTGTCGCTGCTGACCGAGCTGTTCCCCCATGTGATGCACGTGGACTACCTGAACCCGCTGTTCGCATCCTTGCTGGGCGGGCTGCTGCTGGGCACGGGCTGCCTGTTCCTGGCGCGCCACCGCTCCAGCCTGGGCGGGGCCACCGTGGTGTCGCTGTACCTGCAGGCCCGCTACGGCATGCGTGCGGGCAAGGTGCAGATGATGATCGACGGCACCGTGGTGCTGCTGGCGCTCTTCGTGGTGCCGGTGGACCGCGTGGCGTATTCGGTGCTGGCCGTGCTGGTGATGAGCGGGTTCCTGTGGATCAGCCACCGGCCAGGGCGGTACGTGGGGCATTGAAGGCGGCGCTCAGAACCGGTAAAGCCAGCCCGCCGTCACCGCCGGCTGGCTCGATCTGTTGACCAGCGGGCTGTTCTTGATCGCGCTGGCCAGCCGCGTGCTGCTCACGTCCACGAACATCCACTGCCGCGGCGCCAGCGCGTAGCCCACGCGCAGGCCGGCCTGCAGGTTCACGGCGGAGCTGCCTTCATGGGCCGGGCGGCCTGCGCGGGCCTCCGCGCCTTCCACGCCGTAGTAGTAGTCCACATACTTGCGGTCCTGCCGCTGCACCGACACACGGGGGGTGATGTCCCACGCACCGAGCTGGAAGCGGCGCTCGGCCTTCAGCGTGAACTGGCGCCCCTTGCTGTGGCCGGAGGCATCGGCCAGCAGCTCGGCCGAAAGCTGCACCGGCCCCGTGTCCCAGCTGGCGGCCGCGCCCAGCCAGAGGCTGCCCTTGCGCTCCTGCATGCCGGTCAGAAAAGGCGAGTCCTTGGCCTCGTAGCCCTCGAAACCGAAGCGCGACCGCAGCCGCAGGCCCACGGGGCCGGCCGGCGGCAGCTTGACATCCACGCCCGGGCCGGCAATGTGGACCCAGCGGTTTTCGTAGGTGAGCAGGGGCAGCGGCTGCGCCTTGTCGTCGAAGTCGCGGTAGGGCTTGCGGTCGGCGCTGACGGCCAGGCCCGCCCCCCAGGTGGAGGTGGGGGCGTCCTGCTGCGCCCAGGCGGCGGGCGCCAGCGCCGCCAGGGTGGCCGCGATGACCGCCGCGCGGCCCCGCAGGGTGTGGTGGGTGGGGGAGGGCAGGCGAAGGCAGTGCGTCATGGGTTCGGGTTCCAGAAAGAAGAAAAAGAAAAGGGGCGGGCCAGGCCGGGCGTGCCTGCGGGCCGCACGCCGCAGGCAGGGGGCCGGTGCACTGTAGGAATGCTTTCTTAGCGCCGGGTTAGCCCTGCGCCACCCTGGGTGGGCGCCGCGCTCATGGCGGGCTAAGAATTCCGCGCTACGCTGTGCACCGCCCTGAAGGCCCCAAGGAGAACCCTGTTGCGCGCACTGCTGGTGGAAGACGACGACATGATCGGGCGCAGCCTGTCGCATGCGCTCAAGGGGGCGGGCTGGTCCGTGGACTGGGTGCGCAACGGCGAACTGGCCCACAGCGCCCTCGCCGATGGCGACTACAGCTGCGTGCTGCTGGACCTGGGCCTGCCGGGGCTCGACGGCACCGAGGTGCTGCGCCGCGCCCGTGTGCGCGGCGACCTCACGCCGGTGGTGGTGCTTACCGCGCGCGACGGTGTCGAGGACCGCGTGCACGGCCTGGACATCGGTGCCGACGATTACCTGCTCAAACCCTTCGAGGTGGCCGAGCTGCTGGCCCGCATGCGCGCCGTGGTGCGCCGGCGCAGCGGCGTGGCCCAGTCGCTGATGGGCAATGGTGCCCTGCAGCTGGACCTGGCCACGCGCGAGGTGCTGCAGGGCGGCGCCCGCGAGGCCCTCACCGCCCGCGAATTCGCGCTGCTGCATGCGCTGCTGGAGCGCCCCGGCGCCATCCTGTCGCGCGAGCAGCTGGAAAACCGCATCTACGGCTGGGGCGAGGAGGTCAGCAGCAACGCGGTGGACGTGCTCATCCACGGCATGCGCCGCAAGCTCGGGCCCGACGCCATCCGCAACGTGCGCGGCCTGGGCTGGCGGGTGGCGGCGCCATGACGGGGCCGGTGCGCGAGCACGCGGCCCGCTGGTACCGCCCCCGGTCCCTGCGCGGGCAGATCCTGCTGTGGCTCGCGCCCTGGATCCTGGTGGGCGCCGTGGTGGCGGGCTGCGCGTTCTGGGCGAGCTACAGCGCGCTCATCCACACCTTCATGCAGTACCAGATGGAGGTGTTGGCGCGTTCCCATGCAGCCGGCGGGCAGGGGCCGGCGGGCACCAGCGATGGCGGCGACGGCCGGGACGCTGGCCACGGGGTCGAGCCCCTGCCGCTGCTCAGCGACACCAACATCCTGGACTGGGGCGCCTTTGCCGTGCAGGTGTGGTCGGCCGACGGGCGGCTGCTGGCCACGTCGCGGCCCGACACCGGTGTGCCACTGCAGGCCGCGCCAGGGCACGGTCTGCTGCGCACCCACGATGCCTGGGCGCCTGGGTGGCGCGTCTACACCGCGCCAGCGGCCGGGCCGCACCAGCGCCGCGTGCAGGTGCTGCAAAGCGAGAAATTCCTGCAGGAAGAAGTGGCGGTGCGCACGCTGTACGTCATCGTGCCCATGGCGCTGCTGGTACCGGCGCTGCTGTTCTCGCTGTGGCTGGTGGTGGGGCGCGCATCGCGCTCGCTGCGCATGGTGGCCGATGAAGTGGCCCAGCGCGACGACCGCAGCCTGGGCGCCATCCGCATGGACCGCGTGCCCGAGGAGATCGTGCCCCTGGTGGGTTCCTTCAATGCACTGCTGGCGCGCCTGGGCGAGGCCTTTGCCGCGCAGCGCCGCTTCGTACAGGACGCCGCCCACGAGCTGCGCACGCCCATGGCCGCGATGGCGCTGCAGCTGGAGAACCTGCGCCCCTTCGTGCCTGCGGGCGATGCGCAGCAGCAGTTCGCGCAACTGGACGCGGGCATGCGCCGGGCGCGGCACCTGGTCGGCCAGTTGCTGCGCCTGTCGCGGCAGGAGGCGCCGGTGTCTGCGCAGGCACCCACTGCGCCCGTGGACATCACGGCCCTGCTGCGCGACTGCGTGGGCCAGCTGATGCCCCTGGCGGACCAGCGCCGCATCGAGGTCGGTTTTGCCGGAGACGGGCAGGTGGCGGTCCACGCCGCTGCCAGCGAACTGCGCAGCGTGTTCGACAACCTGCTGGACAACGCCCTGCGCTACACGCCCGAGGGCGGTGCGGTCGAAGTGCGGCTGCACCGTCTGGACAGCGGCGCGGTGGTGGACATCGTCGACAACGGCCCCGGCATTCCGCCAGAGCTGCTGGAGCGGGTCTTCGACCGCTTCTTCCGCGTGCCCGGCAACGACGCCGACGGCAGCGGGCTGGGCCTGGCCATCACCCGCGCGGCAGCGCTGCGCCAGGGCTTGCGGGTGGAGCTGCGGGCGCGGGACGACGGCGCCGCGGGCCTGCTGGCGCGGGTGCATCTGCCCCCACTCCAGCCCGCGCCCGCGCCGCTGCTAACACCCGCCTAAGGCGCTGCTAACACGGGGCTCAGACGCAATTTCTAGAGTGGATGGACTTCCATTTCACAGAAAGTTGCCATGTCTCCACGTACTCTCGCCCCCGCCCTGGCTTGGGGTTTGCTCGCGCTGTCGGCCCTGGCCGTCGGCATTGTCTCGTTGCGCTATGCGCTGCCCGGCATGCCCTTCCCGATGGACCTGCCCAGCCTGCAGTCGGCGCCCCGGGCTTTCGTGGTGCATGCGGTCAGCGCATCGCTGGCACTGATGCTGGGCCCGCTGCAATTGATGGCGGCATGGCGCACCCGGTTTCCGGCCCTGCACCGCTGGGTGGGGCGCGGGTATGTGGCGGCGATTGCGGTGGGCTGGCTCTCGTCGTTGCCCCTGGCACTGGATGCGATGACGGGTCCCGTGGCCGTCCTGGGTTTCCTGGCGCTGGGCGTGGCCTGGATCGTGGCGACCGGCATGGGCCTGCTGCGCGCGCTGCAGCGCCGTTTTGCCGAGCACCGGCGCTGGATGGTGCGCAGCTATGCGCTCACGGCGGCAGCCATCACGCTGCGCGTCTACCTGGGGGGCAGCATGGCCCTGGGGGTGGATGAGCAGGTGTCCTACCCCTTCATCGCCTGGCTGTGCTGGGTGCCCAACCTGCTGGGCGCCGAGTGGTACCTGCGGCGTCAGGCGTTGCGCGCGGGCCGGCCGCAGCGGTCGCCGCCGCTGGCATCGCTGTGAGCGAACGAGCGGCGGGGCCCGGGAAGGCAACGGCCGGCGCGGCCGTTGCAGTGCTTCAGCGCACCCGCATGCCGGGCGTGGCGCCGGGCCAGGGGTTGAGCACGTAGATGCCGGGGTTGGCCTTCTCGTCGCCATGGCTGGCGGCCAGCACCATGCCTTCGGAGACGCCGAACTTCATCTTGCGCGGCGCGAGGTTGGCCACCATCACCGTGTGCTTGCCGATCAGGTCGGCGGGCTGGTAGGCGCTGGCGATGCCTGAAAAGACATTGCGCGTGCGGCCTTCGCCCACGTCCAGCGTCAGGCGCAGCAACTTGGTGGAGCCTTCGACCGGCTCGCAATTCACGATCAGCGCGATGCGCAGGTCGATCTTGGTGAAGTCGTCGATGGTGATGGTGGGGGCCAGTTCCTCGCCGCCGGGGGATGCTATTGTTTCAGTAGCTGCTGGCGCTTGTTCTGCCTGCGCTGGAGCCTCAAACAATGCTTCCAGCTGCTCGGGGGTCACGCGCTGCATCAGGTGCTGGTAGGGGGTGATCGCCTGCACGTCGCCCGCCACGTGCCACTGCCGCATGTCCACACCCACAAAGCCTTGCACGGCCTGGGCCAGGCCCGGCAGCACGGGCGCCAGGTAGCGCGTGAGCGCGGCGAAGGTGTTGATGAGCACCGAGCAGACCTGGTGCAGCGCCTCGTTGTTGGCCGCGTCCTTGGCCAGGTCCCAGGGCTTGTTCTGGTCCACATAGGCGTTGACCTTGTCGGCCAGCTGCATGATCTCGCGCGTGGCCTTGCTGTACTCGCGGGTTTCGTACATCTGCGCGATGGCGCCGCTGGCACCGCGCACCTCGGCCAGCAGGGCCGCGCCCGTGGCGCCGAAGTCGCTGGTGAGCTTGCCGTCGAAGCGCTTGGTCAGGAATCCCGCAGCGCGGCTGGCAATGTTCACGTACTTGCCGATCAGATCGCTGTTCACGCGCAGCATGAAGTCCTCGGCGTTGAAGTCGATGTCTTCGTTGCGCGCGCTGAGCTTGGCCGCCAGGTAGTAGCGCAGCCATTCGGCGTTCATGTTCAGGCTCAGGTACTTGAGCGGGTCCAGGCCGGTGCCACGGCTCTTGCTCATCTTCTCGCCGTTGTTCACGGTGAGAAAGCCATGCACGAACACGTTGTCGGGCGTCTTGCGGCCGCTGAAGTGCAGCATGGCGGGCCAGAACAGCGTGTGGAAGGTGACGATGTCCTTGCCGATGAAGTGGTACTGCTCGGTGTCGGCAGCGGCCATGTATTCGTCGAACGAGCGGGTGTCGCCGTGTTTTGCCTTGGGGCCGCCCTTGTCGAACCAGTTCTTGAGCGAGGCCAGGTAGCCCACGGGGGCGTCGAGCCACACGTAGAAGTATTTGCCCGGCGCGTCGGGGATCTCGATGCCGAAGTAGGGCGCGTCGCGGCTGATGTCCCAGTCGCCCAGGCCTTCGCTGGTCGTGCCGTCCGGATTGGTGCGCACGGTGAACCATTCCTTGATCTTGTTGGCCACCTCGGGCTGCAGCTTGCCGTCCTGCGTCCACTTCTCCAGGAACTCCACGCAGCGCGGGTCCGAGAGCTTGAAAAAGAAATGCTCGGAGTTCTTCAGCTCGGGCTTGGCGCCGGACAAGGCCGAGAACGGGTTGATCAGGTCGGTGGGCGCGTACACCGTGCCGCACACCTCGCAGTTGTCGCCATACTGGTCCTTGGCATGGCACTTGGGGCATTCGCCCTTGATGTAGCGGTCGGGCAGGAACATGTTCTTCTCGGGGTCGAAGAACTGCTCGATGGTGCGCACCTCGATCAGCGAGCCGTCGGCGCGGTCGCGCAGGTCGCGGTAGATCTGGCGGGCCAGCTCGTGGTTCTCTGGCGCGTCGGTGCTGTGCCAGTTGTCGAAGCTGATGTGAAAGCCGTCCAGGTACTGCTTGCGGCCCGCGGCGATGTTGGCCACGAACTGCTGTGGCGTGACGCCCGCCTTCTCGGCGGCGATCATGATGGGCGCGCCATGCGTGTCGTCGGCGCCCACGAAGTTCACCGCGTGGCCCTGCATGCGCTGGAACCGCACCCAGATGTCGGCCTGGATGTATTCCATGATGTGGCCGATGTGGAAGTTGCCGTTGGCGTAGGGCAGAGCGGTGGTGACGAAGAGTTTGCGTGCGGATGACGTCATGAAAAGCGGCTTTCTCAGGCGGAACCCGCGATTTTAGGCGTTTGGCGCCCTGCCTCGCGGCCGCGGGCGCTCCAGCCCCGCGCGCGGGTCGCGCAGGTGCCAGCGAACGGGCCCCGGGCAGGGTGCGCGGGGGCTCGCCGGGCCCACAATGCCTGGCACCGACCACAACGGAGGAACGCCGATGGCAAAGAAGCTGGTGAGGAGACTGGGATGGAGCGCCGCTGGCGCCGTGCTGGTGCTGGCGGCCTACCTGGCATGGTGGCCCGTGCCCATCCGGCCCGTGGCCTGGAGCGCCCCGCCCGCGCCCGGCTACCAGGGCGTGCATGCGCCCAACACGCGGCTGGCCCAGCTGCAGGTGATCGACCTCCACGGCGAGGTCGGCCCCGAGCACATCGCCGTGGGCAGGGACGGCAAGCTCTACACCACGGTGCTCAGCGGCAACATCCTGCGCATGAACCCCGATGGATCGGGCCAGGAGGTCTTTGCCAATACCGGCGGGCGGGTGCTGGGCTTTGACTTCGACGCGGCGGGCCACCTCATCGCGGCCGATGCGGTCAAGGGCCTGCTGTCCATCGCGCCCGATGGCAAGGTCACCGTGCTGGCCGACAAGGTGGGCAGCGATCCCATCCGCTATGCCGACGGCGTGGTGGTGGCCCAAAGCGGCAAGATGTACCTGAGCGACGCCTCCACGCGTTTTGCCCCCCAGGACTGGGGCGGCACCTTCGAGGCCAGCGTGCTCGACATCCTGGAGCAGGCCAGCACGGGCCGGGTGCTGGAGTACGACCCCGCGACTCGCGCCACGCGCGTGGTGGCCCGGGGCCTGAGCTTCGCCAACGGCGTGGCGCTCAGCCAGGACGAAAAGAGCCTGTTCGTCAACGAAACCGGCAAGTACAGGGTGTGGAAGATCGCGGTGGACGCGAACGACCTGGACATCAGCCTGCCCGGAGCCCAGGCTAGCGTGCTGCTCGACAACCTGCCCGGCTACCCCGACAACCTGATGCGCGGGATGGACGGCCGCATCTGGCTGGGCTTTGCCAAGCCGCGCGGCGCGGCCATCGACAACATGGCCGGCAAGCCCTGGCTGCGCAGCCTGACGCTGCGCCTGCCGCGTGCGCTGTGGCCCATCCCCCAGCCGTACGGCCACGTGATCGCGTTCACCGACGACGGCAAGGTGGTGGCTGACCTGCAGGACCCGGCGGGCGCCTACCCGGAAACCACGGCCATCACCGAGACGGCGGACCGGCTGTATGTGCAGAGCCTGCACGCGCACGGCCTGGGCTGGCTGCGCAAGGACGTGCTCAAGGCGCGGTAGCGGACGCCGGGGCGGACCGGCGGCCCTTCAGGCGTGCTCGCGGGTCTGAATGTCCGCGCCGCTGTCGGTCCAGCCGAAAAAGCGGCACACCTCGGCGCGCATGGCTAGCGTGTCGGCCCGGCCCAGGGCCATCAGCTCTTGCGTGTAGCCGGATTCGAACAGCAGGTAGCTGGCCAGCGCCGCGCCGCGCACATCCGCCATGTTGGACGTGACGCCCAGCGCCGCCAGCATGGCGCGCACGGGGGCCGGCAGATCGCCCACGTGGCGCGCGGCCACCGCGTCGAGCCGCTGCGAAGGCGCGATCACCAGCAGTTCGATGGGCCGCAGCGCGCTGTGCGCGCGCACGTCGGGGGGGATCAGCGACAGCGTCTGGTTGACCCGCTGCACCCGCTCCACGTCGACCGCCAGCGCGTCCAGAAAGATGTTGGACAGCGCATGCCCCGCGATCTGCGCGAGCGTGGGGTAGCTGGGCGTGGGGTTGGCCGCGGCGTCGCCCCGGGGCTCGTGCATGCGGCCCGCGCCGATCACCAGGATGCGCTCGGCCCCCAGGTGGATGGCGGGTGCGATCGGGGCCGACTGGCGCATGGAGCCATCGCCAAAGTACTCGGTATGGTCGTCGATCGTGATGCCCTTGGCCGGGAAGATGAACGGAATGGCCGAGGACGCGAGCAGGTGCTCGTGCGTGATGCGGTCGCGCGCGGCCTTGCGCTGCGAGCGCACCCAGGGCTGCACCGGCGCGTTGGATTCGAAGAACGTGACGTGCTCGCCCGAGCTGTAGCTCGATGCCGTGACCGCCAGCGCGGTGAGGTGCCCCTTGCGGATGAGCCGGGGCAGGCGCACCAGGGGCACCATCTTCACCAGCAGTTTCTCCAGGGGCGAGTTGTCCAGCAGCGACCGGGGCCGCATGCGGCGCCACCGCGCCAGCGCCCAGCCCATGGACAGCAGCGTGAGCCAGCGCGCCCCGCTGCGCATCACGGACAGCGAATCGGCGCCATACACCTGGCTGGCATGGAACTGGCGCCACACGCGTGCGATGCGGCGCACCGCGCGGTCGAAGTTGTCGGCCCCGCAGGCCAGCGCCGCCGCGTTGATGGCGCCCGCGGAGGTGCCCGTGATGATGGGAAACGGATTGGGCCCGCCGCCCGCGCCACAGGCATTGCGGATGTCGGCGATCGCCTCCAGCACGCCCACCTGGTAGGCGGCGCGGGCACCGCCGCCGGTCAGCAGCAGGCCGGTGGGGCGGGCGGGCGGGGCCGCGGGAGCGGGGGCGCAAGCGTCGGTGGGGGGGCTGATCGATGGCATCGTCGAAGGGGTGGGTGATGTGCCAAGTGTGGAGTCCGCCACCGGTCGCTCCATCTGGGAAAACCCGCATGGCGGGCTGCGGGGCGGGCCGGCGGGGCGTGGATCAGCGCCGGCTGCTCAGCAGCAGGGCCGCCACTGCATCGCCCTGCAGCACGGCGATCCCATGGTCGCGGGCATACAGGCGCGCGTTGTCGCTGACCTGCCCCAGGGCCGCCACATAGATGCCCGCCGGAGCGTCGCTGGCCACCATGGCCGCGTGCAGTTCGCGCAGGGGCTCCACGCCATGGGTGGCGGCCTTCCAGCGCTTGGCGCTCACCAGCGTGGTCTTGCCGCTCAGGGTCAGGCGCATGTCGGCCCCGGCGTTGTTGCCGTTGATCCGCTCCACGGTGTAGCCCGCCCGGGTCCAGGCGGATGCCAGGGTGTCGGCAAAGCTGCGCCAGGGCATGCTGCCCACGGCCTCCAGCATGTCGGCCACCTGGGCCGGGTTGGGGGCGCGCAGCTGCTTCCAGGCCGCGATGCAGCCCACCACGAAGATGGGGAAACCCGCGAGCGCTCCCACCACGAAGTACTCCTTGGGCAACAGGGCGCCCGCCGCCAGGACAATGAGGCCGACCACCACGAAGCTGACCCACCAGGGCGAGCGCAGCAGCATGGCAAACAGGGACTTTTCGGCCATCTTGAATTTCACGGGGGTCCTTTTCTTTCGGTTTTGGGCGCAGGCGGCGGCAACGCGGCGCATTGTCCTTCAGACGCGGAGGGCACGGCGCTTGGATAGACTACCCGCCTCTTCTGGAGATTATTGAATGGCAGTCACCGAACAGGGCCTCTTGGCCGCACTTTCCAGCGTGCTGGACCCCCACACCGGCAAGGATTTCGTCAGCACCCGGGCCCTGCGCAACGTGCAGATCACCGGCGGCGACGTGGCCTTCGACGTGGAACTGGGCTACCCCGCCAAGAGCCTGGTGCCTGAGCTGCGCCGCAGCCTCGTGGCGGCCGCCAAGGGGATTGCCGGGGTGGAGAACGTGTCGGTCAACATCACCACCAAGGTCATCGCGCACGCCGTGCAGCGCGGCGTGCAGCTGTTGCCCCAGGTCAAGAACATCATCGCCGTGGCCTCGGGCAAGGGCGGCGTGGGCAAGAGCACCACGGCCGCCAACCTGGCCCTGGCGCTGGCTGCCGAGGGCGCCAGCGTGGGTGTGCTCGACGCCGACATCTACGGCCCCAGCCAACCCATGATGCTGGGCATCAACCGCCGCCCCGAAAGCGACGATGGCAAGACCATGGAGCCGCTGGAGAACTATGGCGTGCAGGTCATGTCCATCGGCTTCCTGGTGGACCAGGACGAAGCCATGATCTGGCGCGGCCCCATGGCCACCCAGGCGCTGGAGCAGCTGCTGCGCCAGACCAACTGGAAGGACCTGGACTACCTCATCGTCGACATGCCGCCCGGTACCGGCGACATCCAGCTCACGCTGAGCCAGCGCGTGCCCATGACCGGCGCCGTGATCGTCACCACGCCGCAGGACATCGCGCTGCTGGACGCCAAGAAGGGCATCAAGATGTTCGAGAAGGTGGGCGTGCCCATCCTGGGCATCGTCGAGAACATGGCCGCCCACGTGTGCAGCAACTGCGGCCATGTGGAGCATATCTTTGGCGCCGACGGCGGCAAGAAGATGGCGGCCGACTACCACATGGACTACCTGGGCGCGCTGCCGCTCGACATGAGCATCCGCCTGCAGGCCGACAGCGGCAAGCCCACCGTGGTGGCCGACCCCGACGGGGACGTGGCCAAGATCTACAAGAAGGTGGCGCGCGACGTGGCGGTGAAGATCGCCCAGCAGGCCAAGGACTTCTCCAACAAGTTCCCCACCATCTCGATCAGCAAGAACACCTGATCTCCGTGGGCTGCCGCACTGTGCCATGAACCTGCTCGCGTCCCTGCGCTACCTCGTGGCGCTGCACGAGCACCGGCACTTCGGCCGGGCGGCGCAGGCCTGCCACATCACGCAACCCGCGCTGTCGAACGCGCTGCGGGCGCTGGAAAAAGAGTTTGGGGTGGTGGTGGTGCGCCGGGGCCGCAGCTTCGAGGGCTTCACGCCCGAGGGGGAGCGTGTGCTGGCCTCGGCCCAGCGCATGCTGCATGAACACCAGGTGCTGCAGCAGGACCTGTTGAGCGATGCCGCCCATCCGCGCGGCACCTTGCGCCTGGGCGCCGTGCCCACGGCCATGCCCATCCTGGCGCGGTTTGCGGCGCAGCTGCAGGCGCGGCACCCCGGCATCGCGCCCGTCGCGCTGTCCATGAGCTCGCAGGCGCTGGAGGCGGGGCTGGAAAGTATTTCCCTGGACCTCGCGCTGGGCTACACCGAGCGCATGCCCGCGCGCGGCGGCCAACTGCGGGCCTGGCCGCAGTACGTGGAGCACTACTTCCTGCTGCGGCGGGCCAGCAGCCCGAAAGGGCACGGCCTGCAGATGGGCGGGCCCGTTGGCTGGGCCGAGGCGGCGCGCCTGCCGCTGTGCCTGCTCACGCCCGAGATGCACAACCGCAGCCTGGTGGATGGCGCCTTCCGCAGCGCGGGGGCCACGGTGCGGCCCGCCATGGAAACCGATTCGGTCCTCACGCTGGCCTTGAGCGTGGTGGCCGGCAACCTGTGCAGCGTGCTGCCGGGCGCGCTGGTGGATGCGGTGCGGGGCCATGACGGGCTAGAGGCGCTGCCCCTTCTGGCGCCCGTGCTCACCACGCCCATCGGCTTCATGTCGCACCGCCAGGTGCAGCCCACCCGCGCGCTCGATGCCGCGCTGGCCTTGGCGCAGGATGCCGACTGGCTGCGCCACGCCGCCGCGCACAGCGGATTGCTGGCGGCGTAGCCGCAGGACTCTAGGGCCTTGCCGGCTGAGCCCGTGCGGCGCTCGGGACGGCCTGCACCGTGGCTGCCCCGGCCGCCACACGGGATGCCAGGTGATGAAAGCCGGCGCTTCGCCAGCTTGAGCAGCGTGAAACTCATGACGGCGAAGCAGGGGCGCCGCAAGCCGGACCAGCGGAACTAGCGGACCGGTGGCGGGGTGGTGAGGTACCCTTCGCGGCGCATCAGGTCGGCCACCGCCTTCGCGGCCTGCGCCAGCGCCGTCTCTGCGGGCTGCTTGCCTGAAATCACCTCGTGGATGCTCTTGCCCAGTATGTCGGTATTGATGGTGTCCCACTCCGGAATGATGGGCCGCCAGTTGGGGTTGGCATCCCCGATGCTGCGCAGGAGCATCTGGAACTCGGGGTATTTCCTCCCCAGGTCGGGGTCGGCCAGGGTGGACAGCCGGTGGGGCACGCCGCCCAGGTGGCAAACCGACTTGTCCTGCTGCTTGGCGGTGAGCCATTGCATCAGCAGGAATGCGCTGTCCGGGTTCTTCGACTGGGCGGGGATGGCCAGTCCCAGGCCTCCGGTCTGGGACGCATAGCGCGCGCCGCGGGGATGGCGCACATAACTTACCTTGCCATTGATCTTCGAGATCTTCTCGTCGCGGACCGCACCGAAGATGAGGGTCGAGTCCAGGTACATGGAGGCCTGCCCTTGCAGGAACGCATTGAGCATCTCCGTCTGGCCCGCCGCCAGCGCGTTGGGAGGGCCGGTGTCGATGATCTTCTTGAGCAGGTTGGCGGCTCGGACTCCGGCCGAATCATGCAGGCGGGGCTGCCAGTTGTTCTCGAACACGCCGCCATTGAGCGGGTTCAGGTGCAACAGCCAGGCATGCACGCACTGGTGGCCTTCCTTGCCGCGCGAGGCCAGCGACCCCATGGCGGTCTTTTCCCGCAGGAGCGGCAGCAGCTGTTCCAGCTGGAAGTACGACTCGGGCGGCTTCAGGTTGAACTTCTCGAAGATGTCGTGCCGGTAGGCCAGCACCGAGGTCTCGGCTCCATAGGGCAGCCCGTAGAGCTTGGCGGCCCCGCCGGCCAGGTAGCCTTTCCATCCCCCGACCAGGCCGATGTTCTCCCGGAATCCCGCGATGATGTCGGGCAGGTCGAAGTCCTCGGGGGTGAGCTGCCGGTTGTTCAGGTAGGGCTCGATATCCCGGATGAGGCGCTTCTTGACGTACTCGCCTTTCCACATCACCACATACGACACGAGGTCGAAGTCGCACTGCGGCTTGGCCATCTCCTCCAGCTGCCTCTTTTTCATCTCCGCGATGGGGAGCTGTTCAAACTCGACCTGAATGCCGGTTTCGCTGGTGAACGTGGGGAACAGTTTCGTGGCGGCGTCGTAGTGGTGGTGCCTGGGGATGCTGATCCTGAGCTTCTGGCCCCGGTAGGGGGCATACCTGTTCCGGGCGCGCGATGCCCCCGGGAAGAAGGCGGGGATGGTGGCGGCGCACAGCGATTGGACGAGCAGTCTGCGTTGCATGGGTTTTTTCCTGTCTCTGGGGGAGCGTCGATCAATCCAGGTCCACGGCGTAGATTCCGGACGAGACGAAGGTCTCTCCCACACGCTGGACAAACGCCTTCTTGACCATGATCTTCTGGGTGACCGGATTCAGGATGTGGTACGGCGCGGACCATCCAGAGCCCCTTTGCGTGGCCAGGTCGCGCGAGTTCCTGACGATCGCCACGCCATTCGCGTCGCGCATGTCGATGAGGACCTTTCCGACGTTGGCGGGATTGGCTCCGTGCGCGAGATTGCGGCCGTTGAAGTCGTAGACCGTGATGTACAGGTCCCGGTCCTTGAACGAGGTGCCGTGCGTGAATTCGCGGTAGGCCTTCTCGGCGCCGATGTCGCGGATCAGGTCCACGGCCCTTCGCACCTGCTCTTCGGCTTCGGACGGGCTCCCGTTGAGCGTGAACACGTTCACCGACCCGACGAGGCGCGCGGCCTGCGCCCGCAGTTGCTGCGAGGCGGAGGCTGTCTGCTCCACCAGGGCCGCGTTCTGTTGCGTGGCCTGGTCAATCAGCTCCACGGACTCGATGACCTTGCCCACGCTCTCGCGCTGCATCTGGCTGGAATGGGCGATCTCCGCCATGATCTGCGTCACCCGCTGTATGGCCTCGGTCATGCCGCCCAGCTGCTGGGCGGCCGTCTGCACCAGGGTCGCGCCGGTTTCGATGCGGGCGTTGCCGCGGGTCAGCAGCGCCTTGATGTCCTTGGCCGCGCTGGCGCTGCGCTGCGCCAGCGCGCGCACCTCGCTGGCGACCACGGCAAAGCCCCGGCCCTGCTCGCCGGCGCGTGCCGCCTCGACGGCCGCGTTCAGGGCGAGGATGTTGGTCTGGAACGCGATCCCGTCAATGAGCGCGATGATGTCGAAGGCCCGCGCGGAGTCCGACGCAATTTCCTGCATGGTCTGCTGCACGGACGCGAAGGCACGGTTGCCGTGATCTCCCGCCAGGGCGGTCTGCTGCGCGATGGCGTTGCCCGCATCCGCCTTCTGCCCCACCAGCAGGGCGCTGCTGGCGAACGCCTCCACCGCGTCCGTGGTGTCCTTCAGCGACAGCGCCTGGCGTTCCGTCCGTGCGGACAGATCGGTGTTCGCCTGGGATATCTCGTCGCTGGCCAGGGCCACCTCCTGCGCGCCCGCCCTGACCTTGGTGACGACCCTGGTCAGGGATTCCTGCATTTCGCGCATGGCCGCCATCAAGGGCGAGAACTCGTCGCGCTGCGCGTCGTGAATCAGGCTCGTCAGGTTGCCGATGCGCACATCGTCCGTGAATTTGCGGGCGACGGCGACGCGCGTGCGCAGCGCGCGGCCAATCCACCATGCCAGGGCCAGGCAGCCCCCCGCCACCACGGCGCTGGTCAGGGCCAGTATCCGCAGCGCGGCGGCCGCGCTTTCCACGACGGGATCGGCGTCTGGCAGCGCCGCGCCGAAATGCGAGATCGCCAGCAGGCAGCGCGCGACCTGCCAGGCCCCGAGGAAGAAGCACGCCACCAGCAGGAGCGCGAAGAGGAGCAGCTTCTGCGAAATGCGCAGTGTCTGGACGAATCTCATGGGGTGGGGCGGTAAGCGGGGGTATGCAGGCCAGGGTGCGTCCCTAGCCCTTGACGGCGCCTGCCGTGAGCCCGGTGATGATCTGGCGAGCTGCCACGAAGGTGAAGATCAGCGGGGGAATGGCGATGAGGCTGCCCATGGCCATGACCCGCCCCCAGTCCACCCCCATGTCGGTGACGAAAAGCGAGGCCGCCACGGGCAGGGTGCGCGAGTGGCGATCGGTGAGCACCAGCGCCAGGATGAACTCGTTCCAGGCGATGCGGAAGGTGAAGATCGAGGCCGCGGCGAGCCCGGGCGCCATGAGCGGAAGCAGCACCTTGGTGAACACGCGCAGGGGGCCGCAGCCGTCGATGGCGGCTGCCTCCTCCAGCTCCACGGGGACCTGCAGCACGAAGCCATAGAGCAGCCAGATCGTGAATGGCAGGTTGACCGCCACGTACAGCAGGATCAGGCCCCACAGGCTGTTGACCAGGTGCCATTCGTTCCAGATCAGGAAGACCGGTATGGCCATGACCGCCAGCGGCACGGTGCGCAGCAGCAAGGTGGTGTAGGCCAGCGCGCGCCGGCCGGGGAAGCGGAACCGCGCGAGGCCGTAGGCCGCCATGCAGCCCAGCACCAGGGTGGCGGCCGTGGAAATGAGCCCGACAAAAAGGCTGTTGTACAGATACCGGTCGAACTTGTCTTCCTGCAGGACGGCCCGGTAGTTCTCCAGGGTGGGGGTGAAGATGAAGTTCAGCGGCTCGGCGAAGATGTCCACCTGCTGGCGCAGGCTGGTGGCGAAGATGACCGCGATGGGGGCGATGCACAGCACGGCCAGGCCGACCAGCATGGCGTAGTGCGCGGTGGCGAGCAGGGGAGAGCGTTTCATGGGCATCTCGCGTTCCCGGTTACTTCTCGTTGTCCAGAGGGTTCGAGATGCGCAGGGCGATCCATGACAGCACGGCCACCACCACGAGCAGCAGCACGGAGATGGCGGCGGCCACGCCCAGCTGCTGGCCCACGAAGGCCGTCTTGTAGATGTGCAGCGCGAGGATTTCGGTGGAGTCGCCCGGGCCGCCGAATGTCAGCACGTAGATCACTTCGAGAACCCGGAAGGCATCCACCAGCCGCATCATCAGCGTGATGGCGATCACGTGCGCGATCATGGGCAGCTTGACGAGGGTGGTCATCTGCCACCAGTTCGCCCCGTCGATCCGCGAGGCCTCGATGACCGCGCTGTCCACGTTCGCCAGGGCGGCCACCATCATGATGAAGACGAAGGGCGTCCACTGCCAGACGTCCGCGATCACGATGGCGGCGAACGCGAGCGTGGGATCCGCCAGCCAGGTCAGGGGCGCGATCCTGAGCAGGCCGAGCACGGCGTTGATGAGCCCGAACTGCGCGTCGAACATGTAGCGCCAGGCCAGGCCCACGGCAATGGGCGCGATCATCATGGGCAGGATGAACAAGGTGCGAAAGACCGCCGTGCCCCGCACCGGCCGCTCCAGCGCCAGTGCCAGCGCGATGCCCAGCAGCATCTCGGCGGTGACGCAGACGCCGGCGAACAGCAGGGTTGTCCAGAGCGAGGACCACACCCGGGGATTGCTGAACGCCGCGGCGAATGCATCCAGCCCCACCCAGCGGGCCGCGCTCCAGGGGGTGCCCATGCTCCAGTCGTAGAGCCCCAGCTGGAAGGCCGAGATGACCGGGTAGAGGCACGCTGCCGCCATGATCGCGGCGGCAGGCCCCACGTAGAGGAGCGGAACCCAGGAAGGGGTGCGCATGGCGGGCGCGCCTCAGACTTTGTACCCGGCTTCACGCATGATCTGCATGACCGGGGCCACCAGGTCATTGAGCGCTGCCTCGGCCGTCTTCTTGCCGGTCAGGGCCTCGGAGATGCCGACCCCGAGCGCCTGCACGTTGATCTTGTCCCACACCGCGATGATGGGCCGCCAGTCGGGGTTGGAGTACTTGAGCGCCTCCTTGAAGGTGATGAACTCCGGGTACTGCCGCACGAGGTCGGTGTCGGCCAGCGTGGAGTTGCGGGTGGGCGCGCCGCCCGCCCGGGTGACGGCCTTGTCCTGGGCCTTGGAGGTGAGCCACTGCATGAGCAGGAAGCCCGCATCGGCGTTCTTCGCGTTCTTGGCGATGGCCAGGCCCAGCCCGCCGGACTGGGAGGCGCGGCGCGTTCCCATGGGGTGCAGGGCCCAGCTGACCTTGCCGGCGATGCGGGACTTGGCCGGGTCGTTCACCAGCCCGGCGAGGGAGGTGGAGTCCAGGTACATGGCGGCCTGGCCCTGCAGGAAGGCCGTGTTGCTTTCCCCCTGGCCATACCCCGCGATGCCCGCGGGGCCCGTGGCCACCACTTCCTGCAGGAACTTGAGCGCCTGCACGCCCGCCTTGTCATTGAAGCGCACGCGCCATTGATCGTCGAAGACGCTGCCGCCCAGCGGGTTCAGGTGCAGCAGCCAGGCGTGCACGGCCTGATGGCCCGCCTGGCCCCGGGACGCCAGCGCGCCGATACCCTCCTTGTCCTTGATCACGCGCAGCAACTGCGCGAACTCCGCATAGTTCTCGGGCACCTTGAGGCCGTGCTTGGCAAAGATGTCCTTGCGGTAGGCCAGCACCGAGGTTTCCGCGCCATAGGGCAGACCGTAGAGCTTGGCGCCCGGCCCCGCCAGGTAACCCTTGGGGCCCCCCACGAGCCCCAGGTTTTCGAGATAGACCGGAATGATGTCCTTGATGTCGTAGGCGGGGTCCGCCAGGGCTGGGTTCTGCAGGAACGGGTCGAGCGGCCGGATGAGATTCTTGGCGACGTACTCGCCCTTCCACATCACGACGTAGCAGCCCAGGTCGTAGTCGCCCTGCGGCTTGGCCATCTCCAGCAGCTGCTTTTCCTTCATGCGCCCCATGGCCAGGCGGTCGGTTTCCACCTTGATCCCGGTTTCCCTGGTGAAATCCGGCAGGATCTTCATCATCGCGTCGTAGTGGGGATGGGCCGGCACGCTGAAGGTGACCGTCTGGCCCGCGTACCTGGAATAGCGGCTCTGCGCACGGATTCCGCTCAAGGGCAGGCTGGCACCGAACACCGTGGCACTGGTTTTCGTTACGAAATCGCGTCTTTTCATGGTCTTGTCTCCTGGGTGGGGGTGTCGCGGTGTGTCAGGGGCGCAGGGAGCGCCCCGAGGCGGTGTCGAAAACGTGCATGTCCTGCGGGTCGAAGCTCAGGTCGACCCGCTGGCGCAGCCGGTCCTGCGCGTTGCCCGGCAGCATGGCGGCCACGCGCTGGCCGGAGGGAGTGTTCATGTGTCCCACCACCTGGCTTTCGGTGCCGAGGTACTCCACGACGTCCACCTGCAGGCTGAGCAGGCTCACGCCCGCGTTGGAAGGGTGCAGCGCCTGGGGGCGCAGGCCCAGCGTGAGCGACTGGTCCGCCCGTGGGGCCTGTGCCACCAGCCAGTCCGGCGCGATCCACGCGAAGCCTTCTCCGCGAAGCAGCTTGAGGCCATGTTCCTGGCTGTAGCGGGCCCGGAAGAAATTCATGGTCGGCGTGCCGATGAACCCCGCCACGAACAGGCTGGCCGGGCGTGTGAAGACGTCGGAGGGGGTGCCGATCTGCTGGATCTCCCCCTTGTCGAAGATCACGATGCGCGAGGCGAGCGTCATCGCCTCGACCTGGTCGTGGGTCACATACACCGTGGTCTTTCCCAGGCGCTCGTGCAGGATGGCCAGTTCCGCCCGCATGTGGCCGCGCAGCTTGGCATCCAGGTTGGACAGCGGTTCGTCGAACAGGAAAACCTTGGGTTCCCGCACGATGGCGCGCCCGATGGCCACGCGCTGGCGCTGGCCGCCAGACAGCTCCCTGGGCTTGCGTTCCAGCAGGTGTTCGATGCTCAGGATGCGGGCCGCGGACCTGACCTTCTCGAAGATCTCGGCGTAGGGCCGGCCGGACAGGCGCAGCGCAAAGGACATGTTCTCCGCCACGTTCATGTGGGGGTACAGCGCATAGTTCTGGAACACCATGGCGATGTCGCGGTCCATGGGCGCGGCATGGGTCACATCCCTGTCGCCGATCAGGATCTGCCCCTGCGTCACCTCCTCCAGCCCCGCGATCATCCGCAGCGTCGTGCTTTTCCCGCAGCCCGATTCGCCCAGCAGCACGACGAATTCGCCCTCGTGGATCGCCAGGTCCATCTGCTGGACGACGGTCACCTCGCCGAAACGCTTGACCACGTTGCGTAGCTCCAGTCCTGCCATGGGTGCTCCCGTCATCTATCGTTGTGGAGTGCGGCCGGGCGTGTGGCGCTGCCCGAATTTCCGCTGCCACTGGGCCGCCGTGTAGCGCCTGATGCCCCAGCCCACGGGCCGCTTGCGGCTGGCGGCCGTGCCGCTGCCGGGGCCCCAGATGGCCTGGTAGGTGTCGATGCACCGCCCCTGGCGCTGCAGGACCACGAATGCGCTCGCCAGCAGCAGCCACCACAGCGCGAGCGCCAGCCCCATCCAGCGGGGCGCGTCGGCCACCACCAGGCCCAGGACGATCGTGGCGATCGACAGAAGAATGGCGGCATAGCCTCCGGCCTTGTGCACGGATTCAAAGGCCACGCGCCCCGGGGTCATGTCGTAGTGGTCTCCGCGCAGCCGCACGTCGGTGGGGCCGCCCTTGCTGCCCCTGGCCCACGCCGATGCCAGCTGCATGAGCCCCAGCCCCAGCACCCCCCACCCCAGAATGGCGTGCCATGCCGCGGCCTGGCTCACGCCGCGGGCGTTGCCCCAGGCCAGCCCGATGCCTGCCAGCATCAGCGCCATGCCGCCGTACTGCAGCACGCGGTGCGCGTGCCACCAGGTCTTGTTGTCGCGCACCGCCGGCCAGTCCTGGCCGGGCATGATCTTGAAGAAGCGAGCAACCAGCACACCCAGCGGCAGCAGGATGGCCCAGGCCAGAACCATGAGGCGGGCGTGCCAGAAAGCCCACGGCGCGATCTCGTGGTGCGCCGCTCCGCTGATGGGCGTCAGCAGCCACTGCATGAGGCCGTTCATGCACCGCCCCGTGCAGGAAAGCGGGACAGCACGCGCGAGACATCCGGCTCGCGCTGGGTCGCGATCCAGCGTTCGAACTGCAGCGTCTCCATGTTGAGGCAGCCCAGCAGGTCGTTGTCCTGGCTCACGAAGGCCAGCGGCCGCGACGGGTGGAAGCTCAGGGCGATGGCCCGCGCCTCCATCGGCACGTGGGCCAGCTCCCGCAGCGTGGCGGGGTCCACCACGGACAGGCTGCGTTCGCCGTAGTTGGTGACCACCAGCCTGCCGTCCCGATACAGGTACAGGCGCGTGGGATCGTCGCGCGAGGGCGCCCGGTCCTTGACCTGCATGGTCGCGGTGTCGATCGCGCAAAGCGTGTTGCTCAAGCGGCAGCTCACGTACAGCGTCTTCTCGTCCCCGCTCAGCGCATAGCCTTCGGGTTTCTCGCCGGGAGCGCAGGCCACGGGAGCCACCGTGGCATCGTGGGGCCGGATCCTGGTCACGGTGTGCGACAGCAGGTTCATCGCATAGGCTGTCTGTCCGTCGCGGGTGAGCGCGAACAGGTGGCTCTTGATGCCCCCGGTGCTCACGGCCCTGCGCGGGGCCGTGTCCGTGGCGGGATGGTCCAGGACCACGAGTTGCGCTCGGTCTTCGCTGAGCGCGTACAGGCGATCCTGTGCGTCCATCTGCATGCCGTGCAGCCGGTTGAAGGGGGCGATGTCGATGCAGCGCACCAGCGTCCTGCGGGCGATGTCCACCTGAAGGATCTGTGTGCCCCCAGCGCCCGGATGGCCCGAGGTTTCCACGCCATAGTGGCCGATGTAGGCATAGGCCTGGTGCGAGTCGATCACGAACTCGTGCGGGAAGTCGGGCAGCGCAATGCTGGCCAGCCGTTCACCGCTGCCGATGTCGTAATAGCTCAGGCAGTGGCTGCACTTTTCCACCAGAAGCAGGACGTCGTCGGTCATGGCCGGGGGGCTCCGCGTGTGTTGAGAACGATGCTGTACAGCGAGGTGCTGGCGGCGATGAAGAGGGTGTCCCTGCGCGTTCCCCCGAAGGTCATGTTGCCCACCTTCTCGGGCACGGGAATCTTGCCCAGCAGCGTTCCGTCGGGGTGCAGCACCTGCACGCTGTCTTCGCTGCTGGTGTAGATCCGGCCGCGGTGGTCCACGCGGAAACCGTCCGGCACGCCCGGCGAGACCCGGGCGAACACGCGGGGGTCCTCCAGCGCATGTTCCCGCACGTCGAAGACCACGATGTGGTGGTGGCCCGTGCCGTCCGGGCGCAGCGCGGCCGAGGTGTCGCTCACGTACAGCAGGCTTTCGTCGGGAGAAAAAGCGAGGCCGTTGGGCTCCTGCAGGAACCCGGACGCCTTGTGCAGCTGTCCGTCCGACGGGTCGTAGCAGAACACGTAGTTGCCGCCCAGCTCGGGGGGCGCCTTGTGGCCTTCCCGGTCGCCGAGGATGCCGTAGGGCGGGTCGGTGAACCAGATGCAGCCGTTGCTCTGCACCACCACGTCGTTGGGGGAGTTGAGCCGCTTGCCGTGGAAGTGGCTGACCACCACCTCATCGGGCGTGTCCGCATGCAGGCGCCCCCCGACCTGGGGCGTGCGCACGATGGCGCGTTGCCCGTGGGAGCAATGCAGCAGGTTGCCCGCGCCATCGAGCGCGTGGCCGTTGGTGAAATCGACCTGGTCGCGCCAGACGCTCATGCCGTCGGCGGGGGACCAGCGCAGCATGCGATTGTTGGGAATGTCGCTCCACAGCACCGAATCGTCCTGGGGCAGCCAGACCGGCCCCTCGCTCCAGGCGGCCCCCGTGCACAGCCGCCGCAGCGCCGCGCCCTCGAAGACAGGGGCCAGGCGCGCATCCAGGATGTGGGGTGGTGGGGCGAGGAATTCGGTCACGGTCATCCCTGGGCGTGGTGTGCCTTGGCCGTGGCGGACGGCAGGTGGCAGTGGGTGCCCGCCGTGGGCGGGTTGGCTGTCGCCATCCCGGCCTGGCTGTGGCATTGGAAGCGCGCGGCGTGCGGGAGGCGGGGCCCGGCAAAGTCCGCGGGCAGGGCGGCGAAGGGCCTGCCCTGGGTGCCTTCATCCCCCTTGGCGCGGACCGCGCCGGCCACGGGGCGAAAGGCTTCCTCGCGGCGGATGCGCGGCGCGGCGGCGGTGGGGTGGGCGGGGCGGCGGTCATCGCTGGCCCACGCGGCAGCCCGGGGCCTGCGGGTGGTGAGGTGATCGCGAGGGCGCATGGCGGGCAGGGCTTTCAATGCGCCCAGCGCAGCACCAGCGGATCGAGCGGGCGTGCGATGGCCAGCAGCTGGCGGCGCACCTCCGGGTGCATGGGCGGCCAGGGCGCGCGCGGTGCGTCGCAGGCGATCACGCGGCCTTCCTTCATCAGCGTCTTGGCCGCCAGGAAGCCCGCCTGGCGGTTCTCGTGGTTGATCAGCGGCAGCCAGCGCTGGTACTGGGCGAAGGCCTGGTCCCTGTCGCCCTGGCGGTGGGCTTCGATGATGGGGCGTATGCCGTCCGCGAACCCGCCGCCCGTCATCGATCCGGTGGCCCCGGCTTCCAGGTCCGCCAGCAGGGTGATGGCCTCCTCCCCGTCCCAGGGGCCTTCGATGGCCTCGCCGCCCAGCGCGATGAGCTCGCGCAGCTTGCTCGCCGCCCCCGCGGTTTCCATCTTGAAGTAGCAGACCTGTTCGATCTCCTGCGCCATCCGGGCCAGGAAGGCCGCAGACAGCGGCGTGCCCGCGGCCGGTGCGTCCTGGACCATGACGGGGATGCCGACGGCGTCGGACACGCCCTGGAAGAAGCTCCGGATGCGTGCCTCGCTGAAGCGGAAGGTGGCGCCGTGGTAGGGCGGCATCACCATCACCATGGCCGCGCCCATGTCCTGTGCGCGGCGGCTGCGCGCGGCGCAGACGGCGGTGCTGGTGTGGGTGGTGGTGACGATGACGGGCACGCGGCCCGCCACATGCTCCAGTGCCGTGCGGGTGAGGGTTTCGCGTTCTTCGTCCGACAGCAGGAACTGCTCGGAGAAGTTGGCCAGGATGCACAGGCCGTCCACGCCCGAGTCGATCATGAAGTCCAGGCAGCGCTTCTGGCTGGCCAGGTCGAGCGTGCCGTCCTCGTGGAAGGTGGTGGGCACCACGGGGAAGATGCCACGGTAGCGGGGGGTGGAGCGTCCTGGCATGCCGCGACCCTTATCCGACGATGTGGAACTGGTCGAGGTACTCGGTCTTGAGCGCGAGGCCCAGGCCCGGTGCGTCGTCCCTGAGCTGCAGGAAACCGTTCTCCGCCACGGGCTCGCCATCGAAGAGGTACCAGAACAGTTCGTTGCCGACCTCCACGTCGAAGATGGGGAAGTACTCGGCCATGGGCGAGGCCAGCGTGCTCATGGTCAGGTGGTAGTTGTGCATCTGCCCCGCATGCGGCACCACCGGCACGCTGTGGGCCTCGCACAGGGCGTTGATCTTGTGGGCGGCGGTGATGCCGCCCACGCGGTTGGTGTCGTACTGCACGACGCTCACGGCCTTCTTGTCCAGCAGCTGCCTGAAGCCGTAGAGGCTGAACTCATGCTCTCCGCCCGAAATGGGGATGCTGCCCATGGCATTGAGTTCGGCATAGCCGTCGATGTCGTCGGCGATCACGGGCTCTTCCAGCCAGCGGGGCTCGAACTTCTCGAGCTTGGGCAGCATGCGCCTGGCGTATTCGAGGCTCCAGCCCATGTAGCACTCGAGCATCAGGTCGTTGTCGTAGCCGATGACCTCGCGCACGGCCTCGACGGACCTGAGGTTTTCCTGCACACCCTGCTGCAGATGGGCGGGCCCGTAGCCGAAGCGCATCTTGAATGCGGTGAAGCCCTGGTCCAGGAACTTCTGCGCTTCGGCCTGCATGGCGTCCAGGTCGGTGCGGTAGAGCTTGGAGTAGTAGCAGGGGATCTTTTCCTTGGTGCGCCCGCCCAGCAGCTTGAACACCGGCTTGTTCACGCTCTTGCCCAGGATGTCCCAGATGGCCAGGTCCACAGCCGAGATGGCGGCCATGGTCACGCCCTTGCGGCCCCAGGCATGGGTGGCGCGGTACATGCGCTGCCACAGGTACTCGTAGTCCCAGGGGTCCTGTCCGATGACCAGCGGCGCGAGGTACTCGTCGATGATGGCCTTGGCGATGCGCGGCGCCAGCGCCACGTTGCCCAGGCCCACGATGCCGTCATCGGTCTCCATCTCCACCACGGTCCAAGAGTGGAAGCGGAAGGTGCTCATGGTCTCGGTCCTGGAGTAGACGAGGTCCATGGCGTTGGCGCAGAAGTTGTCCTGGGGCGCGATGGTCTTGCCCTTCCATTCGTAGACGCGCGCGCGGACGGATTTGATTTTCATGGCGATTTCTTTTTTCTGTCATTCACCGGCCAGCGGGTCGCCCTGGCGGGCGCGCAGCTGGTTCGAGCCCATGCGTGCGGCGATCCGGAATGCGTTGTGCGTGGCATTGACATCGGCCACGCCCCTGCCCGCGATGTCGAAGGCCGTGCCATGGGCGGGCGTGGTGATGGGGATGGGAAGGCCGCCCTGGACGGTGACCCCCCGGCTGAATCCCAGCAGCTTGATCGCGATCTGGCCCTGGTCGTGGTACATGGTCACCACCGCCTGGTAGTGGCCGTCGCGCGCTTTCAGGAACACCGTGTCCGCGGGGAAGGGGCCTTCCACCGGCACTCCGGCTTCCTGGAGCGTCCTGACGGCCGGCGCGATGATGTCGATCTCCTCGCGCCCGCACATGCCGCCGTCCCCCGCGTGCGGATTGAAGGCCGCCACGGCCACCCTGGGATCGGGGAACCCGCTGTCCCGCAGCGACTGGTGGATGAGCCTGGCGGCGGCCACGATGCGTTCCTGACTCAGTGCCCGCGCGGCATCCTTGAGGGGAATGTGCGAGGACACCCGCGATGTCCACAGGCGGCCCAGGGTGTTGAACTCGCAGAAGTAGCCCTGCACTCCCAGGTACGCGGCGAAATGGTGCAGTTCGTCCTCGTGGCGGAGCCCGCCCAGCTTCATGGCGTGTTTGTTCAGGGGGGCGAAGCAGATGGCGTCCACATGGGCGGCCTGGGCCGCGTCCATGCAGAGGTTCAGCACCTGAAGGACGGAGGCCCCGCATTCCGCCGCCACGCGGCCGCAGCGGACCTTGCCGGCATCGATGGACGCCACCGGCACAAAGGCAGGTCGGTCCTGATGGGGGCGGTCGCGCACTTCGGCCAGCGTCGCGACGGGGTGTGTCGGCACGGCGACGCCAGCGGTCTGCTGGCCGGCATTCCACACCCAGATGTCGCCCACCACGACCACGTTGGCCTCCTCGTGGACATCAGGCCGGCTGAGCAACTTCGCGATGAGCTCAGGACCGATGCCCGCGGGGTCGCCCAGGGTCAGGGCCACGACCGGTTTTGCGGCGTTTGTCATGGATGGGATTCGGTTTTGGGTGGTGTCGCCTGCTGCATGTGGGCTGATTATTGGGAGGCGGATAGTTAACGTAAATTCAAAAATTGAACATAACTAATAATCACTGGTTATGATTTGACGCTGGGTTTTCCCGTAAGCCAGAGGCGGTTCCTCCATGCACAAAACAAGTCCTTTTGTCGTCTCGCAACTGCTCAACCGGCTGCGCATGCGGCAGGTCGCCCTCATGCTGGCTTTTGCCGAACATGGCACCTTGCGGGGGGCGGCGGTCGAGCTGGGAATGAGCCAGCCCGCCGCCACGAAGATGATTCAGGAGCTGGAGTCGGCGCTGGGGCAGCGCCTGTTCGAACGCGAGGGGCGGGGGCAGCGGATGACACCGGCCGGCGAGCGCGTGCTGGGGTACTTCCAGGGCATGCGCGGCTCGATGGAGTCCATGGCCCGCGAACTCGATGAACTGAAACTGGGAAGCGCGGGGCGCCTGGCGGTGGGCTGCATCATGGCGCCGCTGCCCACCTTGCTGAACCAGGCCATCATCGCTTTCAACAAGACCTATCCGCTGACCACCATCCAGGTGACGCTGGACACCAGCGACAGGCTGGTCGAACTGCTCAAGGACGGCCTGATCGACATCGCCATCGGGCGCGTGCGGCCGGAGCACAAGGCCCTGTTCGGCTTTCAGCCGCTGGCCAACGAGTCGCTGGCCGTGGTGGTGGGGATGGGGCACCCGCTGTCCAAGAAAAGGCAGGTTCCCTTCTCCAGCTTGCTGGACTACCCCTGGATACTGCAGCCCTCCGGCAGCCCCATGCGCGAGGTGCTGGACCAGGAGTTCCGCTCGCTCCACGCGCCGCCGCCCCGTGGCCTGATCGAGACGGCCTCCATCCTGACCACCATGCAGCTGATCGCGGACACCTCCATGGTGGCCGTGATTCCGCTGTCGATCGCCACGATCTATGCGCGGCACCATCTGCTCAAGATCCTGCCCTGCCACATCAAGCACAAGATGGGCGAGTTCGGCGCCATCACGCGCAGGGACCGCCCCCTGCCCCAGGCCGCGCGCTACTTCCTGTCGGCGCTGCATCGCAGCCGCCCGCCGCCGCCGCAGGCGTAGCGGCCGCGCAGGGGACGGCCCGGGCTCATTTGTTTTTGTGATCGTCCCATGTGCGTAAGCAATTTGACGCCCCCGCGGGCCTCGTCGACACTGCGCTCGCCAGCCTGCGGTATGCAGGCGGCTTCATAACCACCGCTGCGCGCCCCCCACGATCCCGATCCATGAATCCTGCACCCGAAGCCCCCACCGTGGCCGCCGTGTCCGTCAACGACATGCGCGAGCGCATCCGCCGCAAGAGCCGCCTGAAGGGCCGCCAGCCAGAGGATGCCGCACTGGCCGAGGTGGCGCAGCTGCTAGGGCCGCGCCCGGCCGATGGTTTTCGGCGCGATCTCCTCATCGAATACCTGCACCGGCTGAACGACCACTTTGGCGTGCTGCACGACCGCCACCTGGTGGCGCTGGCCAAGCAGCTCAACCGCCCGATGGCCGAGGTGTATGAAGTGGCCAGCTTCTACCACCACTTCGACATCGTGCGCGGCGAGGATGCCCAGGCCCCGCGCCTGGTGCTGCGGGTGTGCGACAGCCTGAGCTGTAGCCTGGCCGGCGCACATGAACTGCTGGCCGAGCTGCCCGGGCGCCTGCGCGCGATGAACCTTGGTGCAGGGCAGGGCGATGTGCAGGTGGTGGCCGTGCCCTGCGTGGGCCGCTGCGAGCAGGCGCCCGTGGCCGTGGTGCACCAGTGCCCGGTGCCACACGCCACGGTGGATGCCGTGCTGGACACCATCATTTCGAAGCCAAATCGGGCCCTGGCGCTTCATCCACAAGCGCTGGCAGCTATCAATTTTGATATTGCCGCGCTGGCCGAACACAGCGTGCCTGCGCAGCCAGACCCGGTCAGTCCCGCCCACACCGACCTCGCCACCTACCGCGCGCACGGCGGCTACCAGACGGCCGCCGCGCTGGTCAACGGCGAAATGGATGCCGAGGCAGTGCTCTCGGCCATGGAGAACTCGGGCTTGCGCGGCCTGGGCGGCGCAGGCTTTCCGGCGGGACGCAAATGGCGCATCGTGCGCGACCAGCCCGCGCCACGGCTGATGGCCGTCAACATCGACGAGGGCGAGCCCGGCACGTTCAAGGACCGCACCTACCTCGAACGCGACCCGCACCGTTTTCTGGAAGGCGTGCTCATCGCCGCGCAGGTGGTGGGCACCGAGGCGGTCTACATCTACCTGCGCGACGAGTACCACGGCTGCCGCGCGCTGCTGCAAGCGGCGCTGGACGACCTGCACGCCCAGCCGCCATGCCCGCTGCCCCACATCGAGCTGCGGCGCGGCGCGGGTGCCTACATCTGCGGCGAAGAGTCGGCCATGATCGAGAGCATCGAAGGCAAACGCGGCGAGCCCCGCATGCGCCCGCCCTACATCGCGCAGGTGGGCCTGTTCGGCCGGCCCACGCTGGAGCACAACTTCGAGACGCTGTACTGGGTGCGCGACATCGTCGAGCGCGGGCCCGAGTGGTTTGCCAGCTTCGGCCGCCACGGGCGCAAGGGGCTGCGCAGTTTCAGCGTCAGCGGGCGCGTCCGGCAGCCGGGCGTCAAGCTCGCGCCTGCGGGCATCACGGTGCAGGAACTCATCGACGAATACTGCGGCGGCATGGCCGATGGCCACCAGCTCTACGCCTACCTGCCCGGCGGCGCGTCGGGCGGCATCCTGCCCGCCAGCCTGAGCAACATCCCGCTCGATTTCGACACGCTGCAGCCCTACGGCTGCTTCATCGGCTCGGCCGCCGTCATCGTGCTCAGCCAGCACGACCGGGCGCGCGATGCGGCGTTGAACGTGATGCGGTTCTTCGAGCACGAAAGCTGCGGCCAGTGCACGCCCTGCCGGGTAGGCACGGCCAAGGCTGCGGCGTTGATGCGCGCCCCGCAGTGGGACGAAGAGCTGCTGGACGACCTGGCGCAGGTGATGGGCGACGCGTCCATCTGCGGCCTGGGCCAGGCGGCGCCCAACCCCATCCGCTGCATCCACAAATATTTTGCGCACGAGGTGGGCGAGGCGCCCTGGCCGGGCGACTTGCCCCGGCCGCGCAGCAGCCCGCTTGCCGAGCAACTGCCCGGAGGGCTGCAGCCATGAGCGCCGTGTTGACATCCACTGCAGTGCAGCCCGGCGTGGCCTTCGAGCTGGACGGCCAACCGGTCACCGCCCACCCCGGCGAAACCATCCTCAAAGCCGCGCAGCGCCATGGCGTGGAGATCCCGCACCTGTGCTACACCGACGGCCTGCGCCCCGACGGCAACTGCCGCGCCTGCGTGGTCGAGATCGCGGGCGAGCGCACGCTGGCCCCCAGCTGCTGCCGCGCACCCACGCCCGGCATGAAGGTGCAGGCCACCAGCCCGCGCGCCTGCAAGAGCCAGCAGATGGTGGTGGAGATGCTGCTGTCCGACATGCCCGATGTCGGATACCGGTGGAACGACGAAAAGACGTACACTCCTGATTTGATAGCTGTTAGCGCACGTCCATCCAGCGATAGCGGCAATTTTGATTCAAAAAATGATGCCCCAGTGGGCCAGCATGGCGAGTTGAGCGCCTGGGCCGGCCGCCTGGGCGTCTCGGTGCGCCCGGCCCTCCACGCCCTGCGCCGCGAGCAGCCCGCGCCCGACCTGAGCCACCCCGCCATGGCGGTGAACCTGGACGCCTGCATCCAGTGCAACCGCTGCGTGCGCGCCTGCCGCGAAGAACAGGTCAACGACGTGATCGGCTACGCGCTGCGCGGCGCGCAGAGCAAGATCGTGTTCGACCTCGACGACCCCATGGCCGAGAGCACCTGCGTGGCCTGCGGCGAATGCGTGCAGGCCTGCCCCACGGGCGCGCTCAGCCCCAAGACGCACATCGGCCCGCAGGCGGTGGACCGCAAGGTCGATTCGGTCTGCCCGTTCTGCGGCGTGGGCTGCCTCATCACCTACAACGTGCGCGATGAAAAAATCATCAGCGTCGAGGGCCGCGACGGCCCGGCCAACCATGGCCGCCTGTGCGTGAAAGGGCGCTTTGGCTTCGACTACGCCCACCACCCCGACCGCCTGACGGTGCCGCTGATCCGCAAGAGCGGTGTGCTCAAGGAGGTGCGGCCCTACGGCGCGGACTGGCGCGACACTTTCCGCGAAGCGACCTGGGATGAAGCGCTGGGCCTGGCCGCCGGCACGCTCAGGTCGCTGCGCGACACGCACGGCCCCAAGGCGCTGGCGGGCTTCGGCTCGGCCAAGGGCAGCAACGAAGAGGCCTACCTGTTCCAGAAGCTGGTGCGCACCGGCTTTGGCAGCAACAACGTGGACCACTGCACGCGGCTGTGCCACGCCTCTAGCGTGGCCGCGCTGCTCGAAGGCGTGGGCTCCGGCGCGGTGAGCAACCCGGTGCACGACGTGGAGCATGCGGAACTGATCTTCGTGATCGGCTCCAACCCCACCGCTAACCACCCGGTTGCCGCCACGTGGATGAAGAATGCCGCACAGCGTGGTGCGAAGATCGTGCTGGCCGACCCGCGCATCACGGACATTGGCCGCCATGCCTGGCGCACCCTGCAGTTCAAGGCCGACACCGATGTGGCCATGCTCAACGCGCTGATCCACACGGTGATCGACGAAGGCCTGGTGGATGAAGCCTTCATCCGCGACCGCGCCAACAACTTCGAGGCCTTGAAGGCCAACGTGATGGGCTGCAGCCCCGAGGCCATGGCCCCGGTGTGCGGCATCCCGGCCGAGACGCTGCGCGAGGTGGCGCGGGCGTTTGCAAAAAGCAAAGCCTCGATGATCTTGTGGGGCATGGGTGTGAGCCAGCACGTGCACGGCACCGACAACGCGCGCGGCCTGATCGCGCTGTGCGCCGTCACCGGCCAGATCGGCAAGCCCGGCTCGGGCCTGCACCCGCTGCGTGGCCAGAACAACGTGCAGGGCGCGAGCGACGCGGGGCTGATCCCCATGATGTTCCCCAACTACCAGCGTGTGGACAACGCCGGGGCGCATGCGTGGTTTGAACAGTTTTGGGGCACCCCGCTGGACGAGACCCCCGGCTACACCGTGGTCGAGATCATGCACAAGGCCCTGGCGCCTGACAGCGACCCGCACAAGGTGCGCGGCATGTACATCATGGGCGAGAACCCCGCCATGAGCGACCCCGACCTGAACCACGCGCGCCACGCGCTGGCCAGCCTGTCGCACCTGGTGGTGCAGGACATCTTCCTGACCGAGACCGCCTGGCTGGCCGACGTGGTGCTGCCCGCCAGCGCCTGGCCCGAAAAGACCGGCACCGCCAGCAACACCGACCGCATGGTGCAGATGGGCCGCCGCGCCTTGAACCCGCCGGGCGACGCGCAGCCCGACCTGTGGATCATCCAGCAGATCGCCGCGCGCATGGGGCTTGGCTGGAACTACGAGGGCGAAGAGTCGGGCGTGGCCGCTGTCTACGACGAAATGCGTCAGGCCATGCATGCCAGCATCGAGGGCATCACGTGGGAGCGCCTCGCGCGCGACTCCAGCGTGACCTACCCCTGCCTCACGCCTGACGACCCGGGCCAGCCCATCGTCTTCACCGAGAAATTCCCCACGCCCACGGGCCGCCTGCAACTGGTGCCCGCCAGCGTGATCCCGGCGGCCGAAAAGCCCGATGCCGACTACCCTCTGGTGCTCATCACAGGCCGCCAGCTGGAGCACTGGCACACGGGCAGCATGACCCGGCGCAGCACCGTGCTGGACGCCATCGAGCCCATGGCGACCGCGTCGCTGCATGGCGACGAACTGGCGCGGCTGGGTGTGGCGCCGGGTGCGCTGGTAGGCATCCGCTCGCGGCGCGGCATGGTGCAGGTGCGCGTGCGGCGCGACGACGGCACACCGCACGGCACGGTGTTCATGCCGTTTGCGTATGTGGAGGCAGCGGCCAACCTGCTGACCAACGCGGCGCTGGACCCGTTCGGCAAGATCCCCGAGTTCAAGTACTGCGCGGTGGCCGTCGAGCGGCTGGAGGTGGCGCAGGCCACTGCGCCGCACTGAGAACCCGCAAAGCCGCCTGGTTTTGCCTGAGCGCCGGCTGAGGGCGGAGTACAGTCAACGCCCATGACCGAACGCCCCCACACCGACGTTGCCGTGATCATGCGCTGCGAGCGCATCGACAACCGCTGGCAGCCCTGGCGCTGGTCGCTGGCCGAGGTGGTGATCAACGAGCCCACCTTCGGCACCGCGCCGCGCCGCCTGCTCAGCGACGAGCGCGAGCAGCGCTGGCTGTTCCCCGGCTTCGTGGTGGAGCTGTTCCGCGACGATGCCGAGGGCTACCACCTCAACCTCACCTCGCCGGCCCCGTGCTGGTTCGTGCTGTGGCGCCGCGATGAGGACACCGGCACGGGCGAGATCCCGCTGGCGCGCCCCGTGGCCGTGAGCCTGAGCTACCACGACGCCGGCCGCTGGCTGGACGCGCAGGAAACCGTGGAGCAGGTGCCCGCCCCGCCCGAGGTGCTGCAGGTGCTGCGGGCCTTCGTGGCGGAGCACTACCAGCCCGAGCCCAAGCGCAGGAAGCGCCCCGACAGCTTCCGCCCCCTGCAGGACCGTTTTGGCAACCCTGCGGCCGTTTCCACCGAGAAACAGCGCGGCGGCGGCGGGCGTGGTGGTGGTGACATTGTGGAGCAGGGAAGGGCAGACCGTGGCTGACGGATTCCTCGGGCGCTGGTCGCGCCGCAAGCAGGAGGTGCGCGAGGGCAAGCCGGTGGCAGACCCACCGCCCGCCGCCGCACTGCCCCCCATGCCGGCGCAGGGCTTGCCCGCCACGGCGGCGGCGACGGGGCAGGCCGCCCATCCCCCAGCGGCGGACAACCCGCCGCCCGTCGACCCGGCGCCACCGCCGCCCACGCTGGCCGATGCCCAAGCCCTCACGCCCGCGTCCGACTTCAAGCCCTTCGTGCAGCGCGCGGTCTCGCCCGAGGTGCGCAACCTGGCGATGAAGAAGCTGTTCGCCGACCCGCACTTCAACGTGATGGACGGCCTGGACATCTACATCGGCGACTACACGCAGCCCGATCCCTTGCCCGAGGGCATGCTGCGCAAAATGGCCAGCGCCCATGCCATGGGCTTTTTCGACCATGAAAAGCCCTCCCCGGACGCGGAGGGCGCTGCGGCAAAGCCCCCGGGTCCCGCTCAGCATCGGGATGATGCGGAGGCGCAAGAGGCTGCGGGCGTGGCACAGTCGGGGGTATGCACCGCTGTTCCTAGCGAGTCCTCCAGCGAGCCCGGCGCGCCCGCGCCGTCCACCACCGGGACGGCCGACGCGCCAGCCAGCCAACCCGACCATGACCACGACGCTCATCTGCGACTGCAACCAGACGATGCCCCTCGACGCGAAGGCGTTGGGCGCGGCACTGCATGACGACCAGGGCCTGACCCTTCATTCCACGCTGTGCCGGCGCGAAGCCGGCGCTTTCCAGCAGGCCATCAAGACCGGCCAGGACGTGGTGGTGGCCTGCACGCAGGAGCAGCGCCTGTTCGCCGAACTGGGCCAGCAGACCGAGGGCGCCATCTCCCCCATCCGCTTCGTCAACATCCGCGAGACCGGCGGCTGGAGCCGCGATGCGAGCCAGGCCACCCCCAAGATCGCGGCGCTGCTGGCCGCCGCGCAGTTGCCCGAGCCCGCACCCGTGCCCACGGTCACGTTCAGGAGCGCCGGGCGCCTTCTGATCATCGGGCCGCTGGATGCGGCCGAGCGTGCGGCGGCCATGGTGTCCGACGTGCTGGAGGTGACGGTGTTCACCCAGGGCCCGGGCGCTGCGGGCGGCGCGCAGGCGCGGCGCTTTCCCGTGCTGGGCGGGCGCATCACAGGCCTCACGGGCTGGCTGGGCGCGTTCGATCTGCAATGGACGGCCGACAACCCCATCGACCTGGACCTGTGCACCCGCTGCAATGCCTGCGTGGCCTCGTGCCCCGAAAACGCCATCGGGCTGGACTACCAGATCGACCTGTCGGCCTGCCAGTCGCACCGCACTTGCGTGAAGGTCTGCCAGGTGGCGGGTGCCATCGACTTCACCCGCGAAGCCGCGCCGCACACCGAGCGCTTCGACATCGTGCTCGACCTGCGCGCGGCCACGGCCACGACCACCTTCGTGCAGCACGCGCTGCCGCAGGGGTACTTCCGCTGGGACGGCCGCGACATCGCCACGCTGCTGCGCCTGCGCGAACTGGTGGGCGAGTTCGAGAAACCCAAGTTCTTTGCCTACAAGCAAAAGCTGTGCGCCCACAGCCGCAATGAAACCGTGGGCTGCAATGCCTGCGTGGACATCTGCTCGGCCGAGGCCATTGCCAGCGACAAGAGTCGCCAACAAATCAAGGTGAACCCGCATTTGTGCGTGGGCTGCGGTGCCTGCACCACGGTGTGCCCCACGGGCGCGTTGACCTATGCCTACCCCGGCGCCACGGACCAGGGCACGAAGCTCAAGACGCTGCTGTCCACCTATGCCGCGGCCGGCGGCAAGGACGCCGTGGTGCTGCTGCACAGCCAGGAGCGCGGGCAGGCGCTGGTGGAGGAATTGGGCCGCGCGGCGCAACTCAAGGTGGCGCACGGCGTGCCGGCGCGGGTGATTCCGGTGGCGGTGTGGCACACGGCCAGCCTGGGCGTGGACCTGTGGCTGAGCGCCGTGGCTTACGGTGCCTCGCAGGTCGTGGTGCTGGTGACCGATGAAGAAGCGCCGCAGTACCTCGAAGGCCTGCAGGCGCAGATGGATGTGGCGCAGGCCATCCTGCGCGGGCTGGGCTACACGGGCAGCCACCTGCAGTTGGTCAAAGCGGTGCATCCCACGGCGCTCGATGCCGCGCTGCAGGCGCTGGGGCAGACCCGCCAGGCCGCGCCCGCCGTGGCCGCGCGCTTCGCCGTGGCGCAGGAAAAGCGCAGCACGCTGGAGATGGCGCTGGACCATCTCATCGAACACGCGCCAGCCCCGGCCACGGTGCGGCCCGATGCCATTGCGCTGCCGGCCGCGGGCTCCCCGCTGGGCAGCATCACCGTGGACAAGGACCGCTGCACGCTGTGCCTGAGCTGCGTGAGCGCGTGCCCCGCCAGCGCCCTGCAGGACAACCCGCAACTGCCCCAGTTGCGCTTCATCGAGAAGAACTGCGTGCAGTGCGGCCTGTGCGCCACCACCTGTCCCGAGGACGCGATCACCCTGCAGCCGCGCCTGCTGCTCACGCCCGAGCGCGCGCAGCTGCGCGTGCTCAACGAAGCCAAGCCCTGGGCCTGTGTGCGCTGCAGCAAGCCGTTCGGCACGGTCAAGGCCATCGAGGCCATGCTGGGCAAGCTCTCGGGCCATCCCATGTTCCAGGGCGAGGCGCTGGAGCGCCTGAAGATGTGCAGCGACTGCCGCGTGATCGACCTGTATTCCTCCCAAAGCGAAGCGAAAGTGACGGACCTGTGAGCGCCCAACCTTCAATGACCACCCCTGGCAGCTCGGCGCTGGACGAAGAAACCGCGCGCGCCGAGCTGTATGGCCTGCTGTCGCAGCTGTACTACGCGGCGCCCGGCCCCGAACTGCTGTCCGCCCTGCGCGTGGCCGTGACAGAGACTCCGGCCGCTGGCGGCTTTCTGCAGGAGCCCTGGCAGCAACTGGTGGGTGCGGCGCGCGCGCTGGATGATGCGGCCGTGGCGCTGGAGTTCGACCGCCTGTTCGGCGGCGTGGGCAAGCCCGAGGTCTACCTGTACGCATCGCACTACCTGAGCGGCTTCCTGAACGAAAAGCCCCTGGCCCGCCTGCGCACCGACCTGGCCCGCCTGGGTTTGGCGCGTGATGAGGCGGCCATGCCCGAGACCGAAGACCACATCGCCTACCTGTGCGAGGTGATGCGCTACCTGATTGCCGGTGACGACGTGGCCGTGTGCAACCTGGCGTCCCAGCGCGACTTTTTTGCAACGCACCTGCAGCCCTGGACCGGGGCGCTGTGCGATGCGCTGGCGGCCCACCCCCAGGCCCGCCTGTATGCGGCGCTGGCCGCATTCACGCGGGCTTTCGTGGCCGTGGAGGCGCAGGGCTTCGACATGCTCGATTGAGCGGGGCGCGCTCGCGGCGTCTGGCCGGGCCGCTATAAAAGGTGAGTAACTTGGTGGGAGGTATTTGCCTCAATTGCAGTGTTGCACTCAGTGACATAGACTGTATGAACAGCCTTTCATAGCTGCCAGCCATTCTGGAGACAAGCATGCAGAACAGCCAACCCCCATCCTCGCGCCGCAGCTTCTTTGCCGGCGCCGCCACCGTCGGCGCCGCAGCGGCCGCCGTGGTGGCCCTTCCCCAGGTGGCGCCGTCTTCCGATGCGGCAGTGTCCGCGCCCCCCCGCGTGGCGCCGGAGAAGGGCGGCGGGTACCACCTGTCCGCCCATGTGAAGCAGTACTACAAGACCACCCAACTCTGACGCGGGGCGCCCCATGTTGCTCACCAAGAAATCGCCGCACGCCGCGCCCGGCGCAGCCCCGGCATCTCCCTTTGTCCACAGCCTGCGCCGCGGTTTGTCGCAGGCCCTGCCCACCATGGACCGGCGCTCGTTCCTGCGCCGCTCGGGCCTGGGCGTCGGCGTCGGCATTGCCGCGTCGCAGCTGACCCTGGTCAAGAAGTCCAGTGCCGCCGAAGGCGCCAAGGTGGGCCTGGGCGACAGCAAGATCGAAGTGCGCCGCACCGTGTGCACCCACTGCTCGGTGGGCTGTGCGGTCGATGCGGTGGTCGAGAACGGCGTGTGGGTGCGCCAGGAGCCCGTGTTCGACTCGCCCATCAACCTGGGCGCGCACTGCGCCAAGGGTGCCGCGCTGCGCGAGCATGGCCATGGCGAGTACCGCCTGCGCTACCCCATGAAGCTCGTGAACGGCAAGTACGAGCGCATCAGCTGGGACACGGCGCTGAACGAGATCACCGCCAAGATGCAGGAGCTGCGCAAGGCCAGCGGCCCTGACAGCGTGTACTTCGTGGGCTCGTCCAAGCACAACAACGAGCAGGCCTACCTGCTGCGCAAGTTCGTGAGCTTCTGGGGCACCAACAACTGCGACCACCAGGCGCGCATCTGCCACTCGACCACGGTGGCCGGCGTGGCCAACACATGGGGCTACGGCGCCATGACCAATTCGTACAACGACATGCAGAACAGCAAGGTCGCCCTGTACATCGGATCCAACGCGGCCGAGGCCCACCCGGTGAGCATGCTGCACATGCTGCACGCCAAGGAAACCGGCTGCAAGATGATCGTGGTGGACCCGCGTTTCACCCGCACGGCCGCCAAGGCCGACGAATACGTGCGCATCCGTTCGGGCACCGACATCCCCTTCCTGTTCGGCCTGCTGTACCACATCTTCAAGAACGGCTGGGAAGACAAGAAGTACATCAACGACCGTGTCTACGGCATGGACAAGGTGCGCGAGGACGTGCTGGCCAAGTGGACGCCCGACAAGGTGCAGGATGCCTGCGGCGTGGGCGAGGCGCAGATGCTCAAGGTCGCCACCATGCTGCACGAGAACAACCCGGGCACCATCGTCTGGTGCATGGGCCAGACGCAGCACTCCATCGGCAATGCGATGGTGCGCGCATCGTGCATCCTGCAGCTGGCACTGGGCAATGTGGGCAAGACCGGCGGTGGCACCAACATCTTCCGGGGCCATGACAACGTGCAGGGCGCGACCGACGTGGGCCCCAACCCCGATTCGCTGCCCGGCTACTACGGCCTGGCCGAAGGCTCCTGGAAGCACTTCGCGGCGGTGTGGGGCGTGGATTTCGAATGGATCAAGAAGCAGTACGCCTCGCCCGCGATGATGACCAAGAGCGGCATCACGGTGTCGCGCTGGATCGATGGCGTGCTGGAGAACAACGAGCTCATCGACCAGGACTCCAACCTGCGCGGCGTGTTCTTCTGGGGCCACGCGCCCAACTCGCAGACGCGGGGCCTCGAGATGAAGCGGGCCATGGACAAGCTGGACCTGCTGGTGGTGGTGGACCCGTACCCCTCGGCCACGGCGGCCATGGCCGCGATGCCCGGCAAGGCCGAGGACCTCAACCCCAACCGCGCCGTGTACCTGCTGCCCGCGGCCACGCAGTTCGAGACCAGCGGCTCCTGCACGGCCTCGAACCGTTCGCTGCAGTGGCGCGAGAAAGTGATCGATCCGCTGTGGGAGAGCCGCTCCGACCACATGATCATGCACCAGTTCGCCGAGAAGCTGGGCTTTGCCACCGAGCTGTCCAAGAACTACAAGATGCAGAAGGTCAAGGGCATGGACGAGCCCGTGCCCGAGGACATCCTGCGCGAGATCAACAAGAGCGTGTGGACCATTGGCTACACCGGCCAGAGCCCCGAGCGCCTTAAGGCGCACATGAAGAACATGCACGTGTTCGACGTGAAGACCCTGAAGGCCAAGGGAGGCAAGGACAAGGACACCGGCTACGACTTCACGGGCGACTATTTCGGCCTGCCCTGGCCCTGCTACGGCACGCCCGAGCTCAAGCACCCCGGCTCGGCCAACCTGTACGACACCTCCAAGCACGTGATGGATGGCGGCGGCAACTTCCGCGCCAACTTCGGTGTGGAAAAGGACGGCCAGAACCTGCTGGCCGAGGACGGCTCGCACTCGCTGGGCAGCGAGATCACCACGGGCTACCCCGAGTTCGACCATGTGCTGCTCAAGAAGCTGGGCTGGTGGGACGACCTCACCGACGCCGAGAAAACCAAGGCCGAGGGCAAGAACTGGAAGACCGACCCGACGGGCGCGATCATCCGCGTGGCGATGAAGCATGGCTGCCATCCCTTTGGCAATGCCAAGGCGCGCGCGGTGGTGTGGAACTTCCCCGACGCCATTCCGCAGCACCGCGAGCCGCTGTACGGCACCCGCCCGGACCTTGTCGCCAAATACCCCACCCATGACGACAAGAAGGCGTTCTGGCGCATGCCCACGCTCTACAAGAGCCTTCAGGACAAGAACGTGGCCGACAAGGTGCACGAGAAATTCCCGCTCATCCTGAGCTCGGGCCGACTCGTGGAATACGAAGGCGGCGGCGAGGAAACCCGCTCCAATCCCTGGCTGGCGGAGCTGCAGCAGGAATCGTTCGTCGAGATCAACCCCAAGACGGCGGCGGATCGCGGCATCCGCAACGGCGAGCGCGTGTGGCTCAGTTCTCCCACGGGTGCGCGGCTCAATGTGCAGGCGCTCGTCACCGAGCGCGTGGCGCCCGACACGGTATGGATGCCGTTTCACTTCTCGGGCCGCTGGCAGGGCGCCGACATGCTGGCGTACTACCCCAAGGGCGCGGCGCCCGTGGTGCGCGGCGAGGCCGTGAACACGGCCACCACCTATGGCTACGACAGCGTGACCATGATGCAGGAAACCAAGACCACGATCTGCAACGTGGAACGCGCCTGAAGACATGACCCCCACGCTTGTCACTTTGTGTACTGCGCTGCCCCCCGAGGGGGCCGCGTTTTGCCTTGGGGCGGCCCGGCGGCAAAACCTGAATCGCTGATTGGAGACAGCAATGGCACGAATGAAATTCATCTGTGACGCAGAGCGCTGCATCGAATGCAACGGCTGCGTGACCGCCTGCAAGAACGAGCACGAGGTGCCGTGGGGCGTGAACCGCCGCCGCGTGGTCACGCTCAACGACGGAGTGCCCGGCGAGAAGTCCATCTCGGTGGCCTGCATGCACTGCAGCGACGCACCCTGCATGGCCGTGTGCCCCGTCAACTGCTTCTACCGCACCGAAGAAGGCGTGGTGCTGCACGACAAGGATGTGTGCATCGGCTGCGGCTACTGCAGCTACGCCTGCCCGTTCGGCGCGCCGCAGTTCCCGTCGCAGGGCACCTTCGGCGTGCGCGGCAAGATGGACAAGTGCACCTTCTGCGCCGGGGGGCCCGAGGACCACGGCAGCCAGGCCGAGTTCGACAAGTACGGCCGCAACCGCCTGGCCGAGGGCAAGCTGCCGGCCTGCGCGGAGATGTGCTCCACCAAGGCCCTGCTGGCCGGCGACGGCGATGTGGTGGCCGACATCTTCCGCAACCGCGTGGTGCAGCGTGGCAAGGGCGCCGAAGTGTGGGGCTGGGGCACGGCCTACGGTTCGCAGCAGGCCGGCCAGCCTGCGGGGGGCAAGTCATGAAGCGGCTTCCCTTTCTTGTTGTTCTTGCAGCGGCAGGGGCTGTCGCGGCCCTCGCCGGCTGCGGCGAAAAACCCCAGACGGGCGCGGGCATCCGCAGCGACGCGCCGCCATATGCCGGCACGGGCAGCAACTTCACCCAGCCTGGCTGGAAGGCCGGGGACAAGGCCGGCTGGGAAGCGCAGCTCAAGGCGCGCCAGCAGTACGGCCAGAACGAATACACCCGCACCAAGTGAAGCGAGGTTCACCATGAAACACATCGTGTGTGCCTTGGTCGTGGCGGCGGGTGTGGCCTGGGGGCCCGCGGGTGCCCAGGCGCCAGCGGCGCCCGATGCGGGCACGGCCGCAGCGCCGGCCACGGCCGCAGCGGTGGCGCCGCAAGCACCCGGCGGCATCCAGGGCCAGAACATTTTCGAGGTCAAGCCGGATGCCAGCGCGGACCCCAAGTACGCCGGGCAGACCAACGGCGAGCGTGCCAAGGTGCAGCCTGGCAACAATGCGCCCATGTGGCGCCAGGTGGGGCAGGGCGTGACGGGCTACAGCAGCCTGCCCAAAACGCAGGCGCCCGAGGCCGGCAACCTGATCCAGCCCTTCGTGCAGTATCCCGGCTCGCGTTTCACCAATGCGGGTGAGGCCTGGCGGCAGGTGCGCAACCACTGGATCATTCCCTATGGCGCGGCGCTGTTCGCCATCGTGCTGCTGGCGCTGGGCATCTTCTACTTCGTCAAGGGCCCGCTGGGGCATGACCATCCCGAGGGCGCCGGCACCCGCCGCATCGAGCGTTTCACGCCCTTCGAACGGGCGGCGCACTGGTCCAATGCGTTCGCCTTCTGCACGCTGGCCCTCTCCGGCATCGTGATGGCCTTTGGCAAGTTCTTCCTCCTGCCGGTCCTGGGTGCCTCGCTGTTCGGATGGATCACCTATGCGCTCAAGAACGTGCACAACTTCATGGGCCCGTTGTTCGCCGTGTCGCTGCTCGTGATCATCCTCACCTTCGTCAAGGACAACATTGCCAACCGCGCGGACTTCGTGTGGCTGTCCAAGGGTGGCGGCATGCTGGGCGGTGACCACCAGGTTCCCTCCCACCGCTTCAACGCGGGCGAGAAGGGCCTGTTCTGGTGGGGCATCACCATCCCTGGCATCCTTGTGGTGGCCACGGGCCTGGTGCTCGACAAGCTCATCCCCGGCTTTGGCGACGTGCGCGGCGACATGCAGATCGCCCACATGGTCCATGCCTCCCTGGCCATCTGGATGATGGCGCTGATCTGCGGACACATCTACATGGGCACGGTGGGCATGCGCGGCGCCTACAAGGCCATGAAGACGGGCTACGTGAGCGAGGCCTGGGCCCGGGAGCACCATGAGCTCTGGTATGACGACGTCCAGGCGGGCAAGATTCCCCGCCAGCGCAGTGCCAGCACCCCGGGGGGCGATGCTGCCGCAGCGCCATCGGCAGGCCAACCCGCACAGGTATGAGGTACCGCACCATGACGCATTTTTTCCGTTCCTCGCTCCTGGCCGTGTGCGCGGCCAGTTCCTGCATGCTGGCGGTGGCCAAGCTTCCCGCGCCATCGCCCGAGGCCGCGGCCAAGGCCGCCGAAGCCGCCGCCAAGACGGCCTGGGCGGGCAAGGTGGACAACTACAAGCTGTGCCTGGCCCAGGACCGCGTGGCGGCCCACTATCGCAAGACCAGCCCAGCCGCCAAGCCCGCCACGGCCACCAGTGCCGCCGCATGCACCGACCCCGGACCGTTCGCGTACACGCCGCCGGAGGCCAAGCCCCTGGAGGCCTCTGGCGCCCATTCGCCGCCTGGCACGGCGAGCAGCCCGCCCAGCACGTCGACGCCCGCGGCGGCGGCATCGGCCCCCAAGTCCTGAACGCGGGCCCGGCGGCTGGCGCCCAGCCTCTTCCCAGGGGGCTCCGCGCCCCTGCCCCGGGCAGGACACCATGAGGCATTGCGGCCCCTGGCTGCGGCGCGCACGGAGCCTGCGTATAGTCCGGCCATGACTTCCCGCACCGCCACGGACCCCGCCACCCCGCCGTTGCCGCGCCTCACGCAGGCCCAGGCACCGCTCACCCATGGGGTCGAGGTGGTCAATGAACTGGGTGAACGGGAGCAGGTGTCCATTCCCGCCGAACGGCCGCTCACCGTGTATGTGGACAAGCGCGAGCTGGTCACGCTGATGACGCTGGGCGCTCAGCCTGAGCTCCTGGTGCTGGGCTACCTGCGCAACCAGCGGTTGGTGGAGTCCGTCTTCGACATCGAATCCGTCACCGTCGACTGGGAGGTCCACGCCGCCGCCGTGCGCACGCGCCACGGCATCGCGCGCATCGAGGAGCGGACGGCCAGCAAGGTGGTGACCACCGGCTGCGGGCAGGGCAGCGTGTTTGGCGGGCTGATGGATGAGGTGGACCGGATCGCGCTGCCCGAGGCGCGCCTCACCCAGGCCCAGCTGTATGGCATCGTGAACGCCATCCGCATCAAGGAGACCACGTACAAGTCCGCGGGCTCCGTGCATGGCTGCGCCCTGTTCCAGGGGGAGGAACTGCTCACTTTCGTGGAAGACGTGGGGCGCCACAATGCCATCGATACCATCGCGGGCTGGATGTGGATGAACCCCGAGGCGCCGGCCCGCACCGGTGGCGGGCCCTCCGCGGGGGGGCATGTGCCGATGTCGGGCTCGGACAAGGTGTTCTACACCACAGGCCGCCTCACGAGCGAGATGGTCATCAAGTCGGCCCAGATGGGCGTGCCCATCGTGGTGTCGCGCAGCGGCATGACGCAGATGGGCCATGCCGTGGCCCAGCAGCTGGGCCTGTGCGCCATCGGGCGCGCCACCAACCGCCGCTTCGTCTGCTACAGCGGGGTGCACCGGCTGGTGCTGCAGCCTGAACTGGCGCGGGTGCCTGCCATGGCGCCGGCGGCGTCCGCCAGCGCGGCCTGAGAGGCACTTTCGGGGGTATCCCGCGGCGGTCCGCCCCGGTTCCCCTGCGCATGTTCCCCGGCCCCCGGGCCGTCATCCCGCGGTGGCATGATGCGCGCATGCAAGACCTGAACGCCAAGGGCGCCTGGGCCGATACCCAACCGAGCCAGTGGGCCCCCGAACCCGCCAAGATCGAAATCCCGCTGGATGAGGGGCTGCCCCCCGGTGCGCCCGCCACTGCGCCGGCGGCGGCCTCGGCCGGGGCGCCTGCCCCTCTTCGCCTGCCCCTGGGAGCCTGGGTCCGCGAGGGCCTGCGGGCCACGCTGTTCCTGCCGCCCCGCACGGGGGCCGCGGTTCCCACCCCGTGGCAATTGATCGTTCTGGTGCTGCTCGGCGGCGCGCTGCTGGTGGGGGCGGCGCGGTTCCAGGTGGCAGGGCCCGCCCAGTTCAGCCTGCGGGGCTGGCTCGCGCCGATGTGGAGCGGCCTGGCGCTTCTGTGGCTGGCCTGGTGGGCCATGGCACCCGCGCAGCGCCTTGCGGCCGGCGCGCCGACCCCGGAGGGTGCGCCATCGGGCGGGCTCGCCGCCTGGTATGTGTTGTCGGCGTGGGCTCCGCTGGTGCCCCTGCTCCTGCTGTATGCCCTGCTGGGCGCCACCGTCCACCGGCCCGCGCTGTGGGTCGGAAACACGGCCGGAATCGTTTTCTGGACCGCCTACGGGGTGCTGACGGCGTGGGTTCTGGCGGCGCTGGTCGTGGTGAGCGCGCGCTTCATCCGCTCGCGCCTGCGCACGGCGGTGTTCGCGGTGTCGATGGCGGCGGTCATCGGGGTGGGCATGTGGCAGTTCCAGGACCAGCCCTGGGAGCTGGACGGTGCGGCCCTGGCGGCGGCGCAGGCCGCCGAGGAGGGCCCCGAACCCGCGCAGCTGACCCTGTCGCAGCCGGTGTTCGAGGCGCAGCAGGCGCTGTGGGAGCGCCAGGTGCAAGCGCTGGCGGCCCAGCGGGACGGGGTGGTGGATGTCTACGGCCTCGTGTTCGCTCCCTATGCCGAAGAGAACGTGTTCCGGCGCGAAAGCACCATGGTCAGCACGCTGCTGCAGGAACGGTTCGACGCGCACGGCCGCGTGATCCATCTGCTCAACCATGCCGAGACCGCCGACACCCACGTCTGGGCGACGCCGCAGAACCTGCAGCGCGCCATTTCGGCCCTGGGTGCGCGCATGGACCGCGACCATGACCTGCTGGTGATCTACATGACCTCGCACGGCGCGCGCAACCACGAGCTGGCGGCATCGCACGGGCCGCTGCAGGTGCAGCCCGTCACGCCGGAAATGCTGCGCGCCGCGCTGGATGAAGCCGGCATTCGCCACCGCGTGATCGCGGTGTCGGCCTGCTACTCCGGCGGCTGGATCGGTCCCCTGGCCACCGATGGCACGCTTATCATGACGGCCGCCGACGCCACCCACACATCGTATGGCTGCGGCATGCGGTCCGAGCTCACGTTCTTCGGCCGCGCGGTGTTCAACGAGCAACTGCGCCAGACCCATTCATTCACCGAGGCCTTTGCCAAGGCCGTGCCGCTGATCGCGCAGCGCGAGGTGGAGGCCGGCAAGACCGACGGATTCTCCAACCCCCAGATCCACGTGGGCACACAGATCCAGCCCGTGCTGGAGGCGCTGCAAGCGCGCCTGGATGCGGGGGGGGCCGGTGGCGCGGCGCCGGCGGCCGGCGACACAAAGCCCTGAACAGCGCCAGAGCGCTCCGTTTGCGCTAAGGTTCCGTGCCATGAACCTGTCTTTTCTGCGCCTTGGCTGGCGCACCCTGGCCCGCGACCTGCGCGCGGGCGAACTGCGCCTGCTCATCGTGGCGGTCACGCTGGCGGTGGCGGCGCTCACGTCCGTGGGGTTTTTCGCCGACCGCCTTCAGGGCGGCCTGCAGCGCGATGCGCTGCAGCTGCTGGGCGGCGATGCCGTGGTGGCCAGCGACAACCCCACGCCAGCGGCGTTCGTCGAGCGGGCCGCGGCCCTGGGCTTGCAGGCGGTCACCACGGTGGGCTTTCCCACCATGGGCCGGGCCAGCGATGCGCAGGGTGGTGCCAGCAAGCTGGTGGCCCTCAAGAGCGTGCCGCCGGGCTACCCGCTGCGCGGCAGCCTCAAGGTGGCTGACGCGCCGGGGGCGCTCGACCAGCCCACCCGCGACATCCCTGCCCGGGGCGAGGCGTGGGTGGATGCTCCCCTGCTCGAATCGCTGAACCTGGCCATGGGCGACATGCTGTTGCTGGGCGATGCGCAGCTGCGCATCGCGCGCATCATCGTCATCGAGCCCGACCGGGGCGCGGGCTTCATGAGCTTTGCCCCGCGCGTGATGGTGAACGATGCCGACCTGCCCGCCACCGGCCTGGTGCAGCCGGCCAGCCGCCTCACCTACCGCTTCGCCGTCATCGGGCCGGGCCCCGCGGTCAAGGCCTTCAGCGAATGGGCCGTGGCGGAGGCCAAGAAGCCCGAGGTGCACGGGGTGCGGGTGGAATCCCTCGAAAGCGGCCGCCCCGAGATGCGCCAGACGCTGGACCGCGCGCAGAAGTTCCTGAGCCTCGTGGCGCTGCTCGCGGCGCTGCTGTCGGCCGTGGCCGTGGCGCTGGCCGCGCGCGGTTTCGCGGCAGAGCACCTGGATGCCTCGGCCATGCTGCGGGTGCTGGGGCAGAGCCAGCGCACCATCGCGGGTGCCTACACGGCCGAATTCGCTCTCGTGGGCCTGTTCGCCAGTTCGCTGGGCGTGGCGCTGGGCTATCTGGTGCACTATGCCTTCGTGCTGCTGCTCGCGGGGCTGGTCGAGTCAGCCCTGCCGCCGCCCAGCCTGTGGCCCGTGGCATTTGGCCTGGGCATGGGGCTCACGCTGCTGTTCGCCTTCGGCCTGCCGCCCGTGCTGCAGCTGGCCCAGGTGCCGCCCCTGCGCGTGATCCGGCGCGACGTGGGCGGGCTCAAGCCCGCGTCGCTGGCGGTGCTGGGCATCGGCATCGCCGGTTTCGCGGCCTTGCTGCTGACGGTCAGCAGCGACATCAAGCTGGGGCTGATTGCCGTGGGCGGCTTTGCCGGCGCGGTGGCCCTGTTTGCGGGGCTGTCGTGGGTGGCGGTGAAGCTGCTGCGCAAGAGCGTGAACGAGGCCACCGCCCCGCGCTGGCTGGTGCTGGCCACGCGGCAGATCTCCGCGCGCCCCGCCTACGCCGTGGTGCAGGTGAGCAGCCTGGCCGTGGGCCTGCTGGCGCTGGTGCTGCTGGTGCTGCTGCGCACCGACCTGGTGGACAGCTGGCGCAAGGCCACGCCCCCCGATGCGCCCAACCGCTTCGTCATCAACGTGATGCCCGACCAGTCCGATGCGTTCCAGCAGGCCCTCAAGGACGGCGGCGTGGCCCGGTACGACTGGTATCCCATGATCCGTGGCCGCCTGCTGGCCGTGAACGGCAAGCCCGTGGGCCCCGACAGCTATACCGACGACCGCGCCAAGCGCCTCGTCGACCGGGAGTTCAACCTTTCCAACGCCACCGAACCACCCCCCCACAACCAGATCGTGGCCGGCCAGTGGCGCCAGGGCGAGGAAGGTGCCATCAGCGTCGAGGAGGGAATTGCCGAGACCCTGGGCCTGCAGATGGGCGACCGGCTGCTGTTCGACATGGGCGGCGTGCAGAACGAGGCGCGCATCACCAGCCTGCGCAAGGTGGACTGGGGGTCGATGCGGGCCAACTTCTTCGTGATGTACCCCGTGGCCAGCGTCAAGGACGTGCCGGTCACCTACCTGGCGGCGTACCGCGCCCCCGAGACCAACGGCTTCGACAACGCCCTGGTGCGCCAGTTTCCCAACATCACCAACGTGGACATGGGCGCCACCATCACCCAGGTGCAGCGCGTGCTGGACCAGGTGATCCGCGCGGTGGAATTCCTGTTTGCCTTCACGCTGGCCGCCGGGCTGGTGGTGCTGTTCGCGGCCGTCACCGCCACGCGCGAGGAGCGCGCCCGCGAGTACGCCATCATGCGCGCCGTGGGCGCGCGCGCCAGCCTGCTGCGGCAGGTGCAGCGCGCCGAGCTGGTGGGCGTGGGCCTGCTCGCGGGCTTCCTGGCCAGCGCCGTGGCCGTGGGCGTGGGCTGGGCGCTGGCGCGCTTCGTGTTCGACTTCACCTGGACGGCCGCGCCCTGGGTGCCCCTGGCGGGCGCCGTGGCGGGTGCGGTGCTGGCGCTGGCCGCGGGCTGGTGGGGCCTGCGCGAGGTGCTGGTGCGCCCCGTGGTGGACACGCTGCGCCGTTCGGCGGAATAGGCTGCGTGTCGATTGCTACTCATTTGATAGCTTCCAGCGCTTTATAGGAAAGCGCTGGGGCCAGTTTTTTATATGAATTCCGACGTTCCCAAAGACACCGGCGCCGGCGCAGAAACCGCCACCGCAACCACCCCCTTCGACTGGATCGGTGGCGAAGACCGCGTGCACGCCCTCACCGAACGCTTCTACGACCTGATGGATCTGGAGCCCGGTTACGCCGAACTGCGTGCAGCCCACGGCAGCGACCTCGTGCAGGCGCGGCAAAAACTCTTCTGGTTCTTGTGCGGCTGGCTGGGTGGACCTGACCACTACCAAAGCCGCTTCGGCCACCCGCGACTGCGCATGCGGCACATACCGTTTTCCATCGGCATCCAGGAGCGCGACCAGTGGGTGGCCTGCATGGACCAGGCCATGGGCGAGACGGGCGTGCCCGATGCTCTGCGCGCCCGCTTGAAGGAAAGCTTCATGGGGACGGCCGACTGGATGAGGAATCGGGGCACCCCCTGAGCGGCTACGCCGCCTCCCCCTCAAGGGGGACGCACCCGGTGGACTGGCAAAGCCAGATCCACGGGTGCACTGGCGGGGCTGCTGTCTTTGCAGGCTGTGGGGTGGGGTGGCAACCCTTGAGCGGCTGGGCCGTGTCCCTCGCAGCCTGTGGATGGGCCCGGTGTGCGCTCATAGCATCGATTGCTCTGTTTTTGATAGCTGCTAGCGTTTGGGGGTAAAGCGTTGCAGGCTGTTTTGATGCTTAAATCCCTACCCGCTGAAATGTATGAAGCCTTTGGGCCAGGCGCGCCACTAAGATGCGCCCATCATCCATTCATTCAATTCACAACAAGGAGGGTGGGACATGTCAGCTACTGCTTGGATCGTTCTGGGACTGGTCGCCGTGCTGGCGGTGTGGGCCGTCACTGTGTACAACCGGCTGGTGCAGCTGCGCAACCGCATTGCCAACGCGTTCGGCCAGATCGACGTGCAGCTCAAGCGCCGCCATGACCTGGTGCCCAACCTGGTCGAAGTCGCCAAGGGCTACCTCAGCCACGAGGCCGCCACGCTCGAAGCCGTCATCCAGGCGCGCGGCCAGGCGCAGGGTGCTGCGGCCGCCGTGCGGGCAGAGCCTGGCAGCGCCAACGCCATGGGCGCGCTCGCAGCCGCCGAGGGCATGCTGGGCAGCAGCCTGGGACGCCTGATGGTAGTGGCTGAGGCGTATCCCGAACTCAAGGCCGACGCCACCATGCAGTCGCTGTCCGAAGAGTTGACCAGCACCGAAAACCGCCTGGGCTTCGCGCGCCAGGCGTACAACGACCAGGCGCTGGAATTCAACGACGCGGCGGCGCAGTTTCCTGAACTGGTCGTGGCGCGCCTGCTGGGCTTTCCCACCGTGCCCATGCTCGAGTCCACGCGCAGCGAAGCAGAGCGCGCTGCGCCGCAGGTTCGCTTCTCTTAGGCCGGTTTCTTCGCAGCTGCCTGGTGCGCAGGCCCGACGGGGTACATGCCCCGCGGGCCGCCAAAGCCGTGCCGAATGGTCGCCGGGCGCTGGCGGGCAACACGGCAGCTCCTGTCGTGGCTGCGGGCCGCTTGAAGTCCCGCGCGAGAAAGTCTCATACAGGGAGGGGCCATGAAATTCTGGGACCACCAGGCGGACGCGCGCAGCGAAACGCGCCGCCTGCTGCTGGGCTTTGCGCTGGCGGTGGCGGTGCTGATCGCCGCCGTGCATGCGGCCCTGGCCCTGGCCTGGCTGCTGATGGCGGCCATGCTGCCGGGGCGGTTGCCGTTTCCGCAGGGTTTTCTGGCGGCTAACGTGGGCGTTTCGCTCCTGCTGGTGCTGGGCGGCTGGTGGGTCGAGACCTCCAACCTGCGCGCGGGCGGTGTCAAGCTGGCCCGGCGCGTGGGCGCGCGCGAGTTGCGGCCTTCGCTCTCGCATGCCGAGCAGCGCCTGTCCAACATCGTGGATGAACTCTGCATCGCGGCCCACATGCCGCGCCCCGAAATCATGGTGATGCCGCGCACCGATGCGATCAACGCGTTTGCCGCCGGCTGGGACGAGAGCGACGCCGTGATCGCTGTGACGCAGGGCGCGCTCGACTACCTGAACCGCGAGGAGATGCAGGGCATGGTCGCCCACGAGCTCTCGCACCTGCACGAAGGCGACACGCGCATGAAGATGCAGCTGGCGGGCATGGTGTTCGGACTGGAGCTGGTCTACAACTTCGGCGACACGCTGCGCGAGCGGCGGGGGCTGGCGTGGTGGTTCGGCTCGGCCATCATGCTGGCGGGCTTCGCGGGCTGGATCACCGGCCGCATGCTCAAGGCGGCCGTGTCGCGCCAGCGCGAGTACCTGGCCGACGCGCGCGCCGTGCAATGGACGCGCAGCAAGGACGGCCTGGGCGGCGTGCTGCGCAAGGTCATGGCCCAGCGCCGGGATACCCCGCGCGGCTATGAACAGCACAGCCACAGCGGCCTGAACCATCCTTCGGTGCAGCACATGCTGCTGGTGGACGTGGAAGGCGGCGGCAGGATGGAGCACTGGCTCGATTCCCACCCCACGCTGCAAGAGCGCGTGCAGCGCGTCTACGGCCGGCGCATGTCGCCGCTGAAGGTGGCACCGGTCACCGCAGCCCCCGAGCCGGCAGGGCGCCCGCAGGGCGTGGGCCAGCCGGCCGGCGTGACGATCGCCTCGCTGGTGGACCCGTTCGCGCGGCATATGTGAAGCATCTGTGCCGCCTTCCCCCGGAGGGCGGCGCGCCCGCTGGCCTGGCAACGCCAGGGGCTGCCTGCCGGGTGGCATAGTGGAGGCATTTCACCCGGCGAGGTTTTTTTTCATGTCCCGTGACGCCCGTTTTCAGGAACAAGCCCAGGCCCTCGGCTACAGCTTTGACGGCGAGATCAAGATCGGGGGCAACTACGTGCCCCTGGTGCGCGACGGCCACCACGTCTACCTGAGCGGGCAGATCCCCCGCGTGGGCGATACCGTGGTGGCCACGGGGGCGGCCGGCGCCGGCGCCACCCTGGCCCAGGCGCAGGCGGGGGCCAAGGTGTGCGCCCTGCGCGCCCTGGCCTTGCTGCAGCGTGCGCTGGGCTCTCTGGACGCCGTGCAGTCGGTGCTGCGCATCACCGTGTATGTGCAGTCGGCGCCCGGGTTCACGCAGCAAAGCGAGGTGGCCGACGGCGCCTCTGAAATCCTGTTCGCCGTGCTGGGCGAGGCGGGCGCCCACACCCGCACCTCGGTGGGGGTGCTGCAACTGCCCAAGAATGCGACGGTGGAGGTGGACCTGATCGCCTCCGTGGCCACGCCGGCGGCGCCGCGCGCCTGACCCGGCCGTGTGCTCCACCCAGGCACCCCGTCGAAGGAGAACCCAGGCCATGACCGAATCCGTCGTGCACCACCGGGGCAGCTGCCTGTGCGGCGGCGTGCGCTTCGAAACCACGGCGCCGCTGCGCAGCGCATCGCACTGCCACTGCTCGATGTGCCGCAAGGCCCATGGCGCGGCGTTCGCCAGCTACGGCACGGTGCACCGCGAGCACCACCGCTTCGTGCAGGGGCAGGCGCTGCTGCGCGCCTACCGCTCGTCGCCGCGGGTCACGCGGCAGTTCTGCTCGGCCTGCGGCTCGCCGTTGCTCTGGCACAGCGAAGGCGTGCATGCGGACAGCGTGGCCGTGCCCCTGGGCACGCTCGACACCCCTTTTGACGCGCCGCCGCAAAGGCACATCCACGTGGCTTCCAAGGCCGCGTGGGTGGTGATCTGCGACGGCTACCCGCAGATCGCCGGAGAATAGGCGCGAGACCCGGCACGAGGCAGTCCATGGAAAACACACCACCCCCCGCCCATCCCCGTTTCAATGTCTTTGGCCGCATCGTTGAAGTGCGGCGTGAGGGCCCGCTGTGGCAGGTCTACCGCGTGGGCGGCGACGGCAAGCGCACCCCCGCGGGCTTCGTGGTCCCCGACTTCGTGGAAGAGCACGAACTGGCCCAGTTTCTTGAAGACCTGTTCCATGAGAGTGCTTCACCGCACAACGGCGACGTGCGCCGCATCGCCTGACGCGAACCCTGCGGCTCCATCCCTTGTGCCGGGTGCGGCGGCGCAGGAGGTCGTAAGGCTTTGTCGGCAAACGACTACATACAGCGCGCGCCCAACGGCGCACGCTGGGGCTGCACAGAAGACCACTGGGCTGGGCCTCCTCGCCGCAAGCACCGGCAGCCCCGCCACAGCGGCGCATTGCGGCGCGTGGTGCAAGAGCGCGGTGCAAGAGCGTGGGCGGTCCGGCCTGTGCGCGCTGGCGTCCTCGCACGACCCGGGGCCACGGACCAGGCAGGGTTGCGCACGAACGCGCGGGCTGACAGGCAAGTTATGTGAGGGTTCCCATGGGCAGCACCATCACCGTCGCGCACACGGTCTCGGCAGATGATTTCGAGCAGGTCGAACTTCTGGCGCGCCACCTGCAGGGAAGCGACTACAACTTCAGCGGCCGCGCCATCTGGGTGCTGCGAGGCCCCCATACCACCGTGACCGACACCCACGACGAGTTGCGCGCAGCGCTGCTGCTGCTGATGGTGGAAGGCCTGCTGAGCCGACGGCGCCCCCCGCGCTGACACCCCCGTGGGACGCGCGGCGGCCGCGTGCCGTCATACCGTTGTCAAACCCCCGCCAGACACTCGGTCCTTTGTTTCATCCTGGGCCTTGTTCATGTCTGAACGCATTCGCAGCCAATCCGATTCCTTTCCGTTTTCTTGCTATTCGCGCCGCACCGCCACGCTGAGCGTGCTGGCCCTGGCCGCGTCCCTCTCCGCCTGTGGCGGCGGCGATGGCGGCGGCAGCAACAACAACGCGGGCGCCACGGCCACGCTGGCCGTGCTGGAGACCACCGACCTGCACTTCAACGTGCGCAGCTACGACTACTTCAAGCTGGCCGAGGACAAGAGCTACGGCTTCGAGCGCACCGCCACACTGGTGCGCGCGGCGCGCAAGGAGTTTGCCAACACCCTGCTGGTGGACAACGGCGACACCATCCAGGGCACGGCGCTGGCCGACTATGAAGCCACCATCAGCCCCATCCCGTGCACGCAGCAGCTGTCCATGTACAAGGCGATGGGCGCTTTAGGCTTTGACGCCGGCACGCTGGGCAACCACGAGTTCAACTACGGCCTGCCGTTCCTGAACCAGGTGCTGGGCGGCGGGCTGGAGGTGGACGGTGTGGATGCCGCCAGGAAGTGCGCGGGCGCGGGCTTTCCGATGGTGCTGGCCAACGTGACCAGCAACAAGACCCAGAAGCCGCTGGTGCAGCCCTACACGGTGCTCGAGCGCACGCTGGTGGCCAAGGGCGCGGACGGCAAGGAGGTGAAGCTGCCCATCAAGGTGGGCGTGATCGGTTTCACCACGCCGGGCATCATGAACTGGGACAAGCGCTACCTCGAAGGCAAGGTCACCACGCAAGGCGCGGTCGAGGCCGCGACGAAGTACGTGCCCGAGCTGCGCGCCAAGGGCGCCGACATCGTGATCGCGCTGCTGCACGGCGGCATGGACAGCGCGGCGTATTCGCCCACTATGGAGAACCCGGGCCTGTACCTTTCCAAGGTGGCCGGCATCGACGCGATGGTGATGGGCCACCAGCATGGCGTGTTCCCCGACACCGCCGCCACGCCGGGCTTCAACATGGCCGGCGTGGACCACAAGGCGGGTACGGTGAACGGCGTGCCGGCCGTGATGGCCAGCTCCTGGGGCAAGGCCCTGGGCGTGGTGCAACTGGCGCTGCAGTGGGACGGGGCCAAGTGGGTGGTCAACAAGTCGGCCAGCAAGTCCGAGCTGCGCAACATCCAGTCCAAGAACGCCGCGGGCGCCACGGTGACGGTGGACGCAGATGCCAGCGTGGCGCCGCTCGTCGAGACGCAGCACCAGGCCGCCATCCAGTACGTGAAGACGCCCATCGGCCAGACCGACTTCCGCATGAGCACGCTGTTCGCCGACGTGGGCGACCCGGGCGCGATCCAGATCGTGAACCAGGCGCAGCAGGCCTATGTGGCCGCTTACATCAAGGCCAGCCTGCCGCAGTATGCACAACTGCCGGTGCTGTCGGTGAGCGCGCCGTTCAAGAGCGGCTTCCAGGGCGGCGCCGACTACACCGACGTGGCCGTGGGCCCGCTGGCCATCAACAACGCGGCCGACCTGTACCTGTATCCCAACACGGTGTACGCGGTGAAGGTCAACGGTGGCGACATCAAGAACTGGCTGGAGGCGGCTGCCAAGCGCTTCAACCAGATCGACCCCGTCAAGACCGGCGAGCAGCAGCTCATCAGCACCTTCCCGGGCTACAACTTCGACATGTTCACCACGACAGATGTGCAGTACGAGATCGACGTGACGAAGCCCGTGGGCAGCCGCATCAGGAACCTGACCTACCTGGGCAAGCCCATCGACGTGGCGCAGGAGTTCGTGATCGCCACCAACAACTACCGCGCCACTAGCGGCAAGAGCTTCATCGACAAGCTCGATGGCTCGGGCACCATCTGGGCCTCGCCCGACGCCAACCGGGACGTGGTGATCGACTACATCCGCAAGAACCCGGCGGTGACGCGCAGTGCCAACGGCGCGGCCAAGAGCTGGCGCTTTGCCAAGGCCAGCGTGGCGGGGCCGGTGGTGTTCAGCTCGGGCGGCAATGCGCTCGCCGTGGCGCAGGCGGCAGGCCTGGCCAATGTGTCGTTGCTGGCAGCGGACGACGGCTCGAGCAAGGGCACGTCGAAGTACGCGGTCGATTTGTCCAAGTAAAGCCGGTGCGCGGCACGCTCGGCGTGCCCGCCGCCAACGGCCCTGAAAAGACACCTGGACCGGCTGCCTGGGCATGCCGGGGCCCGGTGCCTTTTTTTGTGGGTTGCTTCAGCACCCTGGCGCAGGGCAGCCGCCGGCCGCTCAATCGTCCAGCTGTTCGCGCAGCACGGTCCCGGTCACGGCGTCCACCCGCAGCTCCACCGCCAGGTTGGCTGTGTTGGTCGCCTCGGCTTCCCAGTAGCCGTCTTCGTATTCGACACCGCGCACGCGGGTGTAGCCGGCCTGCTGCAGGGCTGTCACGACCTGGTCGGCGCTGAGCACGGGCTGGCCGTTCACGGTTCCGCCGCTGCGGCCCACCTGGCTCAATACCTCCAGCGTCACGGGGTGCAGCACGAACTCGACCTTCTCGCGGTTGGTCACGGACTGGCGGGCCTTGGCCTGCCAGAAGCCGTCGTCCAGCTCCACGTCGTACACAAAGCTGTAGCCGGTGGCGCGCACCTGCTGCGCCACCCGTTCCACGCTGGGCAGGGCGGTGCCGATGTCGCCCTTGCGCACGGCGGTGAAGCTGCCGTTGGCATCGTTGACCAGCACGGTGGCGCGCACCCCGTCGTTGGAGACGGCCTCGGCGGTCCAGTAGCCGTATTGCTTTTGCAGGTCGTGCGGCGCCACGTAGTGGTTCTTGGCCATCACGTTGACGGCCTCCTGGGCGCCCATGGCCCAGGCCATGGAGGGCAGGGCGGAGGCCGCGGCGGCGGTTGCGAAGGCCAGGGTCAGAACGGTCTTTTTCATGGTGCTTCCTTTCGGTGTGGCAGTGGTTGTGAAGAACTGGGAGGCAGTGTGCGCAACCGTTCCTAAACCCACCGTGAAGCGTCCGTTCATGGACCGTTTAATGGCCTCCGCAATAATCGCGCGATGACAGATATCAGCTTGCGAACCATCGTGCGGGCTGCGGCCTGCGCTGCGGTGGCGCTGGCCTGCGCGCAGGCCCCCGCCGCCGAGCAGGACGTGGCGCGGCGCGGCGTGCAGAGCGGGCAGCTCAAGCCGCTCAACAGCATCATTGCGGACATGAGCCGCCAGTACGGCGGGCGCGTCATCGACGTGGAGACCAAGCACGGCCGCAAGGGCGAGCTGCGCTACGAGATCAAGATCATCGACGCCCGCGGCACCAAGCACGAGGTGCTGGTGGATGCGGCCACGGGCAGTGTCGTGGCGCAGGAGCGCGACTGGCCCACGCAGCCTGTGGGCCTGGCGCAGATGGCCCGCTACATCCAGCAGCTGGAGCAGCGCTACGGATCGCGCGTGGTGAACGCCGAGTTCGAGCGCGACGCGCAAGGCAAGGCGGTGTACGAGGTCAAGCTCTCGGACCGGCCCGCCGGCGAGATGAAGCTGCTGGTGGATGTGAACACGGGCGAGGTGCTGACCCCGCCGCAAACGGCGGGCACGCCCGCGGCTCCCAAGTCCATGGCCGTGATGCTCGAATCCTTGCGGCCGCGCTTTTCGGGCCTGGTGCTGGAGGTGGAGCTGGAGACGGACCACCGCCGCCGCCCGTATTACAGCGTGGAGCTGCAGCAACCCAACGGCTTCAAGCTGGAGCTCGAAGTGGACGCCGTGAGCCTGGAAGTCACGCGGCAGAAGGTGGACGACTGATGCGCATCCTGGTGGTGGAAGATGATGTGGCGCTGGCGCAGCAACTGCGCGTGGCGCTGGAGGCGGCGGGATTCGCGGTGGATGTGGAGCACGACGGCGAGGCCGCGTCCTTTGCCGGCAGTGCCGAGGCCTACAGCGCCGCCGTGCTGGACCTGGGCCTGCCGCTCAAGGACGGCCTGAGCGTGCTGCGCGACTGGCGCGACGCGGGCCGCGGCTGGCCGGTGCTGGTGCTCACCGCGCGCAACCGCTGGAGCGACAAGGTGGCGGGCTTCAATGCCGGGGCCGACGACTATTTGACCAAGCCCTTCCTGATGGACGAGGTGGTGCTGCGCCTGCGCGCCATGCTGCGCCGCACGGCCGGGTCGGCCGCCGCCGTGCTGACGGCCGGCCCGCTGGAGTACGACGTGGTGCAGGGCCGCTTTTCGCTGCAGGGCCAGAGCCTGCAGCTCACAGCGCAGGAGCACAAGATCCTGGCGTATTTCATGCACCACCCGGGCAAGCTGCTCACTCGCGCCGACATCAGCGAGCATGTGTATGCGCGTGACCTCGACCCGGACTCCAACACGCTGGACGTGCTGATCGGCCGCATCCGCCGCAAGTTGAACGGCGCGCCGCAGCTGGTGACCGAGCGCGGCCAGGGCTTTCGCCTCGTGGCGTCCGACGTGGCGGGCTGATGCGGATCGACCCCGCCACGCCGCCTGGGCCGCCCGCACCGCCTGGGCCGCCTGCACCGGCCCGGGCACACAGCGGCGCCGCGTGGGCGCTGGCGCTGGCCCAGTGGCCCATGGCCACGCGCATTGCGCTGCTGGCGCTGGTCCCCATGCTGCTGCTGGTGGGCGCCGGGGGGCTGTGGCTGCGCGTGCAGATGCACCAGAGCCTGCTGGCCAGCTTCGAGCAGGTGCTGCGCGACAAGGCCCAGCGCGTGGGTGCGCGGCTGCACCTGGGGCCCCAAGGCGGCTTGCGGGAGTCCACCGGCGGCGCCGATGAGTTCAGCGCCATCTACGCCGGTTGGTACTGGCGCGCGCAGGCGGGCAGCGATGTGCTGCGTTCGCGTTCGCTGTGGGACATGGACAGCCTGCCGACCGAGGCCCTGCCCACCACCGGCTCGGCCACGCTGCACCGGGCCACGGGGCCGCTGCAAGAACCCCTGCTGTCGCTGACCCAGCCAGTCGGCCTGGGCCAGCCCCCGGTGCAGGTCATGCTGGCGGTCTACGGCCCGGCCGCGCAGTTGCACAGCAGCATGCGGCAGATCGACCGCACGCTGGTGGTGGCCGGGCTGGTGCTGATGCTGCTCACCGGCGGTTTGGCGTGGCTGCAGGTGCGGGTGGGGCTGGCCCCGCTGCGCCGGCTGGAGGTCATGCTGGGCGCCCTGCGCGCGCCGCAGGGCGCGGGGCCCGATGTGGCGCGGCACCTGGCCGCCCCCACGGGGCGCGACCTGCAGCCCCTGCAGAACGAGCTGGCAGGCCTGCTGGCGCACAACGCGCACGTGGTGGCCCGCGCGCGGGCCCATGCGGTGGACCTGAACCACGCGCTCAAGAAGCCTCTGGCCCTGCTGAGCGCACAGGCCAGCGCGCAGCCGCAGGTGCCCAGCAGCGAGGTGCAGCGCCAGGTCGAGGCCATGGCCCAGCTGGTGGACCGCTACCAGGCCCGCACCTTGAGCGATGCGCTGCACGCCCACCCCGGCAGCACCGGCCAGGCCGTGGACGTGCGCGACTGCGTGGCCCAGCTGCTGCGCATGATGGAGCGCCTGCACGCCGCGCAGGGGTTGGACTGGATGCTGGCAGACGATACCCAAGGCCCGCTGCACTGGCGCGGAGAACGCGCCGACCTGGAGGAGGTGCTGGGCAACCTGCTGGACAACGCGGGCAAGTGGGCCGCCTCGCGGGTGCGGCTGAAGCTGTCGGTGTCTGTGTCGGCGCAAGGTGGCGCAGAACATGCCAACCTGTGCCTGGACATCGAAGACGATGGCCCCGGCATGACGCCCGCACAACTGCTGGCGGCGGGCCAGCGCGGTGTGCGTTTTGACGAGTCCGTGCAGGGCAGCGGGCTGGGCCTGGCGATTGCCAGCCAGATCGCGCAGGCCTATGGGGGCCACTTGCAGTTGCGCAAAAGCGAGGAGCTCAAGGGCTTGGGCGTGCGGCTGGAGATGCGGGGGCTGGCGCCCGCGGGACGCACCAAGACGGCGTGAGGCAGGGTGCATCGCCACAACCGTTGCAGCGGCTGTGGTAGCGGCCGTCGCGGCGGGCGTCGGCAACACGGCAGGCTGCCCGGCTCTCCAGGTGCGCAGGGCGGAGCGGGGCGATCTGGGCTGCGCGTGCCTAGCGCTGGCGTGGATGCACGGGCTGCAGCAGCACCACCAGCGCGCCCGCGCCGCCGTCGATGGGCCGGGCCTGCACGAAGGCCAGCACTTCGCTTTTTTGCACCAGCCAGCGCTGCACGCGGCTCTTGAGCACCGGACTCTTGCCCGGAGAGCCCAGGCCCTTGCCATGCACCACGCGCACGCAGCGCAGGCCAGCCTTGTGGGCGTGGCGGATGAATTCGCCCAGTGCCTCGCGCGCCTCGTCCACGCGCAGGCCGTGCAGGTCCAGCTGGCGCTGGATGCTCCAGTGGCCCGAGCGCAGGCGGCGCGTGATTTCCACGCCGATGCCGGGGCGGCGAAAACTCAGCTGGTCGTCGGTGTCGAGCAGGGTGCTCACGTCGAAGTCGTCGCTGATGGATTCGACCAGCACGCGCTCTTCGTCCAGCCAGTGCTGCACGGGCAGCGGTGGCGGCTTGTGGCGGCGCAGGCGTGCCACGTTGGGGCTGCGCAGCGGCGTGACGGGGCCTACGCTGCGGCTGAAGAGGTGGCGCTCGGCCTCCAGGCGCGCGGCGGCCTCGCGGCGGACCTTTTCGTCGGCCTCGGCGCGCGCGTGCTCCTCGCGCAGGCGGCGGGCGATGCTGGCCAGGTCCTGCAGGTGGGCGATGCGCTCGCTGGCCCGCCGGGGCGGCGGGGGCGCCCGGCGGCGGGCCGGCGCCGCCGGCGCTTGGGTGCCGGGTGCAGGCGGAGGGGGGG